>CAZXMM010000219.1:0-1002 GCA_964641255.1 uncultured Gammaproteobacteria bacterium | reverse complement strand
ATCACCGCGTGAAGCAAATGGATATTTTCGCTGAACAAGAACGGCATCTGCGGCAAGAATTGTTGGGATTCGATGTGAATCAACTGACACCTCTGGAGGCGCTGCAAAAGCTGGCGAGCTTACAAAAGCTGGCGGGAGAAGGAAACTCTAATTAGTTTGGGCAGTTGAAGAGTTTAGGTCATCACTCAATTTCAAGATGGCTGTCGAAGTTATCAAAATTTATGCCTATTAAAAAAGAACGTGAGTTTTAGGATAACCATAGCGCGTTCAAACTTTTGGGCAAAGGCGGCTGGCAAATAACCGAAATTGGAAATAAAAAATTTGCAAAAGTGAGAATAAGAAAATGGCGAATACTGTTGCAACGATGACGAAGGAAGAACTCCGGGAAATGATTGAGGGTACTATTGAACGGAAACTTTTTGAAATGCTCGGCGACCCCGATGACGGTTTAGAAATAAGAGCAGTAGTGCGTAATCGACTCTTGCGCCAAAAGAAAGCCATTGCCAAAGGTGAACGCGGGCTACCGTTTGAAGATGCGATACGACAACTTGGGTTGGATTGATCATGTATCGTGTCCGTATTTTGGATGAGGCGACCAAAGATTTATCGCGATTAGATCGGCTTGTTGGCCGTCGTATTGCCGAGCGAATCAATTGGTTGGCTGCAAATTTAGATAACCTTAAGCCTATTCCACTCACGGGTGATCTGGCAGGATTCTATAAACTCAGAGTTGGCGACTACCGCGTCCTGTATGAAATAATTCGAGTTGAACAAATCATCATTATTCATAAGATTGGTCACCGCCGTGACATTTATCGGAAACGATAGGGCATTTATTCTTTCACCAAGAAATACACTTGGTGAAAGAAATTTTGCGTCAATAAAATAACTCTCCGGAGCCAGTAATGCGTATTTTAAAGGTTAGTTTTTGTTTCGTACTCATTTTAATGATTTCCGCCGCCCACGCGCAAGGCGGTTTCAAAAAAGCCAAATATGCCGGTG
>CAZXMM010000218.1:0-1008 GCA_964641255.1 uncultured Gammaproteobacteria bacterium | reverse complement strand
TAGATTTCAATTTGATTAAGCCAGCTTGCATGGACTGGCAAATGGACTAAAACAAGTTTAGGCCATCTCGCTTGCAGTCTCTGGATCGCAGCTTGGCCCCTGTGAGAAGAGCCATTATCAACAATCCAAAAAACTCGTCGTGCCGAGGCATAAGGCTTTTGAGTCATGACATCGTTAACAAGGCCATCAAAAGGTTGGATACCGGTTTTAGGTTCACAGCGGCCAAAAATCTTGGCCTGCCGAACATCCCAAGCTGCTATATAATTCAAAGCACCTAAACGCTCATATTCATGTTCGACTTTCATACATTGTCCTGCTGTTGTCGGAAGCGTTTTGTGTATTCGGCACCTCGCCTGAATACTGGTTTTTTCATCCGCGCTCATGACGAACTCGTCCGATCTCAACGCAGAGCCTTGCCAAATGCCTTGATACAAGTCCAGAACGCGGGCAGCTTTTTGTTCGAATTGCGGATCCCGTGGAAAGATCCAACTACGATGTTGCCATGGTTTAATGGCATCTTCACTGAGCCATCGCCATATTGTCGAACCACTAACGTGGGCCACGATGCCTCGACTCATAGCCGTCGTTGCAATTTCGTCACTACTGAATCGAGACAAGGGAATACCCTTTTCAAATGGCAGCTCGCACGCCAGCGCTTTAACTTGTATAACGATATTAGGGGGAAAAATCGGACGGGCGTCCGGCTCTGGGCATATCCTCAAGGCCTTCGAGACGTTCCTCGAAAAATCTTTTTCTCCACTTGCTTACGATTTGACGAGGCAAACTTAATCGCTCGCCGATGGTCTGGTTATCCAAGCCGGCAGCAGCCATCAAGACGATTTTTGCTCGAACAACAAAATAATACGATGACGTATATTTCTTGGAGATTCGCTCAAGCTCAATTCTCTCCGCCGTGGAAAGAGAAATTGAATAAGGGCTTCTTCTGGGCATACATGCTCCAAAATGCGAAAAGAATGTATGCGTAATATACATTTTGGCATTAAAAAT
>CAZXMM010000217.1:0-1011 GCA_964641255.1 uncultured Gammaproteobacteria bacterium | reverse complement strand
TGAAATTCGCCCGGAACAGAATTTTCGTGTTCGTGAACAGCCGTCGTTTTGACGCCGCTGCCGCTCACGCGTATGAGCAATGGATTTTCGTTCGCGTCATTGTTGGTTATTGTCACGGTTCCGGTTTGTACCCCCACCGCTGTCGGGCTAAACTTGACGTTGACCGTATTGCTATCGCCCGGTGCCAGAGTGAAATTGACCGGCGCAGTAAAGGTAAATTTGGTGTTATTCGAAGTCATATTGCTAACCAGCAGATTTGCCGCTCCGCGATTATAAATTTTCAGCGCCAACGTTTTCGTTTGATTCACCGCTACGGAATCAAATTGCAAGAGCGGCAATTGCACCGAAATTTCACTCAGCAAAGACGCCGAGCCGATTGCGCTCAGCGGAATTTTAAATGGATTCTTCGTTGCATCATTGCTGAAAAGCCTTAACGTGTCCGACTGACTGCCGATAAACGGTGCCGTAAAACGAACGGCAATAGCTTTGGTTTCCTGCGATCGGATTCTCAACGTTGACCCGCCGGCAACGGAAAAATGCAGGTTGCTATTGATGATGCCGGTAATCTGCAAATCTGCCAAACCGGAATTGGAAAGATTGATAATGAGATCCGAGGTTTTGCCAATGGTCACATTTCCTAGGGCAAGTGTGCTTGGAGCGGCAGATAGAATGGCGACGGGTGCAAGGGCGCTTCCACTTACGGCAACGCGTTCGGTTGGTGCGGCGCTTGAAAAAACGATGATGCTGCCCGTGTCGCTTATGGCCGCAGTCGGTGAATAGCGCACAGCGATCTTCACGCTATCGCCGGCGCCGACATTGAAAGCTGTGCGTCCAATGATGGCAAACTTGGGGTTGTTGGAGACGACATTGGCGACGCTCGCACTGTTTCCGGAATAATTATAAAAAGTCAAATTCAACTCTTTCGGATATCCAACGTACACGCCGCCAAAATTTAACACGAGTGGATTCGTCAATACCAATCCGCGATTGATTAAAACTGTTACGCTTTTT
>CAZXMM010000216.1:0-1016 GCA_964641255.1 uncultured Gammaproteobacteria bacterium | reverse complement strand
ATCAAAAGACGCGGCGGGGAATCTGGCGACGAGCGGGGATTTTACGTTCACGACGTTGGCGAACGACGTGACGCCGCCGGTGATTTCGAGTGTGTCGGCGAGCAACGTGACGACGTCAGCGGCGACGATCAATTGGAGTACGAATGAAGCGAGCGACTCGCAAGTGGAATATGGTTTGACCACAAGCTACGGGGCTTCGACTCCGCTCAGCCCGACGCTAGTGACGAGCCATTCGGCGGGACTCTCGAGCTTGCAGGCGAACACGCTATATCATTATCGGGTGAAATCGCGCGATGCGGCGGGGAATCTGGCGACGAGCGGCGATTTTACGTTCACGACGTTGGCGAACGACGTGACGCCGCCGGTGATTTCGAGTGTGTCGGCGAGCAACGTGACGACGTCAGCGGCGACGATCAATTGGAGTACGAATGAAGCGAGCGACTCGCAAGTGGAATATGGTTTGACGACGAGTTACGGGGCTTCGACGCCGCTCAGCCCGACGCTGCTCACCAGCCACGTTGTGAGCTTGTCGAGCTTGCAGGCAAATACGCTTTATCATTATCGGGTGAAATCAAAAGACGCGGCGGGCAATCTGGCAACGAGCGGGGATTTTACTTTTACGACACTCGCGCAGCCGACGACGATTCTGACGGATGATTTTAATGCCGGCACGCTGGATTTGAATAAATGGGTGAAGGGCACGAATACCGGCAATCAAGCGGCGGTGGTTAGTAATCAGTTGGAACTGCGTTCGACGGGGATCGTGAGCGGTTGGATCATCACGAAAAATAGTTATCCGGCGCTCAACACGACAGTGACGGTGAAAGTCACGCAACCGAACAACGACGGCGATCTTGGCATAAGTCCGACTTATACGGCGTCGGCGAGTAGCGGCATTTTTAATCAGAATAATTGGTATCGGTTTTATACCTATCGCAACGGCAGCAGCGGGCCGTATTTGTTGTTTGTGCAATGGAAAAAGAACGGCGTCGTGAACAGGATCGACGTCACCGGCG
>CAZXMM010000215.1:0-1019 GCA_964641255.1 uncultured Gammaproteobacteria bacterium | reverse complement strand
TAGATCGGTTTTCAGTTGCACTTACGGGAAAGATCGAGATGATAGAGCGTATGTCTAAACCACTCTCAAACGATCTCCGCGCCCGTATCATTCGGTTTTACGAGAATCACGGCGACTATACACAACCCGAAATCGCAGAAGAATTTGGGGTAAGCGTGTCTTCCGTGGAAAAGCTTTTGCACCGTTGGCGTACGACAGGCAGCAGTGATGCGCTGCCGCACGGTGGTGGTCAGGTTGCCATTTTGAAAAAGCATGAAACATCGCTTCAAAAAATGGTTGCCAAACAGCCTGATCTCACGTTGGACGAGCTGAAAAGCAAGCTCAAGCAGCAGCGTGGGGTGAGCGCCAGTGCGCCGACCATCTGTCGGACGCTGCAAAAACTGAAGCTGAATCGGAAAAAAAGTCCAAACAGCCCAGTGAACAGCAGCGACCCGATGTCATCGAACAACGGAAAGACTTTCGGAAGCGAGCCGCCCAATGGTGCGTCCAACACCTGAAATGGTTGGACGAAATGGGATGCCAACTAAACCTGACGCGCGAATACGGACGAGCCTTGCCGGGCGAGCGCATCAAGGAAGGCGTTCCTTCCGCCTATGGCAGTAATTACACGGTGATCGCCGCCATCGGGTTATAAGGAGTGCAAGCTCCCTGGGTCATCGAAGGTGCGCTCAACGGTGAACTGTTTCGGATTTACCTCAATGAGGTGCTCATCCCAACTTTGAAACCGGGCGATATTCTGGTGATGGACAACTTGCCCACACACAAAGTCGCGGGAATCAGTGAACGAGTGGCGGAGTGCGGCGCACGTGTTGAATATCTGTCGCCCTACTCGCCGGACTACAACCCGATTGAACGCTGCTGGTCAAAGATCAAAACGTACTTGCGTAAGGCCAAGGCGCGAAGCTATCGCGCTTTGCTCAAGGCTCTACGTCAAGCCTTCGCTTCGGTCACAGCAGACGACCTGAAAGCCTGGGCTGTCTACTGCGGCTATCCCGTAAACTGAATTGAAAACCGATCTA
>CAZXMM010000214.1:0-1021 GCA_964641255.1 uncultured Gammaproteobacteria bacterium | reverse complement strand
GATCAACTTCTGGTGCTGGAAGCGATGGGTGGAGGTTTTACCTGGGGCTCTTCACTCATCCGCTGGTAGCAATCGAAGAACCTCGTCGTCTATCCCACTGATATTGACGGCATTTCAGTCGAGACCTACGGTCTTGCTGTGAGTCGCGCATGCGATTCAAAGAACAACGACCGACGAGGCCGCATGAGCGAGACATTGACCCGGCAGCATTTGGCCGAGGCGGTCTATGCGCAGGTCGGACTGTCGCGCAACGAATCCTCCGAACTCGTCGATCGCGTGCTTGAGGAAGTGTCGCAGCGATTGGTGCGCGGCGAGACGGTGAAACTATCGTCGTTCGGGACGTTTGCCGTACGCTCGAAAGGCGGGCGAATCGGGCGGAATCCCAAAACGGGCGAAGAAGTGCCGATCAGTCCGCGGCGCGTGCTCGTGTTCCGCGCGAGCCATGTGTTGAAGGCGATGATCAACGAAGGTCACGGCTTGCCGGCGAACGGCGCCGCTCAGGGTGAGAAGAAATGACGGAACAAAATCGCATCGAGAAAGCGCCCGACGCCTTCCGCACGATCTCTGAGGTTTCAGAGACGCTCGACGTGCCGCAACATGTGCTGCGGTTCTGGGAAGCGAAGTTCACGCAGGTGAAGCCGCTGAAGCGCGCGGGCGGACGACGCTATTACCGGCCGGACGACATCGATCTGCTCAAGGGCATCCGCGCGCTGCTCTACGGCGAAGGACTTACGATCAAGGGCGTGCAGAAGGTTCTGCGCGAACAGGGCGCGAAGCACGTGGCCGAGATCGGTCGCATCGGCACGAAGGCTGTCGCCGCGAAACGCGATTTGCTGCCTGAGGATGTGGCGCCGATGCCCGCGCCGTTGTTTGGGCGGGCGCCTTCCGTCGAACACGTCAACATGGCCGCCGACAACCCGAGCGATAAGATCATCGCGGAACAACGCGAGCGGCTTGAGACCGTGCTCGACGATCTGTTGAACCTGCGCGATCTGTTGCACCGCGGGCCGAAACGGGCCGG
>CAZXMM010000213.1:0-1022 GCA_964641255.1 uncultured Gammaproteobacteria bacterium | reverse complement strand
AAGCCGTGGCCGGCGACGACGTGTTCATCGTCACGGTAAATTCCACCGGGTCTTCCGAAGCGCCTTTGCTGACTTGTATTTTCAGAATATTTTTTTCAGGAAAGGGATAGCCCACGCTCCACGAATGTCCGTGGCCGTGGAGAAAAAGAATCGGCTTGTTAAAAGTTGCCGCGGCTTGACGGAACGGGGTGGAAAAGGAGGTGCTGGTGGCCGGGCCGAAATGAGCAAAGACAACCGCGGCGCGAACCTGCGAACTCTTAGATTGGAGTTGCTGAGTGACCCAGGTCGCTGCCGGCGGCAGGGGCTTGGGGCCGCCGGAGTAATCAATGCCGATGAACAGAACGCCGTTTTGGACAAATGCAAAATTTGCCGGATTTTCGGTTTGGTGCTCGGTCAGCGGCGCGCCGCAAAAATTATCTTGAAAGCTTTTGTAATACTTCGACCACAGATTATAGGCGCCGAGTTGATTGCTGCAATTGCTCATTTCATTGTCGCCGGTGACGATGTAAACCGGCACCTTGAATCCTTTCATCATGTTCGCGACGAGGGCATAATTCGATTCCAGGCACGCCGAGCCGCCGACGCCGATGTCGCCCACGTGTATGGCGAATGTCGACGGGCTATAAATATTATGATTGGGAATCTGTTTTTGAAAAACCACGGCTTCGCTGTTGGAATAGGGGATATCACCAAAGCCGGAAAACGTGATTGGTTGGCCCTGGGCCCAGCCGGATCGACTTAGGCCGAAAAAGATCAGAAGCAAAAGCGCGCTTCTGGAAAATCCGTATCGCAAATGATGCATGGCAAATCCTGCAGGGTTAAAAGTCTGACCTCGCCCTCACGCGCAGCTCATAGCCAGATGATTTGACAAAGGCAACAACAATCAACAATCGGCGAATTGATAAAATTCGGCGATTGCCGGTCGAGAGATATACGAAATAAATTAAAGTCAGCCAATCCGTGGCGGGAGGTGTCAAATTCAACAATAAAAATTACAAACAAGCCATCGGCCTTGCGGAAAC
>CAZXMM010000212.1:0-1023 GCA_964641255.1 uncultured Gammaproteobacteria bacterium | reverse complement strand
TGGCGGGAGATATTTTGGAGCATTTGCCGAAAGCGATGCAGCAGTTGGCGAATGCGCCGGGCCACTGCAATAATATATAAAATTGATCTTGTTTTTCCTGTTCACAAAACGAGAACTCTATACTTAGAAGCATCAAATTGTTCCGTTTTGTGTGAAGTTACCTTTGACCAAAAATATATTTTGTGTTGTATAAACTTAGTTAGGCAGCTTGTGCTATTGTATATGGTTTGCAGATAGGATATGGGTTGTTTATGGACGATTCATTCTTGGAAAAGCCTAGAAAAGTTTTGACAGACTGGCATCTTAGACAAGTTGTTAATTGGCTGAACTATGACAATAACAGGGAATTGGACAATGTTCTTGTGTATGCCAGCTTGGAATTGCGCAGCGCAATTGAATGAGATATATTTGAAATCTTACTCTTAATGAAGGGCGGTGCACTAACTCCCGAAGAAGAGAAAAAATGTCGATCTGCTCGGGGAATATTTGCATTGATGAAGGAGGCCGATCCGAATTTCAGAAAGACATTCCTTTTCACAAAAGCCTACTTGTCTGCCATGTCATTCCCGGGGACAGTAACAATAATGAATACCGGCTTTCTGATGGACAAATGGCATGAGTTGAGTAACTATTGTCATAAAGTCCTAAGACCAATTGAGTCTTTTGAATCACCAAATCGAGAATTCCAGAAAAAAGGCTTCAAAATGATACGAGACGTTCTGAACTATTACTACGATGTGCAGGGAACACAAGCTGGTTACGTAATGCCGAATTCAATCAAAGGGGATTTACGCTCTGTCTACAATGAGTTCATTAATAACCAGATAGATGAAAGGCAGCTCAAAATAAGACTAAATTTAATGCTACCTATTCTCAACGCTAGAAAACCGCTAACGATTAAACACATAAAACGAATTAGATGAAAAAGGGCGTGCAGAAACGATGCGAGGTCAATCAAGTTTCGTAGGAAAACATTATGACCAGTCGAGAATTTAGAAATCTGCCTAACGAGATAAGAATTCG
>CAZXMM010000211.1:0-1041 GCA_964641255.1 uncultured Gammaproteobacteria bacterium | reverse complement strand
GCCCCAACCATCAGGGCCTTTGATTTAATGGCACCCCCTTTTACCAGCATCAAAAAACCAAAGGCCATCAACATAAAACCAAAACCTTCGTTGGGACTTACCGATATGTTTATAGCTAGTATGATAATAAAAATGCTGACAAAGAAACCGATATCAACCATCTGCATCAGGTCATCCACATAAGTTTTCACCTTTTTCTGTTTTGGCTTTACCACATCATACACCAGCAGGACAATGGTGATGGCCCCAAAAATATTCCAGCCAAGGAAAAGATTATCGGAACCAATATTGATAAAAATAAAAGTGGACAACGATGCTAGAAAAAGCATAGTGCCCCATAAAAGCCAGCTTAAACCATTATCGGTCATATTGGTCTTGGCCTGGTTTATCATTTGCTGAATGATCTCCAGGCTTTTCTCGTTTGAAAGTTTTATATCGTTTTCCATTTTATTAAAGATTGTGCATTGATTTATTCTTATGTTGCAGCATATAAGCAGGGATAATATAGCTTACCAGTATGGCAGCTGCTCCAAAAAGCATCTGGTACCCATAATCAAAAAAAGATGAAACGATTGCCAATACCCAGGCTGCAACTCCGCCATATACCAGCGGGCTGAACTGCAGGAATTTTCCCGAAACAAATGTGCCCAGGCCATACAATAGCATAAAAAAGGGAAAGATATTGGTTTGCCATCCCATTTTACTCAGTATCATACTTAACACAAAAAAACTGATGCCCATGCCCATCCACAGGTATTTCATACTATCTCCTACATAGGTATTCGCTCTCTGTTTCCGTTGTTCTTTGGCGCCCAGGTAAGCACTTGCAATTATGCCGGGAAAGATGAGCAACCAAACCAGGTAATGTTTTTCGTAATGCACCCATTTAAATAATACAAACTGCCCTATACAGGCTACGAAGGTTATCCAGCCCCACAGTAAAAAAAAGATACTGTCATTACTCATGTCCTGCCGGGTCTTTGCAATCATAGTTTGTATGAGTTTTAAACTATCCTGCGGAGAAAAATTTTCCTGATCCAT
>CAZXMM010000210.1:0-1047 GCA_964641255.1 uncultured Gammaproteobacteria bacterium | reverse complement strand
GCGTTCGCCGACGATGATGGGGTTCGTGCGCACGCGGCCTTCGAGTTCCTGTTGCCAGCGGAGATCGCCGGTGCGGGCATTCAGCGCGTAAAAATTGTGATCGAGCGAGCCGAAGAAAACGTAGTTGTCGGCAATTAGCGGCGAGGTGCCAATGACGCTGCCGGCGCGAAACGTCCAGCGCGCGGCCCCGTGGTTGGTTTCATAAGTTCGCACCCGGCCATCGCTGCAACTGAGAATCACCAAACTATCATTGACCGCGGGGGCATGCATCACTTTGGCGCCGGTTTTATTTTTCCACACCAGCGCGCCGTCTGCTAAATTCAGCGCGAGCACGCTCTCGCCGGCGGTACCGAGATAAACCCGGTTTTGATGAATCGCCGGGGTGGCCAGCACAGGTTCGTTGCAAGCATATTCCCACAATTTTTTGCCGCTCACGGCGTCGAGGCCGTACACCTTGCCGTCGTCACTCGCCGCGACTAAAATCCCCTGCGACAACGCGGGCGAGGCGTGAAATTGCGACTCCGTGCGAAATTGCCAGCGGCGCTTGCCATCCGCCAAACGATAGGCATCGACATGCTTGTACAGCGCCGACACAAAAATCAAACTATCCGTGAGTAGCGGCTCGCTTTCGATATCGCCGGCATCGATTTCCCAAAGTTTTTGGCCGTTCTGCAAATCATAGCGCAGCAGCGTTTCTTTACCGAAACGCATCGCCACCACCAAACTCCGTTGCGCCACAGCAATGGTGCCGGCGTAGCTGCCTGTCAGCTTCGTCTTTTGCAGAATTTTTTTCTTATACTTTTTGGCGTTCTTCGGGGGCCGCAAATCCACGATGGAAAGCCGCCCATCTAAAGTCGGAACAAAAATCGCGTCACGCGTGGCGCAGAGATAGGGCGCCACCGCCGCCGAGACTTTGAAGCGCGCGATTTCTTCCAACGGCAAACTCAAATTGGTGTTTACATAAGATCGCCGCTCCGGCGAAAGCCCGGCCAAACAGGAAACGTCGGGATCACCCTGCGTCACTTTCTTTACCGCCAGCCGCGAGCA
>CAZXMM010000209.1:0-1048 GCA_964641255.1 uncultured Gammaproteobacteria bacterium | reverse complement strand
GCTAGAGCCCCGACACGCGCAGGCGGCGTCGGATCGCGAGGTGCCAGATCCACATCACCCCGGCCGTCGCCCACCACACGAGGCCCACCACCGGCGCGTCGCGGATCAGGAGGAAGGTCACCTTCGAACCCTGGACCACGAAGGAGAACGGCAGCAGGGTGAAGAACAGCGCCACCGCGAAGGTCGCGCTGCGCTGCTTGAGCAGCTGCCGGGTCGCGTCGAGCGTCCGCTTCTCGGCACTGGGTGCGCGCGCCGGCGGCGCCGGCAGGGCGAGCGCGGCGCGGAGCGCCTCCGCTTCGCGCGCCAGCTCGGGGTCGCGAGCCAGGAACTCCTCCACCAGACGGCGCGAGTCGGCGCTCGCTTCGCCGGCGAGCACGGCGGTCAACAGGTCTCTGGCCACGTCGCGGGTCACGTTCATCGTCGGGGCTCCTCGGAATGGATGGCGGTCCGGCCGGCGGAGAGCGCCGCCGCGAGCTTGAGGCGCGCGCGATGCACCTTGACGCGCGCGGCGGCGAGCGAGAGGCCGAGCGCGGCGGCGATCTCCTCGTAGGGCAGGCCGTCGTCGGCACGCATCAGCAGGGCCGCGCGGTCGATCTCGGGCAGCTCCTGCAGCGCCGCGAGCGTCGCCCGCAGGTCGCTGCGCGCCAGCGCGCGCGTTTCCGGGCCGGGCCCGCGGTCGACCAGCTGCTCGTCGAGCGCGGCGGCGCTACGCCGGCCTCGCCGTTGCTGCAGGAACAGATTCCGCGCGATGGTGAAGAGGTAGCCCTTGACGGTCGCGAGATCCACCCGCTCGCGTGCGTTCCAGAGCCGGATGAAGGTCTCGGCGACCAGGTCCTCGGCGAGCGCCGCGTCGCCGGAGAGAAAGAGTGCGAAGCGATGCAGGTCACCGCTGTGCGCGCGATAGAGCTCGGCCACGTCGATCACCCGCCGCCTCGCCTCGCCAGCTCCAGGATCCCGTCCCGCTGCTTCGTCACGCCACCCTCCGCCCGGTCGCGCGGGAGGTTCTCCCGCTACCTCATCTATCCCGGAGCCGCCGCGACGTTACAGC
>CAZXMM010000208.1:0-1048 GCA_964641255.1 uncultured Gammaproteobacteria bacterium | reverse complement strand
TGCGGATGATTCGGGTCCGTATATGACAACGTGCCAATATCGGACTTCGTCGTCAAATTGCCATTGGGCGCATATCCATACGCCGTCGCGCACGTGGCGCCGGGACTTTCCGTCGCCGCGAAATACGCGCACGTGAGCCGATCGAGTTCGTCATGCCGGAACCATTCCGTCTTGTTCGTTGCTTGCAAAGTATCCGTGCGGCTTTTCAGATTGAGCCGCTGATCCCAACCGTACGACAATTGCTGAATGGTCGATCCGCCCAACGTCGTCGAAATGCTTTTCAAGGCCTGCTTGGCGTCGAAATAGCTACGCACGGTTTTCGTTTGATTGCCGAACGACTCTTCTTTGTAACGGCCTGCTTGGTCAACACCGGTCAATTGCCAATACGAATCGCTGCTGTTTGCTTCGCGCACGCCCACCACAAACCCATGTGCGTCATACTCGCGCGTAATGGTGAACGGCTCTTGGCCCAGCGGTTGCGGGTATCGCGTCGTTTTGGGTCGCCCGACTTCATCGTACGTCACGCCCACGGCAAACTCGTCATTACCCGTTGACAAGATCATGCCCTCGACCTGCCCTCGTGTCGAATACGAATACGTTTTGATCGCGTCGGGACTCGTGAGCATGTGCAAAACGCCAATTCCGTGCAGCGCTGTATCCCAGGTCCACGAAGTCGTCAAGGTTTTTCCTGCGTGCACGTCGACGCGTTTCGTCGTTCGCCCGAGCGTATCGAATTCCCACGTGGTTATGCGTCCCAGCGCATCCGTCGACGAAACCAAATCCCCAAACCCGTCATTGACGAACGTGGTTGTTCCACGGTCCGGCTGGTCGAGCGTGCGTACTCGGCCAAACGCATCACGCGTCCACATGGTCGTGGCATTGCCGGGATCCGTAATCGAGCGCAAGGCCCCAAACGGACCATAGACGTATTTCGTGAGGCCACCTTTCGCATCCGTAATGGTTTGTGGACGCCCCAAGGCATCGAGGTTCGTCACCGTATGCAATGCCGGCGTCTGCGTCAGATCCGCTGAATCCACGGTCATCCCGT
>CAZXMM010000207.1:0-1056 GCA_964641255.1 uncultured Gammaproteobacteria bacterium | reverse complement strand
CCATTCCCCGAGTAAGCTGGGAAGATGGCCTTCAACCTTTGCTGAGTTGCAGGCCGCCCCACTGGGTACTATGGCACCGGAGTTTTTTTTAGGCAAAGGCGCGTTGCACCGCACTCTCAAGCCGATCTTGCACCACGTGCGTATAAATCTCGGTTGTGGTGATACTACTGTGTCCGAGAAATTCCTGCACTTCGCGAATGTTGGCGCCGGTTTCTAACATCGCAGTGGCAGCCGTATGGCGAAGGATGTGGACTGCACCGGGCTTGTCCACACCCGCTTTGTCCATCGCCCGGGCGAAATAATCACTGAGTGTGTCACGCACAAAACTGATCACATGCGCTTCGGCGTCGAACTTTTCGCCGAGTTCGTTCTTGCGATTTGACAATAACTCTCGCAATCTTGGGTGCATCGGCACGAGCTTCTCTTTTTTCTTGGCATAAACGCGGATGGTGTTGCGCGTCCAGTCGATGTGCTTCCATTTCAAACCCCGATCATCACCCAACTTCTTGCGGGTAATCTCGCCGCGGCGTGCCCCGGTGTAGCGGATGATCCAAAAGGCCAGCTTGGCTTCGCCGTCGAGTTGATTGGCAATGGCATTGATCTCGGTGGCATTGAGCACGCTCGGCAAACGGCGGCGATCCACTTTCATCTTCTCGATGCGCGGCAACCAATCGCGCGGGATCATGCCCTTCTTCACCGCCGTCTGAAATACGGTGCGGATATTTTCAAACTCTTTGTTCAAGCCCCGTTTGATTTTGTCTTCGTCAATCGGCCAGCCGCGTTCCGAGTAATACTTTTTGACTTTCTCAAAGCGGGCATTTTTGAATTGGTCGAAATGGAGTGGCTTCAAATCCGTGACCAGAAAGTCTCTGCCCAAAACTGCCATGAATAATTTCATCGCATAGCGATTGCGGCTGATGGTTTCGGGTGCGACGTCATGCTCTTTGGCTTTGAGAACTTGCTCAGTTAATTCTTCCAGCGTGATAAATTTTCCGGCATTTGGATCGTGGCCGAATTTTTTGAACCCGGCTTTGTGCATAGCGACGTCCGCTTGCA
>CAZXMM010000206.1:0-1061 GCA_964641255.1 uncultured Gammaproteobacteria bacterium | reverse complement strand
AGTGGCCGTCCATGACATCGACGTGGATGTAGTCGGCACCGGCTTCGGTGACGGCGCGGACTTCCTCGCCCAGCCTGGCGAAGTCGGCAGCGAGGATGGACGGGGCGATCTTGGGCTTTTTCATGTGAGCGGCTTTAGCGATTCACGGGGTTTCACGCAATCGACAGGGAGTGGTTGTCCGCAAATCTTGGTCAGAACGGAACTGTCTCGTTTACGGCGCGCGCCTTGTAGTCGGCGTCGCAGACGGTCTTCGTGACCCTGAGTTCGAAGCCCTTTTGCGAGCGCAAACCTTCGATCGCGCCCACGTTGTTCGGCAGCCTTGAAGCGGATCGCATGCCGTTTTCCGGGCAGTCGTATGTCGACATCTGGAATTGCTGCGACCGGCCGTCCGCCGAAATATCGATCACCGCAAAGTCGTCGGCGGCGCCCAGCTCACCCTGCGGGTTCGCGTTGAAGAACCCGGTCGTCAGCAAGATCGAGAACCGTCCGCACGACAGTTTGCGCGATTTGCCCTCTTTGCGACGGACATCAATGTCGGTCGCTGGATCACCGGTCCACTCGACTCCGGGAAGCTCGATGGTGCGCCGTTCGACAAACGAGCGGTCGCTGCCCGCTTCATCGATCAGATACCCGATGCGGAAGTGCGAGTTGGCGGGTGTGCACATGAACACGCGCTTCGCAAGCTCTTCGGGCGGCGGTGAGATTTCCGGCTCCTCGGCGTGCGCACCGGTCGCCGACGCAAAGAACAGGCACAACGCGAAAATGGCCAAGATTGTCGTGTTTGGTTGGCTCTTCATGATCGCTCCAAGACATTGGTCGCGACGATGGCCCACAAGCCTCGCGATTGTCATCCCCTGATGCGCCGGCCTTCAGACAGTTTTTTGCAGGCGAGCGGCGTAGAAGCCGTCGAGGCCGCCGGACTCCGGCCATAGATTGGGGAGTGTGCGGAGGTCGCCTGCCGGGGTTGCGAACTCCGATTCGGCGGGCGTGACGGGGATGCGTTCGAAGTCTGGGCGCATGCGGAGGAAGGCCTCGACGATGTCTTCGCCTTCTTCGCGGGC
>CAZXMM010000205.1:0-1063 GCA_964641255.1 uncultured Gammaproteobacteria bacterium | reverse complement strand
CCGCCGGAGACCTGAGGGTTGCCTGCAGGACCGCGCATGAAATTGCTAGACTTGACTTTGTGATGTTTTTCACGAAGCGACATCCCATGGAGGGGAACCACACCATGCGCCGAATGCTGTTGCTCGCCCTGGCCGCGACGCTGCTCGCGACCTTCCCTGCCGACGCCGCGAAGCTCGACGAGCTCGCGCGCCCCAAGGACTACTCGCGGGACTATCAGGTCCCGGCACCTGCGACGCCCGAAGCCATCCTCTTCCAGGTCGACTTCAACGCCGGGCTGCCCGCCGACTGGACGGTGATCGACAACGGCGCTGGCGGGGCGGTCTGGTCCAACATCGCCGGTTGCGGCGAGGCGGGCAACTTCACCGGCTCGACCGGTGACGCGGCCTGTGCCTCGAGCGATCTCAACTCTGGCGACTTCGACACCGAGTTGGTCACTCCGACCTTCAACTTCTGCGGGGCGGTGGCGCCGCTCGCCCTGGGCGCGGTCGTCAACTACGCGAACTACGCGAATTTCGACTTCCTCGAGATCGACGTCACCACGGACGGCGTCGCCTGGACGAACCTGCTCTCCTGGAACGAGGACCACGGCGCCTTCCGGGCCACCCCCGGCGAAACGATCTCCCTGGACCTCTCGGCCTACGCCGGGCTGCCTTCCGTGCAGTTCCGCTTCCACTACTTCGACCCCAACGCCCAGGACTGGGACTGGTATGCCCAGGTGGACGATTTCGCGATCGACGGTAGCGGCGTGGTGAGCACGCCGGGAGTCGAGACCTGCGAAGTCGCTCCCGGACCGACGGCGCTCGAGATTCCGACCCTGTCGCGCTTCGGGCTCCTCGTCGCCGGCCTCGCGCTGCTCGGCGCCGCGACCGTGCTGCTGCACCGGCGCCGCTCGGCCTGAGCGAAGATCCGCCTCGCGATCCGAGGGCCGCTCCGCGAGGGGTGGCCCTCGTCGTTTTTCGGGCTAGCCGCGGGCGCCCGCGACGGCGCTCGGCAGCTCGCGGTACTGAAGCTCGTAGAGGCGGCGGTAGACGCCGCCCGCGGCGAGCAGCTCGCCGTGCGTCC
>CAZXMM010000204.1:0-1071 GCA_964641255.1 uncultured Gammaproteobacteria bacterium | reverse complement strand
ATGAGGACGACCGACTTGACGATGGTGATGGACCCCTCGCCGACGCAGACGCGCGTGCTGCTCACGAAGGGATCGGAGGAGGTGCTCAAGGCGCGGCTGGGCCCCGCCTCGCGGACCCACCGGCTGGCAGCGCCGATGCTGCTGGACGCCCTCGCGCTGTGGTACCAGCGCCCGGTGCGCGCTGTGCTCTGTGCGGGCGCCGATCGGAGTTCGTTCGACCTGGACCTCTGGGAAGGCCTCGGCTTCGGCCAGTGCACGGCGCTCTACGAGGTCGAGGTGCTCGACCGCCGTGAGTCCCCTCGTGGCGTGCTCGCGGCTCGGCGTCTGGGCGACTTCCGCGATCTGCGTCGCGCGCTGGGGGAGGTGACGCGATGACCGTTCCCCTCGACGTCGAGGCCGAGATCCGCCGACTCCACTTCGCCGAGCACTGGAAGGTCGGGACCATCCACGCTCAGCTCGACGTGCATCCCGACGTCGTCAAGCGCGTCGTCGGGCTGCTCTCGGAGCGGCGCGTCCTGCCGCCGGCGCAGCCGCGCCTGGTCGAGCCCTTCGTCCCGTTCATCGACGAGACGCTCGCGCAGTATCCGCGCCTGCGCGCCACGCGCCTCTACGACATGCTCCGTCCGCGCGGCTACGAAGGGAGCGTCCGCACGCTCCGCGAGCATGTCGCCCTGGTGCGTCCCACCCCGCGCAGCGAGGTGTTCCTGCGCACCGAGCCCATGATCGGCGAGCAGTCTCAGATCGACTGGGCCCACGTCGGCCAGCGTGAGGTTCCCGGCGGACACAGGGCGCTGTGGATCTTCGTGATGGTGCTCGCTCACTCCCGCGCGATGTGGGGGGAGTTCGTCTGGGACCTGTCCGCCTGGTCCCTCCGTCGCTCGCTCGTGCGCGCCGCGCGCTACTTCGGTGGAAACACCCGCCAGTGGCTCTTCGACAACCCCCAGATCGTCGTGACCCAGCGTCACGGTGACGCCGTGCGATTCCATCCCATGCTGCTCGAACTCTCGGGCCAGATGCTCGTCCAGCCGCGTCTCTGCGGCGTTCGAAAGCCCCAACAAAAGGGCCGCGTCG
>CAZXMM010000203.1:0-1074 GCA_964641255.1 uncultured Gammaproteobacteria bacterium | reverse complement strand
GCCACGGATCCCGTCAGGACCATTCCCCAGAGCATGTCGACGGCGGCGACCAGCGGCGGGAACCCCCGAAGGGTGGCGAGGTTGGTCAGGTCGTAGGTCGCATAGGTCACCAGTCCGAAGAGAGCTCCCAATACCAACACCCGGCGCAGCGAACCGTTTTCGAGTGCGGGAAAGACGACGAACAGCAGGATCCCACCGACGAAGATGAGATAAAAGGCCAGCGCTGCCGGCCAGTTGACCTGCTCGGAGAGGAGCGGGCCGAGCTGCTTCTGGTAGAAGCCCTTCGCCACGACTCCGAGCCAGAGCAGGTCGACGGCGAAGAAGAAGAGGGTGGTCAGCAAGTAGGTCGTGGCGATTCTGGCGAGGCTCATCGAGAGGGCTCCTCCGGGCGATGGTGGTTTGGGGTACAGCTCTCTGCCGAGGGGCGCGACGACCTGGCGGACCGCCGGAGTCGGCCCGGGAGAGCTCGGCGGTCTCCGCCACGGGCAAGGCCTCGACCCGCTGCCTGCCCCCACTTCCGGCGGATGCGCAACGCATCGCAGCCTGGGGCCGATCGCTGGAACCCGGGCGGCGCCCCGCTCGCGCTCCGCCGGGGCAGTGACTACCCGCCGTCGCGGCTGACGATCGCCGCGGTCGCCATCAGCTCCTCGAGGAGCGCGAGAGCGCACTTGCCGCTCATCGCGAACGGGTCGAGGACCGGGGACTCCGAGAATCTCAGGATGGTGCCCAGGTTGATCCGGTTGAGGTTCACGAGGCCCATCCGCCAGGTCGCGAAGCGCCGCTCGCTGATCTCGGCGTAATCGAGAAGAGTGACGTCCCTGTGACGCGAATCCCGCTGGATGCGGCCGTAGAGCTCGTTGACCGCGGCACGTCCCCCCTCGAGCACTTGGAGGAATACGTTCGCCTCGGAGGAGGTGCAGAGAATGCCGGTGAGGCCGTGTGCCGTGTTGAAGGCATGGGCCTGCTCGAGGATCGAGGCGACCAACGCCTCGTCGACCGGAGCGTTGGCGCGGCTGGCGTAGAGGAGGCGGACGAGCATCTCTTCTCTCCCTACTTCATCCGGCCCGCCAGGAG
>CAZXMM010000202.1:0-1080 GCA_964641255.1 uncultured Gammaproteobacteria bacterium | reverse complement strand
ATTGGACGACGAATGAAGCGAGCGACTCGCAAGTGGAATACGGCTTGACGACGAGCTACGGGGCTTCGACGCCGCTCAGCCCGACGCTGCTCACCAACCACGTTGTGAGCTTGTCGAGCTTGCAGCCAAATACGCTGTATCACTATCGGGTCAAATCAAGAGACGCGGCAGGCAATCTGGCGACGAGCGGCGATTTTACGTTCACGACATTGGCGAATGACGTGACGCCGCCGGTGATTTCGAGCGTGTCGGCGAGCAACGTGACGACGTCAGCGGCGACGATCAATTGGACGACGAATGAAGCGAGCGACTCGCAAGTGGAATACGGTTTGACGACGAGTTACGGGGCTTCGACGCCGCTCAGCCCGACGCTAGTGACGAGCCATTCGGCGGGACTCTCGAGCTTGCAAGCGAACACGCTGTATCATTATCGGGTGAAATCAAAAGACGCGGCGGGGAATCTGGCGACGAGCGGGGATTTTACGTTCACGACATTGGCGAACGACGTAACGCCGCCGGTGATTTCGAGCGTGGCGGCGAGCAGTATAACCACTTCAGCAGCGACGATTAATTGGACGACGAATGAAGCGAGCGACTCGCAAGTGGAATACGGTTTGACGACGAGCTACGGGGCTTCGACTCCGCTCAGCCCGACGCTAGTGACGAGCCATTCGGCGGGACTCTCGAGCTTGCAAGCGAACACGCTGTATCATTATCGGGTGAAGTCGAAAGATGCGGCGGGGAATCTGGCGACGAGCGGCGATTTTACGTTGACGACGGTGGCGAACGACGTGACGCCGCCGGTGATTTCGAGCGTGTCGGCGAGCAACGTGACGACGTCAGCGGCGACGATTAGTTGGACGACGAATGAAGCGAGCGACACGCAAGTGGAATACGGTTTGACGACGAGTTACGGGGCTTCGACGCCGCTCAGCCCGACGCTGCTCACCAGCCACGTTGTGAGCTTGTCGAGCTTGCAGGCGAACACACTTTATCACTATCGGGTGAAATCAAAAGACGCGGCGGGCAATCTGGCAACGAGCGGGGATTTTACTTTTACGACACTCGCGCAATCGGCGA
>CAZXMM010000201.1:0-1085 GCA_964641255.1 uncultured Gammaproteobacteria bacterium | reverse complement strand
CAGTACCCTGTTTGCCAGGGCTGCACCGACATCGCCAAGGAAATCACCGGCTGAGATCTTTCCCTGGCCTAGCCTTCTCCTAGTCAGGTGAAGGGGGTTGTGCCTGGGGTGGGATTCTGGTTGCGACACCTTGGGTTAGAACGATCCCCGGTCAGGGAACACGAGAGGCGCACTACCTTCGGGTGGTGCGCCTCTCACGCGTTTGGCGGAAGGTGGAGGGTTCGAACCCCGTGCCTCTCAACACCCCCGGTATTCGACACCGGTTGCCAGCCTCTCCAGCAGCACCTTCCATGGCGGAGAGCGGAGGACACGATCCTCACCCCTTGCGGAGCTGCGCGCTTAGCAGGCGGCACCCAACCCTGTTGGGTTCACTCTCCCTGATTTGTACTTCTGATCAGACTCCCTCTTCCACTTCCTGCACTCGTCGCACCGACAACGGTGATTCTGATACATCGATGGGCTTCCATGATCAGCCTTATCGGACCTTTGCTCGTAGGTCTTGGCTGCGTGATGGACGTGACAACGAGGCTCGCACTTTGCCAACTCGGCTTCGCGTCGTTCAAGCGACCATGACCACACTTTGTGATCCACCTTGATGGTGGGATCAACGTGGTCCAGCTCCAGCTTCTCGGTGGAGCCGCAATCGACACAAGTCTTGTCGGCAAACCACTCGGAGCGACGATCAGCCATCCACTGACGCTGATACTCCCGTTGCTTCTCCGGGTCCTTGTAGGGCATGGCCCCACAATAGCGCGTTCAAGTCCCTCAGAGGGACGAACTAGACTCGGGTGATCGGAAGCAGGTCATCGGCGGCAACCCTATCAGAACTGGGATGCCCGAGTCAAGTTGAATCTCCACGTCCTGGGAAGCCTCCCGGCGTCGAAGATCTCCCGGTGAGAGAACCGGGTCTCCTTGTGGCACCATTCGCACTGGCACCACATGGTGACGTGGCCGAACTCCCAGCCAATCACGATGCGCCAGCTCGCATGGGGGCACTCGCTAGAGAACATCGCCCCGCTAGAGAACATCACCCAGGTGAACCATCGAGGAACCCCCCACCTTCACCTGGATCTGGAAGTCAACGA
>CAZXMM010000200.1:0-1087 GCA_964641255.1 uncultured Gammaproteobacteria bacterium | reverse complement strand
TAAGTGATTGGAAAAAAGTTTTTGAAATTTAGGCAGCCTGTGGCATCATAGGTATCATGCCCAAATTAATCAATTACACCTTATCTGAGTCAGAACTTTTAACAATTGAACAAGCGATAAAAAGCGACCCCGATTTGCGAGTTCAGCAACGAGCCCACATCATTCGGTTGCTTCATAAAGGTCATAAGCCAGAGGAAGTAGCGGACCTGTTGGCCATCTCTACCGGTCAAGTCTACTGGTGGCACGGTCGTTGGCGGCAAGACGGTTTGGCTGGCTTAAGTGATAAAGAACGGAGTGGACGACCACCCATCGATGACGAAGCCTATCGTCAAAAGTTGGAGCAACTCTTGCTCACAGAGCCACATGAACTGGGCTACGGCTTCAACGTCTGGGACACACCTCGCCTGATGGCCCACATGGAAAAAGAAACTGGCGTCACCATGACTGACCGAACCTTTCGCAACATCTTGGACCGCATGGACTATGTTTACCGCCGCCCCAAGCACGATTTGACACCGTTGCAAGACAAAGAAGCCAGAGAGCGGGCCGAACAAACGATTGAAACGCTCAAAAAAAAGCTGAACGTAGAGAAATCGAACTTTTCTTTGTGGACGAAACGACCTTGAGGCTGTTATCCACATTGATCAAGTGCTGGATGAAACGCGGTTGTCAAAAACGAATTGCCGCGCCTGGTCCAGCTAAGTGGCATCATTTAATCGGTGCTTACAACTGGCGGACCGACGAGGTGATCTTCATGACCTGCGCGGATAAAAACACCATCGCCTTCTGTGCCTTTATCGAGCATCTGATGCAATCGGTACCGGAAGGTCGTCCCATCGTATTGGTCATGGACAATGCCTCTTACCATCACAGCCAGATGTCTAAAGCGATGCTGGCTTTTTTTGAAGACCGGTCGATGACCGTTTGGTTACCGCCTTACTGTTCTGACCTCAATCCGATTGAGCGTTTCTGGAAGCATCTCAAAGACAAGGCATGTGCCAATCGCTTGTTCAAACAGATACATGAGGTAATTGATTCAGTTGAAAAGGTGCTGACGATTCAGAACGATTTAACTCATTCTGATAGG
>CAZXMM010000199.1:0-1088 GCA_964641255.1 uncultured Gammaproteobacteria bacterium | reverse complement strand
GCAAGCCTTATGTCGGCGTTTGGCACGAGGACGCGGCGAGTGCGCGGGCGCGGCAAGAGGCGCTCTCGGCTGTGCCGTACGGAAAGTATCAGGCGATGGCGGTGGCGCCGCTGGCGAGTGGGCGGCTCGATCCGCCGGACATCTGCCTCGTCTATGCGACGCCGGGGCAGATGATCATCCTGATCAACGGGCTGCAGTACCGCAACTACAAGCGCTTCGACTGGAGCGTGGTGGGCGAAACGGCGTGCGCCGACTCGTGGGGGCGCGCGCTCAAGACCGGCGAGCCGTCGCTGTCGCTCCCCTGCTTCGCCGAACGGCGCTATGGCGGCGTGCCGGACGAGGAAATGCTGATGGCGCTCTCGCCGGCGCATTTGCGCGTCGCGATCGAAGGGATGAAGGCGCTGGCGAAGAATGGGCTTCGGTATCCGATTGCGCCGTATGGCATCCAGAACGACGTGCGCGCGGGGTTGGGGGTGAGTTATGGTGGTGGGGGGACTTAGAACTGTGTCCCTGGCATTCGCCGTTTCGTTCCCCCGGGAGCGCGGGCATCTTGCCCGCTCTTAGGGCCGCTTCAACCGCCGCAAGAGCGGGCTGGAAGCCCGCGCTCCCGGGTGAGGCTACTATTGAGGCTCAAGCCTTAGCCGCCATCTCCTTCGCGTAGGCGTTGCCGGCGAGAATGAAGTGGGCGGCGGCCCAGATGTTGACGAGTGAGGTGAACATCAGGGCGTAGCGGAGGGAGTCCTGCTGGTAGGTATCCTTCAGCGCGTCGCTGAGGGCGCCCACCGCGAGTGGGCCCAGACCCAGGGCGATCAGGTTCAAAATGAAGAGCATGATTGCCGAGAGCGTGGCGCGCATCGCGAGCGGGGCGGTGCTTTGGACGATGGCGAAGCTGGGGCCTAAGTAGAACGCGCCGAGGACGGTTGCGGGCAGATAGAAGATCAGCGCGGTGTTGAAGTCATCAGTCAGGTAGAACGCGAGGCCGAGCGGTGCTGCGGCGAGTTTGCCGACCGCGATGATCCAGGCGTTCCAGCGCTTGTCGCTCTTGCCCAGACGATCGGCGAGGTAGCCGCCGAGCAGCGCGCCGCTTG
>CAZXMM010000198.1:0-1088 GCA_964641255.1 uncultured Gammaproteobacteria bacterium | reverse complement strand
GCCATCGGCAGGAGGTCTGTCGCTGTGAGTAGCCTGAGCGACGAGGCTCGAGCGGCATCCGAGCTCGAAGACCTCCGGGCGGTCAACACCCGCCTCCAGATCCAGCTCGTCCGGGCCAAGGCCCGCACCGAAGACCTCGTGGAAGCCGTCTACCGGGCCACGCGGGACTCCCTCGTGGCGTCTCCCCTGGAGGCCGTCCCCGCCCCGAAGCGGGATGGCCGCAAGCGGCGTGAGGAAGTCGCCCTGTGGCACCTGACAGACTGGCAGGGCGGCAAGCGCACCACGTCCTACGACTCCAAGGTGATGAGCCGTCGCATCGGCGTCTTCCTCGACAAGGCCGAGGCCATCACCGAGATCCAGCGCAAGGACCACCCGGTCCGGTCCTGCACCATCCTCTTTGGCGGGGACATGGTGGAAGGCCTGTTCAACTTCCCGACCCAGGCGTTCGAGGTGGACGCCACGATCATGGAGCAGTGGCGACACGTCACCCGCACCATCGTCGGGACCGTCCGCCGCGCCCTCGCCATCTACGAGACGGTCAACGTCGTCAGCGAGTGGGGCAACCATGGGCGCATCGGTTCCAAGCGGGACGCGGTGCCGGCGTCCGACAACATCGACCGGATGTGCTACGAGACGGCTCGCATGGCGCTCGACGGCGAGTCCCGGCTGCGCTGGGACGACTGCCCCGAGGACATCCAGAAGGTGGAGATCGGGAACTACCGCGCCCTCCTCCTCCACGGTGACGAGACGGGACGCGGCGGCTACGTCAGCCAGACGACGTTCCTGACCTACATCAACAAGCTCAAGGCCGGGGCCTTCGGCTGGGACTTCCAGGACGCCTACACCGGCCACTACCACACACACGACGAGCGGGCCATGGCCGACGGCCACGGTGCCTGGTACCAGACCGGCTCCACCGAGTCGGACAACCGCTACGCCCGCAACGGCCTCGGCTCCCGTGCCGAGCCGTCACAGCGGCTCCACTTCATCGAGCCGGGCAAGGCGCGTGTGACAGCGCAATACAAGGTGTGGCTGGATGGCTAGTGCGATGGCAGGGGACGAAGGCCTCGACGATGGGCCGCTCGCGC
>CAZXMM010000197.1:0-1088 GCA_964641255.1 uncultured Gammaproteobacteria bacterium | reverse complement strand
TCGATCACCAGCGGCATGCGCATGCTCTCATCGAGATCCATGTCGCGGCCGGGAAACGTGATTTGCACCGCCGGCGATTGGTCGGTTTCCAATTCGAGGCGATATTGAATCGCATCAGAATTCGTCAAGCCTTTCTCATCTTTCAAACCGAATTGATACGTGCCTTGCCGGCGCACGGTGAACTCGGCGCGAAAATCATCGCCGGAGGCCGTGAGCGGCGCCACCTCGCCGGTGCTGAAAAGAATATTCGCCTGCGCCACCGGCTTGTTCGGCGTCATGCGCACCGAAACCGTGGAGCCGGGCAGCGCGAGAATATCGCCGACGTTTTCATCCAACTCCAGCGGCTGGCGTCCGGTGTAATTGGGAAATTTCACGGTCACGCGCAGCGAGCGCACCAGCGGCGGCTCGACCACGGTGACGTTGAACCACCGGCTGTTCTCGTTGCCGAGGTGTACGCGATACGAAAACGACTCGCGAATATTTTCTATCGTATGATTAAACTGCGCGCCGATTCCGGCGAGGGCGCGATTCATCTTCGCCTGCTCAGTCGCGCGACCGTCGGTTTGCCGCCATTCGACATTGGCATCGTCGGCAGTCGGGCGATTTACGGCGGCGCTGATGCGAAAATTCTGGCCTTTGATCATTTCCGCATCGCCGGGCGTGACTTCAAATTGCAACGCGAGCGCTGCCGGCGTGCGATGCGGCGCGAGTAAAATGCTGGCGCCCTGCGCCATGAAATTCGGCGCGAGACCCCAAATTAAAAATGCGGCAACCAATGCCGCTCCCGCCAACATCAATCGCCGGCGCGGCGTGCGCCGGTCGATCACTTGCGAGAAAATAATCGGCTCCACGGCTTCATACGCATTGTGCAGCGCCGTGCCCGCGAGACTGCGGGTGATCTCGCCGTTTTGCGTGTCCTGCGCGGTTTCATGATAAACTTGCAGCGCATTCGCAAAGCGATCTTTGACTTCCGGATGCGACTTGCCGACGCGCAGCGCGAGATCGATTTCGGAGGGCGAATCGGGTTGGCGAAACCACGCGTACGGCGCGCGCAAAACAAATCGCGCCAATATAAAAAGGAAGCCCAG
>CAZXMM010000196.1:0-1094 GCA_964641255.1 uncultured Gammaproteobacteria bacterium | reverse complement strand
CATCCTCCGACCGTGAAACTCCTCATCGAACGCGGCGCGCCAGTCAACGCGAAAGATGGGAAGGGACGTACCCCATTAGCTCTGGCCGTGAAAGCCTGCGTGGACTCGTATTGGACCGAAAGACGCTCGCCCGAGTCGGTTGAAGCGCTGCTCCGCGCGGGAGCCTCGGTGAGCGGCATCGCTTTTCCCTCCGGCTACGCGGAAGTTGATCAACTGCTTCGGCAATACGGAGCTTGAATGCGTCATAAAGATCAAACCACGAAGACACCAAGGCGCGAAGCATAAAAGCATGATTAGGCTTAGGGTGCGTAAAAAATAAAGTTTACAACCAAATTGTCATTCCGAGGAGCGCAGCGACGAGGAATCTTTGTATCACATAGATTCCTCACTCCGCTTCGCTACGTTCGGAATGACAGGAGTAAAGTTTATTTTTCCAACGCCCTATTTAAAAATAGAACTTTGTGTCATCGT
The DNA here is from genome assembly GCA_964641255.1 of uncultured Gammaproteobacteria bacterium. GTDB lineage: Bacteria > Patescibacteriota > Microgenomatia > JAMCZE01 > JAMCZE01 > CAZXMM01. The sequence goes on along the minus strand of CAZXMM010000196.1, from coordinate 623 downwards.
GTTTTTTGTGTTTATAATATTCAGACGCAGAAGTAAAAACATTTGAGAGCATGCATGCCACACATCGAGAAAAACTTGCAAAAATATATTGAGAAGGTACAGCGCATGATCCAGCCCGAGGCCCTGAAGAGGAACGAGCCGCTGACTTGGTCGCCTGGAATAGGTGTTGAAGTCTGGGAGATGTTCTGCGCCGCCATCACCGGAGATTGGGAAACCATCAAACGGCTGGTGGAAAAAGACCCCGCACTGGTGCGGAGCCATCACGCTTATCGCACGCCGCTGTATTTTGCCGTGCGCGAGAATCAAGTCGAAGTCGCGGCATTTCTGTTGGAGCACGGCGCTGATCCGCTCGGCTTGGCCGTCAATGACACGTTCCTCGATATCGCGCGTGATCGTGGGTATGAAGACATGCAGAAGTTGTTGGAGATCAAACTCGCGAACTTGCATGGCGCTTCACCCAAAGGCAAGGGCATCGCCGCAGCGATTCGCGAGCGCGATTTGGCGAAAGTACGAAGTCTGCTCGACGCCGCACCCGAGCTTTTGCATGCCGGCGATGAGCGCGGCAATCAGCCGATCCATTGGGCGGTGATGACGCGGCAACTCGACATCATCGACGAGCTGCT
>CAZXMM010000195.1:0-1097 GCA_964641255.1 uncultured Gammaproteobacteria bacterium | reverse complement strand
CGGACCGGATGCCGTTCTTATTGCAGGGCCTACCGCCAGCGGCAAGTCGGCGCTGGCGCTGAAACTCGCGCGCGACTACGGCGGGGCGGTCATCAACGCGGACGCTATGCAGGTCTATCGCGAGCTGCGCGTTTTGTCGGCGCGGCCGGACCTGGCGGAGGAGGCCGAGGCGCCACATTATCTCTACGGTTTTGTCAGCGCGTTCGAGCCGTTCTCCGTCGGACGTTGGCTCGACGCGGCGCGCGCCGCGCTCGACGAGGTTCGAGCGAAGGGGCTGGTGCCGATCGTGTGCGGGGGAACCGGGCTCTACTTCGCGGCGTTGCTGAACGGGCTTTCGCCGATTCCCGAGATCCATGCGTCGATCCGCGTGGAGGCGCGGCAGAAGCTTTCGGAGCTTGGGAACGAGCGGTTTCACGCAGCTCTCGCCGCGCGCGATCCGGTGATGGGCGAGCGGCTCAATCCCGGCGACAGTCAGCGGCTTGTGAGGGCGTGGGAAGTTATCGAGGCGACCGGGCAGTCGCTTGGCGAATGGCAGATGCTGAAAGGCGAGCCGGTGCTCACCGGCGACTTGCTGCGTTATGTGCTGAAACCGAACCGCGACTGGCTGATCGAGCGGATCGGGCGGCGGTTTCACGTGATGATGGAGCAGGGTGCGCTCGACGAAGTGCGCGCGTTGCGCGCGGGTGGGCTCAACGCCGATCTGCCGTCGGCGCGGGCGCTCGGCGTGCCTTCGCTGATGGCGCACCTCGACGGCAAGCTCTCGCTCGAACAAGCGATCGAGCAAGCAATCACGCAAACGCGCCAATACGCGAAGCGGCAAATGACGTGGTTCCGGCACCAAATGCCGGACTGGCGGGTGCTCGAACTCAGCGATCCCGGCGCGCAGGCGGCGGCGATTGGCGTGGACCTTGGCTCTTGACGCGGTGCAGCATGATCGGTTAGTGGTTTGGTAATATTGTTGCTGGAAAATGTCCAAATGCGGAACTTTGTGCTTGTAGTTCGCTGCGCCGCTGAGCCGGGGGCCTAACGGGTCCTGGTACAGGCGGCGTGTCCGAAGGCCCCGACGGGGCCTTTTCTTTTGGCCGAAGACGAAACCG
>CAZXMM010000194.1:0-1106 GCA_964641255.1 uncultured Gammaproteobacteria bacterium | reverse complement strand
GGTTCGATCGTGTCGGCGATCGCGACCATGGCTTTGACGCCTTCGCCGATATTCGCAAACACGCCGGCGCCCACGCCTGCGAGCACGGCCGCACCCAACGCCGTCGTCTCGCCTTCCTTTAGGCGTTCGACGGGTTGGTTGTAGATGTTCGCTTGAATTTGCGTCCAGAGCGTCGAGCGTGCGGCGCCGCCGCCGAGCCTGATGCGGTCGATGCTCAGGCCATACTGTGCGAAGCGCTTCAGCATGTCTTGGTTCTCCAGCGCCACGCCTTCCATCACGGCACGGGCGAAGTGATGGCGCCCATGATCTTGCGCGATGCCGAGAAAGGCGCCGCGCGCTTGCGGGTTCCAATACGGCGTGCCGGCGGAGTTCAAATAGGGCAGAAAGATCAGACCATTCGATCCCGGCGGCGCCTTCGCGCACAGCGCGTTCAGGTTCTCGAAGACGTTCGACCCGTCCTTCTGCGCCGCGTCTTGTTCGGCTTGGCCGAACACGTCGCGGAACCAGCGATACGCGCTCGCCGCGGCGAGACTGATGCCCGACGCGCACCAGACGCCCGGCGCCGGGTGGCCGAAGACGAAGAACTCGGCAAGTTCCGTTCGCGGCGCGTCGATCGTCAGCGCTGCGATGCCCGCCGTGCCGACCGTGATCGACGCCGTGCCGGGCCTCGTCGCGCCCATCCCGATGAGGCTGCAGGCCGCATCCCCCGCGCCGACGCAGAGCGAGGCGCCACGGGGCAGTCCGGTTCGTTCCGATGCCGCGGCGGAGACGTTGCCGACCTTCGTTCCGGCCGGGACGACATGCCCGAGGGCGTTCGGCGTGACGCCTGCGAATTCGAGAAGCTCCGGATGCCAGGCGCGCGCGGACACGTCCCACAGTCCGTAGTAGCCGGCCTCGCATTCGTCCACGAAATCGTCGTCCGCCCCCAGGTGCCGAAGGGCGATGTGGTGCGGCTGCAGCCACTTCGCCGCCCGCGCGAACGTGTCGGGCTCGTGCGTTTTGAGCCACAGCATTTTCGAGACGACGGTGTTTGGTGCGACCGGCCCGCCGGCGATGGCTTTGAAACGCTCCATCGTGAAGCGCTCGACGATGGCGCCGGCTTCCGC
>CAZXMM010000193.1:0-1107 GCA_964641255.1 uncultured Gammaproteobacteria bacterium | reverse complement strand
TTGGGGATGGGTTAAGAAATTCTGTTGATTTTGCTGCCGTTGCATTTGATGTTCGGGTGCAAGCGAACGAGTGCGGTTGTCCATAGGAGTACGGACGCTGGGTTGGAGCCCGCTCGGCTGCTGCGAAGCATTTCGCGCACGAGACGGCACATCGACTCGACGGAGTTGGTGGTCTGTGGAAGGTCGAGCTCGGGATGCGTTTGATATGCGCGGTAGAACTGTAGGTTGTTCACGAAGGCGCGAACCGTCGTTTGGATGCGCTGCGTCCCACAGTCTTCGTGCGAGAGTCGCGTCAACTCCGCGAGCGCACGAGTTAGGCGACGACCTTGGGGTAGTACCAGCGCGCGACGGATGAGTTGCTCGATCCGTTCGCGAGTCGGACCCCCACGAAGCGAGTAGCGTACGCCACGGCGGATCGCCACCAACTTGAGAAGCAGGTGGAAGTGACACAGTTGCAATACCCATCGATGTTGCCGGGCGATGCGGCGCATTCCAGGTATGTTGTCGACCACCATAGCTTGAATTCGGGATGCAGCGTCGGACGGGAGAGCTGCCACCGCCCGCTGCCAACCGGAGGCGCTCTCTCTGCCTGCCAGCAGCAACGGATCGAGGAATGTGGCGACGTTGCTGGAGCAAGCCTTGAGCGCAGTCAGATAGAGAACCCACGGGGTACCGCCGAACTCGAACCACAAGCCATCGGCCAAGAGAACCAGCGGTCCCGCCGCAACCCTCTGGGGAGCGGGGCGGGCCACAAAGCGGGCCAGAGCCTGCCGGAAGCGATACCGATAGGTCGGCAAGGCCACGCCAGACCGTTGCGAGAACAGCTGCCCAAGCGTGAGGCCATCTACCAGAACCCGGTAGAGGACGGAATCGGGCGTTCGATGGGGCGGTCGACCGCGTTTCCTCGGACGTATCGTCCAAGTATGCTGACATTGCGTGCACTGTCGCCGCCGCGGACCAAATCGCCGAACCCGGGCGCCACAGCAAGGAGACTTCGCATGCTTGGAGTTCATGCACGCGAACTACCTCACTCCACGCCGTCGCCCAAGAGGGAGAATCGGCCCTTCGAGTGCCTTTTATCAACAGAATTTCTTTACCCTTCCCCAA
>CAZXMM010000192.1:0-1118 GCA_964641255.1 uncultured Gammaproteobacteria bacterium | reverse complement strand
TTGACTTTTTCCACCACCACCGGAATGGTAAGATCGGCCGCGGATTTGTCTTCGGTGTCGTCGCAGGCCAAAAACAAAGCCGGTAAAAATGAAAGGATGAATTTTATACTAAATTTAAAAGAGGCCATGAAGACTCCATCCAAGAAATTTGTTTGATCGGATTTGCAATTCGATTTGAAAAATAGTATATTTTACACAAAAACATCATTAAACCAAGAGGTATTTTATGGCAACGATGACTTTAAACAAACTGCCGACACGCGATCAACGCGCGGAATTGAGCAAGAAAGCACGCGCGTTTTACGAACCCTTGCGCGAGAAGCTCGAAAAGGAACATTGGGGCAAGTACATCACGATCCATCCCGAGACCGGAGATTACGCCGTTTCGTCCAATCATTGGGACGCGGTAAATGAAATGCGCGCCAAGTATTCCGACGTTCTATTTTATACCATTCGCATCGGTTATCGCGCCTTTGGGCATTTTGGCGGCCGCGGCGCTTCCGATGGAAAACGCGAATAGGAGATCATCATGATTACAGGAATGATCGAAGATGGCTTGCATCCGCATGTGCATTTGGAGATTGCGGGCGCTAAAAGGTCTGAAAATATTCTTCCGCTTGTTGACACGGGTTTCGATGTGGATGTCGGATTGCATTTCGATTTTGCTGATCGGCTCGGTTTGGAAATTTATGATTTTGCTCTATTCGAATATGCCAATGGCCAAAGTTCGGAAGACTTGCTTTGTCGTGGACGAATCAATTGGCACGGCCAATGGCATGAAATTGACATCGTGCTCACCGATGACGAGGAAGCGGCTCTCGGCACGAGTCTATTCAAAGGTTGTGTGATGACGATGGATTTTATTCATAACACGCTGACAATTGATAAGCCACTAACTTCCAAGTAGCCTGTCATGCTGGAAGCATCCTTGTTTGTTATCAACCACGGCGCTAGATTGAAAAAAAGATTCTTACAGAATGACATTTTTTTATCATTTTTAGCTGCTAACAAAAAACGCCACCCCCAACAATCCATTAATCCAACACTCCACCACTCCAACCTCACTCCTCCTTCGGCACTGCGATCTTCACCGGCGTGTCCGTTTCAAAATCCCACAA
>CAZXMM010000191.1:0-1119 GCA_964641255.1 uncultured Gammaproteobacteria bacterium | reverse complement strand
TAAGTAGACTATAAAAAGTTCGTTGACAAAAATGGTCAGGAAGTCAGCCAAAAATTTCCTGACAAGATTCCAGCTTTCTGAAGACGCTCATGCCGACTCATCTTGAGAATATGTTGGCACGCCTTGTCGGCGGAATCGTCAATCGAAACGGTGGTGCGATTCGCCACTCCACGACCTTTTGCGGCGCGCCACAGGTGATCCATTGCGTTCAACTCGGGAGTGGCTCGCGGTAAAAAGCGAACTTCGATGTCCAAGCTCGCGGCCAATTTCTGACTCTCTTCCGCTGTATGTGGTGAACCGCGGTCTTGAAATAGAATGATGTTCCAACCACGCCAGTGTGTACGAACCTGACGTAGAAATGCTTGATGCGTTTCGGCTACCCACTCCGTGGTGATCAACAAGACGACTTCGCCACTCCACACATTAATCGCGCCATGGAGAATTCGTTTTGCCCGATTCCCTGTAATCGGTACATCCACGGACTGCCCACTGCGGCCGTAACAACTATAGAGTGGCGGGGTCTCGGTGATGATCACCTCATCCGCCATCAGGATGACCGTGCGCTCACGCGCCGAAAGCCCCTTTTTAAGCCTCCTTTGGCTTAACGCCAAGTGGATGAACGCAAGGCTAAAGAGTGGCGTGGTCGTTTCCAACGAATCTTCAGACGTGCGAGCGCCAGCCGCACGCTCGGCACGGAAACCACCACGTCATGGTGATCTGCCAAGTATGTGGCGAGCAACGGGGCTGTCCAGACCGTTGAGTTGTAGTCGAAGGTGCGGGGATCATGATCAATCACGTTATCGATTAACGGATCGATAATCCCGTGGACGGTTCGTGGCCGTCCACTACGCGCGCCAGAAGCCAAGCGTGCCGCAAGATCGGCTGGCGTCTCTCTGCAAAAGAGCGTAATCCACTGGTAGATCACTTGACGACTTACACCTAGCCGCGCGGCGACTTGCTCGACGGATTCGCCACGGTTAAGCCACAGTAGGGCTTGAACACGGCGTAAGGTGGTTGCGTCATGCGAGTGCTTAAGCAGATACTCCAGTCCACGGCATTCGCGCTTATTAAGCTTAAAAAGAGTCATTATTCATCTCCGTGTCGTAACGGAAAGTTTAA
>CAZXMM010000190.1:0-1131 GCA_964641255.1 uncultured Gammaproteobacteria bacterium | reverse complement strand
CAAGAGGTGTACCACCTACATCATCATCAGATTATTTCTGGGTGCCGTTTGCCACAATGAGTTTCAAAGATACTGTTGAGGAAGCTAGAGAAGAACAAGGTATGGGCAAGATTGCCGACGGTGATTCTAAGTTTGTAGTTATGAAGTTTGGCGAGGGCGAAGTTGAAGCACAACTATATGATAAAGCACTAGGCGTTATTTTAACTGGTGTACTCGGTGCAATACCAACACCAACAGGGAGCAACCCCTATACCCATACTTATACTTTAGCTAATACTAACCAACATCAATCTGTTTCACTTTATTGGAGTGATCCCGACCGCAGTGATATGTATAAACTAGGTATGGTTGACAGTTTTCAAGTTAGTGTTGAACCAAACGGAATTGTTAATTACACGGTTGGTTTCAAATCTAAAACGGCTGATGAGTGGACTAGCATAACTCCTGTGTTTACTTCACTTGGTTCTAAATTCTTACACCAACATTTAAGTGTGAAACTAGCCAGTGCAGTTGGCGGTTTAAGTGCAGCCACAGCCATATCGCTAAAAAATCTTGAGTTTACTATAGCTAAAAATACTATGTTCGATTCAGTCATGGGTACAGTTGAGCCTGAAGATATTCTTAATCAACAGATTAGCGTTGAGGGTACACTAGAACTTAACTTAGAATCTGATACTTACCGAGATTATATGCTTGATGGGACTTATAGGGCTATGGAAATTAAATTGAATGGCGGAACAAGTTCAATCCTTACACTTCAGTTCCCTAGAGTTGATTTTAGCGAATGGGAGCCAGATTACTCACTTAACGAAATTGCTAAACAGTCGATTAACTTCAAAGCAAATTTAGACGCTACAAATGCGTTAGACATAATTTCAACCTGTACGCTTGTAAACACGCAAAGCACATACGCATAAACTAACTAAGAGAGGAGCGTTGTTATGCAACGTGGAATAGTTACAAAAATATCAGTTTACGAGGACTTGCCGACATCTGTATCTAGTACGATGTATGGTGCTAATCTAGACTGTTTTGCTTTTAATATGGGATTAATTGCTAAACATAGACCAGATTTAGCCACCAAGTTGATTAAATTATATGAGCAATGTAAAAAAATAAGGAGTAAATAAA
>CAZXMM010000189.1:0-1139 GCA_964641255.1 uncultured Gammaproteobacteria bacterium | reverse complement strand
ATCCGCCCTTGACGGAGATCCGCAAGATCTCGCTCGCCATCGCGCTGAGCGTCGCCGAGCAGGCCTACGCGCTGAAGCTCGCGCGGCGAAAGCGCCCCCGGAACCTCCGCCAGAGCATCGTGGACTCGATGTACGAGCCCTGAGAGGGAGGGCGCCCGCCGGACCGCCACCGGCGAAGGAGATCGACGCGGTGGCGCGGCATGGCGCGAAATGGCGCGGCAGCCTAGCCCGGCGCCCTGCGGCGCACGTCGACGCCGAACCAGGTGGCGAAGTCGAGGCCGGGTCCGGGGGCGCGCACGTCGAGGGTCCAGCGGATCGCGCCTTTCAGCCCGCGGTCGCCGGCGACCGGAACGTCGGCGGGGAGCGCGATCTCGAAGGGGATCCCCGCGCTCGACCGGATCCCCGCGGCGGGAACCTCGAGGGTCGCCTCCCAGCGGATCCGGTCGTAGGTGCCCCGGTCGACGCCAGCGCCGACCTCGACGTGCGGCACGGCCTCGATGCAGCGCAGGCGCAGCTCGTAGGGCCCGGCGGGCGCAAGGTCGGTGGCGGTGCGCACCCGGCCGCGCAGCGTCTCGCCCGGCGCCACGAACTCCCCGTCGACCTCGAGCGTCGCCTCGCCGTGGCGCCGCGCGCGCAGCGTCGCGAGGAGCGCCTGCACGAGGTACTTCAGACCGAACCCGCCGAGGACGATCGGCACGAAGACGAAGGGGTTGAAGTCGCGGGACTGGAAGTCGAAGTTCCACTCGACCCGGAAGTAGAGCGCGGCGGCGACGGCGGCCCCGACGAGCAGGGCCGCCATCAGCCAGTCGATGCCGACGTGGAAGGAAGCCGCCTCGCCGATCTGCCGCACCGGCGGCGCCGCGGCCCGGGTCCGTTTCGCCATGCTCCCCCTCCCGCGCTCCGCAGAGCGCTCCCGGTCCGCCCGCGAGCCTAAGGCAGCTTGCCGCTCCAGCGCTTCGGTCCGGCCTGCAGCACTTCGGGCGGGCAGCCGCTCGCGAACAACTTGAAGTTCTCGAGGTAGCGCGCCGCGAGCGCGTCGTACTTCTGGAAGTACTCCTGGCGGCTCCCCCAGGTGTTGGCCGGGTCGAGGATCTCGGCGGGCACTCCGGCGCAGGTCTCCGGCACCTCGAAGCCGAAGA
>CAZXMM010000188.1:0-1145 GCA_964641255.1 uncultured Gammaproteobacteria bacterium | reverse complement strand
CGATCCCACTCAAACGCCGGGCCGATGTCGAATTTATCATTGCGAAAATTAACGTGGCTCACGATGCCGCGAAATTGCGGAATATCCGTGCGGGTTTCATAGCGTGAAGCCAACGGCAGAAAGCGGCGCGGAATATTGAAGCGGCCGGTGAGATAGCGCAGTAGTGAAATCAAACTCGTGTATTGCGCGTCGGTGAAACTGGCGTAATAACTAAAACCGCGGTACGAAGCTTTGCGATAATATACCGCCTCGTTGAGATTGCAGTAACTGTCTTTCGCCGTTGTGGTGATGAGAGACTGTCCCTGTTGTATCAGCGGTCCGATATTTGAAATCTCAATTCCCACCGAACTGCGGCTCATCGCCGTGTTGCCGCCCACTGCGGTCGGGCCGAGATGATAGGCCCAATAACGCGAATCGAACAAATTATAAATGTTGCCGTCGCGCGCCACGATGAACGCCACCGACACGCGCGTCGACGGATCGGGTTTCGGCTTGGTCAGCATCCAAACATCGCCGCGAATATAGCCGGTGGTAAAATGCAAAACGAGGCGCTCTTTGGGGAAGGCCTCGGCGGTGTAATAAGTCTCCATTCCATCCACCGGTTTCAAGCGCACAACGTTGAGATTACGATTCTCGTTCGGAATCGGCACCGCCAGCGGCGTCAATGTGTGACGGCGGCCGGAAGAATCCAAGCCATCGGCGCGAAACGCCGCTTCGAACGCGGGAAGATCTCGTGCAAACATGGGGCACTCCTTTGCTTTTGTACTCGCATAAGAATCACCGATTAAATAACTTACTCATTTCATGGCCCCGTCATTTCCGCGCGCTTTGGGCGGGAATCCAGCTTTTAAAGCCGGGGATGCCCGATTAAAGCGTTCGGGCATGACGATCACTTGGGTAAATTATTTAGTCGGTATTCCTAAGATAATTCCACCCCACCTCATTTGCAAGTTTTCTGCAAAAATTATCGCGTCACAAATAATCCTTGCCATTCAAATTTCGGCGTTGCATATTGACTTCCGGCAAAGTGCTTTTAGATTTACAGCATTTTTTGCTTGCGTGAAGAGTTTGTCATTCCAGGCACAGCGAAGAATCTGCTGCTAAAAGGATTCCTCGGCGCTTCGCTTCTCGGAATGACATCTTCA
>CAZXMM010000187.1:0-1149 GCA_964641255.1 uncultured Gammaproteobacteria bacterium | reverse complement strand
GGAGATGGGCGTGATCCAGTTCGAGGACTGGGTCGACACCGGCGACGAGTACGAGGCGTTCGCGCTCGAGAACGCCGCCCCGGCCCCGGCCTGACGTGACGGCCCCAACGGCGCGTGTCCGCCTCGACCCCGAGGCACGCAAGGCCGAGCTCGCCGACGCCGCCATCCGGGCCATCCGCTCGATCGGCGCCGACGCCTCGATGGCCGACATCGCGGCCGAGGCGGGCATCTCGAAACCGGTCCTCTACCACCACTTCGGGGACAAGGCCGGCCTGGCCGCGGCCATCGGCGACCGCTTCCTCGCCGAGCTCGGGACCTCGCTCGAGGCCATCTTCGACGCCTCCGAGGATCCGCGGCACGCGGTGACCGAGGCCATCGACGTCTTCGTGGCCTTCGCCGAGCGCGGGCCCGCCCTGCACCGGTTCCTGGTGGAGGGCTCCCAGGGCACCGGACGGGGATCGGGCGAGCTGCCGGTCCTGCCCGCGCTGGCCGCGCAGGTCGGTGCGTTCCTGGTCACCGGCTTCGGCGTCCAGGGCTCGGCGGCGCAGCTCGAGGTGCGCTCGATCGCCCTCATGGGCACCGTGTTCGAGGGCGTGGGCTGGTGGCTCGACCGCCGCACCCTCACCCGTGACGAACTGGTCGCCACCCTGGCCGACCTCGTCACCAACGGCGTGGGGGGCGGCGCGCCGACCTGACCGCCGGGCGGCGTCCGCCGTCAGCCGTCCCAGTTGGAGACGTCGCAGCCCATGCTGCGGAAGATCTCGATCACGACCTCGGGCATCATCACGCCGGGCTTCCAGTGGTAGTCCCACATGCGCTGGTCGGCCACGAACTTCACGAACTGCTTCGCCTGGTCGAGGTTCACCAGGACGCCGCGGCGGGCGACCTGGCGCTCGTAGCGGTCGGCGTGCTCGGCGTCGATGACGAAGTTCATGGAGTCGCACATGAACTCCATGGTGAAGTTGTTCCAGTCGTACGGGCTCGACGAGATGTGCAGGAAGATGCCCTCGGGCGAGACGCTCTGGAGCTCGAAGTTCTTCGACACGAGCGTGATGGGCTCGAGGCAGCAGGCGCAGAAGCCCTCGAGGCGAACTTCCTTGTCCTTGAACGGCGGCATGTGCGAGAAGGCGATGGACTCGCTGGCGCAGC
>CAZXMM010000186.1:0-1157 GCA_964641255.1 uncultured Gammaproteobacteria bacterium | reverse complement strand
ACCTGGTTTCGACAGTGATAGGGTAAATTTTTGAAAAAAAGTGCAATTGGCGTAGGGTTCGGCGGCAAAATCCGGAAAATCCGTAGGCACACGTTTTGTGCATAGTCTCTTGACTGCAAAAATTTTTCTTGCTATCTTGTAGACATGTACATCCGAACAATTTCACGCCAGAACAAGGACGGCGCGAAAATCACCTACGTCCAACTCGCGCACAACGAGCGCGATAGCAAAAAGGGACATGCGAAGGCGACGGTCCTTTATAATTTTGGCAGAATTGAAGCGCTTGACGTTGAACAACTCAAACGTCTGATCAAGAGCATTTCTCGCTTTCTGCCTCCTGAAGAAGCCCTGAAATCCCAAGTGCTGCTGAAACATCGCGGCAATCGCTTTAAATGGAATTGGACGCGTTCTTTCGGCGGGGCCTATCTGCTTTCGGTTCTTTGGCAACAACTTCATTTTAATGACCTGTTGGAAAAGCGCGTCTCCAAACGACAGTATCGTACGCCGATCAGCCAAGCGATTTTTGCGATGGTGGCCAATCGTTGCTTGGCGCCTTCGAGCAAGCTGTCGATTACCGCGTGGGTTGAAAAAGATATTTTCATTCAAGGCCTGTCGAAGCTAGAAGTTCAGGTGCTTTATCGGGCGATGGATTTTCTGCTGAGGCATCAAGCGGCCATCGAGCAAGAAGTGTATTGGGCGGTGGCGGATTTGTTGAATCTCGAAGTGGATTTGATTTTGTACGACACCACCAGTACCTATTTTGAAACCGAAGTTGAATCCGAACTCAAGAAGCATGGTTATTCCAAAGATAAACGCGGTGACTTGCCGCAAGTGATTATTGGTCTGGCGGTGACGCGCGACGGCATTCCGGTGAAACATTGGGTTTTCCCAGGCAATACGATGGACATGTCAACCATTGAACAAGTGAAAAAAGATTTAGTGGCCTGGCATTTGAGCCGCGTGGTTTTTGTGCATGATGAAGGCATGACTTCGGCTTCCAATTTACAATACCTGCAGCGCGGTGGCGGTCATTATATTGCCGGTTGCAAATTGCGCAGCGGCGAAGCCCGTGCCGAACAGGCTTTAAGTCAGAAGGGCGCCTATACTACCATTGACGAGCATCTGTTTGCCAAAGAAATTATTCTCGGCGAGGGGGC
>CAZXMM010000185.1:0-1161 GCA_964641255.1 uncultured Gammaproteobacteria bacterium | reverse complement strand
AAAATTTTTAAAAAAGTTCGAGGTTTTTGTGTCATGATTGCTTATATTATGATGTTATGCAACAGTTGACACGAGAACAAATTTTTGATATTTATCAATTAGGTCCAGAAGCCGTTGCTGACCTCATTGAAAAACTGACTGCAACCTTCAGCGTTGAAATTGCACAACTCAAGGAACGCGTGCAAACTTTAGAAGATCAGCGCGCTCGAGATAGCCATAACAGTCATAAGCCGCCTTCAAGTGACGGCCCAAAGCCGCCGGCGCGCACCAAGAGCCTCAGGAAATCGACCGGTAAAAAAGCCGGCGGCCAGCTTGGCCATCAAGGCGCAACTTTGCAACCGGTTGACAACCCTGATCGTACGGTTGTCCATCGTGTCGAACGGTGCCAGCATTGTGATCATCGGTTAACCCATGTGGCGGCCAGGGCTTATGATCAACGCCAAGTTTTTGATCTGCCACCGCAACTGATCGAAGTCACGGCGCATCAAGTTGAAATTAAAGAGTGTCCACGCTGCTACCGACAAACTTCTGCGGCCTTTCCAAAGGCGGTGACGCACCGGGTGCAGTATGGGCCGCGCTTTAAAGCCATTGCCATTTACTTGCTCGATCAGCAACTTCTTCCCTACGACAGAACCGCGGAATTATTTTTCGATATTTTTTCCCAGCCGGTCTCGGTGGGAACGTTAGTGAATTTTAATCAAGAATGTTTTGCGGCGTTGGCATCGTACGAACAAGTGGTCAAAGAAAAACTCCTGGCCGCCGAAGTGGTTAATTTTGACGAAACCGGTGTAAAAATCAATGGTCACTTGCACTGGCTACATTCGGCGTCAACTTCCCAAATGACCTTTTATGCCTGTCATCCCAAGCGTGGTCAAGCGGCGATGAATAACATTGGCCTCTTGCCGCACTTTAACGGCATCGCGATTCATGACTTTTGGCAAGCCTATCTCGCGTATGATTGCCAACATGCTTTGTGTAACGGCCATCATTTGCGCGAACTGACTTTTGTCCATGAGCAACACGGTCAGCAATGGGCGAAACAAATGATCGAACTGCTGTTGGAGGCAAAAGCGAAAGTTGATCAAAACCAGGTGCGCTTGAATCCAGACACTCTCAAACATCTCGAACAAAAATATCAAGCTATTCTTCAAAAAGGCTTTC
>CAZXMM010000184.1:0-1169 GCA_964641255.1 uncultured Gammaproteobacteria bacterium | reverse complement strand
CGCTCAAAAATTTCCTTCGCAATGATCAAACGCTGAATCTGGCTGGTGCCTTCATAAATTTGAAAAATTTTAGCGTCGCGCATCAGTTTCTCGACTGGGTATTCGCGCGAATAACCGTAGCCACCGAAAACTTGCACAGCGTCGGTGGCCACGCGCATCGCCACGTCCGCAGCGTGGCATTTGGCGTACGCGGCTTGTAAGGTGTTGCGCTTGCCCTGATCGATTGTCCACGCGGCGAGCCAAACGAGCAAGCGCGCGGCTTCAATATCTTTGGCCATATCGGCAATCATAAAACTCACGCCCTCATGCGCCGCGAGCGGCACGCCGAATGTTTTGCGCTCTTTCGCATATTGCGCCGCGTGTTCCATTGCCGCGCGCGCGAGGCCGACGGCCATCGACGAAACCACTGGGCGCGAATGATCGAAGGCCGCCATCGCCGCTTTCCAGCCGTCGCCTTCTTTGCCGAGCATATTGATCGCGGGAACCTTCACGTCTTCAAAGGCAATGCCGCGGGTGTCGGAACAGCGCTGCCCCAATTTATGTTCATGCTTGCCGATTTTCACGCCGGGAGAATTGGCGGGCACGAGAAAACCGCTGATGCCTTTGTGGCCTTTCGACTGATCGGTGAATGCAATCACAAAAAACCATTTCGCCTGTGCGGCGTTGGTGATCCACATTTTCTGGCCGTTGAGCACGTAATCGTTGCCCACTTTGGTCGCGGTGGTTTTGATGGCCTGCACGTCGCTGCCGGCGCCGGGTTCGGTAACAGCATACGCGCAAAAAGAAAATTCTTCGATCAATGGCGCGAGAAAACGCTTTTTTTGATCATCGTTGCCCGCCACAATCACCGGCGCGATGGCCAGCGTGTTGCACGTCATCGTCGTGCCGACGCCGGTGCAGCCCCAGCCGATTTCTTCGGAGATCAAACATTCTTCCAAGACGCCGAGGCCGAGACCGCCGTATTCTTTCGGCACATGCACGTTCATCAAGCCCAGTTCCCAGCCCTTGCGACAAACATCGTTCGGGAATTTTTCCTGCTCATCAAGTTGCGCGGAAATAGGGCGCACTTCGTTCTTCGCAAACTCGCGCGCGAGCTCGCGAAATTGTTGTTGGTCTTCGGAGAGGGAGAAGTTGATCATGAGAACAAAGTTTCGATTTAATGTCAGAAA
>CAZXMM010000183.1:0-1187 GCA_964641255.1 uncultured Gammaproteobacteria bacterium | reverse complement strand
TGTACTGGCTTCGCGGCACATTTTCTTAGACTCGAAATCTACCCCCATTGAAATGGCAATTCATATTATCAGGCGATCAATATGAAAAACTACGATGTTACAAACTTCAAGGAATTGCATGACGCAATCTTTGAGCATAAAAAAGTATACCAACAATGGATATTTCGTGGTCAAAAATACCAACCGCCAAAATTCGAACTCGTTCCTTCGTTGGGTAGAGAGCCGTTCAACGATCCTGGACTCAATGAGAATCATATTTTTGATAACTGGAAAGTAAAGGCAAGAGGCCTTTTAAAAGAATTTGTAAACATATCTGAGCTTGATGCCTTGTGTTTATCTCAACAGCATTCTTGTCCAACCAAGCTACTTGACTGGTCTTATAGTCCTTTAGTAGCTGCCTATTTTGCTGTAAGAGAAGATTGGGATAATGATTCCTTTATATACTGTTTAAGTACCGATTCATTGGAATGGATAAATCTGGTACAAAGTTTCGATCTTTTAAATTTCGATAAAGATATTATGTTGTATGATCCTGGTAGCCTTACACAACAGATAATAAATCAGTCTGTCGTTTTCACCGTTCATAAAAATAGAACCGCGCCTTTGACAAACTTATCTATTATCAAACCAGATGCCTTAGAACAAATCACGATAAAGCAAAGTTATCGGCAAACTTTGCTCCAAGAGCTTTCTTTCTATAATATTCATGCGTGGACTATGTTTCCTAGTCTCGACGGATTAGGAGATCGATTGACTTGGACAACCAAAAATACATTAGAAAGAGCAAATATTTATTTAAAGAGTTTGTCAAAACCCTAAATGTTTTGCCAACATTATTGCATACTCTTCCGTTGTTTCCGTGAAAAATGGAGAGTATTTGGCATAACCGCTGTCCTCTTCGCCAAGAGTCCCGTCGCTCTTGACGATTGACCATGTCCACGCATTGGATAGACGTTCGGCGAAACCTAAAAATTGACCATTCAAAATTTTAATCGGAGTGCCCAAAGATTCTGGATTTCCATCTTTTCTATAAACATAATAACAACCAACTTTGACAGGCGACCAGCCGCATCGTCTTCTACTATGATCAACAAGTGTATATGAATATTCTACAGGTGATTCTAAAGTCATTTCTGGTTCTTTTGAAAGTGATTGCCTAACGCCGTGCTGGTGCTGACGTGGCGACG
>CAZXMM010000182.1:0-1190 GCA_964641255.1 uncultured Gammaproteobacteria bacterium | reverse complement strand
AGCCGCTGCTTGACCGGCGGCAGGCGGAGGATCACCGAGAGGATGGCGGCCATCGCCCGGTGGCTCGCGAGCGCGCGGTCGTCGAACAGCAGGTGCTGGAGCTTGCCGCGCTCGATCGCCATCTCGACCACGCGGTGCGCCGAGGTCTCGGGCGGGATCACCCGCTCGGCGCGCGGCGCGAGGTGGAGGCCGCCCTTGACGCAGGTGTGGGTGCAGACGCCGCAGCCGAGGCAGAGGTCGGCGTCGAGCTTGGCGCGCTTGAGCTTCGGATGCCGCGGGTCGTTGGCCGAGACCATGGTCATCGCCTCGACCGGGCAGGCCTCGACGCACTTGCCGCAGCCGTTGCACTCGGCCTCGTCGACCTCCGCGATCCAGCTCGTGGTGTGCACCGGGTGGAGGAAGCCGAAGCGGCGCGCCGCGATCATCGCCTCGCAGCAGCAGCCGCAGCAGTTGCAGATGAAGCCGACGCTCTCGCGCACGTTCTCGCCGAACTGCACCAGCCGCCGCTCGCGGGCCTGCTGGAGCAGGTCGAGCGCCTCGACGCGGTCGATCGCGCGCGCGTTGCCGTGGCGGGCGAGCGACTCGGCCGGCGCGTTGAAGGTCAGGCAGATCTCCATCGGCGCCGCGCAGGCGCGGTCGAGGTGCTGCATCTTGTGGCGGCAGTAGCAGAGGCCCACCGCGCGGTGGCGGGCGGTCTCGACGACCTCGCTGGCGCGCTCCCAGTCGAGCACCTGGAGGGTCGGCGTCGCCGGCAGCGCGGTCTCGTCGACGAACACCCGTCCGAGCTGGGTCTCGCCGGTGGCGAACAGGTCGCGGACGAAGGCGTCCTCTACGTTGAGGTACTGGTAGAAGAGCTCGGAGAGCGCCTTCTGGTCGAGGTCGCCGCGCACGCGCATCATGGCGAACTCGAAGAAGCCCGCCATCGGCGGCGGCAGCACGTAGGTGCGCCGCCCCGCCTCGTCCTCGGCGTCGAGCAGCACCGCGCGGGCGGCGAGCGCGTCGAGCACGCGCGCCGCCTCGGCCTCGCCGAGCTTCCAGCGCCGCGCCGCCTCGGCCACCGGGAAAGGCCGGATCGGCAGCTGCGCCACCAGCGCTGCCTCGCGCTCGTCCACCAGCAGGGCGAGGATCTTGTAGAGGAGCTCCGAGGGGGGAGCCCCCTGCGGAAAGCGGTTCAACCGCTCGACCAGCGC
>CAZXMM010000181.1:0-1195 GCA_964641255.1 uncultured Gammaproteobacteria bacterium | reverse complement strand
CGCTTTTTCTTCTTCGCCGCCGGAAACAAAATATTGTTCAAAATCAGCCGATAGCCCGGCGAGTTTTTGTGCAACGAAAGCTGCGTCGGCGGATCGTAAACCATGTGCTGATAATCTTCGGGATCGTGCCCGCCATAAAACGTGAACGTGCCGCGGCCGAGATTGCCGTGAAGATATTTCACCTCCTCGGAATTGGGCACCTCACCTAAAATCGTCACCGCTTTTTTAATCAGCCCGCGCTTGAAGCCGGTGGTTTGTCCCATGAAACCGTTCACCACGGAGACGTGATCCTGCGTGAGCATTGTCGGCACGGGATCGTATTTGGCAGAAAACTCAAAGAGCGTAAAATAATCCGCGTCAGCACTGCGCACGCGCGGGTTCGTGCTCGGCGGAAAATCAATGTCGGAAAATTCGTACACCAGCGGATTCATCTCCAGCGTGAAATTTTCAAACGCGAACGTCTGCGAATAATCCAGCTCGGCCTGCGCGTTCGGCGAAGGGGGATCACCGTCAAAAATGCTGGCGCAAATATCGGTGTTTTGCGCGGCCAGTCCCAAATCAATCGTATCCGTTGCCGAGCACATTGCAAACAGAAAACCGCCGCGCGCCACATAATCCTTAATCGCCCGCGCTACTGCCCGTTTTAGCTCCGAAACTTTGGCAAATCCTGACTTTTTGGCCGTCTCTTCATTCTTTGCCACCTCTTCCTGATACCACGGCGTCGCGTTGAAGCTCGCATAAAATCGCCCGTACTGTCCGGTGAAATCTTCGTGATGTAAATGCAGCCAATCATATTTCTCCAATTCACCGGCCAACACTTCTTCATCCCAAATGGTTTTGTAGGGAATTTCCGCGTAAGTCAACGCCAGCGTCACCGCGTCGTCCCACACCTGCTTGTTCTGCGGCGTATAAATGCCAATCTCCGGCGCTTTTTCCAGCATCACGACTTCCATATTGCCGGCTTCGATATCGGCATACATCTGCGCCAGTTCGCCGCCACCAACAGTCGAGAACGCCACGCCGCGCACGCGGCATTCGCGCTCGATTTCCGCTTGATAGTCCAATAGAAACGAACCGCTGCGATAATTAAGCAGCCACTCTACATTCACGCCGTGGTCAAGCGCCCAATACGCGACACCGTAGGCTTTGAGATGATCGGTTTGTTTCAGGTCCATCGGGATGAACAGCTTCTGGC
>CAZXMM010000180.1:0-1204 GCA_964641255.1 uncultured Gammaproteobacteria bacterium | reverse complement strand
TATGGTTTTGGCAAATGGAACCTCGCCGCGACATGGGTATTGGCGACGGGCGCGCCATACACCGCGCCGGAAGCGCAATATACGATTAAATTGCTGGACGGCAGCGCGCGCAGCTACATTCACGTCGGCGATAAAAACAGCAACCGTTTGCCCGCCTATCATCGCATGGATTTAAGCTTCTCGCGCCAGTTCGACAACACGTGGTTCGATTGGAATTTGGGGATTTCAGTCTTCAATTTATATGATCACAAAAATGTGTGGTACCGTGAATATCTGCTCGACACCAATCCGGTCGTCGTGCGCGAAGTGACAACGCTGGGCTTCGTGCCGACGGTGACGTTGCAGGCAAATTTGAAATAAAGTCAGGTGTCCGAAGTCCGAAGTGCAAAACCCGAGGTCGTAAAACAATGATGCGAAAAGTTCTTGCCTTGCTCACTGGCACAGCTTTGATCATGCTGAGCGGTTGCGATGCTGACTCGCCGCTGCTGCCGGAAAATGAATTGCTCGTCGTACGCGCCTATCTTTATGCCGGTGAGCCCGTCACCGACGTGCAAGTCACCACGACATTTGGGTTGACTGCGGATGATAGCACCGGACGGCCCATCAACAACGCCACGGTGACGTTGGAAAAAACCGGCAAAATTTATTTGCTCAGCGCCAGTCGCGGTGACAGCGGTTATTACCATTATGCCGGCAATGATTTGACGGTGAATGCAGGTGACGTATTCAAAATTGCCGTGGCGCATAATGGCAAAACAGCGACCGCGGAAACCATTATCCCTTTGCCGCCCCGCCAGCTCACGATTTCAAAAAATGAATTGTTGGTGAATACGAGCACGCCTTTTGACACCTCATCACTGACCCTCAATTGGGAGGGCGAAGAGACATTTTATTTCGTCGTGGTAGAAAATTTGGAGGCCTCCCCCACACCGATCAACCCAACGCCTTTCCCCGGCGGACCGCGCGGACAGTTCCGCTCTTTCCGTTCCCGCCCGATTCGCGAGAGCAGCTACAGTATCCGGCGTCTCGATTTGACTTATCTTGGCGAGCATCGCGCAAAGGTTTACAAAGTCAATCGGGAGTATGCAAATTTATATGCGTTTGGCCAGCAAGACTCGCGCAATCTAAATGAACCCGAGACCAATGTTAAAAACGGATTGGGCGTGTTTGCGGGTTTTAGCAATACAGAAGTCAAGTTTCGGGT
>CAZXMM010000179.1:0-1205 GCA_964641255.1 uncultured Gammaproteobacteria bacterium | reverse complement strand
CCTGTTGTGCATTTGACTAGCACTCCGAAAGGGTGGGAGATTGAAACAATGAACACAATCTATATCCCACAAGAGTAAGGGAATGATAATGAAACTACCTGCACAAAGGTTCACTTTATTCAGCATTAGTTTTGGTGGGCGATATAACGAATATCTATTCTCAATTCGTTGGGAGCCAGAGTCAGATTATGGATGGCGCTCGTGGGCTTCACGTAGATGCCTATATGTGTGGCGTTTTGCTTTCGTTTTTGATCAATTTTTGGTGAGTTAAATGAAACCGCGACTCTATAAGCGAGGTAATCTATGGTTCTGTAGTAGTAACTGCGCCAGCAGTAGCCATCGTGTGCCCGAAATGGCATACGCCCTATGGAAAAAGCTGTCCAACATCAATAGGAGCTATGATGATGCAAAATACGGTGTCGCTGCCGAAGGTCGATCCTCACAACGTGCGCTGGTTCAGCAATCAAAGGTGGCAATGGCAACCACACCTACACTTTTTTGAGAATTGTCTCGTAGAGCATTTGCGAAAGACCGGGGCTTTTCGCCGCAAAACGCCGAGTGAGATTGTAATTAACAAGGCTCTGTATCATAAACTGCTGCTAGATGGCAGAGAAATTGTTGTCAATAAATGTAAGTTTCGATTGGAGATCACCAAATGAAAAGTTTTAAGAAAGTGTTGGAAGGTATTCTAATTGCATTACGCCTAAGGAAGCGCCCTACCCCACAGCTAGCAAACAAAACATTGTTAGTTAATAATGTTAATACCCTAGAAGGAAAATCCAGAAACTACGCGCAAGAGGCAAAGAGTCTTAAATTCCTGCATATCCGCAGTCAATTCGATCAGGATGTAGCAGTTACGATTGCTTATTTCTATGATCGTGCAAATCAAACTGTCTATTATCAAGTTGCACGATGCTCGCACGGCGATAAGTTTTGCAAGCGAGTCGGGCGTGCTATTTCCTCTGGCCGATATGCCAAGTATGGTCCCGGATATATTCTTCAACATATCAAGAGTGACCAAGATATGTATGAGAATCTGGAAATTCTGTGGAACCCGGATTATAACGATGCACAATTTGAGTTGGAATAATGGATAAAAAACCAAAGCTATTAGCATTTGATGATGTGGGCTATGCCCGCCCTTGGCGGGAAATCTTTGATGTAATTGTTCCTGATAAGGATTACTCAATGCTCGAAAACATTAA
>CAZXMM010000178.1:0-1205 GCA_964641255.1 uncultured Gammaproteobacteria bacterium | reverse complement strand
ACCGCAACCATCGCGGTCAAAACGCGTCAGAGACGTTCGTGTTCGACAAGGCCGGCCTCGTTAAGGAAAGCGTCGCGACCTACGCCTGAAGCCACGCCCGGATCGTGTCGCTGACGAACTTCGGCTTCTCATGCACGAGCCAGTGGCTCGCGTCCGGCACGCGGCGCACGTCGACACCGGGCACCCAACGCTCAAGCCCTTCCACGCAGCCCGGCAGCAGCGCGGTATCCTGATCGCCCCAAAGCACGAGCGTCGGCACGCGCACCGTCACCGCCTCGTCGTTGTACACCTCCGCCGCCGCCACGGCGCCGGGCTTCGGCGGATCCATCCGCATCGCGCGATACCAATTGAACATGCCGGTGAGCGCGCCAGGTTCGCTCCACGCTTTCACGAACATCGCGCGATCGGCGCCATTCAAGTGCCCGGCCTCAGCGGTCTTCGCGAGCGACCGCCACAGCAGCGCGTAATCGTTCGCCGCATAGCGCACCTCGGCATCCGGCGCACGCAGCTCGTGAATGTAGCCCGATGCAGCCGCTTGCGCCGGGTTCTTCGCGATCTCGCGCTGAAACGCCCCCGGATGCACTGCGTTGACGATGACAAGCCTGTCGATCAACTCCGGCCGTTTGATCGCAAACGCCCAAGCCAGCGCCCCACCCCAATCATGCGCGACCAGCGTGAACTTCCGCTTCCGTGAAAACTGCGCCGCAAACGCAACGACATCGTCGATCAGCCGCTTCGTGCGATAGCGCGCAACATCGGCGGGCTTCGACGACAACCCATACCCCGGCAGATCCGGCGCGACGCAATGATACGCATCGCCAAGGTCCGCCAACTGATGCCGCCACGTGTACCAAAATTCCGGAAACCCATGCAGAAACAGCAGCAAGTGCCCGTCGCTCGGCCCACTCGCCGCGTAGTGCAACTTCAACTCGTTCGCTTCCGCAAATCCGTGACGTATCAATTCACGCACTCTCCCTGGGACCGCGGGCGGCCTCGCCCGCTCTTTCTGACACTCCACCTACGCGGACTCGGACGCCGTCAGCAAGAGCGGGCGAGGCCGCCCGCGGTCCCAGGAAGGAACTACTCGTCCTTCTTCCTTCTTTTCTTGCCGCCCACCAGCGCGCGCACCATCCCGCGCAGCGTCTGCACTTCCTGATAGGTCAGCTGCGCGCGGTGCCACATGTTGCGCATGTTCTGCACCATCG
>CAZXMM010000177.1:0-1217 GCA_964641255.1 uncultured Gammaproteobacteria bacterium | reverse complement strand
CCGCGCCCGGGGTTTTTGTTTTTATGGGAAGAGGGCGAACAAGGCGTGGTGGCGAGATTTCTGCCCTATAAATTTTGCAATGTCTAGGGGCAGAAAATTTTGGTCAAAGGTTTCTATCCGCATAAACAGATGTCTATTAACAGATTTTTTTGCAAAAAACTTCCACGACGCATAATTCTAAGTTAGCTAAACTTGAGATCGAAAGAAGCTCTTAAGAAGAGAACTAAACTTGGACACCAATTCTGTATCAAACAATAGTAACTCTCAAAAAGAGATTATTACTCAGTATCTCGTTGCAGAGTTTGAAGTTCTACAACAACGGGCTACTCAGCAAGAACAAGCCATTGCCAATAAGATAAACTTGTATACTGCAAGTGTTTCAGTTGTTGCAGGTGGTATGTTTGTCGCACTTGACAAACTCCTATCGTATGGAATGTTTCTTCCTATCGCAGGTACTGTTTTCGTCTTGTTCTTCTTAACAGGCATGGCTACGCTGTGGCAAATTCTTGATCTACATGCTTCCACTATTATTTTCTATCGACGTGCTGGTCGAATAAGGCAATGGTTTCTGAATTTAGATTCATCTGTAAAAGCTCATATTCCATTTACTGTTACTGATGATGCTCCTGCTTTTTATACAAGAAAAGCTCCACTTCGAGGTGTGGAATCTGTTATACTTTTAATAAATTCGGCAATAACCGCTTTCCTGGCAGGGATGATTTACTGGTTGATAGCTACAAACTTTTATCCACATTTTGAGCGCACAAAATTGGTTACAATTACTATCGGCTTACTAATATTTTGCCTGTCTTGGTTTTTGCAAGTTTTGATTGTTCGGCGATTTCTTGATAGTAGACAAAAAGACGAAGAAAGAAGAGGCATGATACACTTCCCACTTTCTAAGAGCTAAAGAGTGTTAAAAATTGGTTAATCGGTCAATACAAAAATAAGTCATGAGTCATAACTAAGTCGCTAACACGGCGAGGTGCAGTGTTAAGCATTCCGAGACGAACAATGTCGACGATTCTACAGAACCATTACGTTCTGGCCGTCCACGATGCGAGACAGTTGTACGTCCGGATGCTGGGATTCCGCATTATGGTCGAGCCTGACGGCGGGGTTTTCGTCGCGAAGAACGGGGGCATGATCCTGCTCGACCAGCATCCGGACGATATGCCCCTGAGCGCGCGGAGTTGCCACAATTACTTTGCTTATCT
>CAZXMM010000176.1:0-1218 GCA_964641255.1 uncultured Gammaproteobacteria bacterium | reverse complement strand
CAAAGGCGAGGTCGGGCTCGGATTCGAGGGCGGCCGAGAGTTTTTGCAGAAATTCTTGCATGGTGCTTTCAAATCCGCGCGGCTTCGCGGCGCAGGCCTTCGTCGATCCAGGTTTTAATCAAAGTTTCGGAAGCGACGCCTTTGCGCCGGGCGATTCGTTGCGTCGTTCGTAATTGTTTTGGCTCTAGTTTTAAAAGAGCGGCGAGGCGCTCGGCGTGTTTTTTCTCGATACGCGCTCTCAACGGGCCGGCAAGTTCAATGGTCTCATTCAAATCTTCCAAATCATATTCAGTTGTGTCATGCGTATCCCAAAAAAGCGCTTCTTCTTCCAAGCTTTTAAAGTTTGGAACCGGCTTTAGCGCCTTTCGCCTTGTCGACGAACGCTTGCTGTTATTATTTTCCTTTGCCTTTTGCATGTCTTACCTCTTTCCAATTTGAATCACGGGCGGTAATAATGTAAGCGCGGCTTTGGCCGCGATAAGCAAAAACGACGGTCAAATAACGCCCCGCGTTACTTTGACCAAAGGCGATATACTTTTCTTCTTTGACTTTTCGAATAAACGGCCGATTAGCAAAGACTTGTTCTGCCTCATACATCTCTACATCATGATCGAGAATATGATCGGAATTCCAGTCGTCCCATTCAAAGCCGGTTATTTTCACTTTGTTTGCCTATGTTTTGACTCGGCTTCTGTTTCCCGCCAGAAATCTTCGTGCCGAATGCCGTCGGTTTTCATAACTTAGAAACCGCGCATTCATTCGATTAATAATCTTCCGGCAAATTTGCGCTCAAATATTGATTTAATACCACTTACATCAATTTCTTGCCGCTTTTAATGCCTTGTTTTCTAGCCCAAAAACTCAAATCCTTCGATCATCACTCATGGAGATTGAGCTCCACTGGAAATACGCGGGTCGACTTCCATGTCTTATCGCGGAACTGAATTGAGCCATTTATTCATGGCTTCTGGCGAATTAAAATCGGACCACACAAAACCGGTTGCCTGAAATGTTTATTGAAATATGCTTTTGCTTCCGTAACGACGTCATCGAGAAATTTCAAATCAAATTCAGGATGTCCTTCTGCGAGATGATTGGTATTATACTCATCCCATTCAAAACGGGATATTCTGACCGACATCCTTTGCTCCAGATTCAGAAGTTCTTCTCTGCCACCTCAAAAACCCAGTCGGGCCGACTGGGTTACATCCGCATCAC
>CAZXMM010000175.1:0-1219 GCA_964641255.1 uncultured Gammaproteobacteria bacterium | reverse complement strand
TCGGCCCCGACGCCACGATCACGCTCGACTTCGCGCTGAACCGCCTCGCCGACGTGATCGACAAGCTCGTCGTCTACCCCGAGCGCATGCAGCGAAACCTGGACCTGCTCGGCGGCCTCATCCATTCGCAGCGCGTCATGCTGGCTCTGACTCAAAAAGGCGTCGCCCGCGAGGACGCCTACCGCTTGGTGCAGCGCAACGCGATGCCCGTCTGGCAAAATATGCACCACGGCCGCACCGGCTCGTCGTTCCTCGACAATTTGAAAGCGGACGCAGAGGTCACAAAAGCGCTGAAGCCCGCCGAACTTGAAGGCCTGTTCGATCTCGCCTATCACCTAAAGCACGTCGACACGATTTTCCGCCGCGTCTTCGGCTGAGGGAACACCGCAATGGGCATGGGAACGCCGATCGCACTGGGCAAGATCTTCGGCGTTATGGTCCGCCTCGACATCAGCCTGTTCCTGCTCGCGGCCTTCTACATCGTCGATGGATTGCGCGACAACGGCGCCCAAGGGGCGATCGATGCGGCGACGTTCTCGGTCCTACTCTTCTTCTGCATCTACCTGCACGAGATGGGCCACGCGTTCGGCGGCTGGTTGTTCAACATCCGCACGCTCGATGTAACGCTCACGTTCTTTGGCGGCTACGCCAGGCTCGTCGGCAACCCGCGCACGCCGTTTCAGCAGGTCGTCGTCTCGTTCGCAGGACCGGCGGTCAACCTGCTGATCGGTGTTGCGCTCTTCTGGTACGCAGCGAACGTCGAGAACGCCAGCTGGCTGGTCCGAAGCCTCGCCTACGTCAACGTCTTCTTGGGCCTCTTCAATCTGCTCCCCGGCTACCCGCTCGACGGCGGCCACATCACGGCAGCGGTGTTGTCGAACTTCATGCCGTCGAGCCGTGCGCAACTGATCACCGCCTATATCGGCGTCGGCATCGGATTCTTGCTCGTCGCCATGGGCATCCAAGGCATCTACTTCTCGTTCTTCGCGGCCATCGTCGGCCTGATGTTGATCCTGGCGGCCTCCCAGCAGATTCAGATCAACCGGGGCGGCCGCTTCTAGCGGCGCCGCCCCAATGACGCCAACGACACTCCCCACGTTCGGCGAAGCGCTCCGCACTTGGGCCTATATCGGCTCAGTCAATTTCGGCGGACCGGCGGGCCAGATCGCGCTGATGCACAAGCTCCTCGTCGAGGAGAAGAAGTTAATCAGCGATGCGC
>CAZXMM010000174.1:0-1225 GCA_964641255.1 uncultured Gammaproteobacteria bacterium | reverse complement strand
CCTTCGGCGTGCAGCTCGGCCATGTCGATATAGGCCGCGTAGTTGCCGCGCGTCCGGTCCGTGATGATGCCGGCTTTAACTAGCGTTTTGATCAGGACGCGGAAAATGTTTGTCGTATCCTGCAGCTCCTTGCGGATTTCGGCGTCAGTCAGCGCTTCCATAAACGCCTGCTGAACCCAAACCGGGTCGAGACCCAATTCGCGATAGATCCAACCCTTTTGATCGGGGCTTGCGAGATTGAACAGCAGGACTTGGAAGACCTCCCAGGCCCAATCTTCGATCCGCTCGGCTTCACCCTTGGAGAGTTTAGGGATCGTGCGGTCGGCCCAGATTTTTCCGAATTTGTGATGGAACGCCTCGTCCGTCATCACGAGCTGGCAGAGCTTTACCATCAAGGGATCGCGACCCTTTTGATAGAAGGTCGCGAAAGCGCCCATGGCCAGGCCTTCGACCAGCATCTGCATGCCGACGAGCTTCTTCCAAACGTAGGGCGAGAGCACGAGTTCGGTCAGCAGACTGCCCAGCGCCGGTCCCACCGGGGCCGGTTTGCCCCAACGAGCCTGGATGTACTTCGCAAAGGCGGTCACGTGACGCGCTTCTTCGCGTGTTTGGTTGGCGGCGTATTCCTGCGCGCCGGGATCGCGCAAAATGTGGCAGAGCGAAGCCGACAGCGACAGCGCGCCCTGCTCGCCATGCAAGATCGAGGAGAACGACCAGTAGACGTTTAGGTTCGTGAGCTTGATCTTGCCGCGTTCGTCGAGCTTGTCGCCGACGGCCGTCCGCAACTCCGTCATCAAGGCCGGATCGACCATGTATTCCTTCTGCATGTCGAAGGGCGCGGAGAAGTCGATGTATTTCTTGTCGAGCGGATCCCAGAAATGATCGTGGGTCGCAGAGATGATCTTGTCGAAGGCGGTCGTGCGGTCGTTGTAGCGGCTGACGTCCATCATCGAGGGAAAATCGTCGGGATCGACGGCGTTGTAGGCGGGATCCTTCGTGATGTTGGTGAGTTGGGTCATGGGCGCGGCCTTTTGCGAAAATGGCGGGTCGCCTTTGATGCTATGCCTAAATCGGCAGTTTTCAAGAAAAATGACGCGCCCGTCATCGTGACGGACGCGCCAGAACGGCTTCAAATCGGCGAGAGGTGTCGGTTACTGCGCTTCCGCCGCGGGCAGCGGCACATCGATCTCTTCTGGTTTTGGGGTGATGGATTGGGGCTTGATGC
>CAZXMM010000173.1:0-1226 GCA_964641255.1 uncultured Gammaproteobacteria bacterium | reverse complement strand
GGGCGGGATGACCTATTAAAAGTGTGGATCGATTCGGCGAAACGAACGCATTTCAAAGCGGTCACCCAAGGTGGTGAAGATGCAGATCGGCTCATTGAAGTAGGCGACGAAGGTTCGGAATGGCGCGAGCGCATTACGTATACGCGCACGTACGCGCCCGACGTGGACCCGCAATCGTGCACGCACGCGTATCCGCTCGCGTGTGTACGCCGGGGCGCGAGCGTGGTGGCGCGCATTGAATCACGCACCGGCACGCCAAAGGACCGCCAGTATTCGTATGGCGAACCGCTATTCGATCGCCAAGGTCGAGGGTTTCTGGGATATCGATTCATTCGAGAATGGGTGCCAGATCAGCCGCGCCAAACCACAACCTATTTCGACCACGCAGCATTCCAAACGAACACCGCGGGGACGATGCACATCGCTGTGGGCGCATTTCGTCCGAAACTCGTCATTCAAGTGACGCCGCTCATCGAGCATCCCTTGGGTGGCGTCGCCGCTCCCGTGAATGGTTTTGTCGGCGCCCGCGTATTTGCGAAACAGATTCTCTACGATGTGGATTGGTCGCACGAGGGAAAAACGTATTTCGTGCATCCGCGTGAATGGTCCACGTCGGAATGGGATACGACGGTCCATATCAATCAGATCACCTGGCCACACATCAGTGAACCCGAAGTCAATTGGCATTCGCCACGCCGAGTCGACGGGACCTTGAAATTCGATTGGATGGGGAATCTCCGAGCTTCGGCGCGGCATACCCTTGGCGGCACATTCGAGGCCGTCGAAATGAGCTACGACATTCGCGAAAACGATTGGCTCGTCAGCTTGCCCGAATATCGCATTGTTACATCCACCGATGTTTCTGGCGCTTCGGAAACTCGCACGACGCATTTCGAACACAATGCGGCAGGGCTGCTCGATACGGTTGAAATCGAACCGGAGGATCCCGACGCATACCAACGAATTCATTATGTGCGTAATGCCGATGGGCTCGTGATTGAAGAGCAGCGGACGATAACGCCTCAGTCCGAGTTGTGTCCGCAAGCAGATGGTTGTCCGCGGACGAACCATGTTTCTTATGATGACGAAGGCGTGTTCGCCACGAAAACGTGGAATGCGCTGAACCATACGGATTGGGTGATTGTGCATCCGTCGCTCGGCGTGCCGATGGCCGCGACCGACGAGAACGGTGTTTTGACGCAATGGATTCACGATGATCTGGGCCG
>CAZXMM010000172.1:0-1228 GCA_964641255.1 uncultured Gammaproteobacteria bacterium | reverse complement strand
TGGGACCTATGGTAGTCCGACTACAGGTGGAACTGGAGGAGAGGGGAGGATTAGGCTGGAATACACTTCATTGTCTGGGTCTACTTCTCCTAGTGCCGGTTCCACTGGAACATTTCCCACGACAGTGCCAGGAACAACACTCCTAGTTAACCGTCAAGATGGTTTTGGAAAGATTCTTCAGCTTCTTTCTGGAGGAGCAGAACTATTTAGTGTCGATTCGAGTGGCAATTTCTACCTTAACTCGTTAGAGACTACCGGTAGTGCCGCTTCTATGAGTGCCAACTATTTAACTTCAGGTAATCTCTTAAAGTTATCTTCTTCGTCCCTAAGCAGTGGGAATTTACTTAGTCTAGATACTGCTGGAACCGTTTCCGGCAATCTCATTTATGCTACAGCATCAGCAATTACAACGGGTAATTTCCTAGGGTTTGGTCAAGGTGGCCCTTCGACCTTTACAGGTAGTGGCTTACTCTTGGATTTTGGCAGAGATATTCAGGCGTCAGCCTCGGGAGGGTTTACTGGAAACTTCCTGAAATTTCTTAACGGCAACGCTACGAAGTTCTTAGTGGACTCGGGTGGCAAAATTACTTCTCTGTTTGGAGCTCTCATTAGTGGAGAGAACCAAATCAACGGCCAAGGCTTTACGGTGGCCGGAACTGGAAAGACAGCCATTACCGATAGTACTATCACCCTAGGTAATGGTGCCGATGGAAATTGCACCATAAGTTCCACAGTCACTCTTGATGGTGGTGGAGCAGCTAGTAGTGGAAACAGTTGTATTTCGGGCAGAACTAGTGGGGCTGACGCAGTTAATTTTAGCGTGACTAACATCGCCACTTCTGGGGGAACCATGGTCACGGTGGCCACCACTAGTGCTACTCCGGTTGGTTTGGCAGTAGGAGACGAAGTTCTTCTGATTACACTTCGGGATCCTAACAATTTGGACTCCACCTATTATTCCCAGGGAAATTGGAGCGCCGCTCATCTAGGGCAATATGAAACCCACCGGGTTTCTTCAATTGTGGGGAAAACGCTTCTTCTTGATGGTCCTCTAACCCACACATTTGACGGAGCTAACTACACAGTGATGCTTCAAAGAGTCCCTAACTATGCAACCGTCACTGTTCAAAGTGGGGGAACAATGCAGCCGTCGGGTTTTTCCTCAACTACTGGCAAAGGTGGTGTCATCTTCTTTAGAGCCACCGGTAATGTGACAGTAGCCAGTGGT
>CAZXMM010000171.1:0-1231 GCA_964641255.1 uncultured Gammaproteobacteria bacterium | reverse complement strand
TGTTTACTTTTATCAATTGGAAGCGGGCCGCCAGCGGGCGGTGAAGAAGTTGATGCTGGTGCGGTAACGATTCTTTTTGTAGATCCTTCAGCCCCGATTCGGATAACAGGATTGGGGCTGTTTATTTTTGGACGGTGAAATAGAAGGAAACGTAATAGTTTTGTAGCAGACCTGAAAAAAAAGTTTAGGACTAATCAATGAAGAAGAGCCTTATCGCTCATTTTACCATTCAATTGGTTTGGGCTGCCTCCGTGTTTGCACAAAATACTCAGATTTTTTATTACCCTTTACATGAAGGTAACAAATGGGAGTATGAAGAAAAAAACGGCGGCATATTGCTTAAAGAAACCATGGAAGTGATAGGCGATACACTTCTACCGACTGGAAAAATTTATAGTATCATAGAATTAATTCATCAGCGAGATGGCAGGCGTTTGGTTTTTAAACGTATTGAACAGAACAAGGTTTATCAATACTCCCCACGTTTTGTCCCGCCCAATTCTGTTGTGCCCGCGGAAATCCTTCTTTTAAAACTTGAAGTTGCTACTGGCGATATATGGCCTTATCCATTTCCGGTTTTTTCTTCGGATTCCTGTTTTTACAAAGTAGACGCTATCAGTTTCAGTAACTTTTTCAATCGCAAGAGGAAAAAATGGAATACCAGGTAATTAGTTTGCCTTCTGCCAGCTTATGCACTGGAAATACCGTATTCTTGGATAGTCTTGGTATCTATTATGAAGGTTTCGAAGGTGGATATTATCAGCTACGTGGCGCTTTAATTGACGGCAAGCATTATGGCATTCTTACGCAAGTGAATGAAAACCTTGCTGCAACGAACATGGTGCCAAGTGAAATAGCGTTTTTTACAACCTATCCTAATCCAGTCAGTTCAGAAATAAAGATCACCCTTGAATTGGGGCGTCCGAGTGAAATGCAAATCTCCATTTTTGATTTAATGGGTCGGCGAATTCACACGTTTCCTTTCCGCAACTACGGCATAGGCTTGCATACGCTGTCTTGGAATGGCGAAGACGAATCGACTAATCGTTATCTAACAAATGGATTGTACTTTCTAATGTTAACGAATAAAGCCAACGAACGCTTGATCCGTAAGTTTATGATAATGAAGTAAACTGAATTCATCCTGCCCACCCAATGGGTTTTTGTTTGCATGAAGAGAATTCCGCTTGACATTGCCGGCGCTAAAACCTATATTAGCCCACCAACTAAA
>CAZXMM010000170.1:0-1235 GCA_964641255.1 uncultured Gammaproteobacteria bacterium | reverse complement strand
ACCGGGGGCTATTGCCTCGAGAATCACCTCAGGCGGCGAGTTGTGCGAGGCGCATCAGGCGGGTCTCACGGATGAGGGCGCACTGGCCCTCGGGGTCGCCGACGACGTCCTCGTAGAGCAGGCGGAGCGTGAACCAGCCAGCCCGGCCGGCCTCGTTGTCCCGGTCGTGGTCCCGCTTGAGGTCGGCGATGCGGGTGTGCCAGCGCCGGCCGTCGACCTCGACGATCATCTTGGCCTCGACGTAGGCGCCGTCGACGCAGGCCGCCGGCAGGTCGCGTCCCGGGTGGGGGTACTGCCGCACCAGCGGCGGCTCGCCGCCCTTCTCGAGCAGCTCGTGGAGCTTGCGCTCCAGCACGCTCTGCGACGGGACCTTGCCCGGCTCGAGCTTGTCCAGCACCCGAGCCATCTTGGCGATGCCGGGCTTGCCCCGCCTGGCGACGTCGCGCAGCACGACGCCGATGCCGGAAACGTCGACGCGACCCTTGACCCGCGCATCGTCCAGGCTCTCGAAGAGCCGAGGAAAGCTGCACACGGCTGCAAGGTCCACGGCCGTGCGTTCCGGCGTGGTGCACCGCATTCCTCGGACGATCGTGAGGTGGTGGGGGAGCACGTCGCTGATCTGGTGGACGAAGGCGCCCTCGATGCGGTGGTGCCCGCCGTGCGGGACGGTCAGCACGATGCGGCCCTCCGGGAACCCCGCGTACTGGTGGTAGGCCGCAGCGGTCTGGAACGAGACGACGGCCAGCGGGCTCGTGCCGAGCAGCGCGATCCACACGCTCCGATCGAACGACTCGGGCACGCCAGGGAATCCGTACACCCCGGGAGCGACTCGGATCCACCGACCGCTACCGAGGCGCCGTGCGATCAGCTTGTCGTCCGCGCCGAGAGCGAGGGCCTGGGCCCGGGTGAACACGCTGAGTTGACGGGCCGCCACGACGCTGATGGCGAGGTCGATACCGTTTGCCATGCACCTAGAAACACTGAAAATACACGAAACGTCAAGGGTGCAGAACGAACTCGAGGCATTAGCCCCCGGAAACCGGGGGCTATTGCCTCGAGAACGTGGTTTGGGGTCCGCCGGCGCTGACCGAGGGTCAGGCGGCGGCCTTCTGGCGGTCGAGGAGGCGGCGGGCGATGACCTTGAGGCACAGGGTCTCGTCGGCGCCCTCGAAGATCGACAGCACGCGGGCGTCGACGAAGTAGCGGCTCACCGGGAACTCCTCGGCGTAGCCCAT
>CAZXMM010000169.1:0-1245 GCA_964641255.1 uncultured Gammaproteobacteria bacterium | reverse complement strand
GCCGCGCAGGTTGGCCTCGACCTGCGGCGAGCCGGTGACGCACAGGTGCACGATGTCGCACTGCGCGGCCAGCTCGCGCGGCGTCTTCGCCTCGGTGGCACCGAGCGACTTGAGGTGCTCCACCGGCTCGCGGTTGCGGTGCCCGAGCACCACCAGCGGGTGACCCTTGGTGACGAGGTTCTTGGCCATGCCGTGGCCCATCAGGCCGACGCCGATGAAGCCGACCCTGGCCTTCGCCGCGCTGCTCATCGTTTCGCCCCCGCCCCGTTGAGCGCGCGGTAGGCGCGGATCACCTGGCTGTCGTCGGCCGCGCCGTGGCCCAGGCCGCTGGCGGCAAGGAACATCTGCATCGCCGCCGCCGACAGCGGCAGGCCGGCCTTGAGCGCGCGGCCTTCGCCCAGCACGATGCCCAGGTCCTTGACGAAGATGTCCACCGCGCTGGTGACCGGCGGCTCGTCCATCATCATGCGCGGCCCGCGGTCGCCCCACATCCACGAGTTGCCTGCGGAGACGCCGATGATCTCGTGCATCGTCGCGGTCGACACGCCGGCGCGCTCGGCCAGGTGCATCGCCTCGGCGGCGGCGGCGATGTGCACGCCGCACAGCAGCTGGTTGATCATCTTGGCGGTCGAGCCCATGCCGGCGGCACGGCCGCAGTCGTAGACGCGCGAGCCCATCGCATCGAGCACCGGGCGGGCGCGCTGCAGCACACCCGCGTCGCCGGAGCACATGATCGTGAGCGACGCGGCGTTGGCGCCCTTGGTGCCGCCGGATACCGGGGCGTCGAGCGCGTGCAGGCCCATCGCGTTCAGGCGCTCGGCGGTGCGCATCGCGTGCGCCGGGGCCTGGGTGCAGCCCAGGCCGACGATCGCGCCCTTGGGCAAGGCCGCGGCGGCGCCGGCGTCGAACAGCACGGCTTCTGCCTGTTCGCCGGAGACGACCATCAGCCAGAGCAGTTCGGCGTCTTTCGCAGCGTCGGCGGCGCTCGACGCGGTGCTGCCGCCGGCGGCGACGAGTGCGTCGGTGGCGCCGGTGCGCAGGTCGAAGCCGCGTACCTGGTGGCCGGCCTTGAGGAGGTTGAGTGCCATCGGCACGCCCATGGCGCCTAGGCCGATGAAGGCAACTTTCATGGCTTTGTCGATGCGCCTTTGTTCGCGTTGCGTGCCGGGTCCCGGCCCGGCGGCCGGGTAACTTTCATTTGCGGCCCCAAATGAAAGTCACCAAAGCAAAGGGGCTGAATGCAAA
>CAZXMM010000168.1:0-1258 GCA_964641255.1 uncultured Gammaproteobacteria bacterium | reverse complement strand
CAATAAGTCATCAAGCCATAAGTGCGGCATTGGTTAATCCGGTGAATGTTTTGAGAGAAGAATGAGTTTCTAAATCTTATTTGACGAACAATCTCCGCAATGATCAAAAAACTTTTTGCACTCAACCTGTTTTACTGCGTGTGCGCGATGGCGCAGCCGCCCGTTCTGTGGAACGGCATGTCGCGCGGCGCACATGAAGTGGGTTTCAAATTCGAGCGGCAATATGACCGCGCGCGCCCGTTTCATGATCAACACGGCGAACGAGGCCGGCCGATGCAAATGTTCATTTGGTATCCGGCGGAGGCCGCTAAAAATTCGCCTCGCGTTCGCTATGAAGAATATTTGTATTTGAATGATACCGACTCCGAGCCTTGGCAATGGCGCGAAGAACGCAAGCAAGCCGTATTGCAATCGTATGCGCAAGAGCTTGAGCCGTTCAAAGACGAACTTAAAACTTTGCTCAACGTTCAAACGGCCGCGAGCAAAGACGCGAAAGTTGCGAAGGGCAAATTTCCGGTCGTCATCTTCGGTGCAGGCGGCGGCACTGGCGGGCACGTGTATTCCGTGCTCTGCGAGTATCTCGCGAGTCACGGTTACATTGCCATCGCGCACACGGCGTTGGGATTGACAAAGGGCGAGCGCTGGCCGTTCGACATGCGCGGCATCGAAACGCAAGTACGCGATTTGAATTTTATTCTCAACTACGCTTATCGTTTGCCCAATGTTGACGAGGGCAAACTCGCGCTCGCTTCGTGGAGCGTGGGCGGCGTTGCGCAAGCATTGTTGCAAATGCAGAACTCCGAGGTCGATGCGCTGCTCAGTCTCGATGCCGCGACCGGCTATGAATACGGCCGCGATTTGCTGCGGCAATCGCCGTGGTTTGATTTGAAAAAGATGAACGTGCCGTATTTGCACATGCACGGCGAGCTGCCGCCGCGCTACAACGTGCCGAAGAATTTTGAATACTACGATAGCTTGGCCGTTGCCGAGGCCTACTTGCTCTCTTTCAAAAAACTTTTGCACGCGGATTTCATTGCGAGCTACGGCGTCGCGCAGCACACGCTCGTCAAAACCGAGCGCAGCGCGGAGGCGATTGCGAGCCATAAAATCGTTTGCCAATACGCGCTGAATTTTCTGAATGCTTATTTGAAGGATGATAAAAGCGCAAAAGACTTTCTGCGCCAAACGCCAGCCTCACTCGGTTTGGCTCAAGAGTTGAGTGAAGTGAAAATGAAATTAAAAGAATGAGATGATCAAC
>CAZXMM010000167.1:0-1259 GCA_964641255.1 uncultured Gammaproteobacteria bacterium | reverse complement strand
AATCCGGAGCGCAATCGCAATGCGGATTTGGAATTTCCGTATGCGCCGAACAGCGACTTTTATTATTTGACCGGCTTTCGCGAGCCGAACGCGATTTTGGTGTTGATCCCCAAAGGCGCGCCGGCGCAAAATCCGAGCGACAGCACGGCGAAGATCACGGTGCGCGAAATGTTGTTCGTGCAGAAGCGCGATCCGCTGTCCGAGAAATGGGATGGCCGGCGTTACGGCCCTGAAGGCGCGATGAAACTGCGCGGCGTCGAATACGCGGCGACCAACGATAAATTCAAAACGATGCTGCCGTCCATCTTTTGGGGCGCCGGCGCCAAATTTTTATACGTGCCGCCGTTTCGCGAAGATTTGGCGGGCGAGATGGCGGAATTGTTGCAGCCGCTGAAATCCTCCCTCGACCAAATGCAGCAATGGCATGCCCAAATCGAAACGCGCGACCCCACGCCGCTGGTGCGAAAAATGCGCATCATCAAATCCCCCGAAGAAATTGCGCTGCTCGCCAAAGCAACGGAGATCAGCGCCATGGCGCATCGCCAGGCGATGATGTCGGTGGAGCCGGGCATGGGCGAGTATGAGCTGGAGGCGGTTTACGAATACATTTTTCGCAAGCTGGGCGCGGAGCAGAACGGTTATCCCTGCATCGTCGCCTCCGGAGAGAATTCCGTGATCTTGCACTATAACACCAATCGCCGCAAGATCAAAGACGGCGACGTGGTGCTGGCCGATTGCGCCGCGGAGTATCGCGGCTATTCGAGCGACATCACGCGCACCTACCCCGCCAACGGCAAATTCACCAAAGCGCAGCGCGAGATTTATCAGCTCGTGCTCGAGGCGCAGAAAGCGGCGATTGCGGCGATGAAGCCGGGCGTGACGTGGCAAGCGCTTTCCAAAATTTCCCGCGACACGATTATGGAAGGTCTGTTCAAGCTCGGCATCATCAAAGAAAAAACGCCGCAGGAATTGTCGCGTTTTTCTTATCACGGCCTCGGCCACCCAGTCGGTCTCAACGTGCATGACGTTGGCCAGTCCACGATGGAAGCCGGCATGGTTTACACCGTCGAGCCGGGCATTTACATCGCCGAAGGCAGCGCCGGCGTCGATCCGGCGTATTACAACATCGGCGTGCGCATCGAAGACGTGATTCTCGTGACGGCGGACGGCAACAAGAATCTTTCGGCTGCCGCGCCGCGCGAGATTGCGGAGATCGAAGCGTTGATGAAACAAAAGGGCGTCGGCAATCTGGCGATTCA
>CAZXMM010000166.1:0-1265 GCA_964641255.1 uncultured Gammaproteobacteria bacterium | reverse complement strand
GCCGAAATGAAAATGACGGTTTTGCAAAGTGAGAGCGTGACGGTGACCGCGGGTTATTTTGCGAAAGCCGAGGAACAGCCGGTGAGCGCGGTCAATTTTTCTTACGAAGAAATCCGGCGCGCGCCTGGTTCGGCGGGGGACGTGAGTCGCATCATGATGTCGCTGCCGAGCGTCGCGAAAGTGAATGATCAATCCAACAATCTCATCGTGCGCGGCGGCAATCCGGTGGAGAATACGTTTTTCATCGACAACATCGAGATTCCAAACATCAATCATTTTCCCACGCAGGCCTCTTCCGGCGGGCCAATTGGGATGATCAATGTCGATTTCATTCAGGACGTGAATTTTTACACCGGCGGCTTTTCTGCGATTTATGGCGACAAGCTTTCTTCGATCATGGATATTTCGTTTCGCGAAGGCAATCGCAATGAATTTGACGGCCAGCTTGATTTGAACTTTGCCGGTTTCGGCGGCGTGGCGGAAGGCCCGTTGTTCAACAAAAAAGGCGCGTGGCTTTTTTCGGCGCGGCGCAGTTATTTGGATTATGTCGTGAAAGCGTTTGATGTCGGCACGAGCGTCGCGCCGATTTATGGCGATGTGCAGGGGAAAATCGTTTATGATCTCAACGCCAAGCATAAGTTGACGCTGCTCGGCATTTGGGGCGACGATCATAATTCGCCGGATCGCGAAACCGGCGAGAAGAACGACATGATTTTTTACGGCAATCAGGAGGTTTCCGAAGGCACGGCAGGAATGAATTGGCGCGCGGTGTGGGGCCAGCGCGGTTATTCCAACACCTCGCTCGCTTACACCTCTTCAAATTTCAAAGAAGATTTTTTGGAAACCAACACCGGCCTGCTCTCGGTCAAAAATCGTTCGCACGAGCAGGCGTTTAAATTTCGCAACGTCAATCATTTTCGCTTGCATCCACGCCACAGTCTCGAGTTCGGCGTCGACGCCAAACATCTTTCGACGGACTACGATAATTTTTATGCCGAGACCACAGATGCCCTGGGCGACACGGTGGCCGCACTGGCGTTGAAAAATGAAATTACAGCCAACAAGCTGGGCGCTTTTCTGAGTTACTCAGCCAAGCCATTCCAACAGCTCTCGGCCACCGTAGGCGTGCGCGCCGATTATTTTTCTTACAATCAAAACACGGTTTTGTCGCCGCGCTTCGCGTTTTCTTATCAACTGTCGCCGATAACTTCCCTGAACGGGTCCGCGGGTTTGTTCTCTCAAAATCTGCCGTTGCTATTGCTCGC
>CAZXMM010000165.1:0-1266 GCA_964641255.1 uncultured Gammaproteobacteria bacterium | reverse complement strand
TGGAATCGGTTTGTATTGAAACCGTGGAAGAAGGTAAGATGACAAAAGACCTGGCTGTTTGTATCCATGGTAATAAGGTGAAACATGGCGATCATTTCTTATATACAGAAGAATTCCTCGAAGCGATTGACCAGAACCTGAAGAAGAAACTGAAATAAAAATCTTTCTCTGTAATCGACTGAAACCCCGGGAAATTCCGGGGTTTTTATTTATCATTTTATTGACACCGGGTTCCCTTATTTTTTTTAACTTAAAGTATGGATTCCGCTGTATTCAGGCTTTCTATTCCAAAACCCTGCCACCAGGATTGGAATTCCATGCAGAAAATGCAAACAGGGAATTATTGCAGCAATTGCCAAAAAATTGTAACTGATTTCACCAAACAAAGCGATGAAGACATCCAGCTTTTCTTCCGGCAAAATTTAAATAAATCTGTTTGCGGCAGGTTCAGAACAGAACAATTGGAGAGGATCACGATCACCATCCAGCAGTATGTATTTCACAAACCGATTGCCTTTTGGAAAAAATTCCTGTTGCTGTTTTTGATCTGCTTTGGAACCGACCTGTTCAGGATCGAAGTCATTTCAGGAAATACAAACGGCTTATTTGCTCAAACCGTACAACCACAAATACTGAAGAAGGCAAAGAAAATAAAAAACAAGAAGCTTAACCTAGAAAATACAATAGAACTCAACATACCTGCTGATCCTGAGATGGTTGTTTTTGAGACACTGGGTTTTGTTATTACCACTCCGGAAGTTATACCTGTACAACCGGTTTGCATAAAGCAGGCAACAGACTCTTCAAAAAATGATGACCCGGTTATGGCAGGGGCCATATCTACAGCACCTAAAAAAGAAAAAGAAAATGTACCTGTAAAAAATAAAACACATCAACCGCTTGAATTTATATTACCTGCAATAACCAGGATGAGAAGAAAAAAAAGAATAGTTCCTGAACTCTCCCGGTGGAAATGAAATAAAATGTGAATGGCAAGGTTTTTTCTTTTCATGTATCAGATACCCCCATTCAATAAATCAGAGGAGCAAATGAAATATTGCACTGTTATAGCGTTAATTGGCTTATTGGGTTGTACCGAATCAGCTAATGTTTCCAAGACCATAAAGACCTAATTCTACATTATTTTCTTCAATTTTGTCCAATCCCGGGCATTTTGTTTGTCCTGTATATGTCAACCCTATTTACGACTTTAAAATTTATCAATCATGGATGAGTATATCTTGGTTTTCAGGCACGAAGACGGAC
>CAZXMM010000164.1:0-1270 GCA_964641255.1 uncultured Gammaproteobacteria bacterium | reverse complement strand
ATGAAGTGATGTGGATGCTCGCGTTGCTGGCGTTTATTGGCATTTTCTTTTTCGAAATTCCCTTTCCACTCATCATTCTCAGCACCGGCGTGATTGGTTTCGCCGGAGGGAAAATCTGGCCGCAAAAATTTTCCGCGACGGCGAATCATGGCGCGAAATCACAGGCCATTATTAGCGACGATGCTGAATCACCGCTGCACACGAAGCCTTCTTTGACGCGCGCGCTCAAAGTTTGTGCGGTCTGTTTGACGTTGTGGTGGCTGCCGGTTTTCATTCTCGGTTGGTGGCAAGGCTGGGATAGCACACTTTTTCAACAAGGCCTGTTCTTCAGCAAAGCCGCGATGGTCACGTTCGGCGGCGCGTACGCCGTGCTGCCGTACGTCGCGCAAAAAGCCGTGGAAGATTATCACTGGCTCAGCGCCGGACAAATGCTCGACGGCCTCGGCCTCGCCGAAACCACGCCCGGCCCGCTCATCATGGTGCTGCAATTCGTCGGCTTCCTCGGCGCGTGGCACCATTCGACTTCGCTCATGGCGTCGCCGCTCAACTCGTCTCCGCTCGTTGCGGCAACGTTGGGCGCGTTCATCACGACGTGGACGACTTTCCTGCCCTGCTTTTTGTGGATTTTTCTCGGCGCGCCGCACATCGAGCAATTGCGCGGCAATAAAAATCTCACCTCGGCACTGTCGGCTATCACTGCCGCGGTGGTTGGCGTTGTTTTGAATTTAGCGATTTGGTTTGGCCTGCATGTTCTCTTTCCGAATGGCGGTGTGATCGATTGGTTTGCGGTGTTTATTAGTGTGATGGCGTTTATCGGCCTATGGAAATGGAATTGGAATCTCATTGCGGTGGTGGCCGGCAGCGGGTTGGTGGGATTGTTGTATACGTTTTTGTAGTTGCGCCCTCAGGCACTATTTTGAGCTTTGAATTTGGCTTGTTTCTTAAGATACTCCAAAGTATCTTACTTCAAAGTATCTTGATCCGGTTGCTCGAATGAAGCAAGTAAAAATCCTCAAAATCGTCGTCGCCTCGCCCGGCGACGTGCAAGCCGAGCGCGACATGATACCGGCCATCGTCGATGAGCTGAACAAAGGCATCGCCGACGAGCGCGGTGTGCGTCTCGAAGTTTATCGCTGGGAGACGGACGCTTATCCTGGCTTTCATCCCGAGGGACCACAAGGCCAGATCGATTCGTGCTTACGCATTGATGATTGCGACTTGCTCATCGGCATCTTTTGGAAACGCTTCGGCACACCGGTGCTTGACGCCA
>CAZXMM010000163.1:0-1270 GCA_964641255.1 uncultured Gammaproteobacteria bacterium | reverse complement strand
AGGCGGAATTCAACCGCTTGCAAGCGGACGTCGCTATGCACAAAGCCGGGTTCAAGAAATTCGGCCACGATCCCAATGCCGGAAAATTCATCACGTTGGAAGAATTAACTGAGCAAGTTCTTGTCGCCAAAGAGCATGAAGTCGCGCCCGAAACCATCAGCCGCAATCGCTATGCGATGAAATTATTCATGGCAGTTTTGGGCAGAGATTTTCTGGTCACGGATTTGAAGCCACTCCATTTCGATCAATTCAAAAACGCCCGCTTTGAGAAAGTCAAAAAGTATTACGAGACCCGCGGCTGGCAACTTGACGAAGACAAAATCAAACGGGGCTTGAACAAAGAGTTTGAAAATATCCGCACCGTATTTCAGACGGCGGTGAAGAAGGGCATGATCCCGCGCGATTGGTTGCCGCGCATCGAGAAGATGAAAGTGGATCGCCGGCGCTTGCCCAGTGTGCTCAATGCCACTGAGATCAACGCGATTGCCAATCAACTGGACGGCGAAACCAAGCTGGCCTTTTGGATCATTCGCTACACCGGCGCGCGGCGTGGTGAGATTACCCGCAAGAAGTTGGGTGATGATCGGGGTTTGAAATGGAAGCACATCGACTGGACGCGCAACACCATCCGCGTCTACGCCAAGAAAAAAGAAAAGCTCGTGCCGATGCATCCAAGATTACGAGAGTTATTGTCAAATCGCAAGAATGAACTCGGAGAAAAATTCGATGCCGAAGCGCATGTGATCAGTTTTGTGAGAGATACCCTCTCGGATTATTTTGCGCGGGCGATGGACAAGGCGGGTGTTGATAAACCGGGCGCGGTGCACATTCTTCGTCACACCGCCGCCACCGCGATGCTTGAAACCGGTGCCAACATTCGCGAAGTGCAGGAGTTCTT
This sequence comes from uncultured Gammaproteobacteria bacterium, assembly GCA_964641255.1. GTDB lineage: Bacteria > Patescibacteriota > Microgenomatia > JAMCZE01 > JAMCZE01 > CAZXMM01. Next base: position 372 of record CAZXMM010000163.1, on the reverse strand, counting down.
GGGACATTCTTCAATTACGACGACAGAAATTTACACGCACGTCGTACAAGATCGCCTCGAGAGCGCGGTGCAGCGCGCGTTTGCATAAACAAAAACTCCGGTGCCATGGAGCCCAGTGGGGCGGCCTGCAACTCAGCAAAGGTTGAAGGCCATCTTCCCAGCTTGTTCGGGGCAGGGAATAAGCAAGCCCCGCCGTCAATTTAAAGGGCGACGGCGGGGCGGGAAGATGCTGATGAAGATTTTTAAATCACGAAAGGAAAAAACGATGTCGCAAACTAATGTCAAGCTCGCGTATGGCGAAGAATTACAGAAGGCGCAAACCTATTTGCAAGCAGTACAGAAAAATTTGGAAGCTGCTCGCGGTGATGGAAC
>CAZXMM010000162.1:0-1277 GCA_964641255.1 uncultured Gammaproteobacteria bacterium | reverse complement strand
ACCAGGTGATGAGATTCCAAATGATGGCGCCCAAAAGACCGCCCAAAATCACCAGCGGCGTCACCACACTTATATCAATCAAACCTTTGCCGATGGTTTTGGCGACTTCCGTGCCAAAAAACACGAAGGCTATGAAATTGAAAAAAGCCGCCCAGATGACGGCTTGTCTCGGGGATAGGACGCGGGTGGAAACAATCGTTGCTACTGAATTTGCCGCGTCGTGCACACCATTCGTAAAATCAAATATCAACGCAATAACAATGACGAGGACAATAAAAATCAAGTTTTCCATAACGGAAATAGTTCCGGGCGTCTCCTGCTTAACTGGATTTCACAATAATGCCGCGGATGATATCGGCAACGCGTTGGTAGCTATCCATGGTTTTCTCGAGACCGAAAAGAATGTCTTTCTGTTTGACAAGCATAATCGCGTCTTTTTCATTTTTGAAGAGATCACGAATGGATTTCTGAAACAGCAAATCACCCTGATCCTCCAGGCCATGGATTTTAATGACTTCCTCGTTCATCGAAATGGAATCTTTTTGCGCTTCGAGATGATCGATCAGGGTTACCAGATTACTGGTGGCGGTGACGATGATCTTGGCGAAATCGCCGTAGACCTCCTGCTTGCTTCTGATTTCATAAAGTTCAATATTTTGTATGACACTTTCAATGACATCGACAATATCATCGATCTCGTGGGCCAAAAGATAGATATCTTCGCGGTCCAACGGTGTGACAAATGTTGAGTGGAGGCGATCAAAGATCTCGTGGGTGGTGGCGTCTGCTTGGTGCTCAATCTCCTTGGCTCGGCGGGCGAAATCTTCAAAATCTGTAAAGTTGTCGACCAATTCTCCAAAGAGCTGGGCTATTTTCACAACTGAGGTGGTAAGTTTTTTGAAGAGGTCAAAAAAGACGGGCTGTTTGGGCAGAAAAAAATTCATGGGTTGAGGGTTTATTTTACATTCAGTGACAAGTGTTTGCGTTTCCGCACGGCTGCATTCAATCAACAGCGGATGACAAAATAGGAAATCTACGCTAAATATGCAAGCAAAATAATCTCATTACCGCAACATTTCATTGCCGCAACGGAAAACCGCCACTTTCCAGCAGCGGGGAATCTCCGATTGAATTAGGCGTTGTAAAGAAATAAACTTTACTATTGTCATTCCGATTCGAACGTAGCGGAGCGAAGTGAGGAATCTGTCTGATACAAAGATTCCTCGTCGCTTCTCGGAATGACAATTGCATATGGATACTTTGTTTTTTACGGCCCC
>CAZXMM010000161.1:0-1283 GCA_964641255.1 uncultured Gammaproteobacteria bacterium | reverse complement strand
AAGGCCAAGCCGCGTATCATGCTTTCGTGCCGAATCCGTTGCCGCCGGATTTGCCCTTGGATGCAGAATTGGTGCGTACACTCTCAGCTACTGATCGTGCGCTTGGCGAACTGGCGGGATTGGGACGGATGATACCGAATCCACATTTGCTCATCGGGCCGTTTATTCGTCGAGAAGCCGTATTATCGTCGCGTATTGAAGGCACACAGACTGATCTTAAAGACTTGTACGCTTTCGAAGCAAATCAGTTAAACTTGAATATTTTCGGTTCCACCGACCCTCAGCGACTATCTGATGTTCAAGAGGTTGCAAATTATGTTCGCGCGATGGAATATGGATTAGAACGAATAAAAACTTTGCCGATCAGCCTTCGATTAATTCGTGAACTTCATGAACGGCTGATGACGGGCGTGCGTGGAGAACAAGCGACGCCCGGCGAGTTTCGCCGCTCGCAAAATTGGATCGGCCCGCGCGATTGTATACTAAATCAAGCAACTTACGTTCCTCCTCCCGTCAATGAGATGCATGAAGCGTTGAACGCTTTTGAAAAATATCTGCACAATGACAATGAAAACCCGCCACTTGTGCGATTGGCTTTAATTCACTATCAATTTGAAGCCATTCACCCATTTTTAGATGGCAATGGGCGTATCGGGCGGCTCTTGATTTCGCTGCTACTGGTGAATTGGGACCTTTTGTCCTTACCTTTACTTTATTTAAGCGCCTTCTTCGAACGCTATCGCCAAGCTTATTACGATCTTCTACTCGGCGTCAGTGAACGAGGTAATTGGCGTGAATGGGTGTTATACTTTCTACGTGGTGTAGCTGAACAAGCTCGGAACGCTTCATCCAGTGCGAAGCAACTCCAAGATTTACAAGCAGAGTGGAGAAAGCTGTTTCAACAAGCTCGTGTTTCTGGATTAATCTTAGGCATTACGGATTCTTTATTTCAACTACCAATTATTTCTGCACAGGCAATACAAAGTCATTTCAATGTTTCCCATCCTACCGCAGTACAAGCGATTCAGAAACTTGAAAAGTTTGAAGTTTTACAAGAAATTACTGGTAAACAGCGTAATCGGCTTTATATCGCAAAGGCTATTTTAAATATTTTACAATAATATAGTAGTTCTTTACAGACTAATGACGTTCTTGGTATAAAAGTTTTTGACCAAATTCTTTTATTATCGGCAAACAATTAAAGTTGCCTTTCATTACGCACACAACATGTACTATTTAGGACAGAGTTAAGTATCATTTTAAAAAGAAAACTCTAACATGGC
>CAZXMM010000160.1:0-1299 GCA_964641255.1 uncultured Gammaproteobacteria bacterium | reverse complement strand
TTGATGGTCGAGCCAAAATAATCGAGGCGATCATTCAGCGTTACCGCGATACACGGGCCGTAATGGATGCCGGCTTTTAATTGTAGCGGAGTTTCGCCGGCAGCAAGTTTTTGCTGGACCTGCAGCAACGCCCGCAGCGCCGCCAACGGGCGGCGAAATACCGCCATCACCGCATCGCCAATGGTTTTTACAACGGCCCCGCCTTCGGTGGCAATCGCCGCCTTTAAAATTTCGAAATGATTTAGCACTCGACTGAACGCCACCGCATCACCAATCTCGCGATACAATTTCGTCGAACCGCGCAAATCGGTAAACACGATCACCTGGCTTCCCACCGAAAATTCTGCGCCAAGCCGCAGCGCTTCACTGGCAAAGAGATCGCGAAAAAGCTGCAACGCCGTCACTTCCGCTGCCGTCACCGCTTGATCACTCCACGCCAGCCGTTCTAAAATGAAAAGTTGCTCAACAGCGGTGGCATTTTCAAAATGCACGGTGGCTGTGGTCGCAAGCTGCAATTCTACTTCGGGCCAACCTTCAGGCTGTAAAATAAAATTCGCTTTGGCCGCGCCGCCCGGGGTGGCCCTAAAATGCTGGCCGCCGGGAATCGTTAGCGTGCGCACGCGATAGCGGCCGGATTCCAGCGGCAGCGTCAATGTGCGCTGCGCACCGGCGGCGAGCAGTTGTTGCGCCACAATGTGAGGCGTAACCTGCGGCCCACCGACACAAAATTCTTCCAAAATAATTTCGCGTACCGCCGGATTGGGGCGAAAAGTCAACTCCACCGAACGCTCGAAATTCGCAGTGAAGTCAATATTGCAACTCTCACAATGCACCTGGGCTTGCAAATCGCGCAGGGCCTTATTGTTTGCTTTCGCGCCGCGACAAAGCGGGCAGAGCAAACTCCAGCAAAATTCCAGCAGCCCGACGCGCGTCGCCAGCAGACACAATTCAAGTACTTCACGATGCGGCGCGCGCCACGCTTCCGCCAGCGCGTACGGACGAATTTTTGCCAGCGTAAAATCATCTGCCTGTTCGAGGGTTTGAATCAACCGCGTCACCAGATGAGTCGAGCCGCCCTGTTTTATTAATTCATTGCGAAAATTAGCGAGACGCTCTTTTCCGCCGGGCGAAAAGTTGACGGTGGCCGGCAACGCCAACATTGATTTGCCGCTCGCGGCGAGTTGATCATATCGCTGGATGGTTTGCGTAAATTTTTTCGCGCTGAGCCAACCAATTTGAATTGGAATGGCGATGAATCCGAAGAAATTTCGTGGCGTCGCCCAAACCTGATAAACCACC
>CAZXMM010000159.1:0-1300 GCA_964641255.1 uncultured Gammaproteobacteria bacterium | reverse complement strand
ACCGCGACGCTCCCAAGCGTCTTCGGCACGGCATTCCAACCGAACAACACGCCGTTGATCCGCGGATCGGCCGAACGGCGCAGCCGCGCGAGGCTCGCGATCGGCTCCGGCCCCCGGCCTTCGCCCGTCTCCTGATCCTTCGTCGTCACGACGCAGCGGTCGCACGGCTTCACCAGCTCGAACTCGACGCCGCCGATACGCACAACCCGCCAAAAATCCTCGCCCCAAGCCTCGTCGCAATCGACGACGATATTCGGCCGGAAGCGCCGCATCGTCACGCGTTCGCCGCCCGCACGCTCGATCTCCGCGTTGACCGCCGCCAGCGACGCCGTCGTCGCGATGAGTACGGGATAGGCGTCGGCAAAGCTGACCGGCGCCCCGTCAACCCACTCGTTGCGTTGCAGCCGCTCGGCGGCGGCATCCATGTAGACGAGCCTAAGCGGCTGCCCAAAGTAATCCGACAGCCACGCCGCGGAGGCTTCATCGGCCACCGCCGCGTTGACCTCATGCCGCCAAACGACGGCGTCGACGCGATTGGATGCAAGCGGCCGCTCGACCGAAATCTCGCCGGCACCGGGCGCCGAAAGCCGCAACCCGGTCCGCGTCGGTTGAGCGGTGATTGTCGCAAGCTTCGGATGCGATCGCTGCGTGATGAAACGCCCGTTGGCGTCGACGACAAGCCAGCGCCGGTCGCCCTCGAGCCCGCGCGGCTCAACGGAGGCGCGCGCGACATCGGCCGCACGCGTCCCCTTGATCGGATATATGTGGAGCGAGTGAACTTTCATCGTCATCGCTCCACCCTTCTCTTAGTAGCGATAGTGATCCGACTTGAACGGACCTTCGCGGTCGATGCCCAGATACTCCGCCTGCTTCGGCGACAGCTGCGTGAGCTTCACGCCGAGCTTGGCCAAGTGCAGACGGGCGACCTTCTCGTCGAGCTTCTTCGGCAGCGTGTAGACCTTGCGCTCGTACTTCGCGTGGTTCGCCCAGAGCTCGACCTGCGCCAGCGTCTGGTTCGTGAACGAAGACGACATCACGAACGAGGGATGACCCGTCGCGTTGCCGAGGTTCACGAGACGGCCTTCCGACAAGAGGATGATCCGCTTGCCGCCCGGGAACTCGACCTCGTCCACCTGCGGCTTCACGTTGTGCCACTTGAAGTTCTTCAAGGCCGCAACCTGAATTTCGCTGTCGAAGTGGCCGATGTTGCACACGATCGCGCGGTCCTTCATCTGCCGCATGTGCTCGACCGTGATGACGTCGACGTTGCCCGTCGCGGTGACGAAGATGTCGGCCTTCG
>CAZXMM010000158.1:0-1300 GCA_964641255.1 uncultured Gammaproteobacteria bacterium | reverse complement strand
GCGCGGTTCGATGAAAAGGGCTTCTTCGTTTATGGCTAAAAGGAAATCACCATGAAACATGTACTAAAACTTTTCGCCGCATTTCTTCGAGTGACAACAGTCATCTTTGTTACGCTCGCGGTCTGCCCCATAGCTTTCGCTCAAATCACCGTCACCAGTGCCACTTTTCCCGGCGCAGGCGATACGTTGAAAATGGCGGTTGACAACTCTCCTTCTCTCATTAATTTAATTTACACTCCGCCGGGCGGCCCCCAAACTTGGGACCTCAGTGGCCTGCAAGTTCATGCGACCCAAAACTTCGTATATCGCGCGGCCAGCGCGGGCAGCGTGTCCGCACAAGTACCCGGAGCCGAATTGGTCACGCTTCCCCCCTCTCCCAATGCGGAGGAGTATTACAATGTGACCAGCAATCGGTTTGAATTGCAAGCCTACTATGGCATCGCGCCGTATGATCTCGTCTCCAATGCTTTGTTCCATTACGGTCCGCCGCTGGCGGAGCGCCAAGCGCCTCTGAATTTTTTCGACATCTACGCAAGCTCGTCTGTGATACTTGAAAAATTTCCACCCTCAGCCTTTACGCCTTCACTGGTCGCGGCATTACGCGCATTAACCGCACCCGCACAGCCAGACTCCTTCCGCTACCGGGTAGCGATTAGCCAAACCGATGTGGTGGATGCTTGGGGCAGCCTGAGCATACCCGGCGGCACTTACAATGTGTTGCGGGAAAAACGTACGCGATACCAAGAAACTCGTTTGGATGGCAAATATCCCCCACTCGGTTGGTTGGATACTACCGATGAAGCGATTCAGGCCGGCTTTCACGGGCTGGGCGTTGATACCACCGTTTCCTTCTATTTTTACAATGACGTGGAAAAAGAACCTATCGCCAGGGTGACCCTCAACAACGCACAGAACGCCGCGAAACAGACGTTGTTTAAGCACAACCCGCCGGTCACGAGCGTGGCGAGCACTGAGAATAGCATTCCCAACAGCTATGTTTTACATGGCAATTATCCGAATCCGTTCAACCCGGCGACGACCCTGTTGTACGATATGCCGGAGCGAGGAGAAGTACAGATAGAAATCTACAATGTTCTGGGTAAGAAACTGCGGACATTAGTCAACGGCATCCAGCCTGCCGGTCGGCATACGTTGGTTTGGGATGCAAAAGATGACTCCGGCACTCATGTGACCAGCGGCATCTATTTCGTTAGAATGTATGCCAAAGGCAAGGGTAAGCCCGTAGTCATGACGCATAAGGTGATGTTGATGAAGTGATATTTCTAAGTGCTGCTAACAC
>CAZXMM010000157.1:0-1300 GCA_964641255.1 uncultured Gammaproteobacteria bacterium | reverse complement strand
CTGCGAGTTTGCGTTTGAAATGCCGAGGAATCGCCACTGACTGCCGTCGCAATGAAAACGTGATGACCCCAAACGATCGGGCTGGCGTGGCCTAATCCGGGAATACGCGTTTTCCAGCGGAGGTTATCGGCGGTTTCTGCATTCCATTTTGTTGGCAGTATCGCGCCGTTGGCAACGCCGGCCGCATCAGGGCCGCGAAACGAGGGCCAGTTTTGCGCCTGCACCGTTCTGATGAAACAGACGCATAGAAATGACAAAAGAATTCGAAGCATAAGTTTTCCTTTAATTCGACCATGCAATGCCATCCGGCGTTTTGCCGGTGGGGAATGTGCGGCTTCGCTTGCGCTTGGCGATATCAAGCACCGTGACTTGATGCGCTGAAGGATGGGTGAGAAAAGCGTGTTTGCCGTTGGCGGAAATGGTGATAACTTTGGGCGGTGTGCTCACGGCGATGCTCGCGCGTTGCTGACGTTGCTTCGTATCGAAGACCGTCACGGTTTTGCTCTCGCCGTGTGACGCCAATACTTCTTTGCCGTCGGGCGTGAATTTGAGGCGCAGCAAACGCGCGCCGCCGCTGGGAAACGTGGTTAGGATGCTGTCATTCGCAACCGCGATCACTGCGATACGATTGTTCTCATAATCGCCGGCCCACACTTCACGGCCGTTCGGAGAAACATCAAGCGCCATTTGTCCGCCGCTCATTGGAATCGTGCGTACCGAATCGTTGCTACGATCAATCACGCTAATGCTCTTGCCCTCGAAATTCGCAACGTAGAGTTTGCGCTCGTCGGGTGTCGCGGCGAGCATCCAACCGCCTTCTTGGCCGGTCTTCCAGCTTCTTTTAATTTCACCCGTTGTGGTCGCAATTTCCAAAACCGTTTGTGACGGCGCGCACGTGACCCACAAGAGCGCGCCATCGGTGCTCACTGTGAGATCGTGCGGCTGCGCGTATTCGCCGAGATCGAAAGTCGTTTTGATGACGCGCTGCTTGAGATCCAAAACGGTTATGCTATTGCCGGATTTTTCGCGCGAGCCAGGAATAGCAACGTAAGCATAGCGCCCGTCTCGCGAAGCCGCAATCTCGTGCGGCCCTTCGCCGGTTGGGAGCGTGGCGAGTGTTTTAAAAGTGGTCGCGTCCAACAACGCAGCGTGGTGCTCCGCGTTGCTGGCGACGATCAAGACTTGCGCCGCTGCCGAGGTTGCGAAGAGCAACGCCAATGGCATCAGCACAGTAATGGATTTTTTGTTGATCATCTCATTCTTTTAATTTCATTTTCACTTCACTCAACTCTTGAGCCAA
>CAZXMM010000156.1:0-1301 GCA_964641255.1 uncultured Gammaproteobacteria bacterium | reverse complement strand
ATGACATTTTTATTTCCTGTGAATATGACGTTTGTAGTTACGCCTTCAGGCGTCGTGCATAGGCGAGCACCGATGCCTGAAGGCATCAATAGGATTTTAAATTGTGCGGTTGGGGGAGAATGTCATTCCGGAGGAATCTTGTTTACGGCTAAGCATAGCGCTTGTAACAAAAAGATTCTTCCAGAATGACATTTTTATTTCCTGTGAATATGACGTTTGTAGTTACGCCTTCAGGCGTCGCGCACAGGCGAGCACCGATGCCTGAAGGCATCACTACGAACCTCAATTTCATCATTATTGCGTGCCCAACCGGGCATGTGGAGTTACGCCGCCAAAGGCAAGTGCGAAAAGCAAAGGGTATTTTTCAAAAAATTTTCGAGGGGCGCGAAAAGCAAATGGTCAAATAATAAAAGAATCAAACGACTCAAAGGATCAAATGCTCCATGATTGTCACGAACGCACAGCACGAACATAGACGTCATTATCAATACCGACGCGACTGCAATAACCGTAATGGAAATTGACAAACCACGCTCGCCCCACGTTTTCCTGATCAGCCGTCCAAATCCTGTTTTGATTATGATCAAACACAGAATCAAGATACAAACTATCATACTGTTTCGACTCCATCAGCGACATGGCTTCATCCAAAGTCGGTAAGCGCCAGTCATTATGAAACGCGAAGAACTCGTTGTTCAAGTCACGAATATATTTCTCAGCATCGGCGTAAATCATGGGATTAGATGAGGCAGATTTTTTCCACATTAAACCGGTGGCATGATCAATCACCATCGCGACCTGTGAAGTCGAAAGTTTTTCTCCTTTAGGCCAGTAACTCACGATATATCCTCGTAATTCATAAAGATGGGCAACGCCTTTTCCGGCGTTATTCAAACGGCTATCAAAAAAATCATGCTTCGTCAATATCACCTGCACATTTTCTTCCTTCAAATTTAAAATGGGCTTTGATCGGAGCCGAAGCTGAAATTCACTGAGATCGCATATCGTTGCATCAAAGGGAATCGGCTGCTTTAAAGTTAAGGAACTTTTGATCATCCCCCAAATAAAAGGCTTCATCGGCTTCGAGACCGGTTTCCTTTCCACAAGATGCTGCAGTATCATTTCTCCAGCAAACGCCTTCATCTGATCAGACAACTCAATTCCATCGCAACCCGTGTCGCCTTCAATTAATCTTTTAACAAACAAAAATTCCATAATCGACCGGTGCGCAAATTTGTAATTGCCTTCGGCGTCACGATTCAAAAGCGAGCGGCCCGTGAGTTGCCAGTCTTCTAATGAGA
>CAZXMM010000155.1:0-1316 GCA_964641255.1 uncultured Gammaproteobacteria bacterium | reverse complement strand
CTAAAATCGTGCTTGATTTTGCGGCAAAATTTATTTACATTTTTGGCATGATTTGTAACGATGGAGGTAGCTTCTCATCTCTATCGACGCGTTAAACGCAGTTCAAATTTAGAAGGGGCGAATCTTGCCGTTTTCCAATCCAACGTCTCTCATCAGCAGGTCTACCCGTATTGCGCTGCTGCTGGATAAAGAAGGCCAAGAAGATTCAGACACATGTAACCGGTTTCGAAGCCCTGCAGCACGGTTATGATGCAGTATAAGAAAAAAGTAGAATAGTTAATTTTCATGTCTCAGAGCATACCCTTCAATCAGCGCTTTGGCATGGGCTTACCTGAACGCCCCTTGGATAAGGAAGTTCCAAAGTCAGCGCGCATTGGGCTTCTTGGTATTCTAAACAAGCTCGAAAAGAAGAACCTTGTATTATCCTGGTCCGCGTTCGCTACAGAAGCGCTTCATGTAGGGCGAAGATTGAGCAAAGAGTTTCCAGCAATCAGTGACGAAGATATTTGTGAAGCAATTTTAAAAGAACTCCCTTGGGATAAATTCTATATCTTCTGCGAGAGAGTATATCGATTGTTGCAGCCAGCTCAATATTTCAGCCCTGAAAGTGACAGCTTCGTAGTCTCGGGAAAACTCGAAGAATCCCAAGTCTATTTCACTGAAGAGATAAACGAGTTGTTGGCAGAGGAAAATCTAGTTTACGAGTTTGCCGATGGTATATTTCAACGGAGAGGACGTCCCCAAACACGCAAAAGCCTTCAACTTGTAAGTGCCGTTCTCTCCAATCCGAATTATACTGAAGCAAGAAAACACTATAATAAGGCTTTAGGCTTTTTTAATGAGCGACCAAATGCGGATGTTGAAAACTGCATCAAAGAGGCGGTGTGTGCTCTCGAGGCCTTCGTGGAAATACTGCTCGACAAAAAGGCATCATCAAATTTCGAAGGAGTGATGCGAGCGCGGCAGGGCAACGCCGATGGTCAAATATCACACACTATTTGCGAGAGCATTATCAAGTTACGAGCATTTCGGGGCAATGCCAAAGGTGTAGCTCATGCGGCAATTGAGGGCGGCTTTGTAAGCGAAATTGAAGCCGAGCTTGTTCTCAATCTAGTGGCGTCTTATATTACATACCTGCACGATAAATTCCCGTCAAAAGAGGAAGAAATACCTTTCTAAGGTACTTGGCAGTTATGCCGCCCAACCCGGTGCTTCAGACGACCGTCCTTCGCACTCTATCCAGTCACGCCCTCTCCTCTCGCCTGCCGTTTAATGGTCATCGCTTCTGCTGTTAAACGCTTGATCTCGGCAAAATT
>CAZXMM010000154.1:0-1322 GCA_964641255.1 uncultured Gammaproteobacteria bacterium | reverse complement strand
TGGGGGTGTTGGTACAAAACAATTTTTATTTTGTCGCGAACAGCCAATGGGGCAGTTTCAATAAAGATAAAACGATTTTTTCGCTGGATAAATTGCAAGAACCGATCATCCTGCAAACTAAACTCGAGAAAAAGTAAGCGGCCTCGCTATGAAAGCGCCGGCGAAAAGTGTGAAAATTTTCTCGCCCACGGCAACCTTGCCTTTATTTACTCGTATGAATGTACATTCTGTTCAGATTTTACCGTTAATTTATAGCGTTTTTTGTTTTATTAAATAGGTTGTGATCCGAGCGCCAGTGAGGAATCTGCTACTAAAAAGATTCCTCCGCACTCATCGAAAGGCCATATGCATTGATCGAGGAAACACTGTAAAACTCCGACCGGAAATAAAACTTTCTCCGCCGCGGATTCGTCTTTATTGGAAAATGATGCTGGATTGTAAAATAGAGCAGTAAATTTTAGGAGTATATGTTATGAAGGAGCTGCAAACCAAGCGGTTGCGTTTAAACAAAAATGAGATCACCGCCATCATCGAAACGTTAAAGGAACATCTCAACGCCAAGAGCAGGAAAGTTCGTTTGGTTTCCATGCAAGCGTTGGCTAATTTAGCCCATGATGACGTGCAACTTCGCCCGCAGGTCATCGCGGTTTTGGCGGAAGTCGCTAAAACCGGCAACCCCACAATGCAAAACGAGGGACGCAAACTCCTCTCCAGTTTACAAAAATTGTAGCCGTCATGCCAGATTTTTTGCCTCCCGATCCATCCTTTGAAGCGCGCGTCCGCGCCAGTTTTGCGCGGCAGCAAGTGATGCACACCATCGGTGCATGGTTGACTATTGTCGAACCCGGCGTGGTGGAAATTGCTTTGCCGTTTCGCGAGGATTTGACCCAGCAGCACGGCTTTTTGCACGCTGGAATCGTTGCGACGATTTTGGACAGCGCCTGCGGTTATGCGGCGTTCAGCCTCATGCCCGCGGACAAAGCGGTGTTGAGCGTCGAATACAAAATCAATTTGCTCGCTCCGGCAAAGGGCCAGCGTTTTATTGCGAAAGCGCAAGTTATCAAAGCCGGCCGCAATCTCACGGTTTGCACCGGCGAAGCTTTTGCACATGATCAGGAAAACGAAAAACTCGTTGCCGCCATGACGGCAACGATGATGGCGATTCAAGCGCGTGAAGATTTGCGCGGATAACGAAAAAGCAAATTTATGCAATTCTCACTTGCTCATGCCGTCGAGATTTTATCGCGGACGCCGGCAACGTTGAACTCGATGTTGACCGGCTTATCCGAGCCGTGGATCAAAAACAACGAAGGGCCGGAAAC
>CAZXMM010000153.1:0-1325 GCA_964641255.1 uncultured Gammaproteobacteria bacterium | reverse complement strand
GGGCGGGTGCGATCGTGATCGGGCGGACGAATTCGCCGGCCTTCGCGATGCGCGCAATGACGGACAACGCGCTGCACGGGCTGACGCTCAACCCATGGCGCAAGGACGTGACGTGCGGCGGCTCTTCGGGCGGTGCGGGCGCGAGTCTTGCCGTCGGCATCGGCGCGCTGGCGCAGGGCAACGACATCGGCGGCTCGATCCGCTGGCCGTCCTACTGCAACGGCGTTGCGGGGTTGCGGCCGAGCGTCGGGCGGGTACCGGCGTACAACGCAACGTCCACCGTGCCGAGAGCGTTTGCGGCGCAACTGATGTCGGTGAACGGGCCGATGGCGCGCTCGGTGCGCGACTTGCGCTGCGCACTCCGGCTGATGGCGGAAGGCGATCCGCGCGATCCGACCTGGGTGCCGGCGCCGCTCGACCAAGGGCCGCTGCGTGCGCCGCTCGACGTAGCGGTTGCGATCGACGACGCGTTGCCCGCCGCCACGAAGGCCGCGATGCGGCGCGCGGCGTCGCATTTGCGCGAGATGGGTTATGAGGTCGACGAGGTGTCGCCGCCGGATATCGACCGGGTCGCAGACCTTTGGTCCGACCTTGCGTTCTCCGAGATCGGCTCGACGCTTAGGCCGTTCATTCCGGCGACGGGCGATGAGGATATGGGGCGCTTCGTCGAGTCGCTCTCGGAGATCAAGGGCACTGCGGACGTCGCGAAGTACCAGGCGGGTCTGCGCGAGCGCGACCAGATCTTGATCAAGTGGCAGATGTTCCTCGACAAGTATCCGCTGATCATTCTGCCTGCCTGTGCGGAGCACGCCCTTCCCTTCGATCTCGACAAACAAGGCGTGCCGGCGGTGAAGCGTTTGCTCGCGGCGATGAAGTATCAAATTTCGCTGCCGGTGCTGGGCTTCCCCGGCTTGGCGCTGCCGATGGGCACGCATGACGGGCTGCCGATCGGCATCCAGATCGTGTCGCGGCGGTTCCGGGAGGATCTGTGCTTGAACGCGGGCGAGTTGATCGAGTTTCGCGAGGCGCCGGTGACGCCGATCGATGTGAAGTGGTGACTGACGGACGCGGTAGCGACCACCCCACTGTTGTCATCCCGGCCAAGCGAAGCGCGAGCCGGGACCCAGGCGTGACAGGCACGGTGTCACTGCTCAGCGTGTCTCCCCTGGGTCCCGGCTCGTAAGCTACGCCGCGCCGCACTTGCGGCGGGCTTCGCTAACGTCCGGGATGACAAGCTTTGCAGAGCGCTCAGTCCATCAGCTTCTGTGTGAGGTAGATGTAGTGCTTGGCCCAGCGGTCGGCGTTCATCGCCGGGTCGGCATCGT
>CAZXMM010000152.1:0-1332 GCA_964641255.1 uncultured Gammaproteobacteria bacterium | reverse complement strand
TCGCGTTCAACCGGACACGGAATCTTGCTCCGATAAAGTAGACAGTCTGGCCTAACTCCCATGGAGGTGTTCGATGGCCAAGACCCATCAGCCGCGCCGAGTCCGTCGGTATAGCGGTCAGTTCAAGCTCACGGCAGTACGCCTCAGCAACACGCCCGGCGTGCAGGTCAAGGATGTGGCCGAGGCGCTCGACATTCATCCGTTCATGCTGTCCAAGTGGCGCAAGGAAGCACGCGAAGGTGCGATTCGCGCGGATCGCCCGACGCCGGCCACAGCGGTTGCCAAACCGGCGAAGGCACGCGTGAAGATCGTGGAAGTCGCCAGGCCGCCCAGCGTGGCGACGCGGCGCGAGCTCAAGCGCTACGCCGAACTCAAGCGGGAGCACTCGCTGCTCCTGCGGGAGCATGAACTGCTAAAAAAAGTCATTCGGTTCTGTTCCGCTCGAAACGCGACATCTTTGCGTTCATCGAGCAGGAGCGGAGCCGATTCGACATCGCGTGGCTCTGCCAACGGTTCGGTGTCAGTCGCGCCGGCTACTACGCATGGCGCAAGCGGGGACCGTCGCAGCACACGCGCGATGACCAGGCGTTAGGCGAGCGCGTCGACGCCCTGTATCGCCAGGGTCACGGGAGCTACGGCAGTCCGCGAATCCATGCGCTGCTCCAGCGTTGCGGCGCCCGCGTCAGTCGCAAGCGTGTCGCACGGTTGATGCGCCAGCGAGGACTGTGCGCCCGCGCGGGACGGCGCGAACGACGGCATGCCAAGCCGCTGCCGCGGGTACCTCTCCGGATCAGCACGCCTGACGGAATCGATCAGGTGTGGGTAGGCGACATCACGTATCTCAGGAGCGGCGGACGTTGGCGCTATCTGGCCACGGTCATGGACCGCTACTCGCGGCGCATCCTCGGGTGGCAATTGACGCCCCGGCGCACCTGCGCCGTGACGATGCGCGTGCTGCGACAGGCGCTGCAGCGACGGCGGCCACCGCCGGGACTGATCTTCCACTCCGACCGCGGCGTGGAATATGCCGGCTACCCCTACCGGGATTTGCTGGCCCGCCATGGCGTGACGCAAAGCATGAACCGGCCACGCGGCATCGGCGACAACGCCTGCATGGAGTCCTTCTTCCACAGCCTCAAGGTCGACTGCATCCATGGCGAGCGCTTCGACGATGACGGGCGACTGCACGCAACCGTTGGCCAGTACATCACCCGCTACAACCGCTACCGCCCGCACTCGGCGCTGGGCTACCGCTCGCCCATTGACTACGAGCGCCTGATCGCAGGACACTGATCGTGCCATGCGCTGTCTACCAAACCGGGGCAAGATCCC
>CAZXMM010000151.1:0-1338 GCA_964641255.1 uncultured Gammaproteobacteria bacterium | reverse complement strand
GCTCTAAAATTTCCGGCGGCAAAATTTTGAGATATTCTTTATTATATTCAACCGGGCAACACAGCGCGGTTTCGCGCTTTTGCGCCGCTTGCGAATAACGCTCGCGCACGACGTTTTCTGCAACAAATGTGGTGGCATTTTCCGACACGCAATTTTTCTCCAATTTATATTTGCTTGAGAATGAAACTAACGAGATAGGCAAAGATAGCAGCAGTGGGCAAGGTCACCAACCACGCCAGCAAAATGCCGCGAACGACCTTCCAATTCGCGCGGCCACGCCGAACGCCGATGCCGACAATCGCGCTGGTGGTGACGTGCGTCGTCGACAGCGGCAGGCTAAAAAACGTCGCGGTGGTGACCAATGCCGAAGCACCCAAATTGGCGGTGAAACCTTCAATGCCATCCATCGCCGTGATTTTGCCCGCCATGGTTTCGAGCACTTTGCGGCCGCCGAGCAAACTGCCGATGCACATGCCAACGGCAACCAACGCAAAAATTTTAAACGTGTTTTCGGCGCCGCCCAACAATGAAGTGCCGATCAGCAAAGCGGCGATTTTCGGCGTGTCATTCAACCCGCGCGCGAAACTCGTCAAACCGCTGGTGAGCAAATGCAGTGAATCCGCGACGCGCAATTTAATCCCGCTGCGCGAAATGGTTTGCTCACAGGCTTCGGCCTGATCGGCGACGACGTGCAGAGCCGGAGGTTGAGGCGAAGTGGAGACGAAGGCCGCCGTTCCCGCGAGCTGCTGAACGGGAATGAGCTGCGTTTGTTGCACTTCAAGACAAAGGCAATACTTGTTGGCGCTGGCTAACGCATAACGCAGCAATGGAAAGATCAGCCACGCGAGACTGAATGAAACCACCGGACTCAGCGCGAGCGGCAGCGCAATTTTTTTGAGCAATGCGGCCCACACGATTCCCGTCCCGCCGATCTGCGCCAACGCCGCGCCGACAATGCCGCCGGTCAAAGCATGCGTGGTCGAGACCGGCAAGCCGGTGCGCGTGGCTAAGAGCACCCAACTCGCGGCACCTATGGCCACGGCGATTGGGAAAGCCGTGATTTGCAATGGCTGGGATAAAATGCCGCTCGAAAAAGTTTTAATGAGACCGCCCGTAACCGCGACTCCGGCCAAAGCGCCGGCGATGGTGGTTATCGTGCCCCAAATAATCGCAGAATTGGATTTCAAAATTTTTCCGCCCACCAAAGTAGCGATGCCTTTGGAGATGTCGTTCGCGCCGTTGATATAAGCGAGCGCAATAACGAAAACAAGCAGAATGATTTCAAACAATAGCTACCTCCGCTGTTAAAATTTTCGTACTCGTTCTCTTACTCTTACT
>CAZXMM010000150.1:0-1346 GCA_964641255.1 uncultured Gammaproteobacteria bacterium | reverse complement strand
ATGCCTCAACAATACGACGCCATCATCATCGGTGGCGGCCACAACGGCCTGGTGAATGCGGCGTACCTCGCCCGCGCCGGCAAGAAAGTTCTCGTCCTTGAAAAGCGCCACCTCGTCGGCGGCGCTTCCGTTACGGAAGAAATTTTTCCCGGTTTTAAATTTTCCGTGTTCTCATACGTCGTCAGCCTGTTCCGGCCGGAAATCATTCGCGATCTCGAATTGCCCAAACACGGCTTGACGATTTTGCCGCTGACCAGCACGCTCACGCCGATGCCGAATGGTAATTATCTTTATCGCGATTGGGATCATTACCGCACACTGCGCGACATTGCCCGGCACTCGCCGCGCGACGCTGAAGCTTATGATGATTATGGCCGCACGATGTACTTCATGGCGAAGGCGGTCAAATACATGCTCGGCATCATTCCGCCCGATCCGACCACACTGCATCCGAAGGATTTGATGGGACTCGCGAATCTCGGCAAACACATTCGCGGCTTGGGCGAGGAAAATATTTATACGTTGACGAAATTGATGACCATGAGTTCCGCGGATTTTCTCGAGGAATGGTTTGAAACCGACGTGCTCAAAGCCACGCTGTCTTCGAGCGGCATCATCGGCACCTTTCTCGGGCCGCGCTCGCCCGGCACGGCGTATGTGTTGCTTCATCATTATATGGGCGAAATCGACGGCAGCTTTCGCGCGTGGGGATTTGCGAAAGGCGGTACCGGCGGCATTTCTAACGCGATTGCGAACGCGGCAAAATCTTTTGGCGCTGAAATCCGCTGCGAAGCCTCTGTTACTAAAGTGATCACCAAAAACGACAATGCCGTGGGTGTCGCGCTCGCCAATGGCGACGAGTATTATGGAAAAATTATCGTCTCGAGTCTCGACCCCAAGCTTACGTTTCTCAAATTAGTTGAACCCTCCCTCCTGCCGGATGATTTGGTGAGCGCGATCAAGAATTTCAACATTCGCGGCTCCTCGGCGAAAGTAAATTTGGCGCTCGACACGTTTCCGAATTGGGCGTGCATGCCCGGTTACGGCCCGCATCTCCACGGCGCGTTTTCGATCAGCCCGAGCGTCGATTATCTCGAACGCGCGTATGATGACGCCAAGTACGGCAATTTCTCGCAAAAGCCGTACATCGACATCATTCTACCCTCGATGATCGACCCCGACATGGCCCCGCCCGGCAAGCATGTGATGTCGTGTTTCGTGCAATATGCGCCATATCAATTGCGCGAAGGCACATGGGAGCAAAAACGCGAGGCCCTCGGCGACGCAGTGGTCAACACGTTGTCGGAGTACATTCCCAATTTCAAAAACATCATTCTGCATCGGCA
>CAZXMM010000149.1:0-1353 GCA_964641255.1 uncultured Gammaproteobacteria bacterium | reverse complement strand
CCCTTCACCAACTTGGAGCACTTTTTAGATGAAACCGATGAAAATGATTTTTGGCAAAGATCGGCTCACCAGTTTCGCCGGCCTGAAACCGTTCATGCAGTATCTCGATGAGAATTTGAATCTCTTTACGCTCTTTGACAACAAGGTCTCGTTCACCAAGAAGAAACGGAATTTTTCTAAAACCGATTATCTCAAAGTCCTGATCGTTCTCTTCGCGGTCGGCTACGAAAAACTCGCGCACGTCTTTTTGTTGTTCGCCGATCATTTCGTCCTCAAACTCTTGGGATTGGCCAAGCTTCCCAACCCCGAAAATATCGTCCGCTGTTTTCTCAATAAATTTACGTTCAAGCATGCCTACGAATTGTCGCGGGTGCAGCAGGTCTTGGTCAATCAAATGCATCGAAAACTTTTTCACTTGCGTTCGGCCATCATTGACTGTGACAGTACACCCAAAGATACTTTTGGGCATCAAGAAGGGACCGGACGCCATTATCAAAACCATAACGGCTATCATCCCCTGCTAGCTTTTCTTTTCGAGACCAAAGAGTTTTTGCACGGCTTCTTGCGTCCCGGCGAAACCTATACCGGTAATGGCATCACGCGATTTCTGTTGGAGTGTTTGGCGCGATTGCCGAAAACCATTCGCACCATCACGTTCCGTGCGGATAGCGGCTTTTTTGTGGAGGCCGCCATGCTGCTACTGGAGCAACGCGGCCACTACTATGTGATTGCCGCCAAGCTTTATCCCACGCTGGTGGCGCGGATTCTTCAAATTCCAGCGGCGGCTTACCAACGCTTCGAGGACGGTTGGGAAATCACCACGCTCCATTTTGCGTTGGCTAAATGGAGCACCTCACGAAAGTTCATCGTCATGCGCCGGCTGAAAAAAATTTCCACACAACTGTCGTTGGTGGGTGACAGCAACCAATATGAGTATCACGTTTACTGCACGAACCGCGATGATCTCGACGCTATCGCCGTGGTCGAATTTTATCGGGCGCGGGCAACCAGCGAAAATTATATCAAAGAAGCCAAAAGTGACACGCGGTTTAAATATTTCACCGTACATCAATTCTGGGGCAATGAAGCGCTGTTTCAGATTGCCATGTTGTTTTATAACGCCAGCCTTTGGTTCCGCGCCGAACTGATTTCAAAAGACAGTGCCAAAGAACGGCTATATACTTTTCGGCTTCGCTTCATCACCATTCCTGGACGTCTGATTTGCAGTGGCCGGACATGGTATCTGCGGCTGAATGAAGCTTATCGGTATCGTGACCAGTTGGAAAAGATTGAACTGGCGTTAGCTTGAAACGCTTTCAATTTGCTCTTTCACAATCTGGGCTGTGACTTCCA
>CAZXMM010000148.1:0-1365 GCA_964641255.1 uncultured Gammaproteobacteria bacterium | reverse complement strand
ACGTTGGCATGACCCAAATTCAATTTTCTGCCACTTTTGGTATTGGACTTGGCACATTGCGGCACTGGGAAAGAGGCGATCGCGAACCAAGAGGGGCGGCTTTGGTTTTGCTTAATATTTTGGCAAAAGAGCCAAAAGCTGTAATGAAGATTTTAGATAAACAAACCGCTTGAGCAGTCGTGGCTCTTCAATGTTACTGACCGTAACACCACCGCGCAAAACCGTTTATGGGCGTGCAATTCCATCCCGAAGCCTCGCCCGGCCCGATGGATACGGCGTTTTTTTGATGAGTTTGTGAAGTTGATTTAGTTTGAAGTTGTGTTAGGCCGAGTAAGATCGAAATAAGTTCGTGCCACAAAGAAAATTTGGTGAGTATAACAATGAATTCTTCAGAACCAACAGAATATGTATCAATTATTGGAACGAGCTTATTATTTCCAATCACAAGTCTACTTGAAATCCTTGATTCACGAAATCCACAAGGGCCGGATGAAGTACAGGCATCGTCTTTTGAAAATGGTTACTCTGCGGCTATGATAGTGCTTGCCATCCTACTTGTTGAATCAACGATAAGTAGAACTCAATATATTCGGGGTAAGAAACCTCCTGAAAAGCCTGTGGACTTTGTGCGTAAAGCTTACCCTAATTCTGGTTTTGCAGATAAGCTTGAAGAACTGTTTGTAGTACGCGACGTAATTGTTCATAACCATGTATGGGAAGCAAAATTTATATCGGACGTAAATTTGGGGATGAAGTTAGTCTCAGCCGAGTTAAGAGAAGGCTATGGAGATAAAAAGTTTAAGAAAGTGTTAAATCCTAATAATCGAACAACATGTCAACTGAATATCAATTTATTTCCAACAAGGATTTGTCGTTTGGACGCCGTGACTGTGTTAAAAAATGTTTTAGAGTTTTTCTTGTTTCTTGAAAGTCAGGACAGACGATACATTTACATCTCGGCACAATATGTGGAATTCAAAGGAGTGCCAATACTATTTAAGGAATTGGTTGAAAGTTTATAAGATCACTCAATTAAGGATAAAATCTATACCAGCAGTTGACAAAACCGTACGACTCTATTGCGAGAACATCTTATGAAAAGAGAAATTTAGTCCTCATGATTTTTTGAACTCCGAAGGAGTGGTATGTTGGATTTCTCCAGAAAAAGAAGCTTTGAATTCAAGAAAAACATTTTACTCCTCGGAGTTTTCGAATCTCGGGCGGTGCGTTCTATAAACATCTCACTCCTTAGGGAGTTTAAAGCTTGCAATGGCACCAACGAAGGCATCCACCACCGCGCGAAGCCGTTCATGGGCGTGCAATTCCATCCCGAAGCCTCGCCCGGCCCGGTGGATACGGCGTTTT
>CAZXMM010000147.1:0-1372 GCA_964641255.1 uncultured Gammaproteobacteria bacterium | reverse complement strand
CCGTCGAGCGCCGACCCGGAGATCACGCGCTGCGCGCCGGGGGCGAGTTCGCCGGCGACCACGTCGTCGAGCGCCGCGCCTGCGCGCGTGCGGAGGTGGCGCGGGCGGCGCGCGCCCGGACCCGCCAGCGTGATCGTGCGCCCGACGTCGAGTTCGCCGGTGCGGACGAGGTGGCCAATGGCGATGGCGTCCTGGTAATTCACGTGCCACGCGGTGCGGTGGTGCCCCACCGGCGCCAGCGCCTCGATGTGCACGCCGGGGGTGCCGGCCGGATGCGGCCCGGCGAACTCCTCGACGGCAATGCCCGCGCCTGCGGGCACGGGGATGTCCGCACCCGCCGCCTTGCACACGTACGTCGTGCCCTCGGTCAGCCTGGCGAGCGCCGCCACGCCGGCGACGAAGTCCTCCCGCCGCTCCGCGACGACGCGCTGCGGGTCGGGCGCGTGCGGCCGCGTATCGATGGTGGTGACGAACAGCGCGTGCGGCGACGTGGCGGGATCCGGCACCCGCGAAAACGGCCGCGTGCGCAGCGCCGTCCACAGCCCCGACTCGACGAGCAGCGCGCGGACGGCCGCGCCGTCGAGCGTCTCCGCGGCGGCGCCGGTGTACGCCATGAACGCCACCTGCGTGCCGGGGCCGTCGTCGGCCGCGACGTCGATGACGATCGACTGCAGCGCCCGCCGGTCGCCGCGGTTCACCGCCGCGACGGTCCCCGCCGCCGTCGCCGTGTGGCGCACGCCGGGCACGGCGCGGTCCTCCACGAGCGGCGTGCCGCGCAGCACGCGGTCGCCGGGCTTGACCAGCAGCGACGGCTTCATTCCGACGAAGTCGGCCGCCACCAGCGCCACGCGGCGCGGCGCGGGCGCGTCGTCGACGTCCGGCGCGGGTGCGCCGGCCAGCGGAATGTCGAGCCCCTTGGCGATCTGGTGCACGGCCACAGCGATCGTGTCCCCGTTTGCGCCGCCGGCCCTGCGCGCGCCGCCCGTGCGCCAAAAGCGTGCAGCGCGGGCCTGCGGACGTATGGATCCGGCAGTTCGGCGGCAGCTTAGCAGGGCTTCGCCGCCGCGGTTGTTGATCGAGGGCAAACCTGCGCCCTGCCCGCGCCGGGTGTCAGGGCGTTGCGGTGCGCGTGGCGCCCTTCATGGCGGCGGCGACCAGTTCGGCCACGTCGCGTGCGTCGACGGCGTCGACGCGGTCGAGCGCCGAGATGCCGTCGGCGACCATCACCGCGCAGTACGGGCATGCGGTGGCAATCACCTTCGGCGCCTGCGGCAGCGCCTGCTCGACGCGCGTGACGTTGATGCGCCGTCCGATCTTCTCCTCCATCCACATGCGGCCGCCGCCGGCGCCGCAGCACATCGCCTTCTCGCGC
>CAZXMM010000146.1:0-1373 GCA_964641255.1 uncultured Gammaproteobacteria bacterium | reverse complement strand
TTTGGCATGATCGGCCTCGGCGTGATGGGCCAAAACTTTGTGTTGAATGTGGAACGCAACGGTTTCGGTGTCGCGGTTTATAATCGCACGCCGGATGCGACGAAGGAGTATGTCGCCGGTCCGGCGGCGGGAAAAAATATTCGCCCGACGTACACCATCAACGAATTTGTTGGCGCGTTGGAGCTGCCGCGGCGCATTATGTTGCTGGTCAAAGCCGGAGCGCCGGTGGATGCAACAATTCAACAACTCATACCGCTGCTCGATAAAGACGATATGATCATCGACGGCGGCAATTCCTATTTCGCCGACACCGAACGCCGCGCCAAAGAGCTTGAAGCACACGGCCTCAAATTTTTCGGCATGGGTGTTTCCGGCGGCGAAGAAGGCGCGTTGTGGGGACCGAGCCTCATGCCCGGTGGCGACGCGAAAGCGTACAAAGAAGTCGAGCGCATCATGATCGCCGTTTCCGCGAAAGCACAGGAAGACGGCCAGCCGTGCGTCACCTACCTCGGCCCCGGCGGTTCCGGCCATTACGTGAAAATGGTGCATAACGGCATCGAGTACGGCGACATGCAGCTCATCGCCGAAGCGTACGATTTGCTCCGCAACGCGCTCGGACTTTCGGCGCTGGAGTTTCACAAAATTTTTTCGGAGTGGAATCAAGGCGACCTTGCCTCGTTTCTCATCGAAGTCACGAGCAAAGTTTTTAAGAAAGTTGATGCCGAAACCGGCAAGCCGCTGGTGGATTTGATTCTCGACAAAGCCGGACAAAAAGGCACGGGAAAATGGACGAGCCAAAATGCGCACGATCTCGGCGCCGCGATTCCGACGATCACCGCGGCGGTGGATGGACGCATTCTCTCTTCACAAAAAGATGAGCGCGTGCAGGCGGCAAAAATCTTGGGTGGCGCGAACGCAAAATATTCCGGCGATAAGCAAAAGCTGATCGACGCGGTGCGCGACGCGCTGTATGCGTCCAAAGTGTGTTCGTATGCGCAGGGCATGCATATGCTCAGAAAAGCTTCCGAAGAGTACAATTACAATTTAAATCCCGCCGAGATTGCCAAAATCTGGCGCGCCGGTTGTATCATTCGCGCCAAGT
Source organism: uncultured Gammaproteobacteria bacterium (assembly GCA_964641255.1). Lineage (GTDB taxonomy): Bacteria > Patescibacteriota > Microgenomatia > JAMCZE01 > JAMCZE01 > CAZXMM01. Next base: position 271 of record CAZXMM010000146.1, on the reverse strand, counting down.
TGCTCAACGACATCACTAACGCGTATCGCCGCAATCCGCATTTGCCGAATTTGTTGGTCGACGCCGAATTTCAAAAAGCCATCAACGCGCGGCAGGAGGCGTGGCGGTTCGCGCTAAAAACCGCCATCGAGTTGGGCGTGCCCATGCCGGCGATGGGTGCGTCATTGGCGTATTATGATTCTTATCGCTGCGCCAGCCTGCCAGCGAACTTGATTCAAGCCCAACGTGATTACTTCGGCGCGCACACGTTTGAGCGCACCGACAAGGTGGG
>CAZXMM010000145.1:0-1377 GCA_964641255.1 uncultured Gammaproteobacteria bacterium | reverse complement strand
ACGGGATGACCGTGGATTCAGCGGATCTGACGCAGACGCCGGCATTGCATACGGTAACCAATCTCGATGCGTTGGCGCGTCCGCAAACCATTACGGATGCGAAGGGTGGCCTGACGAAATACGTCTATGGTCCGTTTGGGGCCTTGCGCTCGATCACGGATCCGGGCAATGACGTGACCACGTGGACCCGCGATGCGTTTGGCCGGGTACGCACGCTCGACCAGCCGGACCGTGGAACAACCACGTTCGTCAATGACGGGTTTGGGGATTTGGTTTCGTCGACGGATGCGCTGGGACGCATAACCACGTGGGAATTCGATACGCTCGGGCGAACGACGAAACGCGTCGACGTGCACGCAGGAAAAACCTTGACGACTTCGTGGACCTGGGATACAGCGCCGCACGGAATTGGCGTTTTGCACATGCTCACGAGTCCTGACGCGATCAAAACGTATTCGTACTCGGCACGAGGGCAGCTCGAAAAGGAAATGCTTTCGGTCGCTGGAGATTCGTTTGCGTCGACGTTGGGTTACGACGAATTCGGACGGGTGAAGCGAATCGATTACCCGCAACCGCTGGGCCAAGAGCCTTTCACCATTACGCGCGAGTATGACGCACATGGGTTTGTGGTGGGCGTGCGCGACGAAGCGACGAATGTGCAATATTGGCAATTGACGAGCGTCGATCAAGCAGGCCGTTACAAGGAAGAATCGTTCGGCAATGGCACGAAGACAGCACGTAGCTACTTCGACGACAAGCAGGCCCTGAAAGGTATTTCGACGACGCTGGGCGGCTCGACGATTCAGCAACTGTCGTACGGTTGGGATCAGCGACTCAATCTGAAAAGCCGCACGGATACCTTGCAAGCGGCGAACAAGACGGAATGGTTCCGGCATGACGAACTGGATCGGCTCACGTGCGCGTATTTCGCGGTGGCGGAGAATCCGGGAGCCACGTGCGCGACGGCGTATGGATATGCGCCCAATGGCAATTTGACGACGAAGTCCGATGTCGGCACGTTGTCGTATACCGATCCGAATCATCCGCACGCGGTCACGAATGCACCGGGCTCCGTGTTCACGTACAATGCAGTCGGGAATCAAATTGGCCGACCTGGCGGGGTGACGATAACGTACACCCCTTTCGATTTGCCGGCAACGATCAAGAAAAACGGCAAGACGACGTCTTTCGGTTACGACGGCGACCAGCAAAGAATTCGCAAAACGTCAGCGACGAGCGAATCTTTGTACGTGGACGACTTGTTCGAACAGGTCACGGCGGGCAACGCCAAGGAATTCCGCTATTACGTGCACTCACCCGAACGCGTGATTGCGGTCGTGACGCGCGGAAGCGCCAATGCTGGGACAAGCTATTTGC
>CAZXMM010000144.1:0-1381 GCA_964641255.1 uncultured Gammaproteobacteria bacterium | reverse complement strand
GTTTTTGTCGGCTTGCCGGACGCGTCGCAATCTTCGTTTCGTCACGGCAGCGCTAACGGGCCGCACCATATTCGTTTGGCCTACGATGGAAACTGTTATAACTCGACCACCGAATCCGGCGTTGATCTTGCCGACACTATTGCCGATCTCGGTGATTTGCCCTCCAAAAGTTCGTGGGAATTGACCGCGCGTTCCTATCAAGAATTTGCTGCCTGGCTTTTTCAAATTCGCAAAATCCCTTTCTTCGCCGGCGGCGATCATGCCGTAACCGTGCCGCTCATTGCTGCGCTGGCGGAAATCGGCGAACCGGTTCACCTTATTCAAATCGACGCGCATCCGGATTTGTATTTGGATTATGAAGGCAGCCGTAGCTCGCATGCTTGCACGATTTCCCGCGCACTGGAAATGAGTCATGTCGCCTCGGTGACGCAACTCGGCATTCGCACGATGAATGCGAGTCAACTGTCGGTGTTCGAGCGTTATCGCGAACGCATTCATATTTTTCACGCACGCGATTTAATCGGTGAGTTGCCGCAACTATCACACATTCCCGCCGGCGCGCCGGTTTATCTCACCGTCGATCTCGACGGCTTCGATCCGGCTTTTGCGCCCGGCGTGTCGCACCCGGTTCCCGGCGGACTGACACCGCGACAAGTACTCAACTTTATTCAAAAAGCAAATTGGCAATTAGTCGGCATGGACATGGTGGAAGTCAATCCGGAGTTGGATGTCAATAATCAAACCGCAATTTTAGCCGCACGGGTGTTACACGAAGGAATGGGATATGCAGCGCGACAGATATTTTATTGAAAAAGTTTAAATAGGAGAAGGAAAAGTGAAAACGCGGCTTTTCGTGTTGAGTTTATTCGTGCTCGCCTGTTTTGGGGAAGAGGCAATTACCCAAGAAAAAGCCCCCAAACCTGAAGCCCGATCTCTTTTCGGTGTGCCGCTTTATCCAATTGAGTTTGCCCTGATAGAAAAAGCGAAATTGGATTCCAACTTGGCTGTCGCACAAGCCGAGTACGACAAAAACCCAAATGACCCCGAACGCATCATCTGGCTAGGCCGGCGGCTCGCTTATCTGTGGCGCTATCGTGATGCAATCGCTGTTTACTCTAAAGGCATCGCGTTGCATCCCAACAACTCCAAGCTCTATCGCCATCGCGGCCATCGTTACATCACACTGCGCGAGTTCGATAAAGCCGTTGCTGATTTGGAGAAAGCCGCGAAACTGATTCAAGGTGTACCTGATGAGATCGAACCGGACGGCGCGCCGAATAAATACAACATTCCGACGAGCACGTCGCATTCGAATATTTGGTATCATCTCGGCCTCGCTTATTATCTCAAAGGCGATTTCAAGAACGCGTTGCGCTGTTAT
>CAZXMM010000143.1:0-1385 GCA_964641255.1 uncultured Gammaproteobacteria bacterium | reverse complement strand
GAGATATAACCGAAAGTCGTGGACGTTGAGTGATTGAAAGAGGCGGTGTGGTTGGCGAGAAAGTGTTTTGCAAAAGAACCTTTTTCACCAAGGAGCACACCACCATGCAGGAAGTTAACGGATCGACGATTGCGTTGCCAGGGTCTTGGGAATCGCTGCAGCAAATTCTTCGGCAAGGTGCGCAGCAGATGCTCGCGCAGGCCATTGAAGCCGAAGTGGCGGAGTGGATCGAGCGACACGCGCATGTCACCGATGAGCGAGGCCGTCGCCAAGTGGTTCGCAACGGGCATTTGCCGGAGCGGAAGGTCGTCACCGGCGTCGGCGAAGTTGCCATCGAGCAGCCACGCGTGCATGATCGGCGAGCAGCCGGTGAAGGCGAACGCTTTCACTCGAAGCTGCTGCCGCCGTATCTGCGGAAGACTAAGAGTATCGAGGAACTGATTCCCTATCTGTACCTCAAAGGGATCAGCACGGGAGACTTCCACGACGCGCTCGCGGCGATCCTGGGGCCGGACTGCCCGGGCCTCTCGGCGACGACCGTCACGCGGTTGAAGAGCGTGTGGGAGCAGGAGTATCGGGAGTGGTCGGCGCGCTCCCTCGCGGGTAAGGAATACGTGTATGTGTGGGCCGATGGCATCCACACGAACATTCGCTTGGAAGAGGACCGGCAGTGCATCCTGGTACTGATGGGAGCGACAAAAGACGGCAAAAAGGAGCTGATTGCCATGACCGATGGTCACCGCGAAAGTGCTCAGTCGTGGCGCGAGCTGCTGCTCGACGTGCAGCGTCGCGGCCTCGCCGCCGCGCCGAAGTTAGCGATTGGCGATGGCGCCCTGGGCTTCTGGAAGGCGCTCGCCGAGATCTTTCCCACCACGAAGGTACAACGCTGCTGGGTACACAAGACTGCCAATGTTCTCGACAAACTCCCGAAGAACAAACAACCCAAAGCGAAAGACATGCTGCATCAAATCTGGATGGCCGACACGCGAGAAGCGGCCGGAAAAGCATTCGACGCCTTCGTGGCTGACTATCACGCCAAATACCCGCAAGTGACGGAATGCCTGGCCAAGGACCGCGACGTGCTACTCACGTTCTACGACTTCCCTGCAGAGCATTGGCGACACCTGCGGACCACGAACCCGATCGAATCGACGTTCGCTACCATTCGCCTGCGGCATCGTCGCACCAAAGGCAACGGCAGTCGGATCGCTTCCCTGACCATGATGTTCAAACTCGCCGAGAGCGCCTCCCGCGGTTGGCGCTTACTGAATGGCGCCAAACTCCTCCCCGATGTCATCCGCGGAGTCCTCTTTCAAGACGGCCTACCACTCGACCAAGCCGCCGCCTAATTCAATTCCGCCGTCCACAACAATTGACAATATCTC
>CAZXMM010000142.1:0-1389 GCA_964641255.1 uncultured Gammaproteobacteria bacterium | reverse complement strand
GGTGCCGATGTCGTAGGTTAGCTGGCGGCGCAGGACCGCTTCGTCCGCGTCGGACACATCGCCGACGCGGCTGTTGAGGCGCTTCAGCAAGATCTCTGGTGAGGCCTCAAGCCAGAGGCCGGTGAAGCGCACACCGGCGCGATGGCCGACGGCGGCGGCAGAGGCGCGCTCTATCTCGCGCGCGAACACGGCGTCGAGGACAACTGTTGATCCGGCTGCGAGTGCGCCTTGGGCGAGTTCGACAAGCCGGGCGTAGACGCCGTCGGACGCGGCTTGCGTGTAAGCGCTTGGCGGCAGAGGCACGTCGAGTGGAATGTTCGCCAACCGCTTGCGAATTTCATCCGTGCGCAAGTGAACGGCGCCAGCACCGCCGCCGACTTGCCAGGCGATCGCTTTGGCCAGAAGTGACTTGCCGGTGCCCGATAGGCCGCCGATTGCGATCAGCTGTGGCGGTTGGCACGCGAGGAGGCTTTCAACGAGGCCGAGGTAGCGCTTGGCGCTTGGCCCGCCGCCTGGTCTGCGGCCCTCCGTCTTTGCCCGGATCTCGGCGCGTAGGGCGAGATACAGCGGGAGAGCCGCCAGGCTTGCCATGACCGCCGGCCAGTGCTGCGGCGCGCGATGGATAATCCAGGCATTGAGTGCGCGATTTGCGTGGCGTGGCATACCGCGGGAGATCAAGTCCATCAGGAGAAAAGCGACGTCGTAGAGCGGCGGTATCGTCGCGTAGAAGTCATCGAACTCGATGCAATCGAATAGCGTGGGTGCGCCGCGATCGACGAACGCGTTACCGAGGTGCATGTCGCCGTGGCAGCGGCGGACATCGGCCGACTGGTGCGCGAGAGCGCGGGCGCAGGATTCCATGCAAGTCCGACGCGCTGTCATCGCTCTGGCGAGGGCGTGTTCTGCGAAGGTCGCTTGTTGGGCTGTGAGGTCGGCCGTGTTCTCGCGAGCGATGCGAGCCACGGCTTCGGGCCAATCTACGTCCGGCACGGCTTCGGCGCGGTCGTGAAAGCGGGCCGCATGGGCGGCCAGCGCTTCGACCGTCGCTTCGGGCAGTTCACCGCGATCGGCGAGATCGGCCAGCAGCGCGTTGTCATCGAAGCGGCGCATCTCAAGTAGCCACTCGACAACCGTTCCTTCGCCGCCGAGGGCAAGTCCGCGCCCGGTCTCAACGACGGGAACAAGCTTCAGATATGTGGCGGGTGCGGTGCGGGCGTTCAGGATGAGTTCGCGGGAGAGTGCCGCGTGCCGCCGCTCCAAAGACGTGAAATCGAGGTAGCCAAGATTGACCGGCCTCTTCATCTTGTAGGCACGATCACCTACCAGAAAGACATAGGCCGCATGTGTTTCAATTGTCCGCGGCGCATCGTGCCACGGCCCTCCGCGATG
>CAZXMM010000141.1:0-1389 GCA_964641255.1 uncultured Gammaproteobacteria bacterium | reverse complement strand
CGCATTGACTCATAAAAAATGTAACCATCGCTTTGGATGGCGGGGGTCGTTGCCTCATAATTGGTGTAACCCAAAATTTGAGGCATCGAATCATGAACAACGGCTCCAAGCAAGAATACCTGTCGGCCATCCGATCCCGATATCTGGCGGCGAATAAATCCGAGAAAAAGGCGATCTTGGATGAGTTTTGTGCAGTTTGCGGCTACAACCGCAAATATGCCATTCGGGTGTTGCGTCACCCGTTACCAAAAAATTCATCCTCACCAAAACCACGTCGGGGCCGCAAAACCAAATATCATCAGCCGGAATTGATCACGTTTTTGAAAACGCTCTGGATCGCCGCCAATCTCGCGTGCGGCAAACGCCTGAAAGCGATGATTCCGAATTGGCTGCCACATTATCCCGAAACGCTCTCGGCGGTCATTAAAAGCTTGCTGGCAACCATCTCCGCCTCCACCATTGACCGCTTGCTCAAGCCGCAGCGCCTCGGACAACACAAACACGGTTTATCGACCACGAAACCCGGTTCCATTCTCAAACACCATATTCCCATCAAAACCAATCAGTGGGATGAAAGCAAGCCGGGTTTTCTCGAAGCCGATACCGTCGCGCATTGTGGCACTTCGACCGCCGGCATGTTCGTGCTCACCGTCAACGCCGTCGATATTGCCACCGGTTGGACCGAGCAACGGGCGGTGTGGGGCAAGGGCGAGCGGGGTGTCCTCGAGGCCGTCAAAAGTATCGAGGCGGCGCTGCCCTTTCCGCTGCTCGGCTTTGATTGCGACAACGGCGCCGAGTTCTTGAATTGGCATTTGGAACGCTATCTCACCCAGCGGCAACGCCCGGCACAGTTCACGCGTTCACGACCCTATCACAAAAACGACAACGCCCATGTCGAAGAAAAAAACTGGACGCATATCCGGCAATATCTCGGGTATGGCCGCTTCGACCGCCAAGAGCTCACCTCACAACTCAATGAACTGTACACCTCCGAATGGCGGTCGTTGTTTAATTTCTTTTTGCCCTCGGTGAAACTGCAAGAAAAATCTCGCCACGGGGCAAAGATCATCAAGAAATATGATCCGCCCAAAACGCCATGTCAGCGGCTGCTGGATTCACCACACGTCGAGGAAGCCGTCAAGCAGATGCTGCGACAACAAATTCAAGGTTTAAATCCTTTTCAGCTCAAAGAACAGATCTTGGCGAAAGTGCAGCGCATTCTGGCGCAGGTTAATTTCATGCCCTCGCCGGCGCCCACAGATCTGTGAGCCGCCCTGACCCCAGCTGCCCTTCGGGCTTTTGGGGGTACGATTTAAGGGGTGAAACTTTTTTCTAAAAAAGCTGGACTCTATTCGCGGCTATGGTTACATTTTATTTTGAGGCAACGGG
>CAZXMM010000140.1:0-1395 GCA_964641255.1 uncultured Gammaproteobacteria bacterium | reverse complement strand
CTAGGCTTTTGTCAGCGTGGTGATGAGTTGTTCGCGGATCTTAAAGAGGGTCTGCACCTACCTTCCAGATTATTTCCATTATAATATCTCTGCTCTCCTTCTGCCAAACTGGGAATCTCCAAGTTAAGCCAGCACATTTTCTGATAGCCATTACGCGCCGGCTTTTTATGATGGTATATGAAAATATTCGCACACATGAAGCTGATGAGCAGGACCAACACGGGAGTAACGTTTATGAAGCGCTTGTATTTTTGCCCGCGAAGCTTTGGGAGCATCATACTGGCGATGTTGCTGTTTCACGCCCAATCAGGCGCGCTGCATGCGCAGCCGGCGCCAACCACCCCAAGCAATTTCAAAATTGCGTTTCTCGGCGATCAAGGCCTCGGGACAAAATCGCAAGACGTTTTGCGCCTCATCAAAACCGAGGGCGCCAACGCGGTGTTGCACTTGGGTGATTTCGATTATAACGACGATCCGCAAGGATGGGACGATCAAATCAATGGCATCTTGGGAGAGGATTTTCCCTACTTTGCATGCATTGGCAATCATGATGAGGATAAATTCTACGGCGCCGGCGGCTATCAAGAGTTGATGGCGGCGCGGATGCAGCGGCTCGGTCTCACGTGGCGTGGTGATTTGGGCAGCCAATCCTATTTTAAATTTCATGGGATTCTTTTCGTGATGACGGCGCCAGGAGTTTCCGGCTCTGGTCATGAGGCTTATATTAACGACGTCCTGGACGCAGACAGTTCCATTTGGCGCGTTAGCAGTTGGCACAAGAATATGCAACTGATGCAAGTCGGGAACAAAACGAATGAAACGGGTTGGGGCGTTTACGAAGAATCCCGCCAGGGAGGGGCAATCATTGCGACCGGCCATGAGCATTCGTATAGCCGCACGCATTTATTGAGCAATTGCCAAAACCAAATCATTGCCAGTGCTTCCGATACATTAGTTCTCACGCGTGACCAGGCCGGCACGCCGGAAGATGAAGGCCGCGCGTTTGTCTTTGTCTCGGGATTGGGCGGCAAAAGCATTCGTTCGCAAACGTTGGATGGAGATTGGTGGGCGAGCATTTATTCTTCGACGCAAAAAGCCACATATGGGGCGCTTTTCGGAATCTTCAATTATAATGGAATACCGAATCTGGCGAAATTCTATTTTAAGGCTATCAATGGCGCGATACCGGACAGCTTCTTCGTGATCAGCAAGGTGGCGCCGCCGCCCGGCATCGCCACTTTTACTCCGGCTCGCGGGCCGATGGGAACGCCGGTTACGATCACCGGCAGCAATTTTATCGGCGCGACGCAAGTTGCTTTTAATGGTGTAGCCGCCACAAGTTTCACCATCAATTCCGACACGCAAATTTACGCGATCGTTCCAGCGGGCGCGCTT
>CAZXMM010000139.1:0-1401 GCA_964641255.1 uncultured Gammaproteobacteria bacterium | reverse complement strand
GACGGCGCTGCCCCTGGCGCGCTTCTTCGCCGAGCTCGAGCGGCGCGGCATCACCGCCCGGTTCGATCTCCCCGACTGACTTCCCGGTCCCCCCACGAGAGGAGCTGCCGTGGCCATCGCATCGATCAATCCAGCGACCGGCGAGACCCTCAAGGTCTTCCCTGCGGCCACGGCCGAGGACATCGAGCGGGCGCTCGACGCTGCCGCGAGCGCATTCGCCACCTGGCGCACGGTCCCCTTCGCCGAGCGTTCGTCGCGGCTGCGGCGCGCCGCCGAGGTGCTCGAAGCGGACCAGCGGCGCTTCGGCGAGCTGATGACCCTCGAGATGGGCAAGCCGATCGGCGCGGCGATCGGCGAGGTCGAGAAGTGCGCCTGGGTCTGCCGCTTCTATGCCGAGCACGCCGAGCGCTTCCTCGCTCCGGAGCCGGTCGCGACCGACGCCGGCGAGAGCTACGTGCGCTTCGACCCGCTGGGTTGCGTGCTGGCGGTCATGCCCTGGAACTTCCCCTTCTGGCAGGTCTTCCGCTTCGCCGCGCCGGCCCTGATGGCGGGCAACGTCGGGATCCTCAAGCACGCCTCGAACGTCCCCCAGTCGGCGCTCGCGATCGAGGAGGTCTTCCTGCGCGCCGGCCTGCCCGACGGCTGCTTCCAGACGCTGCTCGTGGGCAGCAGCGCGATCGGACGGATGATCGAGGACCCGCGCATCGCGGCGGTCACCCTCACCGGGAGCGAGGGCGCCGGGATCGCCGTCGGCCGCGCCGCCGGCGGCGAGATCAAGAAGGCGGTGCTCGAGCTGGGCGGCAGCGATCCGTTCGTCGTGCTGCCCTCGGCGGACGTCGAGCTCGCGGCCGCGACGGCGGTCAAGGCGCGGACGATCAACAACGGCCAGTCGTGCATCGCGGCGAAGCGCTTCATCGTGCACGAGCGGATCTACGACCGGTTCGCGGAGCGCTTCGTCGCCGGCATGGCGGCGCTCGCGGTCGGCGATCCGCTCGATCCGCAGATCGCGGTCGGCCCGCTCGCCACGCGGGCGATTCGCGACGAGCTGGCCGAGCAGGTCGACAAGTCGGTCGCCCGCGGTGCCCGGGTGCTGCTCGGCGGGCATGCGATCGAGGGCGCCGGGAACTTCTACGCCCCGACGGTGCTGGCCGATCCCGTGCCGGGGACTCCGGCCTGGGACGAAGAGCTGTTCGGCCCGGTCGCGGTGCTCTTCCGCGTGCGCGATCTCGACCAGGCGATCGCGGTGGCGAACCACAGAGTCTTCGGCCTCGGCGCCTCGGTGTGGACGAACGACGCCGGCGAACGGGCGCGGCTGACGCGTGAGATCGAGGCGGGGTCGGTGTTCGTCAACGGCATGGTCAAGAGCGACCCCCGCCTCCCCTTCGGCGGCATCAAGCGCTC
>CAZXMM010000138.1:0-1404 GCA_964641255.1 uncultured Gammaproteobacteria bacterium | reverse complement strand
CAGATCAACACCGGACGTTTCGGCCTGTTCTTTCCCGAAACCCGCGACTTCTTCCTGCAAGACGCCGCGGTGTTCGAGTTCGGCGGCAGCAACATGACCAACGACGTCAACGGCATTCCGTTTTTCTCGCGCAACATCGGCCTCGTAAACGGTACACCCGTCGACATCGTCGCCGGCGGAAAACTGTCCGGTCAGCTCGGCAATCTCGGTATCGGCGCCCTTGTCGTCGATACCGCGGGCACACCCACGACCGACAACCAAATCCTGTCCGCAGCGCGTTTTACACTGCCGGTTCTCGACGAATCCAAACTCGGTGTCGTGTTCACGAACGGCGATCCGACCGGCGCAACCGAGAACACGGTCGGCGGCGCGGACTTTCAGTTCCGCAATGCGACCTGGATTCCCGGCAAGCAGATTCAGGCCGACTTCTTCTACGAGCGCAGCTTCTCGAGCGCGTTTGGAGACGACGATGCGTTCGGGACGCGGATCAATTTCCCGAACGAGCCGTTCGGGGCGCGCTTTCAGTTCAAAGAAGTCGGAGCGGACTTCTCGCCCGCCCTCGGCTTCGTGAACCGGCCGGGGATCCGTTCCTACGACGGCGCCTTCTTCTGGATCGAGCGTCCCAAGGACTCCTGGATCAGAAATTGGAATGTCGGCACATTCTACAACTTCGTGACCGATCTGAACGACCACTTGGAGACGCGCGAGAACGGCGTGTTCTTCGAACTGCAAACCCAAGACACCGACAATTTCGCCGTCACGATCTTCAACAATTTGGAGGATATTCCATTCGGATTTTTCCTGCCTAGGGGCGTGCTCATCCCCGCCGGCGAGTACGAATGGAACGCGGCCGTCATCGACGTGAACACGTCGATCGGCCGTCCGATCTCGGGCGGCTTTTCGGTTCGCTGCTGCGACTGGTTCGGCGGACGGCGATTTGGAACCTTTGCCTACGTCAATTGGCGTCCCGATTCGACTTGGGAGATCGGCGCCGAGCACCAGTTCATCAACATCCAGTTGCCAACCGGTGACGTTGAGATTCAGGTCTACGGCATGAACGTGAACCTCAACTTCACCCCGGACATGCAGCTGCGTACGCAGATTCAGTACGACAACATCAGCCAGGCCTTCGGCCTCTCCGCCCGCTACCGTTGGGAGTACGATCCGGGAGCAGAGTTCTTCGTTTCCCTTGGGGAATCGGGCGATCTGATCGACGGGGAACACTACCGGTCCTCAACGACCCAGCTCTCCGTCCGCCTCGGGCAACTGATGCGTTTCTAGCGGACGTGACAGCGCGGGCGAGCGTGTGCCAAGAAGCCTGACCGCAATTCACATCTGAAGGATCCCGTCCCATGAAAATCGACAACACCGTCGCCGCCGTCGTCACCGGCGGCGCTTCCGGCC
>CAZXMM010000137.1:0-1411 GCA_964641255.1 uncultured Gammaproteobacteria bacterium | reverse complement strand
CCGGTGGACCATCTGCCGGCCCCGCCCAAGGTCGTCGAGTGGTGCGCCGAGCACCGCACGATCGCCATGAGCCGCTTCGGCCAGAAGGCGCTCGCCGACCAGGGCGTCGCCTCGACGTTCATCCCGCACGCCTACGAGCCGTCCGTCTACTACCCCCGCGACCGGGACGCGATCCGCAAGCGCAAGGGCTGGGACGGGGCGTTCGTCGTCGTCATCAACGCCGCCAACAAGGGCAACTCGCCGAGCCGCAAGGCGTGGTCCGAGATGTTCGGGGCGCTGTCGGTCTTCTTCAGCAAGCACGACGACGCCATCGCCTACGTCCACACCGAGATCGACGGCTTCCAGTCGCCGGGACTCGGGCGACTCGCCACCATCTGGGGCCTCGCCCCGGACCGGCTGCTCTTCGCCCCGCAGTACCGCTACAAGACGGGCCGCTTCGACCAGGACTACCTCGCGGAGATCTACACGGGCGGCGACGTCCTGCTGGCCTCGTCGATGGGCGAGGGCTTCGGCGTCCCGACCATCGAGGCGCAGGCCACCGGCTGCCCGGTCATCGTCACGGACTTCGCCGCCTCGACCGAACTGGTCGGCCCCGGCTGGCTGGTCGAGTGGCAACCGTACTACGACGCCAACCAGGGCTCGATGCTGGCGACGCCGCTCATCCCGTCCATCAACCGGGCGCTCGAGGCCGCCTACGAGGCCCGAGGCGACCAGAGCATCCGCGACGCCTCGCTCGCCAACGCGCAGCAATACAACGCCGACACCGTCTTCGAGACGGGCTGGGTGCCGTACCTGGCCGAACTGGAAGCGGAGATCGAGTCCGCGCTCAAGCCGACCCGGCAACAGCGCCGGTCGAAGGCGAGGGCGAAGCGATGACCGTCCTCGTCACGGGCGGGACCGGGTCCTTCGGCCACGCCTACATCCGCTCCATCTACGGGACCGCAGACATCCGCGTCCTGAGCCGGGACGAAGAGAAGCAGCGCCTGATGGCGCTGGAGTTCCCCGACGTCGAGTACGTCCTGGGTGACGTGCGCGATCGGGACAGCGTCCGCCGGGCGATGCGCGGCGTCAGCAGCGTCTTCCACGCGGCGGCCCTCAAGCAAGTCCCGCAGTCCGAGGCCAACCCCGGCGAGACGGTCCGCACCAACATCCTCGGCACGGAGAACGTCTGCATCGAGGCGCAGGAGGCCGGCGCACGGGTCGTCCTCCTGTCCACCGACAAGGCTGTCGAGCCGGTCGGCGTCATGGGTGCCAGCAAGTTCATCGCCGAGCAACTGACGACGAGCTACGGCTACAACGTCGTCCGCTACGGCAACGTCGTCGGATCCCGCGGCTCCATCGTCCCGCTCTTCCGGTCGCTCATCCGGGCGGGCAAGCCCATCACGGTCACCGACCCGACGATGACCCGGTT
>CAZXMM010000136.1:0-1413 GCA_964641255.1 uncultured Gammaproteobacteria bacterium | reverse complement strand
GAAATTATTTCTTTGATTGCTTTTTAGGCTCAGGTACATTGTCCTTCCATCCCCACAAATAACGGCAGGCATAGGTCCGGTAAGGACTCCATTTTTTTGAAACAGCAATCATTTTTTCTTTCATTGCTTTTTTATCTGTTGCATCCACATTATAAAGTTTGCATACCGCCTGCTGAATACCCAGGTCGTCCACGGCGAAAACGTCTTCCCTTCCCAATGCAAACATCAACACCATTTCTACTGTCCATTGTCCCACGCCTTTTATTCTGGTAAGGTGTTTTATCACATCTTCGTTGCTCATTTTATGCAGTTTTGCATCGGTTATCTTTTCTTCAATAAAGAAATAGCACACATTGAGTACGTAGTTCGCCTTGGCATTACTTAACCCGATACCCCGTAGTGTTTCAAATGAGGTTGCTGTAATTTGTTCAGCGGTTGGTTCATTTCCTCCATATAATTCAATGAAGCGGCGATGAAACACATCAGCTACTTTGGTACTGAGCTGCTGGCTCATGATGGAATAGCAGAGATAGAGATAGACATTATTCCTCTTCTTTAAAACATAAGGCTTTTGAAGATCGATGATCTTTTTTAGTTTTTTATCTTTCGAAAGATGTATAATGTGTTCCATATTTCTTTGTGTCACAGAGGTACGCAAAGTAAACTCAAAGTTACACGGAGGCGCTTTGTGTTCCCTGCCTACCGCAGGCAGGTTTGCGCAAAAAACTTTGTGAATCTTTGTGGTATAAAACTACTCTACATTCCAGCTCATTTCTCCTCCCTTTTCATCCTTTATATTGATGCCGATAGCAGCCAGCTGATTGCGTATCTTATCGCTGGTTGCAAAATCCCTTTTTGTTTTAGCATCCTTCCGTATATCTATCAGTAGCTCCATCACACCATTCAATGTATCATTACTGGCAGAAGTATTCTTTAAGCCAAAAACATTTTCAATGTAGTCCTTGAATTTTTGCTGCAGCAATTGTAATGTAGTAGCCGAGATTGCATTTGTTTTAATTAATCCGTCTTTGATGGAATTGATGACCGGAACCAGCTCGAACATACTGCCCAGAACTTTAGCTGTATTTAAATCATCATTCATGAACTCATCGAATTCGGCAACCAGTTTATTCACTTTGCTATCAAGCTCTGCATCGCCTGCATTTTGTACATTATTATTTTCCAATTTCATCAGCACCTCATATGCATCCCAAAGTCTCTTCAATCCTTTCTCCGATGCCTGTAGCGCTTCATTACTAAAATCCAGGGTGCTTCGGTAATGCGTTTGCAGCATAAAGAACCTCACTACGATTGGTGGATAGGCCTTTTCTAAAAGTGGGTGATTGCCCGTAAATAATTCTTCCGGTAAAAATCCATTCCCTAACGATTTGCTCATTCTCGTTCCGTTCACGG
>CAZXMM010000135.1:0-1413 GCA_964641255.1 uncultured Gammaproteobacteria bacterium | reverse complement strand
GCCACCGTCGGATCGCTCACACTGAGGCGTACGCGATCCGGGTCTTTGAAAATTTTCACACCGGTGATCGTCACCAGTCCATCATTCCCAACTGTTGCCGTGCCGCTCTGCAAAACCGCGCCGTTGCTGAGGCGCGTCACTCGCCAATTCAAGCTGCGCCCTTTCGGCGGCAAAAAGTTTTGCGGTTTGCGAATCGCGATATCGGCAACCAGTTCGCCCATCGGCGCCACGTCCACCGCGGCATTCGCGAAGCCAATCGGATTATTCGGGCCTTCGAGAAACATCGTGCATTCCCAGCGGCCGGGCGCGTCGATCAGCGCGTTGGGGCCGGTTGCATCATTCAACCAATCAAAGTAGCCGCCCCACGTGCCGCGTTTGTCGCCCGTAAACGGCGGCAGACGATCTTCCGGTGTCAGCGTGCCGTCGTAATTTGGCGAGCCGTCATAAGGAATCGTGCCGTCGTAAATCACCGTGCCAATCACGCCGTGTCCGGCATAGTTCCGCAAATTGAAAAACGCCGGATACGATTGCTTGACGCGATAGCGCGTTTGATTGGCAGCGTCGTCGCGCCGCGTTTGCTCATTCACCGTCGGCACCCAATAATCGGCCGTGGTCCAATCGGGACGCATGAACACATAATTCCATTTGTCGACACCGTGCTGGCGCAAATCCCAATGATATGCAACGCCGTTACCAAGAGAATCCGCGGTGCGCGCGGCTTCAATCGCATCGGATTTGAAATTGCGATTGTCATCACTCACCCAATTCTCCTCGCGCTTGCCGAAATACACGCGAGTGAAAGCGAAGTCGCGTTGCGGGCCGAGGCTGGTGTTGAGTTGAAACATGTCGTAGATGCGCACTGTCGTGCCGGCGCGATTCCGCAAAGTCGTCGGCAAATTTTGCACGGGCGATCCCACCATTCTCCAAAGGCTCGGTGAATTGGGAAAATCGCCAATGCCGGGATCGAACAGATTCACCACCGAGAGTAATTCGGGATAGACGTGCGAAAATAAAATGCTGCCCATGCCGCCGGCGCTGTGCCCAAACATCGCGACGCGGTCGGGATCGGCATTTAAGTTCGCGAGCACCCAATCGAACGTCCACCGCACGCGATTGAGCGTGTAGGGAATAACAACGGCGTCATTCGGCGGCAGAAGATTGGCCGGCGGCTGCGGTCCGCCTTCGTAGGCAAACATATTCGTGAATGGATCAAAGCCGCGCCAATGGCCGATCCAACGCGTAATCACAGGGTCCGGCAATCCGTTGAGCATTTGATGAAGATGATCTTCGAGCGCGACCACAATGCCGTCGGTCGGCGCGACGTTGATGTTCTTGAAGCCGTCATAGATCGGCAACCACATCGTCGCTTTCGCATCACCTGAATGGAGCGCGAATGACACCGGCACTTTTCCG
>CAZXMM010000134.1:0-1418 GCA_964641255.1 uncultured Gammaproteobacteria bacterium | reverse complement strand
CTCTCGAAATTCGGGCCGCGGTCGGTCATCAAATAAAAATGCCCATCCAAATACGGATGCGGCGCCATGCCGGAGCCGAAGCCGCCGTTAAAAACTTTCACGCCATTGCGCTCATAAATCACTTTCGGCGCCGTCGCTACCGCCGAGGCCGGATACGTGACCTCGATGACATCCGTGGCTTCGACCGGAATGAGTTGATAGCTGCCGTTGAAATCACCCAGCACGCCTTTGAAATCAAAAGTCTTTGTTGGAATAGCTTTGCCGGCGAGGTTGATATCCGTGCCGCCAAATGTGCTCAAGGTCACCGTACCGGAGTTATTGCTGGCGTCGATCAACGGATAATTCTTGTTGGCTTGAAACGTGGCGTCGCCGAGATTGTTGATCGAGAGATTGTCGAGATAAATCAGCTTGCTCTCGTAAGCTTCGCCGTTTTTCATCAGTTCGTCGAGCGTGACGAGCGTTGCCTCGGGCAAAGCATTGTTGCGGCTCACCACTTCGAATGAAGTGATGTTATCGATCTCCAACAACCCGTTGAATTGCGTGACTCTTCCCGAAACCCGCAGCAAATCGCCGCTGCGCACCTCACCATTCGTGATCGCCGTACGAAACGCGCCGCTGGTTTGAAAAGCTGCGACAGCGCCGGTTTTATCCTGAATGCGCGCGAGCCGGCCGCGGGCGCGCGTGACCACGCCCTGCACCGCCAAAGTTGAGCCGACGGTTTTTTGCCGCACTTCGGCAAGCGAGGGCAATGCAATAATCTGGTAAACCGAAACGCTGCCGCTGATTTCATTGGCGACGATTAACAAATCGCTGCCGTTGGGACTTTCGCTCGCGGCGATATGCAGCACGGATTCGGGACCGAGATCGCCGACGGTTTTCAATTGATCCGGCGTGACTGTGGAAGAGAAGTTAATCGAAAAATCCCTGTGGTTGGCATAAGTCACATAAACCGGCGCGCGGGGATTGGTAACGTCATACACAAAAACGCCGCCGATGCGCTCCAAACCGATAAACGCATAAGCGCGATTGTTGATCCAGCCCACGGCAATCGCCTCCGGCTCCGGGCCCTTGTCGTCGCTGCGCGTGTCGAATGAATTATTCGCGGAATGATCGGAATTGAACGCGCCGGGCATGAGCTGCGCGGTGAGGCGCTCAAAATCATCGCCGCTGTCAAAAACCAGATTGCCGTTCGTGTCCCAAATCGAAAACGAGCGGCCGCCGAAAGTATACAGCTTGTCGTAGTCACCGTCGCCGTCCGTGTCGCCCAGTGAAGAAGTGATTTTCAAACGGCCGAGATTGGCATTTGTTTTCAGCGCGGCGCCGTTGGGAAAAGCGACGCTATCGAGTTTGGCCGAACCGATGCGCACTTCTTCGACGTAATTGGTGTATTCGCGCGTATCGCCTTCGTTCGCGGTGAA
>CAZXMM010000133.1:0-1420 GCA_964641255.1 uncultured Gammaproteobacteria bacterium | reverse complement strand
TGAGCGGACGGGGACATGGGTGACAAAAAGGTATAGAGACATGGGTTACATTTTCTGGTGCCGGAACAGGCGTCCGGTGTCGTCTTTGATCCTCATCAGCTGCTCGTAGAACCTGCCTATTCTCAGGGGTCCAAAGTAAACGTCCCACACTTCGTTGTCGACTTCTTCGAGCCCGATGTGCTCGCCCTGGCAGATCCGGCTCACACACACCCAGTTAGACTTCCACTTCATACCGCCGTTGTAAGAGACGTATCGCTTCTCGAAATGCGCCGGATATTCGAGCGGCGGCAACTTCTCCGGGTACGGTCTTGCCGACGGCGTGTAGAAGTCGCTCGGTGGGCGAAGAGCGTGCGCCTCGTGGGGTCTTTCCTTATTGAACTCTTCTCTGAATCGGTCGAACACGCGCTGCTGCGCTCGCAGGTTGGCCGCCGGCGGACGCGCTGTATCTGCCTTCAGCGTCCGGTGCATTCGCTCGTGCCGGCCGTTCTGCTGCGGCTTCCCGGGCTCGATCAGCTCCGGCATCACTCCAAGCCGAATCCACCATCCCGACAGCGAGCTCATCCGCCCGAGCGAGACGGTCGCAAACGGCACCCCGTTGTCGGTCCGTATTCGATCCGGCAGGCCGAACTCGCGAAACAGGCCCACAAACACCCGTTTTGCCGACGCGCACGCCGTCGACCTCAGCGCCCGGCACCCCAGCAGATACCTCGAATAGTTGTCCGTCACCGTCAGCGGGTAGCAGTACCGGCCGTCCCGCGTCTTGAACTGGCCCTTGAAATCTGCGCTCCAGACCAGGTTCGGCGCCTCCGGCAGCGACGATGGCGCGCCGGAATGTCCGGGCTTGCGTCGCCTCCGGCGCTTCACCACACATCCGTGCCGCTCCAGAATCGTCGTGAACGTCGCCACGCTCGGCCACGCGACTCGAGGCTCACGCCTCATCAAGACACTCCTCAGCTTCTTCGCCCCCCAGCGGTGTCGCCTCTGCACGACGAGAATCTCCTCCACGATTGCCTCAGGCGTCCGATGCGGCGAGTGGTGCGGCCGGCGACACCGCTCCTCGAGCCCACGCTCACCGTCCTGCCTGAATCGCTCCACCCACTTGTAGATCGTCTTGCGCGAGACGCCGTACCGCTCGGCCAGTTCATCGACCGTCAGCACGTCTCGATGGTAATCGGCCACCAACTGCTTCTTCTGGTCCATTGGCTCCACCGTGTTCCAGGGCATCGCGGGTCTCCTCCTCGGCGAGATCGATGCCCAACAGTGTCACCCATGTCTCCCTACCTTTTTGTCACCCATGTCCCTAGTCCGTACCCGTACGCAACCTAACTAGCGCATGCAGCGGAGCGCGCGCACCGAGAGCTCATGTTTGACCCTTGACACTTCAGCGCGCGCCCGCTGATGCTTGACGTTCGACCGCTCG
>CAZXMM010000132.1:0-1422 GCA_964641255.1 uncultured Gammaproteobacteria bacterium | reverse complement strand
ACGCCTTCGCTCACGCTCGTCGTGGCCGGGGATAAGGAGTAGGTGGGCCCATCCGCCAGCCGCAATGTCGCGCTGGCTGCATCATTTTGTTCGACGACGAATTGATCGAGCGAAAATGTGCCGGTGATCGCCAGGTTGAAATCGGATCCGGCCGTCGCGTCGAGACCGAAGTACAATGTGGTCGTGCCGCCCGCTACGGCATACTCAACCTGGTTCAATCCGGTGGAGGTACCGTTCCCCGAGACAATTGGACCGGCAAGCTGAACGGGACTGCCATTGACGATAACGGTTTGTAATGCCCGCCAAGTGATCGACTCGCCAACGGCGAGGTCCGAGATGGTCGAACTTTGGAGGCCGGGAGAGGGCACGAATTGGAGCTGGAAGGTGTCTAGATCTGCGCCGCCGGCCGCGATGTCTTGGCCGTCGCCAAAAATCAAAGTGTCGGCGTCCGCGCCGCCGTTCAGAGTGTCCGCGCCGGCGCCGCCGATAAGTGTGTCGTTTCCGGAGTTGCCGTTCAGCGTGTCGGCGCCAGCGTTGCCTTCGAGCCGGTTAGCGACGCCGTTGCCGTGTAACGTATCGTTGCCGGTGCCGCCGATTGCGTTTTCGATTACGGCCCCGAGCGCAATCGCCACGTTCTGGGTTGCGCCACCTATCGTCGAGAATTTGGCTTCGTTGAGGTCAATCGTTTGATTTTGCGTGAAGCCGGATGCGTCAATTGTATCTGTGCCACCGCCGTCCCAAATGGTGAGGGCGGGTGACGGATTTGTCGCGAAGTCATAGACGCCGCCGGCGTTCGAGTTGAATCCGTAGGTCGTGTTGCCGCTGCGCGTGGTGAGGTTCGCGCCATAAATGTTTTGAGCGGACAAGATATCGAACATCATCGGAGTCTCCGGGTGACCGAAGAGCTGAGCGCCGGTGTTCGACTCGTCGAAATAGCTCATCACGGTGTACTGGTTCGAGTCTTCCGTGAATTGAGCGCTATTGGCGTAGGTGATGGTCTGACCCGGTCCGGCGTTGTAGTCGCCGGGGTGCGATAGTCCGATTGCGTGGCCGATTTCGTGCACAATCGCGTTGAACGCATAGCTGCCGGGGGTGATGGCTGCACCCGTGGGAATGGAATTCGTGTTCAGCCAAACGTCGCCCGCTTGGGCGGTGCTTGCAGTTGACCCGGGGAAGAAGGCGAATGCGCCTGCGCCGTCCGTTGCGTCGGTGTAGTTCGCAAAGAGGATTGTCGCGTTATCCGAATACCCGCCGGGGTTTACTTCGACGAAGGTGATGCCGGAGATTTCGGACCAGGTCTGCAATGCTGCGCGAACTGTAGCAATTTGCGTCGCCGTAAGCGGCGTGAAAGTCGCGATATCGCTTCCGCTAACGGTGTAGCTCGCCGGGCTTAGGCGAAATGCGTAGGTGACTACGGCCCCA
>CAZXMM010000131.1:0-1430 GCA_964641255.1 uncultured Gammaproteobacteria bacterium | reverse complement strand
ACTTCTCGGCGACCTTCGCGAGGTTCTCGTTGAAGATCACCACGCGGTGCCATTCCGTCTTTTCCTTGCGCTCGCCCGAGTTCTTGTCGCGCCAGGATTCCGAGGTCGCGACGCGCAGGTTCACGACCGGCTCTCCCGACGGCAGCTGACGCACCTCCGGATCCGCACCCAGGTTTCCAACCAAGATCACCTTGTTGACGCCTGCCATCTCTCTCACTCCTCGTTTCGCGCTTAATCGGCGGCTATTAACCACCGGCTCTTCTTCGTTCGCCAGCATCTTGTTCTTGTTATGTTCTGCAAGTCAAGGGCAAATTCTGTGGAGGGCATGCGATTTGCGCCGCTCGCATGGGCGAAACTCAATCGGTCTTGAACGTGATTTCGACGGCGGGTTTGGAGAGCGTGATCGTCTCCGCGCGCTTGGCCCAGCCCGATTGTATCGGCAACGTAAGTTGGCCAGTAGCGTCGGCCGCCAGCGTCTTTCCGACAGCCGCGCCCGCACCGACCGTGGCGGAGCAACCGGTTCCGCACGTGACAACAAATGCGGTGAACTTCGGCGCGAACCACGACAGCATCCCAGCTTGATCGGCGATCAACGCGTCGGCGTCGGCCAGACTTGCGCGAAGTTCGTCCGTGGTGAAACGCATCCGATCCGCAACCACGGCGTTGACGCCCACCTTCATGCTGAGTTTCTCGGACTGCGGTACGTTGATGCGAACTGGCGGATTCTCCGATCTCAGCGATTCCGACGAGGGCCAGTTGATGCGACCCTGCGCATCGCAGGGAAGCTTCAAGTGTCCCGACTGGGCCTCGATCGTGAAAACCAAGTCCTGGGGCTTGCGCGCCGGGTTGTGCGGACTGATCTGTGCGAAGACCTCCACATGCTTGTACTTTGCCGCAGCGGTCACGCGGGAAAAAATCTCGTCCAGCGTCGCGTATGGCGTCGATTTCTCGCTTTCCGCGAAAGCGGAAAGGCACGTGCTGACGAGTACGAGAGCGGCAAACGCGAGCGCTGAAGCTCTCATCGTATGACCTTTGCTGTTGAGCGAGCAGGCTAGGATTTCGCGCATGGACAAATCAACATGTCCACACGTCAGGACCTGCTATTTTCAGGTCCGCTTCTGCCAGTGCGCGACTTCGCCTTGCGTTGTCACTTGACGAGTGCGTTACCCCCCGGATTGATGGCGCGCCCGGTGGGGGACGCTCCGAATAGTTCTTGTTCTGTTCTTACGAGCGGTTTAAGAGCGGCGGACGTTTTTGAGGGCGTTGAGTCGTGGCACGATCGGACAAGCTAGTCAGGCTGATGCAGAAGAACATCTCCATTCGCGGGGCGCGCGAGCACAATCTGAAAAACGTGGATGTTGAGATCCCGCGCGATCAGCTCGTCGTGATTACGGGGTTGTCGGGTTCGGGGAAGTCGTCGCTCGCGTTCG
>CAZXMM010000130.1:0-1434 GCA_964641255.1 uncultured Gammaproteobacteria bacterium | reverse complement strand
GAAGGATTTGGATAAACATTAAAAGTATTTTGCGCCAGTTGATTAATGCCAACCACCGTAACAGTAAACACAGCCGAAGTAGCCGAGCAACCGCTTGAGTTGGTAACCACCACGGTGTAGTTGCCGGGCTGTGTTACAAACAGTGCCTGCCCTGTTTCACCGGGCATAGGGTTTCCGTTTAAGTACCATTGATTGCCCGAAGTGGCAGATGACACCAGCGTATTAAAAATTTGGCTGATGGTAGGCACAGCAGGAACAGGGTTAATAACACCGGTAACCGGAATGCGGTTGCTGTGGCATCCGTCATCCACCACCCAGTCGTAAAACCAGTAATATAAAGCGCCAGTTGCAAAAGCTGGATTTACATAACCGGTAATGGTAATTGGGCAGTTGGCAGTGGTGTAAGGATATACAGCCCCTGTAGAATTGCGGTAAAGTTGAGCGCTGGCTGTTTGCAGTTCAAGGCGGTAGCCTGTGCCAGGGCTAATGCTAAAGCCCAAGTCCATAGGTTGCTGACCGGTAAAGGCAGTTACGTTTTGCGTGGCAGTTGCCAGCACGGGCCCGCCTTGTGAGGCGCGCAGGTTTACAGTAATAGTACCTGTTTGCGCTGCGCTGATATACACGCGTTGCAGGATGCATTGCTTGCTGCAGTCAAACTGCAAACCATAATCAAGGGCAGCGGATGTAAGCTGATTGCCAATGGCAAGGTTGGCAGCACCCACATTAAAAGTGGCACCGGCTGATGCTTCAACATAATACGTTGTGGTGGTGGCAAGCACAGGCGAGTAGCTGGTGCCTGTGTTTATTGAACTTCCGCCAGTTGCATTGGCATACCAGTTTAAGTTACCGGCTCCTGCAGCGGCAAGGTTTACGGCACCGGGGCCGCAAAGGGTATCGTTAACGGTGGTTGGGTTGGCAATGGAGAGTACATCAACTGATAGGGTAATGGTGGTATCAGGAGCACAACCTCCGCTGGTAACAATGGCCTGGTATTGGGTAAATACCGAAGGTGAAACCACAAACACCGAAGAGTCGAATCCGGCAGCGGTTTCGTTAACCCATCCTGCACCGGTATTGCTTTGCCACTGTATGGTTCCTGTGCTTCCGGTTAAAACAAGCGTGGCGGTGGTTCCTGCACAAATGGTGTCAGAACTTGCCGAGGCAATGCCGGCAACAGATGCCGGGCCCACGTTAATGTAAACCGAATCAATGGCACCGCATGTACCATCGGTAGCAACCACGGTGTAGGTTGTTGGAACAAGAGGTGTGGCAGTAACCGAAGCACCTGTTGTGGAGCTAAGTCCTGTAGCGGGGCTCCAGGAGTAGCTGTAGTTTGCATTGTTGCTGTTGGCTGTAAGTGTGGCCGATGTTCCCTGGCACAAGGCTGTGGCGCTGGCATTAATGGTTACGGGGTCGGCAGCAGTTACGGTGGCT
>CAZXMM010000129.1:0-1437 GCA_964641255.1 uncultured Gammaproteobacteria bacterium | reverse complement strand
CCCTCTGTGTCAGACTAGTTGTCACAAAGATAGGATCTGAGACCTGAGGGCGAGAAGGAGGCAAGAACGATGGCGAGATACGGTCAGGCACTGAAGGATCGGGTGGTGGCCAAGCTTCTGCCGCCCGAGAGTTCGGCGATCGAATGGGTGTCCCGGGACGTCGGGATCTCGGTGGCGACGCTGGAACGATGGCGGGCCGAGGCGCTGTCCCGGCCGACTGGCGAGCGGAGCTGGACCGCGGTGGGGCGTCTGGAAGCGGTGATCGCGACCGCTGCCCTGAAGGACACGGAACGCAGCGCGTGGTGCCGGGAGCATGGCGTGTATCCGAGCGAACTCGAGCGCTGGCGGGATGAAGCGACGCAGGCGTTAGCCGATCCGGGGGAGGCGCGAGCGCGTCCTGGCGAAACCCGCGCCGACAAGAAGCGGATCCGGGAACTGGAGCGGGAACTGCTGCGCAAGGAGAAGGCGCTGGCGGAAACCGCTGCCCTGCTGGTCCTCGCAAAAAAGCTCTCGGCGATCTTCCCCGGGGCCGCGGACGAATGATCCGTGGGGAAGATCGCCAGGCGATGAGAGCCCAGATCGACGCAGCTTGCCAGGAGGGTGCTCAGAGGGACGCTGCATGCGCCTTGGTGGGCATCGATCGGCGGACCTACCAGCGCTGGAAGGCCGGCGACGGCCTGCGTGGCGACGGCCGTCCGCTGGCCACGCGACCGCGTCCGGCGCATGCCCTCAGCGACGAGGAGCGCGCCGAGATCCTCGCGGTGGCCAATGAACCGCGCTTTGCCGAACTGCCGCCGGCACGGATCGTTCCGCAGCTGGCCGACGAGGGCCGCTATGTCGGCAGTGAATCGAGCTTCTACCGCGTCTTGCGCGCCCACGACCAAGTGTGTCACCGCGGTCGCGCCCGCGCGCCCATGGCCGCGCCCAAGCCGCCGACGACGCATACCGCGACCCGCCCGCGTCAGGTGTGGTGCTGGGACATGACCTATCTGCCCACCGCGGTCATCGGACAGTGGTTCTATCTCTACCTGATCCTCGATCTCTTCAGCCGCAAGATCGTCGGCTTCACCGTCGAGCCCACCGACCATTCCGACCATGCCGCTCATCTGCTCCGCCGGACAGCGATCGCCGAAGGCCTGCATGCCTTGGCCGACAAGCCCGTCCTGCACGGCGATAACGGCGCTACCCTGAAGGCGACCACCGTCCTCGCCATGCTCCACTGGCTCGGCGTCGAGCCTTCCTACTCGCGACCGCGCGTGTCCAACGACAACGCTCACGCCGAGGCACTCTTCCGTACCGCCAAGTACCGCCCGGGGTTCCCGGCTCGCGGATTCGAGAACCTCGACGACGCTCGCCGATGGGCCACCGACTTCGTCCGCTGGTACAACACCGAGCACCTCCACAGCGGCATCCGCTACGTCACCCCGGAGCAGCGGC
>CAZXMM010000128.1:0-1437 GCA_964641255.1 uncultured Gammaproteobacteria bacterium | reverse complement strand
CCGGTGGTGTTTCAGTGGATGGAGACGTGGCGCGAATGGCGAGGGCAAAAGTCAACTATGGCGTCGATGTAAAATGATTTTCCTGAAAAATGACACTGATTTTACTGGAATATGATGGCAGCATGACAATCTGCGTTGCCCCAATATGTATATTTATTTATAGCGAGGCTGTCGGAGAAATTTTATATTGACTTTACCAGAGCACAAAATGAGATTGCACATTCGATTCTCTTCCCCTCTCTCTTTAAGGCTCCTTTATCTTGTCTTGTTCGTTGCCGGCGGACAAATACGCGCGCAAACGCTTTCATTGGATGATTGCCTTCGTCTCGCGCTGCAAAAAAATCAGTGGCTCGCTGCCGCGGGATTTGGCGTGCGCGCCGCGGAGCAGAGAATCAAAGAAACCGGCGCATTGCGCAAGCCGAATCTCAATTTGGCCGCCGGCGCTTCCTTCGCGTCCGGCCTCGATCCCGCGCTCACCGACGGCGGCGAATATGAGAGCCTGTTGGAAATCAAGCAGCCGATTTACGACGGCGCGATCAAGCCGCTCCAACAACAAGCCGCGATAAACTTGCAACAAGCGGCGAGCGCCAAATCCCGAACCGCCGCGGAAGTGCGCCTCGACGTGCGCTTGGCCTACATTAATTTGTTGCGCGCGCGAGAGCAACTCGCGCTCACGGAAGCGAGCCTCAAAGATTTGCAAACGTATCTCGAAACCGTGCGTTCGCTCGCGCACGGCGGCGCGGCCCCGAAAACCGACGTGATGAAAGTCGAGCTGCAATTGCAAGCCGAAACCATCGCGCTCAACGATCTGCGCCTCGCCGTCGCGATGGCGGAGAAGCGTCTGCTCGAGCCTCTCGGGTTGCCCCTCGACACCACAATTGCGATTCAAGATTCGGTGGCTCTGCCCGCGGCGCCGGAACGTTTCGCGAGCAATGCCGATCTCAAAGAATTTGGTTTCAATATTGAATCCGCCAAATTGGAAATTCAACTCGCCCGCGCCGAACGCGCGCCGGCAATCTCCGCTTTCGGCAACGCCGGCGGCTGGACGTCGCGCCACCAACTTATTGAAACGGATTCACCGCACATTTTCGGTTTTCATGCGGGGCTTTCATTCGAGCTCCCGCTTTGGAACGGCGGCGCCACCAACGCGCGCGTCGGGCAAAAGATTGCCGCCATGAATGCGCTGCAAGCTGATTTCGAAGTGTTGCGCCGCAGTTTCGATACGGCCTATCAAACCAATGCGCAGCAGTATCGCGCGGCGATTGAAAAATTAAATTTGCTCCAAGCGAGCCGCCAAAAAGCTTTGGAGCAATACGATATTTTGCAGGCGCAATATGCCGGCGGCGGCGCGAGCGCGCTGGAAGTTTTGGACGCGCATCGCACGTATTTGGAAATCGTTTTGGCGGAAGAACAAACCCGCGCCGAGATGAATATGCT
>CAZXMM010000127.1:0-1437 GCA_964641255.1 uncultured Gammaproteobacteria bacterium | reverse complement strand
CATCACGAGAATCTGCGCCAATAAAACCAGCAGACGCGTTGCCACTTGCGCGATAATAAAATCGTTGGTCTGCATGGGCGTCACGAGCAAGCGGCGAAGAATGCCGCGCTTTTTTAAAATCACAAAACCGAAGGCGACGCCGAAAATGCCCCCTTGCATGATGGACATCGCCAAAATGCCCGGCAGCAGAAAATCAATATACGAAAGATTGCGGCTGTTGACCAGCTCGGTGCGGAGCGCATGGCGCGGCAGAGAATTTTGCTGAAAAACCAACTCGTCCAGCGCGCGCTGCACGATCAATTTTCCGGCTTGGGTTTCCTGCGGTTTTTCGGCGTTGAGATAAAGCGTCAACGAGTCTTGTCCGGCGGGTTGAAATGAGGTGGGAATGACAAGCACCAAGGCGCGTTCGCCCTTTTTTAAGCGCGCCAGTTCGTCGTCTTCACGGCCTGCAGAAATTTTCAACGCTTGAATCGGTTTGAGAATATTGACGAGCGTCGAATCCGACGAATGATTGACAATCCCAACCTTCACGCTGCCCAGCCCGTCGAATTTGACGAAGCTAAATAAGAACACCATGAAGAGCGGCAGGAGAATCGTCCAGATGATCGCTTCCCGCTGCCGGATGAACATCTTGAAAGACGCCAGCATCAATTTTATTTTGAGGCGCATTTAATCTTCCCGTAATGAGTGTCCGGTCAAGTCCAAAAACACGTCTTCCAAATTTGCTAAACGCTCGACGCGTTCTTTCTTGAAGCCTTTGGATAGCAATTGGCGAACCAATTCCTGCGGCGGCGCGTTGGCGACGATCTTGCCGGAATCCATGATCGCCACGCGGTCACACAACTCTTCGGCTTCCTCCATGTAATGCGTGGTGATCACAATGGTTTTGCCTTCACTCCGAATGCGTTTGATGACGCCCCACAAATGGCGGCGCGCCTGCGGGTCTAATCCGGTGGTCGGCTCGTCGAGAAAAAGAATGACAGGATCATTCACCAGCGCCGCGGCAATGGAGAAACGCTGTTTCTGCCCGCCGGAAAGTTGCACCACATACGACTTCGCTTTGTCGCGCAATTCCACTTCATCAAGCAACGCCAACGCATCAACTTGCCGCCCGTACATTTCGCCGAAGAGCAGTAACAATTCCGTCAGCGAAAGCTTGTCGAAGAACGACGACGCCTGCAATTGCACGCCGATGCGTTGTTTGACTTTCTGCGGCTCCTGCTGAGCATCGATGCCGTCGAGCAGCACGCGACCGGAATCAGGCGGGCGCAGCGTTTCGATCATCTCCAGCGTCGTGGTTTTGCCCGCGCCATTCGGCCCGAGAATGCCGAAGACTTCACCACGGTTGACGTTGAAACTCACGCCATCAACGGCGACGAGGTCGCCGTAACGTTTTTTCAAATCGGAAACTTCGAGGACGTGATTCATTTTTCCTTT
>CAZXMM010000126.1:0-1448 GCA_964641255.1 uncultured Gammaproteobacteria bacterium | reverse complement strand
TCGTTCTGCGTGCAGACGCCGACGGGGCACGTGTTCGAATGGCACTGGCGCACCATGATGCAGCCCATGGCGACAAGCGCCGCGGTGCCGATGCCGAACTCTTCCGCGCCCATCATCGCGGCCATGACGATGTCGCGGCCGGTGCGCAGGCCGCCGTCGGTGCGGAGCACGACCCGGTGGCGCAGGTTGTTCAGCGTGAGCAGCTGGTTCGCCTCGGTGAGGCCCATCTCCCAGGGGACGCCCGCGTATTTGATCGAGGTCAGCGGCGAGGCGCCGGTGCCGCCTGAGTGGCCGGAGATCAGGATGATGTCGGCTTTGGCCTTCGCGACGCCGGCTGCGATCGTGCCGATGCCGGTGGAGGCGACGAGCTTTACGCACACGCGGGCGTGCGGGTTGATCTGCTTCAGATCGTAGATCAGCTGCGCCAAGTCTTCGATCGAGTAGATGTCGTGATGCGGCGGCGGCGATATCAGCATCACGCCCGGCGTCGCGTGGCGGAACTTCGCGATCATCTCCGTCACTTTGAAACCAGGCAGCTGACCGCCCTCGCCCGGCTTTGCGCCTTGGGCGACTTTGATTTCGATCTCGCGGCACTGGTTCAGGTATTCGGCGGTGACGCCGAAGCGGCCGGAGGCGATCTGCTTGATCGCGGAGTTCGCGTTGTCGCCGTTCGGCTGCGGCTTGAAGCGTGCGGGATCTTCGCCGCCTTCGCCGCTGTCCGACTTCGCGCCGATGCGGTTCATGGCGATGTTCAGCGTGCCGTGCGCCTCAGGTCCGAGCGCACCCAAGGACATGCCCGGCGTCACGAAGCGCTTTCTGATCTCCGTGATCGATTCCACCTCTTCCATCGCGATGGCGTTAAGGCCGCGCGGGCGGAAGCCCATCAGATGCCGCAAGCTGGTCGGCGGCATGTCGTAGATCGCGTCGGAATAGCGGCGGAAGAGCTGATAGCTCTCTTGCGTGACCGCGCTTTGCAGGAGGTGGATCGTCGAGGCGCTGTGGGCGTGCGTCTCGCCGCCCTTGCGGTAGCGGTAGAGACCGCCCACGGGCAGCGCCGTCACGTCGTCCGCGAAGGCGCGGCTGTGCTGGCGATAGGCGCGCTTTTGGATGCCGCCGAGGCCGATGCCGGAAATGCGCGAGGGCATGCCGGGGAAATACTCCGCCACCATCGAGCGCGAGAGGCCGACGGCCTCGAAGTTGTAGGCGCCGCGGTAGGAGGAGATGACCGAGATGCCCATCTTGGAAATGATCTTCAGCAGGCCGGCGCTGACCGAGTCCATGTAGCGCTTCACGCATTCGCCGAGGCCCCGCTTACCGAACAGGCCGCGGGCGTGGCGATCGGCGATACATTCTTGGGCGAGGTAGGCGTTGACCGTCGTCGCACCGACGCCGATCAGCACGGCGAAGTAGTGCGTGTCCATGCACTCGGCCGAGCGGACGTTCAGCGA
>CAZXMM010000125.1:0-1449 GCA_964641255.1 uncultured Gammaproteobacteria bacterium | reverse complement strand
GAAACACCGGCATCCCGGAAAAAATTTCCTGACTCAAATCAATGATTTCGAGCATATTTTTAAACTTGCGCTCAGGCCACAAACGAAATGACGCTAAAGTGTCGTTAGGCGAGCTTGCGGTAGACATGGCGCATTGACAGGATGAATTGCATAGCGTGAGATGATATAACTGTGAAGAGACTATAAACCTTCGTCACAGTTTGAGTATTGCCCTGATCAGCCGTTCTAAGCCTGTTTTTCTACGCTGGACCTCATTAGTAAAAACGGGAATGTATTGACTGGCAACCAACCAAGCAAAGCCGAATAACTCTAATGCGACAGTCTCCGCCACAAAAGTGAGATTCTTTATTGTGGCGCCATACCGGGTACATTTCACAAAAATCATTCCCAGCAGAATCACCGTAATTCCCAACCCGCAACACCAATAGCAGCACACCCTTAATTTCGCTTCTGGGAACTCCTTTGTTTTTTCTTGCGCTCGATTTCTAAAAGCAAATAAACAAAAATAAACCGTTGCTGCAAATAAAAAGAATGCGCTGATGTAGTGGATGGTTGATATAATATCCCGAGGACAATTTTGGGTGCAACGTGACGTTGGAAAGAGTGCGACACCCCATGCTGCAATGCCTCCCACCCATCCGACAATATCTTCCTCGTTTTTTCTTCCCCATCTGCTGACATTACCTGCACAGCCACCGAAAATTCCGCCCACATATTTCCAGAAGCCAGTTATTTTTTTCAGCCTATTCGGGGTGGCTTGATGCCCCTTGTAACAAATCAAGAAAGCGCCGATAACAAACAAAGGGCCAACGAAAATATCACGGGCAACGGTGTGATATGACCAACTTATAGAATCGGGTATTTGAGAGGCTCTGATACTGACGGCCCACGGTAAGCACAATGCAACCACTCCAATCAATAGGCGAATGGCATAGTGGTCAAATACCAAACTCTCTGTCGACTCTGGTTTCTCTTTCGATGTTGGTGAACCCATAAGTCATTCCTTTCCATATCGCCGTCCAATCGGCTAATTATGACACGAAGGTTATAGTGCATCGTGCACCGTAAATGCGCCGTTGACCGACTAGGTGTATTGCAGAATTGTTTGCGATAGGAGGCAGTTGACTGGAAGGTGGCATCACTCCCCCCTTTAAAATTTGAACCGTGTTCAACACCCATGATGGAGCTCGCGTGAACCCCACCACCTCAAATTATGCAAAAATTTAAATATTCCTTTTTTCAAAGTCAAGCACGATTTTTTACGATGGGGCTCAGTTATTGGCGGGTAACTAACCTGTCATGCTTCCAGTATGACATTTCTCTTGAGCAATGCCGATTAAATAATTTACCCAAGTGATCGTCATGCCCGAGTGTTTTAATCGGGCATCCACAGGCTTTAAACCACTGGATTCCCGCCAAAAGCATGCGGGAATGACAGTCGCGTCAAAT
>CAZXMM010000124.1:0-1451 GCA_964641255.1 uncultured Gammaproteobacteria bacterium | reverse complement strand
GCGAGGCCGAGGTCAACGCGACGATCGAACGCCGCCACCACGACCGCGAAACGTTTCGGCGCGAACTCGTCGGCCATAAAATGCTCGCGCGAAAGGGTGGCACGTATTGGCGGCTGCCGGAGGCGGAGTGGGTCGGCTAGCGCCAGTCGCGATCGCGCGCCGTAGCCTTTGCGCGAGACTTGATCGGAAGCGCCGGCGCATTGAAGGTGATCTTGTGTCGCGGTGATTGCAGCGTTCGGATCGCGCTGGGGGCGAGGCAGGTTTCGACGGTCTTTCGGCCGTCCGAACCGAGATCGGCGTAGTCGTTTTGCAGTTCGTCGAAGCACCAGGCGCGGTAGGGGCTTGCCGGCGTTTCGAATGTGGCGCCGTGGTCGTCGAAGCGTACGATCTTCGCGCCGGCGGCAACGGCGCTTGCATTGGCGGACATGTAGGAAAGATGCGTCTCGGCGACGAGGCGCAGCAGCGGGCGGCAGCTTTCGGGGATCGCGGTCACTTCGGGCGCGGTTGCGAAGTGCTTCGGTTCGATGGCCCAGAGGCGTGCGACCCAAGCGAGCGTACGGGGTGCCGTCTCGCGCATGATTTTCGCGGGTGTCGGGTCGGAGAAAAAGTGCCGGAACATGGAGCCGAAGAGACCGAAGTCGGCTTCGGTCGGACGGCTGCCCAGCACGAACGGGTTTGTTTCGAGTGCCGCTTCCATCGCGGCCAGCGCGTCGAAGTAGAGATGTTCGATCGCGTGGCGCGTCGCCGGGGTCACGCCGTCGCGGCGCAGGTAGACGCCTTGCTGGCGGCGCAGGATCAATTGCCGGCGCAATGCGAAGGGCAACTTCACGTCGCGCAACATGCCGCGCGCCAAACGGCCGCTCATCAGCCGCGCGTCGTCGGCGAAGGCCCAGCGGTAATAAAGTGCCGGGCGCCAGAGGGATTCATCGCCGAAGTCTTCGATCAGGCGTGTGACGAAGCGGACGGCCGGATCGCGCGGCGAGATCGCGGGATCCGGATGCTGCTTTTCGAAATGACGGATGATGAGCGTCGTATCGGTGAGCCAGGTGCCGTCCGGGCACTCGACCTGCGGCATTTGCAGGAAGCCCGTTGCCTTCGCGCACGCGCGAAAGCTGCCGGTCGTCATTTCGCGAAGGACGTACGGTATGCCCTTCGCGCGCAGATAGGCTTCGAGCTTGCCGGTGAAGTAGGAAAGTTCAAGACCGTGGACGACGAGCGGCTGCGTCATCGTCCCAGAGCCGCAAGTTGGCGACGCACGGTTTCGTCAGATCGCGATCAAAACGGAATCTCATCGTCCGGGTCGGCGGAGAAGTCGCGTTGCTCGCCGCGGCCGCCACCGGCAACCGCTCTGCGGCCACCGCCGCCGGCCGATGCGCCTTCAAGTGCGCCGCCTTCGGCGCCACGACCGTCGAGCATGACGAGTTCGCCGCGGAATTTTTGCAGGACGACTT
>CAZXMM010000123.1:0-1459 GCA_964641255.1 uncultured Gammaproteobacteria bacterium | reverse complement strand
TGCCCACGGAGTTCAGGCATGTGGTTTGTCAACAGGACTGAAGTAGCATCCTTTCTTTTTGTTCAATGAAGTCCTTGGTTGATACGAAGCCGAGCTGAGCAAGACGGAGCGGGCCGATCTCGGAGGCGATTTTGCGCAGCTTCAGGTGGATTTGGGCCGAGACATCGGTCAAGGGCGTGAAGAGGCCGCGCAGCAGGTACCAGACACTGACGACGAGTTTGCGGGCCAGAGCAGCCACGGCGATGTTCGCCCCTTTCCGTATCTTCAACGCCAAGGCCCATCGTCGGATCGCACCTTGGGCGTACTTTAGGATGCTGTGGGCCGCCTGGATGAGAAGCGAGCGCACGTCGGCTCGACCATTGCAACCGATAGGTCCGTTTCCGCCCCCGATGCCGCTGCGCTGAACAGACGGGTTGAGTCCGAAGTAGGCCACCAGCTTCTTGGGGTTCTCGAAGCGGCTGATGGGACCGATGAAGGCGGCCAGCGCAAAGGCCACTTTGTCCCGGATGCCGAGCAGCCGGATCATCTGCAGGATGTTCGGATCGCCAGCTACGATGCTGGCGATCTCCGAGCGGAAGCGTTTACGCCGGGCTTCTGCCTGTTGGAAGGCTAGGACTTCCTCTTCCAGGAGCAGTTGTTCCACACGATTCCAGGTTCGTAGCGCCAGCAGGTTCGTCAGGGCTGACTTGCTGGCCAGTCGAAGTCCACGAGGTCGACGGATGCTGTGCCCATTGAGATAACCCCAGATCCGATTGCGGGCGCGCACCGAGTCGCGCACCGCATTGCGATGCCCGAAGAACAGCTCGCGCCGCTCGGCGGCTTGCGCGTCGGGTTGCCATACTTCATGCGCCAGGCCGCTGAAGTAGACCCGCGCGATCTTCACGGCATCGACCCGGTCTGTGGCACAGTAGGCTTTCCCGACCTTACCCACCGCCTGACTCTCCAGCACGACCGCGCGAAGACCAATGGCTGCCAGTCGTGCGGCTACGGCGAACGAGTTCCCGCTGGCTTCCAGCACGATGAGCGCGTCTGGATGCACGTGCTTCTTGAGCACCTGCTCGAGTCGTTCGATCGGTATCCGATCCACGACCCACTCTGTTCGGGCTCTGAACGCATCCGGACCGACTAAGCCCGCTGCGCTGAAGAGGTGGGGATGGGCATCCAACCCCACGATGCTTCGGACTTGTTCCTCTTGGTTCATCATGGTTCCCTTTTTGTCACTGGAACCAACGGGAGCAGGCGGCCACGTCGCATACAGGCATACGGGGTGTTGAGCCCCACGTGGGTGTTGTCCGCCGGCACTCAGACACAGAAACGGGGAGAAAACCCCAGCGAACTCCTCGAGTGTCTCCCGTGTTGCCCCAGTGGTGTGTTTTCACTTACACCCACTGGTCGATACGATGCTCCCGCGGTTCCAGCCTTTCCAGTCCCGCTGACACACCACATTACCGACACGGAT
>CAZXMM010000122.1:0-1480 GCA_964641255.1 uncultured Gammaproteobacteria bacterium | reverse complement strand
TTTACTTCATAGTATAAGTCGCATCGGTTGCACCAACAATGTCGATCCTGGCCGGAGTGGCTGGGGCTCTCCCATGGGCTTGAAGCCAGCACGCTCATAGAGACGCCTCGCTGGACGATCACCACAAGTGACACCCAAGTCCATGTAGGAAGCATTCCGGGCCCGGGCCCAGGCGATCACCGCTTCCAGAAGCATTTGCCCTGCACCCAAACCGCGATGGTTCGGGGCGACCCACATCTGGTAGAGAGCCGCCACCTCAGGATCGGACGTATCAATTCGGCCCCACGCCAAACCGATCGGTTCGCCATGTACTTCCGCAACCAGAGGCAGATTTACTCGAGAGTCAGCGCCCGATGCCAGGCGGCGCGACCACTCGGCGTCCGGTCGGTCTTGTTCGTCGGCGAGCGTGCTGCCAAATGCGTCAGGCGAATCGGCCAGTGCGCGCAGCCGTAGGCCTCTATAAGTGTCCCACTCCTGAGGAGCAAAGGTCCGAATCTTGAGCGTATGAATCATAAGTTCTTGTCCCCTGCAATTTGGTAATAGATGCGGACGTTTTGATTGGCGGCTTATGGCATGCCGCGAAAATGTCTCTCATTTCTTGGCTAGGCTGTGCTTGCGCACAAAATCGATGACCTTTTGACTGTCTTCAGTGGCATTCACCTCAGCATCTTTGTAGACAATCTGGCCCTGCGGATCAATGACAAAAGTCCAGCGCGATGCGGTAACCATCCGCGCCAGAGTTTTGTCCTCACCATGAATGTTGCGGGTAATAACGCCGCCTTGTCCGAGCGGCACGCCAAATTTCATCGCGATCTCACCACTGACATCCGAGAGCAGGGTGAAATTCAATTGCTGCGCTTCCTGAAAATATTTGAGATTTTTCACCGGGTCGCCGCTGATGCCGATGATTTCGACTTTCATATTGTCGAAGCCGCTCTTCTGGTCGCGATAGCTGCAAGCTTGTTTGGTGCAGCCGCCAGTCATGGCGGCCGGATAGAAATAAACGATCATATAGCCTTTACCAAGATGGTCCTCAAACTTCCAGAGATTGCCGTCCTGGTCATTGGCAACGAAACCGGGGGCATGGTCACCCACCTGCAGCGTGCCGCTCACTGCTGCAAAAAGGACGATATGAGTCGATAGAACCAGAACCCATGTTAGCAGGCCGGGAGACAGTTGATAATACATTTTCTGCACCTTTCTTGAAAAGTAATTCTATTCCAATTGGGTCATGAAGGATTCTCGCGTCGGTTCTTCGGCGAAATCGATTCCGAATTGTTCTTGCAAGACATAATAAGGCTCTGCTTCAAGAACAAACTCGGGATGATTTTCGACGAAATCCTCGGCCAATGTGCTCTTGCCTATGGCGTGCATTCCTGAAATAGCAATGCGCATAATGTCTTTTTCAATGTTTCCGGCAGGCGTGAAGCAGACTGTGATCGTATAACCTCGCAGCAAGCGGTTAAGCTCCCTGCGCCGG
>CAZXMM010000121.1:0-1488 GCA_964641255.1 uncultured Gammaproteobacteria bacterium | reverse complement strand
CAGCATGTTCAGATTTGCCGCCCGGAGCACGCGGATGATTTCCAGCGCCTCGCGCAAATCCATTTCATTATAATTGAGATTAGTCGCCCACAGATCCTGATCGTAGCCGTGAATCTCCGGCGACGGCTGCGCGAGAATCAGCCGCATGCGATAGCGCAAAACCACTTCGGAGTCGGCGAGATGTTGAATCACCTGCATGATCGACCACTTGCCCGGCTTTTCGGGCCGGCGCAACGTCGTCTCATCAATTCCGGCAATCTCGGCCTGCAGCGTTGCGAGCTGTTGCGATTGCACCGCAAACGGATCGCGGTCTCCCAGCAAATCCATCAACGATTTAACATAAGCGGCGGCGTTTTCTTTTGCTTGACTGGCAGGGTTGCTGAATGAAGCCATATTTTTGTTAGTCCTTTCGAATCAATCTGAACTCGGTTGCTTTCAAAATTTTGGTTTTGCGCAGGCGGTCGTGCACGGTGATTGCCAACATATAATCTCCCGATTGCAAACGGCTGACATCAAGCGCAATAAACTCCGCGGCAAATTCCGCATTGCCTTCCCGCTCGACGCTCAAAGAAATGGAGGGTTTTTGCGCATCACCGAATATGCCAAGCGTTTTTTTTTCGTTCATCCGGCTCACGGTGTATTCGAGGCTGAATGCCGTTTGGCCCTCGCGATTTTGTTGCAAATGATAGATTTCAAAATAAACCGCCACGGGCTTATCAACGGCAAAAACGCGCGTTGGATTGGGAACGATCTGCAAACCGTTTTTGACAAATTTGCTTTCTTTGGTAGCAGGCTCGATGGAGTAGGCCAAAAGCAGATCACTCGCGGATAAATGCGGCGTCGAATAATCTGGTAACACGAGCTTCTCAAATTTTCTCCCGCTCCTCAGCTCGGCTTCGCGCGCATGCGCATGCAATGAAACATGATAAGAATTGGCTGGCGCCGACAGCCGCAAAAAATCGAGAAAATATTCGTCTTGATTCGGCGCGCGATTGGCGCGTTGAATCACGGCCGCGCGTGTGAGCTTGTTGATTTCATTCCACGCCGTGTCGTGCAACGCCAAGCCTTTTTCCACGTGAATCGCCGCGACATTTTCCGGCGTTTTGTCGAAGAGGTCGCGCAGCGGCAGCCCGTAATAAACCTCCACCACTGTCTGCGCCCGCTCGCCGCGAAACGTCGCCGCATAGCTCGGCACGTCGATCAACCTGGTCGTCTTCGGCCACGTGTGCCGGTCGGTCGTCATGCTCGTCGCCAGCGACGCCTGGCTTTCTTCCTCCAGCCGGGAGAGCAAAGACATTTGGCGGCCGGGATCATCTTCATTTTGGAGGCGAAAATACTGCGGGTCAAAATCAGCGCGATCAGCGAGCATTTCCCTCGACAGCACCGGCGTGAGCTGCCAGTTATTTTCCGGCGGATGGCGATAGAAATGAAACGTCATCTCCGGCGCGTGATATTTCCATGACATGTTTCGCGTTTCCGCAGCCACCG
>CAZXMM010000120.1:0-1492 GCA_964641255.1 uncultured Gammaproteobacteria bacterium | reverse complement strand
CAGCTGTTAACTATGGTTAAATGTGTTGCATGTTTTCGCCGCTACGCAATTTCCCATTTGAGTTGCCCGCGCCGCTGCCGGAGGAAGGGTTACTGTGGTTGCGGTCGCTGGCCACGCGTCTCGACCAGCTTGCTGCCGAGAACACCGAATTGAAGGAACGAGTGTTGCAACAGGCCGAAACCATTCGGGAGTTGCGAGACGAAATTGCCGTGCTCAAGGGTCAGAAGGGTCGGCCGGTGATGAAGCCGAGCCGAATGGACCAGGAGACGGACAAGGACAAGGACGACCAGAGCGGCGGTGGAGGGCGTGGTAAGCGCCGCAATTCTGGCCAGCCAGCGAAGACCGCCCGCCTCGACATTCATGAAGAACGTACGATGGCGGCCAACGACGTTCCGGAAGGGTCGCGCTTTCTGGGCCACCGCGCCTTCACGGTGCAGGACCTGCGCATCGGCGCGCACCACACCCGCTTCCTGCTCGAACGGTGGGCGACCCCGGACGGTCGGGTCCTGACGGCCGGTTGCCCGCCGGAATTTTGCGGACTGCATTTCGGTCCGGGGCTGCGTGCCTTCATTCTTTACCAGCACCACCACTGCCACGTCACGCAGCCGAAGCTGCACGAGCAACGGCTCGAATGGGGCCTCGAGCTCTCCGTCGGCCAGATCGACGCGCGGCTGGCGTCTGGTCAGGACGTCTTCTCGGCCGAGAAGTCCAGCCTGCTCAAGGCTGGCCTGGCGGTCAGTTCGGCGATCACGGTCGACGATTCCGGCGCGCGTCACCAAGGCCAGAATGGCTACGTCACCGTCGTCAGCGGCCCGACCTTCGCCTGGTTCGGCAGCGCCGACAACAAGAGCCGTATGGGCTTCCTGACCCACCTGCATGACGGCCAGCCGTCCTCTGCGCTGAACGACCTCGCCCTGCGCCACCTGCAGAAGCAGGGGTTGAAGACGGCGCTGGTCGAACGGCTGCAGACGAACCCGTTCGCCGGTGACACCGGTGCGGACTGGGCGGCGTATCTCGACCGCCTCGGCATCCGCGATGAGCGCCACCGCCGCATCGCCACCGAGGCCGGCTTGTTGGGCGGTCTCGTGGCCAAAGGCATCCCTCCGAGGCTGGCCATCGTCAGCGATGGCGCCGGGCAGTTCGACCTTCTGGAGCACGGCCTGTGCTGGGTGCATACCGAGCGATGGGTGCACAAGCTGATTCCGTCCAACGAGCTCCAGCGCGGCGAACAAGAACGCCTACGCGGGGAAATCTGGGCCTACTCTGCCGATCTCAAGGCCTACCGGGCGGCGCCAACGCCGGAGGAAGCGGAGGCGCTGAGCGCGCGATTCGAATCCCTGTTCGGCCAGCGCACCGGCGGGGCGACGCTGGACCGTCTGCTCCGGCGTATCCGACAGCACAAAGGCGACCTGCTCCAGGTGCTGGCGCGACCGGACAGGCCGCTGCACACCAACGCCAGCGAGACCGACCTCCGGGACTACGTCAAGGTGCG
>CAZXMM010000119.1:0-1492 GCA_964641255.1 uncultured Gammaproteobacteria bacterium | reverse complement strand
TCTGATCGGGTGGCGCGGCATTGCTGTTGGCGGCGTTATTTTCTTTGCGTGGCATGTTTTGCTTAATTCAGCATGTTGAGCTTCCGTTCCAACTCGGTGCGGCTGATCGTTTTCTGTTTGCGCTGCTGCTCGATCAGCATCCAAAATTTTTTGCTGCTTCCCAATTGCAACTGCTCTTCATCAAACAATCTGGACAAGTCTTGCGCAAGCCCTCTCCGATATAAAATCTTAGCAGAGCTTGATCAGACACATCGCGAATGGCTGCTACTTTCTTGAGTGAATCCAGCGCGTCTTTTGGTATCTCAATGGATACGGTTTCCATCGCGCGTGGACGAAGACGCAATTCAAAGCCTTCTTCAGTTTTCATGTTTTTACGATGCACTTTGCGAAACAGACGTTTCCTGAGAGACGTCTGGAAGTTTGATCATCTGAATGATCAAACGCAGCGTTTCATTGACTGCATCGTTGGTCGGAAAGGCTTGCGCGACATCCGGATCTAGCGATACCGAATTTTTGCCCGCATGAAAACGTTCGGCATATTTGCCGCGAACGCCGCCTTTCAAAAGCTCGGACAAATCGTATTCAGGACGGAGCTCGTCGTCCATTTCAGCCGGAATTTCGTCAGAAACTTTTGGCGATACTTCATGAAACGATTCGCCTATGAACTCCAACGTTTCACGCAAGCGAGCAACAAGCAATTCTTGACGCAATAACTTGAGTCGAGCAAAATAGGAATCAAATGCGCCGCTCGTCTTTAATGCGTCCGGAATTCCATCAAGGTAGGACGAGAGCTCCTGTATCTCCTCGACGATCAACTCTTGTTGCCGCGATTTCGTTTGGTTCATTTCAATCACCTATTGTTGTCCAAACACGGCCTTTGGGAATGCCTTGCCTCGTCTGCCCAAACCATTTTGTCCAATATCGAATTGCTTTTAGGGTTATCGCTTCATAATCTTTATGCATGATAGGAAGGCAGTAAATGGGATAGGCATCACATTTATACTGCTCTTTCATTCTCGGCCCTTGCAACAACTTTACAATCGCAGACGTTGCAGCGGAAGATTGTTTCAATCGTTCAAGCATATCATCATCGATTGGCACTTCAACTGCAATGTCGATGTCATTGGGCGCAGGCTTCGAGGTCGTGAAACTTCCATTCACAAGTTGTCGTGCCGACCTTGTAAGACCATCCAATGCAAGTCGTTCGCGATGTTTATTCCAACCTTCGTAAATTGTTCTCCGAGCAACGGCGTCTCCATAACTGACGAATCGCTTTTCAAAATCGGTGCGGCTGGGAAAATAATCTCCCCCTGGCAATACGTCGTGTTCATTAAACTCAGGCAATTGACTTGATGACTCATCTGGGAATGAGTCAAGTTCAAGCTTGAATTTAATAATCCTATCTGCCATATTTTTTACTTTAGCCCCAACGCCTTTTCAAAAATCTTAAACGCTACCGCCAGTTTCGACATCAACGCCAATTCTTCAATTC
>CAZXMM010000118.1:0-1499 GCA_964641255.1 uncultured Gammaproteobacteria bacterium | reverse complement strand
CCCCCAAAATCGCCTTTTAAATGGGCTCACTCTGGCCGTTGGTTATGCCAGACAACGGTGGCGTTGTGTAATCTATTATTTTATTTCTATCGGTTATTCTTAACTGCGTCAGTTCTGCGTTAATCTAATGAACTTGAAATCATAAAGTTCAAATGATACTTTGACGGATCAAATTCAAGAGAGCTACTGAGATAAGCATTGTCATTCAAAGATTTCACCACTCCTCTTGTTTTGCTTATTCTTGTACTCTTCACACAAGTAATGACAAAAAGCTCCAATTATCCAAAGGATTTTCCTCTCGGCGCGACAAAAGGATCGATGGTGTCGGTGAATCTCGTTGCCAATACCGATCTCCAAACGCCGGAAGAGTTTCGACAACTTGTTGTGAAAGAAGAAAACGGCGTGGTCGTGAGATTGGGAGAGATTGCCGACGTCGTGCTCGGCGCGGAGAATTACGATCAGGACGTTCGCTTCAATGGCCAGAGCGCGACCTTCATGGGCGTCTGGGTTCTTCCCACTGCGAACTCGCTCGATGTGATCAAACGCGTACGAGCGGCGATGCCGGAAATCCAAGCGCAGTTGCCCGCCGGAATGACCGCCGGCATTCCTTATGATTCTACCAAGTACATCGAAGACGCCATCGACGAGGTACTCAAAACGCTGTCCGAGACGCTGCTCATCGTCATTGCCGTGATCTTTCTTTTCCTCGGTTCGGCGCGCTCGTTGATCATTCCTGTCGTGGCTATTCCCATCTCACTGATCGGCGCAGTTTTTCTCATGCTCGTGGCTGGTTTCACTATCAACCTGCTCACGCTTCTTGCGATCGTGCTGTCGGTCGGGTTGGTTGTCGATGATGCCATCGTCATGGTCGAAAATGTGGAGCGCCATCTTCACATGGGCAAAAAGCCGTTCCAAGCCGCGATCGAAGCGGCGCGCGAATTAGTGGGTCCGATCATCGCGATGACCATCACCCTCGCGGCAGTTTATACGCCGGTTGGCATTCAAGGCGGTTTGACTGGCGCACTCTTTCGTGAGTTTGCGTTTGCGCTGGCCGGCGCGGTCATCGTGTCAGGCGTGGTGGCGTTGACGCTCTCACCGATGATGGGATCGAAGATGCTGCGCGCCGGCGATACCGAACGCGGCTTCGCGGGAATGATCAATCGTCATTTCGATGCCGTGCGGCGCTTTTATACGAACGTGCTTTCGCGCACGCTCGAGTACCGCCCGGCGGTCTACGTCGTGTGGGGCATCGTCGCGTTGTTAATGGTGCCATTCTATATGTTCTCGCAACGCGAGCTGGCGCCGAACGAGGATCAGAGCGTCGTCTTTGGGATCGTCCAAACCTCCGCCAACTCAACGCTCGATCAAACCAAGCTCTTCACCGCTGAAGTCAACAAGGTTTATGAGTCGTTTCCTGAGCACCAGAACACATTTCAATTGACCTTTCCGACCGGCGGTTTCAGTGGCATGGTCACCAAGCCGTGGAGCGAACGCACCAA
>CAZXMM010000117.1:0-1500 GCA_964641255.1 uncultured Gammaproteobacteria bacterium | reverse complement strand
CGCCCAAACCAACGTGCGCGGCTGGTATGCTGATGGACAAGTTTGGATTCTGTGGGATCTAGACAACAGTCCGCCGGAAACCTACGGGATCTACAGCAGCGCGTCTCCTTTCACCAACACGAGCCAAGCGCAACTCACGGGGCGTCTTTATGAAGAAGAATGGACGCCGTCTGAGTTACGCAAACAAGTCAACCCGGCCGCGAATTTTAACATTCCGGATGGCAGTGGCGGGCGCTTCATTGTATCGGCGAACACGGGCTTGTTTGTGGAGACCGTGCATGAAACCGGCGCGAAATATTATGCCGTGGTGAAATGGGACAACACCGCCGTCACCACGAACAATCTTTCCGGCCGGATCGCCTACCGGTTCAGCTCAAATGAGCCGGTGCAAGCGCAATCGCAAGGCACAGCGACACTGCCTTCCGGACACAAAGCCACCGCCTATTACTCATGGGCTGACGGTCGCGACAATCACTGGGAAGGCCGGCCCGATTATCCGATCATGGCCAATCGTCATAAGAATGGTATGAACAGCTTCTACATTGTGAGCGAAGCCAAGAATCTACCAGCGGGAAAAATTTCGGCGGTCCATTGGCTGCATGGTTTCACTGGTTTGGCGCGCCAATCTCTGCCGGCAGACAAGGCGGCAATCAATATCGAGCCGCAAGACGGTTTGTTGGTTGCCCACAACGATGAATTTATTCACAAGATTCTGTTCAATAATAGTGTGCCGGTCAAATACGTCGATGACTCCTTTTCATGGTGGTTTGGCTGGACCAAGCAGTTCAATCCATTTGAGGCCGTGCCCACGACGCCGGCTAATGATGATACCGTGATCAATTACACGCAACGGCGCTTGTTGTGGTTCAACGAGTGGCTTATCAAGAACCGCAACGTTGATCCCGAACGCGTGTTCATTCAAGGCTACAGCATGGGTTCGGCGGGCACCACCGCTTTGGCGAAAGCGTTTCCCAATGTTTTTGGCTCCGTCAGCAGTTTCAATAACGGCTTCGATGGCCCCGATGGAGACGGTTCCTCCGCCTTTATGGGAACGCCAACGCAAAATCTGCCGACCAATCTTATCAACGAGAAAGGCCAGCCGGTTCGAATGTATGAAGTCTTTGATCTGAGCACACGGATCAGCCCAGCGCGTGATCTGCCGATCTGGCGCTCGTGGAACGGCAAGAATGACATTAATGAAATGCGATGGGATGCGAATGTGGTAGCGGAATACAAACGCGCCGATGCGAACGGCTCAGGCATGCAGCTTTTTTGGGATGAACGTCCGCACGTCTTTTTTGACACCTTTCAATATCACTGGATCATGGGGCTCGGCAATTTGCAAACCGAGCGCGACGATGTGGCATATCAAACGCGCTATCGCGTGCATCAATCATATCCGGCGTTTTACAATCATCAAAAATATCCGGGCGCAAACAAGAATCCCGGCGACGGCACGCGCGGCACCGGCGGAACGGGCGTCGGCGATGATTGGGGCAG
>CAZXMM010000116.1:0-1506 GCA_964641255.1 uncultured Gammaproteobacteria bacterium | reverse complement strand
GTGCCGTATGCGTTTTTATAAACGGAGAGGTTTTTTAATATTAAATTTTTATCGCTGATTCCAGCTTTCACAAGTAAGCGACACTCAATACGAAAAACAGGAGTCTAAGATGAATCCTTTAATTAAAGCCTTGGGCTTGTCGCTTTTAAATGTTACTGCTTATTTGGTGTTACGGTGGCACGATGTATATGCAAGCCTCTTTCCCGGCAAAGAGATGAATGCCATTAAAGTTTCTGGCAGCTCTTTTTTGGTGATTTGGGGACTTGGCGTGCTGATGGTCGTATTACTCGCGGTGGTGGCGGGTCGATTAAGAGTTCCGCGCAATCTATTTCTGCGGCATACCTTTTCGGCAAAACGCTAGTTTGCATACCGCGGCCCAAACCGCCTGACAAACGGTTTTAAGAAGTCTGGTCAATAGTGGCAAAATTGCCATTATCGCTTCTTGGTTACCTAATCCGGAGGGTCACGCGCGATGGAAGCCAAACAATTAAAGAAACCGGCTGCGTATACTTTTGGTTTAGCCGCCTTTATTGTCCTAATTTTTCTTTGCCAACACGTTCATATTGAAACGCCGGATCGCGTCATATTAGGTAATTTTATTGAATGGTTCGGCATTTTGTTTAGCATCTTGCTAGCGCTTGTCGTCGTCGAAGTATGGACCAAATATAACACTGTCGAATCTTTGGTTGATAAAGAGGCCGATGCGTTGGTTTCGCTTTTGCGGTTTGCTCGATTTCTGGAAGAGCCTCGACTCTTTGCCAAGCTGGCGCAGGCGATTAACGGCTATTGCCAGCACTTTGCGTTTTCAAATGAGCTGAATCCGAGTCAAGTGGTGAATCACATCGAAAGGATGGAACCGATATTTGAGGGCATTCTTGAGGCCACGAAGACCAATAAGCGACCTTTTGCCGTTAACGAAATGATTCGATGTTTTGACGAGGCCAGCGATGCCCGTGGTGATCGCGAGGCTTTAGCCAAACAGCGTATTCCAGGCGTTTTGTGGTTCATGATGGTTTTCAACTCAATGATTTGGTTGCTTGGCTTCTTTTGGTTTTCTTTTCAAGACGTCAACGTGTACGTCGCGGCGTTTATGCTGTTAAGCACAACATTCTCCGTTGTCGGTTTGTTGGTTATCGCCGACGATATCGACAACCCCGTATCAGGAATCTGGAAAATTAAATATGATTCTTTCGTGAGCGCCTGCAAAGAAACCGAACATATGCAAAACCTTTTGCAGTCCTAATCGCTGTCGCGAAGTATTAAGAATTAAAACTTTACAAAAGCAGAAGCGTTTAACGTGAATAAATATATTCAAATATTTTTATTCGTATAGAATCTATCCTGATTTAGGATTGCTGTCTCTTGCGATTTATGTTCATTCGCGTCCGCGCCCACTGCCTTGCTAAATTATAAAATTTTTCTTATCGCCTCTTCCAATTTACCCAAGCCATTTTTTTCTTGCTTCTCCGCCTGCAAATCAATAAATTGAAGCGTAATAAATAACAT
>CAZXMM010000115.1:0-1559 GCA_964641255.1 uncultured Gammaproteobacteria bacterium | reverse complement strand
GGCAAGCCCGAAGAGCGGCGGCACATTTTTGAAGAAGCCGCGGGCGTCGGCAAATACAAAGCGCGCCGCAAAGCCGCATTTCGCAAGCTTGAAGCCACCGAGCAGGATTTGCTGCGCCTCAACGATATTTTGAGCGAAGTCGAGAAAACCGTCGACTCGTTGAAACGGCAGGTGCAAAAGGCCGAACGCTATCAAACCTACGCGAATGAATTACGCGAGACCGAGGTCGGTTTGTCGGCTTTTCAATTTTTGAAAATCAAAAGTGAATTGGAGCCGCTGACCACGACGGCCAAAGACGCACGCGACCGCCGTGAGCAAATCTCCGCGCAACTGGCCGCCGAGGAAGCGCAGATCGAAGAAATGCGTTTAACGCTGCTCGAAGTGGAGAAGCAGCTCGTCACGCGCCAGCGCGATTTGAACGCCAACACCGACCGCATCAAGAAAAAAGAAGAGCAGATTCTCATCAATCAGGAACGCATTCGCGCCGTCAAAGAAAATCGCGAACGTTTTGGCAAAGAAATCGAAGAATTGAAAACGCGGCGCAGCATGATGGAAGAGATGCGCGTTTCTCTCGCCAATAAAACCGACGAATTTACGCTGCTTTTGGACACCGTCGTTGGCGAGTTCAACAGCAAACAATCGGCGTTCACCGGCTTTCAGGAAAACTATCAAGCCAAACGGCAGGAAGTGCGCGAGGCGGAAGCACAACGGCAGGGCGAGGCCGAGACGTTGAGCCAGTTGCAAAAAGAAGGCGAGCGTTTGCGCACGCAACTGGAGTTTAATGAAAAACGGCAAGCGACGCTGCAACAGGAAACCGCAACGTGGCAGCAACGCCAGAACGAAGTGACGCAGCGCCATGCGGAAACACAACGGCAATTGGCGAGCGCGATAGCCCGTCTTGATCATTTGAATCTCGAAGTCGAGACGAACCAGCAGGCAATGGCCGAAAAAGAAACGGCGATTGCGCGTCTCAAAGAAGAGTTGTTGTCTTTGCAAAGCGCAGTGCAGCGCCATCAGGATCGCGCCGGCTTGTTACGAAAATTTTTGGAGACTTACGAAGATCATCCCGAAGGCGTGAAACATCTGTTGCTCGAACGCGGCATGCCGGAAGGTTGCGCCGGCACGTTGGCCGAGCACATTCGCGTGCCGGAAAATTATCGCCGCGCCGTTGAAGCCGCGCTCGGTGAATCCGTGGCGGCGTTGTTGGTCGATCATCCTGACCGCGCGTTTGAAGGCATGGAACTGTTGCGCCAGCGCGAAAAGGGGCTGGTGACTTTCATGCCGCTGCGTGGCGTGCATTCGCAAAATGGCAGAAACGACGCCGCGCATTTGCGTGATACGCAGATTCTCGCGCGAGCAACGGATGTCGTCGAATGCGATGAATCCGTGCGCGTGTTGGTCGGAAATCTTTTGGATGAATGTTATATCGTTTCGTCGCTCGCGGATGCGCGCGCGTTATTAGAACGTTCTA
The DNA here is from genome assembly GCA_964641255.1 of uncultured Gammaproteobacteria bacterium. Lineage (GTDB taxonomy): Bacteria > Patescibacteriota > Microgenomatia > JAMCZE01 > JAMCZE01 > CAZXMM01. Next base: position 88 of record CAZXMM010000115.1, on the reverse strand, counting down.
ATTCGCATCGCCAAAGTTTTGTCACATTGAATGGCGAAATATTGACGACGTGGGGCCCGATGCGCGGCGGCGACACCAGCCGTTCTTC
>CAZXMM010000114.1:0-1564 GCA_964641255.1 uncultured Gammaproteobacteria bacterium | reverse complement strand
GGAATCCACAGCAGCCAGCGTGGGAACTTCCTCATCGGAAAGTTCTGGAATTGGGATTAACCAATTACATGATGGAGTAGGCAATGTTTCCAAATCAAAACTTTCCATTAGTGGAAAGTTTGACCGAAAAAGTTTCCACAAATGGAAACAAATAACTATATATGGAAACCTCGCGCGATGCGGGTTGTGTTCGCTGAATTAAGTGTTAGATGAGACATAAAATCAAACAGGAGGCTTTGATATGTATTTAACTTCTGGAGAAATCGAACAATTCGATGAAAGCAAGCTGGGGACTTTTGTTCAGAACAGAATCTCGGAAGGACTGTACTTGGACTATAAAGAGAATCTCACGAGAGGTAGTGATCGAGAAGCCAAGGTGGAATTCCTCAAAGATATTACTGCATTTGCCAATGCTCACGGAGGCGACATACTCATAGGAATCAGAGAACCTTCTGAGGGCATTGATGCTCATCAACAAATTGTTGGCATTGAAAACGGCGAACAAATAGCACATGATTTGGAACGTGTAGCAAGCTCATCTGTCGATCCTCGAATACCCGGTCTGAGAATTATTTCTGTACAATTGGCATCGGGAAGGTGGTGCGTCATTGTTCATATTCCGCCCAGCCTGAGTCGACCTCATATGGTGAATTATCAAGGACATCGTTCCTTCTATATTAGACACTCAGAGTCGAGCCATCCAATGACAAGTCATGAGATCAGAGAGTCGGTAGTGTTGTCATTATCTGCGGAGGCACGAGTCAAGCTATATCTGGAAACAGCTGAACGAGAGGATAGAGCATACTACCTAAAAGGTAATCCGTCTTTTATTATTCAGGCCATGCCTCTTATTTCCCTTGAGCAACCTTGGGATATTTATACCCCTGAATTTGAACAGATAGTCAGAGGCAATTCACGAAAAAACAAACACGGTGAGCAATATAGTCTATCAACTGAAATTGCACCTCAAATTACAATAAATGGAATAATCGGAATGAACGAAAGATTGAATCCGGTATTTCGAACCGAAGTCCATAGGAATGGATATGTTTCAGCGATATATCGAAATTTGCAGACTCAAACGGTTGATACGCTTGAGCGACCAGTAGTGCATTCAACTCTGTGCAAGTTGTTTAATGCCTTTTCAGATTTCATTTCTGAACTTTGGGAAGCCACAGCCACGGAACTGCCTTATCTTTTCGGTTGCAAATATGTCGGTGCTCAAGGGACGGTATTGTGGACTGAAACCCGTTCTCAAAAATTTACTCAACCATACGAGCGTGATGAAATTGTTTGGCCAATACACTACAGACAACCGAATCAGGATCCGACGCTGATAATGAATTCAATATGTGTAGAGTTATTCAACGCGTTTGGTTTCAGGGAAGTCATTAAGTGAGATTTCCATTAATCAGAAGAAAGAGAATACCATGCACGGCGCATCTAACGATCGCGTGGAGCGGACTGGCAAGCAGTGGCATGAAATTCATGATCGGGTGATGTCAACGTCCGTTCTTCGATCAGCGTTCGTTCTGTGCTTGCCAGCCGCTCACGCATGGCGTTA
>CAZXMM010000113.1:0-1575 GCA_964641255.1 uncultured Gammaproteobacteria bacterium | reverse complement strand
CACGAGTGTTGCCCCGCAGACGACTTATGACTTGCTCCCAAGGTAAGCAGACAACTTCGCCTCGGTCGATTTCTTCAATCCGGCGCTGCGCTTCTTGTTGCCATGCAATTTCAATCTCCAAATCAGCTTCGGCGTCCAAACTGGAGAGCAGACGTTCTGCAATCAGCGCCCGGTCTTGGGGAGGCATTTGCAAAGCTTGTGTCAGAACATGTTCGACGTTGGTGCTCATATTTTATCCCATACTGTTTTCTATGTGCTAAATTTTCTTATAAAATACGCAATGTTTAAGCCTTTGTCAATAAGTATTCCTGAAGCCTTGAAAGCCCTGATCATAATTGGCGCATTTCCGATATTATTAACGGCGCAACAAAACGACACCCAAAAACCCGCGGCGCAGAATCCCTCGCCGATGGTTGAGAAAACTCGCACGCACGCGCGGGTTCTCCAACAAAAGTATCTCGGCCTTGAATTTAAAATTGAAAATGTTCTGTCGAAAACCGTTGAAATTTTCATTCCGCAAAAATGGCGCGGCGCGAAAAGTTTTGATTTGCTGCTGCATTTTCACGGCGCCGGTTTTGTGGTGCAACACGCCGCGACGAAGCGCCGAGGCGCGCTCGTTGCCGCAACGATCAATCTCGGCGGCGGTTCCGGTGTCTATGGAAATGCGTTTGAAGATTCCACAAAATTCCCTGAGTTACTCGCCGCGCTGAATGACAGCCTCGAGCAAAAACTCGCGCATCCAGTCACGATACGAAAAATTATTTTGAGCGGCTTCAGCGCGGGTTATGGCGCGATTCGGAAAATCATCAGCACGCCGCAAAACTTCAACCGCGTTGACGAGGTTCTTTTGCTCGATGGCATTCACGCCAGCTATGTTCCAGAACGCCGTGTGCTGGCCGAAGGCGGGCAAATCGACAGCAGCGGCGTGGCGGCGTTCATCCGCTTTGCCGCCGAGGCCGCGCGCAAAAATTCCGGCAAAAAATTTCTCATCACGCATTCGGAAATTTTCCCCGGCACGTTTGTCAGCACGACGGAAGCGACGGATTTTATTTTGCAAACCCTCGGCATGAAACGCCAGCCGGTTTTAAAATGGGGCCCGCTCGGCATGCAGCAACTCAGCGCGGCGCAACAACATCATTTTATGGTTCTCGGCTTCGCCGGCAACACCGCCCCGGATCACGTCGATCATTTGCACGCGCTGGATTATTTTTTGAAGTGGTTGGAAAAAATTTGACAGTTCTCGTAGTCCCCGCCCCTTGTGGGCGGTTTTCTTGCAAGAGTACCCCACAAAGGGGGGAGGACTTTTACTATTCATCCACTCTGAAATTGCTATAGTTCCTTGATTTTCTCCGCAGAAGTTCATACATTCCTTTTCAAATTTCATAACGCCAATTTCAACAGGAGGGTTACATGCTTGCCTTCAAAATTGAATTGCCCAACGAAGTTGCGCCGGAGCGCCGCGCCGAATTGATGAACGCCTTGCAAGCCGGCGCGCAAATTCAAACCGGCGCGCCGCAAAAAGGTTTTGCTGAAACGCTGTTCGTCATCGCCGCCGGCGTGCAAACGCTGGACATT
>CAZXMM010000112.1:0-1580 GCA_964641255.1 uncultured Gammaproteobacteria bacterium | reverse complement strand
AACCGGACCGTGGGCTTGCGAACGAAGTAGCGTTTCAATTCATCCAATACGCCCAGCGCCTCGAACGTTTTATAGCAAAAGGGCAGCAGCGATTCGCCGACGTGCTCGCGCGGGAATTTTTCTTTTTCCAGCAAGGTGACGCGGCGGCCCTTCATCGCCAAAAACGAAGCCGCGGTCGAGCCGGCCGGACCGCCGCCAATAACAATGACGTCTTGCATTCCATTCGATGACTGCATGTTAGGTTCCTTTATTTGTCTTCAGTGCCTAGGTGTGTTATCAAAAATCGGCGCACCGGCAAAAATCAAGCGGCGGCGCTCATTGCCGGATTACGCGCCACTTGCCGTTGTTTCACAAAATCGAGCAGCGCGAGCAAGGGCCCGGTCATAAACGTGGTCACCAACGCCATGATGACCATCATGGCAAAAATTCGCGGCGACAGAATGCCCATGTCATAACCGATATTAAGCACGATCAACTGCATTAGACCGCGGGTATTCATCAACGTGCCGAGAGACAACGAATCATGCCAGCTCATACCCGTCCAACGAGCGGCCAGCGCACTCGCGCCCAATTTTCCGGCAATGGCTATCGCAATAATGCCCGCGCACATCAGCCAACTCTGCCAGTCGTTGAGTAGGCCGATTTGTGTGTGCAGGCCGGTAAAAGCAAAAAAGAGCGGCAACAAAAAAACTGCGCTGAAGGTTTCGAGGCGTTCCTTTAAAAATACGCGCAAACTCGCATGCTGCGGCATAATCACGCCGGCAAGAAAAGCGCCGATTAGCGCGTGGATGCCGATCACTTCCGTGAATAACGCCGACGCGCAGACAAAAGTCAAAACGCCTGCCACCAAACCTTTGCTCTGTGTGATATTTCCATCATTTGTATCCATCAGGCGGCTCGCCAGCGGCTTGATTAAAAAAAGCATGATGCCGATAAAAGCCACGGCAAGAGAAATCGTCAGCAATGCGCCGCTGTATCCCGTGGCTTTGGCGATGGCAACCACTATTGCCAGAATGCACCAGGCCGTCACGTCATCCACGGCCGCGCAGGCAATGGCCGTGCTGCCGAGATATGACTTGGACAAACCCCGTTCCTCGATGACGCGAGCCAGCACCGGCAAAGCGGTGATGCTCATGGCAATTCCCAAGAACAAGGCAAATGCCGGGAAAGAAACGTTAGCCTCCGCCAGAGATGGATAAGTGAAAAGAGCAAAGGCGCCGCCGAGGAAAAATGGCACGACAATGCTGACATGGCTCACCAATACCGCCGCGTGAGCCTTCTGACGGAGGTACGGCAAATTCAATTCAATCCCGACGATAAACATAAAAATGATCACGCCAATCTGACTCAGCGGTTTTAATGCGGCCATGGAAGCCTCGGGAAAGAGAAAAGCTTCCATTCCCGGAGACAGCATTCCGAGAAAAGAGGGGCCGAGAAGAATGCCGGCAACCATTTCTCCCATGACGGCCGGTTGCCCGATCTTTTGGAAGAGATACCCAAGCACTCTTGCAGCTATGATGATCACGATGACTTGCAAGAGCAAAATACTTAACGGGTGATGGAGATTGTCAAATAAACCC
>CAZXMM010000111.1:0-1580 GCA_964641255.1 uncultured Gammaproteobacteria bacterium | reverse complement strand
GTGTTAGGCCAAATATGCAAGGAATAATTTGGTAACATGAAAACATGCGTCGGATTCTGAAAGTTTTCGCTATTATTCTTGGAAGTGTAATTGCCCTTTTGCTCACTTTTTTGCTTCTGTTCTTGTTATTCATTGAGATCAAGATTGCTCCTCCTTCGAAGCGGTTTATCGGAGGAGTCAAGATCACTTCTCCCAATCTACAGAAAATCGCGTACGTTTACACAATAGATAGTCCTATGGCCTTTGGATCTGAATCAACGAGGTTGTGTGTGCTTGGAAAGAATCACGCTTTCAACCCAGATGACAACTATTCACTCTATAATGGAGATGGATTTTCAGCGATAGGATGGAAAGGTAGTGACACACTTATGATAAGAAAAATATGTGATTATCATCAGCATACCGATACAGACGAGATTATGAGAAAGCCAAATGGACTTTGGGTTGAGTACAAGAAATTTGGAGGAATTACCCTAGAGATATATCATTTCAAACTGTTAAGTTCAGGTCTGAACACGTTTGAAATAGATTCTTTGCTTGTTCGAGGAGACAGTCTGTTCATTACTACCACCCAATCATGGGACGAATGGAAGTACTTTTCGGTTAATCTAGGAAGCGTTACGATTGATCGAAGCACTACTTTAATCGATACGCTTGAAGTTGTCGTGATGCGAACAAACACTAACGAGAAATATAGACAACCTACAGCGTCGTTTTACTATTGTAATTTTACACTCAAGAAACCAATTAGAACCGCACTCTTCGATAATTTACCAGTAAGAGAGCGACTACAAAGAAGCCAGTATAGAAAATGAAAATCCACAGATTCAACACGAATTTTACCTAACTGGTGTTAGGCACCACTACGTAGGACAAGGAGAAATAATCATGGCCACAAATACCGTTCGGCTTCATCGAGTGCTCCGTACAACACCTGAGAAAATATATCGAGCATTTCTCGATGCAGACGCAATGGCCAAATGGCTTCCGCCAAACGGATTTACAGGTAAGGTTCACTCCATAGAAGCCAAAGTCGGCGGCACCTATAAGATGTCGTTCACGAACTTCACTACAGGCAACAGCCACTCATTCGGCGGAAAGTATCTTGAATTGGTGCCATACGAACGCATTCGACACACGGACAAATTTGATGACCCGAACTTGCCCGGAGAAATGCAGACGACGGTATCGCTGAGGAAAGTGTCCTGTGGTACTGAGGTGAACATCGTGCAAGAAGGAATACCAGAAGCAATTCCGCTCGAGGCTTGCTATTTAGGCTGGCAAGAATCGCTGACCCTTCTTGCCCAATTGGTCGAGGCTGAGATTCCGGAATAGCAAACGAGGTAATGCCTAACAGTGCGAACGCTGTCGCGCCGGCTCGTTTTTTAGAATGATGCAAACAGCAGACTTTTCGGGTGTCGGCAAGGTTTGTCGCAGAGCGCAGCACCGCAAACGCTGGCGTTCGACGCCAGGAGCGTCCTTTGAGCGCTGAACCGCCACCGATCTATCCAGTGCTACTCCAGCACTCCATTATGCTTCGACTCCAACCTCTGTTGGATAAGTCCGGCTTCTGATCAGGG
>CAZXMM010000110.1:0-1632 GCA_964641255.1 uncultured Gammaproteobacteria bacterium | reverse complement strand
GCAAAAGCGCACTAGTTTTCATTTGCGTTAATTCGCGGTTGCGGCAATTTGTCCCATTGTCGATTTTAGGCTTTGCCGAACGACTATTTGGTGTAATCAATGAACAATCATTTCACCATCATTCGGAGAGAATCATGAAATACATCTGCCTCGGCTATATGGAAGAAAAAAAGTGGGAAAGGATGCCCGAAAGTGAGCGTAATGCTTTTATGGACGAGTGCTTCGCGTACGATGATGAGCTGAAAAAGAACGGCCACTTCGTCGGCGGCGAAGCGCTGCAAAGCGCGCAGAATGCCATCACCCTGCGCTGGCGAAACGGCAAGGTTGTTGTCACCGACGGCCCATTTGCCGAAACGAAAGAGCAGTTGGGCGGACTCCTCGTGCTCGAGGCGAGAGACTTGAACCACGCGATTCAGTTGATGTCGAAGCATCCCGGCGTGAAAGCAGGTCCATTCGAGATTCGCCCGGCGGAAGATATTTCCGCAATGGTGACGGAAAGCGAGCGGCGTCAAAATACGCAAAAGCAATGACAAGAAAATGTCTGATCTGAGAAATTAAAAACAGTTTGAGAGGAGAAACAACCATGCGATTCATGATGCTGATGATCCCCAAGGGATATGAGAAAGCAGCGCCTGGCACAATGCCTGATGCGAAAGCCGTTGAAGCGATGATGAAATACAATGAAGAGTTGCAAAAGGCCGGCGTGCTGCTCGGTCTCGATGGCCTTCACCCGCCTTCGATGGGCGCGCGTGTTTCGTTCACAGGCGGCAAGCCGAGTGTGACCGATGGGCCTTTCATCGAGTCAAAAGAAGTGCTCGGCGGTTACTGGATGATTCAAGTGAAGTCGAAGCAAGAAGCAATTGACTGGGCTAAGCGCTGCCCCGGTTCGGATAACGAAGTGATCGAGATTCGCCAAGTACAGGAATTCGATGACTTCCCGGCTGATGTTCAAAAAGCAGCGGCAGGATTTTCTGAAATGCAGGAGCAGGCAAAGTCGAAAAAGCGCAAATAATCGTGACGGCGAAGTCGCGACTTGTTGGCGATTTTGGGGTTCACCAAACGACTATAATATGACAGAAAGATGTATGATAGAAAAATAGATTCGATTAGAATCAAACCAACGATCACGTTATAATATTTTTCTGCCCATCATCTTCCTGTCTTTTGAATATTTTAATTCGAAAGGAGAAACAATCGTGCGATTCATGATCTTGATCAAAGCTAACAAGAAATCGGAAGCTGGCCTGTTCCCCAGCCAAGAGCTGCTCACTGAAATGATGAAGTTCAATGAGGAACTGGTGAAAGCCGGTATCATGCTTGCGGGCGAGGGACTTCACCCAAGCTCGAAAGGCGCGCGCGTCAATTTCTCTGGAAATAAAGTCACCGTCACCGACGGCCCTTTTGCCGAGACCAAAGAGCTGCTCGCCGGTTTTTGGATTTGGAAATGCAACTCAAAAGAAGAAGCGATTGCCTGGGTCAAGCGCATTCCCAATCCCCGACCCGACGTCGATGGCGCTGAAGGTGAAATCGAGATTCGCCCAATTTTTGATACCGAGGATTTTGGCGACGCAATGACCCCCGAGGTTAAAGAACAGGAAGAACGCTTGCGCTCGCAAATAGCAGCGAGAAAAT
>CAZXMM010000109.1:0-1664 GCA_964641255.1 uncultured Gammaproteobacteria bacterium | reverse complement strand
TTGCCAGTTAGAGATGATGTATAAATTGTGAACTGTCACCGCATGACGTACAACGGGCAGGTATTGCTGCAGGTGGGATATTTTATAACGTCCAGCCCGGAACCGCTGCCCAATTGAAAATATAAAGTTGAAGTTAACAACAAAAAGCCAAATAGATATTCGTCTGCCGGAACAAAAGTACAGCGATGCAAACAGCCGAAGTTTCAACGTCAAGCCCCACTTGCAGCAATACCAATGTTGGCTGTTTGTGCTTCTTCTCGTAATGTCATAAGGTCCACGGTCTTTCCATCATAGCTTGTTGTCAGCATTCTACAAAGTTTATTTGCTGGTACATCTACAAGTGATGCTTCTTCAAGTTCCATTTCAGTAATTTCTCTAACGCAAAGCTCACCATTGTAAAGCCGTCCTTTTATATGGTCGCATTTGCTATAAGGCTCTTTACAAATAGAACAATTGCTTTTTTTTATTATACCACCAACGCTTGAGAAAAACATCTTAGGAAAAAGCAATCTTTCATATCCTTCTAATCTCTCCACATAACTGTTAGCAGATTCAAATTCAAAGGGATAATTTCTTACTACAGTTCCATAAGTTATTTGTGCAGTAACTAAGTTTCCCCACGCCTCATTCATCTTGTCTTCCTTGATGTTTACAAGCATTTGCAATTCATATTGAACAGCTAACAATGAGTTTTCAATGCGGTAAACAAGGTTTGCCTCGTTTTCTAATTTCCTATCAACGAACTGCTTTTTTAAGTCGGATAAATCCTTCCTATAATTTTTTATAGTTTCTATTTCCTCCTTTTGTAATTCAATTCCAACGGTAATGAAGGCTTTTCTTTGAGCAATAGAAGCCATTTCATTGAACTCTTTTATTAGCAAGTTGGGATTTTCTATAAAGACTTTCATTTCATTGCTTTGATTATTTCGGGTAGTTCTTTCAATCCTTCAACGCTACCATTATAGCTAATCTTTTTTACTTTGCCTTTCTCTTTGGTTTCTATATACAAATCAACATGTGCAGTCTTTTTGCCTGAAGTTCCTTTGCATAGGTCGTAAATGTAGTTTGATAAAACATTCAATGAAACTGATACGATTGTTGAATTTTCTGTGATTTGAGAAAGACCAAAAAATATTGCTGGCAAATAAATATCTGCACTCTTTCGGCTTCTATAGAGTTCTGTGTCCTGCCCAAATGCTGGAATTGAAATACTATTGTCTTGCTGAAATATTTTGGTCAAATCAAGCATACTGTCTGTAAAAACAAAATCACCTTTTGCTTTTGCTGTGTCAAAATTTTCAGGAAAGAATGTTAAGCTCTCAGGAAGTGCAAGTCCTAATTCGTCAAGCCGTTTTGAAATATCTAAATCTTCAATTTTATAGTCCATAGTTTAAAGTTAGAGTGTTGCTGATAGCATAACAGCCAACGGTCAGGGCTTTCTGCTGTGCTGATATTCCGTGATTCGTCAGCCCGGAGCCGAAGCTGAGTAAAGTTAATGAAGATGATATTATGTTCTGTAGCTTGGCTTTATTCGTTCAGCCCGAACTACAGATGATAAGCGAACGGGACGATCAGTATATATTCTTCAGCCAGCATAGCAGAAAACCCCATCCTATGTTTACAATTCAATAAATTTATTACGAGTAAATGAACTAACTAACCGA
>CAZXMM010000108.1:0-1699 GCA_964641255.1 uncultured Gammaproteobacteria bacterium | reverse complement strand
CAAATCACCCGAAGCCACGAGCGCATTTATTTGGTCAATGAGGCTTTGTGTTGCGACTTGCGCAGTGAGGGCAGTGATGATCACCTCATCCGGCGTGCTGTTGACTGTGCCGTCGTTGACGATCAGGGTCACTCTATACTCGCCTGCCACATCTGCGATAAATGTTGGGTTGACAATGGCAGGATTGGAAAGTGTGGCGTTACTCCCGACAGGTTTCGAGATGATTTCCCAACTATACGTGATGGGATCGCCATCGGGATCGCTGGAACCGCTGCCATCGAGTTGCACCGTCTCATTGACGATGACGGTTTGATCAGCGCCAGCCCCGGCTAAAGGTGCCGAGTTGCCGCCGAGCGTCCCGTCGCTGCGCACGCGTTGCGCGTAGATGTCGATGTCGCTGCGGCGGTCCTGCCACGTAATAATGGCCCCGCCTGCGTTGTCGCTGACGATGGTGGAATTTTCTTGACCATTCGTCGCCGTACAAATGGCAACACCGTCGGCAGTCCACTGCACCACGCCCGTGCTGTTTATCCGTTGCGCGTAGATGTCGGAGTTGGAATAGCCATAGCCGTTGCGGAAGTCGTCCCACGTAATAATGGCCCCGCCTGCGCCGTCGCTGACGATGGTGGGTGAATGTTGATCATTCGTCGCTGTACAGATGGCAACGCCGTCGGCAGTCCACTGCGCAACGCCCGAGGCGTCTATCCGTTGAACGTAGATGTCGGAAGAGCTGCGGCTGCGGTTGTCCAGCCACGTAACAATGGCCCCGCCTGCATCGTCGCTGACGATGGTAGGAAAATATTGCGAATTCGTCGCCGTACAGATGGCAACACCGTTGGCCGTCCACTGCACAAGGCCCATGGCGTTTATCTGTTGTGCGTAGATATCGGAAAGACCGCCGTTGCGAGGGTCGATCCACGTAATAATGGCCCCACCTGCACCGTTGCTGACGATGGTGGGATAGTATTGATCATGCGTCGCTGTACAGATGGCAACGCCGTCGGCAATCCACTGCACCATGCCCGAGTCGTTTATCCGTTGCGCGTAGATGTCGGGACTGCCGCCGTTTCGGAGATCATACCACGTAATAATGGCCCCGCCTGCGCCGTCGCTGACTATGGTGGGTGAAGCTTGAGATTTTGTCGCCGTACAGACGGCAACACCGTTGGCAGTCCACTGCACAACACCCGAGGCGTTTATTCGTTGCGCGTAGATGTCGGAATAATAGATGTTGCTGCGGGAGTCATACCACGTAATAATGGCACCGCCTGCGCCGTCGTTGACTATCGTGGGATGCTCTTGATAACCCGTCGACGTACAGATGGCAACACCGTCGGCCGTCCACTGCACAACGCCCGAGGCGTTTATCCGTTGTGCATAGATGTCGTAACCGGCGCTGCGGAGATCATACCACGTAATAATGGCACCGCCGTCGCCGTCGCCGGCGATAGTGGGTGAACGTTGATCATTCGTCGCTGTACAGATGGCAACACCGCCGGCAGTCCACTGCACCACGCCCGAGTCGTTTATCCGTTGCGCGTAGATGTCCCAATAGCCGCGGCGGGAGTCCTGCCATGTAATAATAGCCCCGCCGTCGCCGTCGCTGACGACGGTAGGTACATATTGCGAACCCGGCGCCGTGCTGATGGCGTTGTTGACTGTGGGGTCGGTTGACCACTGGGCGTGCGAGGGCATCGCG
>CAZXMM010000107.1:0-1707 GCA_964641255.1 uncultured Gammaproteobacteria bacterium | reverse complement strand
CCTGCTGCCATCCGCCTCGCCCTCCATGTCGCCCGCCGCGTGAAGGCAGCCTAACAACCCTAAAAACAAACCACAATGAACACGACACAACTCAAACAACTCGCCCTCTCCGTGACTGGGGCCGGGAAATACAAAACACTCAGAGGCAAAGTCGCCAACGCTAAGCGACGCTGGCACCACGACCGGACCAGGTTTGGCACCGGGCCAGACCTGCGGGACTGGCGACTCCGCGACGAGCGCAATGAGGCGGCAGAGCTTATTTACAAAGAGCGCCTGCGCTCCGGCTTGCAAAAAAAAGCGAGAAAAGAGAGGGGCTTCATTTCTAAAAAATGCGCCGAACGCGGACTGCCGGAGGAAGTCGCGGCCATGCTCGCAAAATTTCACGGTCACCGGCCTTTTGGCAGCCCGTGGAACCGCATTGAGGTCGGGCAGCCGCTGAGCGCGTCAACGAACCGAGAGGCCAACTCATATGGGCACGGGCACGAATATTGGCAGGGGTACCTGTACCACGACTGTCACACATTAACCGGCAAACATGGCAGAAAATTGTTTTACCTCGCTGGCTCTTTTGCCAGGTCGGCAGACGCTCACCCTCTCGTCAAATTCGCCAAGCTCGCAAAAAAGTGGGGAGACTGGTTTTATTTGCTCTCCCAAAACAAGCGCCGGATGGCCTTTTACATTGAAGGAGGAAAGCTCGCCGCAGTCAAAGTCCCCAAGGGCTACCGCTTCGCCAAAGACTCGCTCGGCCTGAAAGTGGTCGCGGAAAAGAGCGGGGAAAGCTGGCACTTCTCGCCTCAAGAGGCGCAAGAGGGCGGTGAAAAACTCGCGGCTTTTTTGAAAGGCAAAGAAAAGCGGCTCGTCCTGGAGCAAAAGGAACGGGAGACCCGTTGGGCCGAGGAAGAAAGGGCGAGACAGGCGGAGTGGGAAAACGAGAGACAGGCCGCGCGGGCCTTGAGACAAGCCGAGACGCAGCAGAGGGAGGCAATTCAGCGGGACATTGGCACGACCATGGTCACTCTCGCCGACTCGCGGAGGGCTGGCAATTGTGTCGAAGGGACATTGAAATTCGCGGAAACCAAGCTGGAAATTCCCCGCGACGAATTCAAGCGCTGCGGGTTTCTCCTGGCCGTCCCGGCGGGTCGCATTCTGCGGCTTGCGAACGGCCAAACTCGCGAGGCGGAACGGGCAATTCGAGCCGCTTGGGAACGTGAAACCCTCGTGTCAATATGACCAACAAACAAACCGGCCCCGCCAGTGACGGCGGGGCCGGTTCAACCAAGAACAATATGACCAAGAAACAACCAACTCCGAAACGCGGATCACGCGGCCCGGCCAAGGGCTGCGGGGGCAGACCCCGCGGGCCTGCAACTGAGCGCATCGGCTGGCGATTGCCAGTCGGCACAGTCGCCGCGATTGAACGGCTCGCCCAAGCCGAGGGCTTGACGGGCAGCCAATATCTGGCGGCCCTCGCCGAGATTCCCGTTGTGTAAGAAGACACGGGACGGGTTCCCGCTCCCATCGTCCACCGAGAAGGGCGAGGGAGCGGGTTTTTCCTTTCCGCGGCTACAGGCCGTGGGGAAAAATCACAATTGCCGGGCTTGGTTCGTCCGCGTCGGGGGGGCAATAAAGCGCCCGAAGCTTCTCGCCGTCGTGGAGGAAAACCAGTGTATCCGAAACCCTGGCTTCGGGCTGGGAAACAATCGCGGC
>CAZXMM010000106.1:0-1724 GCA_964641255.1 uncultured Gammaproteobacteria bacterium | reverse complement strand
CTCCAAGCTCCTCGCGAGATCAAGACCGCGCGTGATACCCCGCAGGACATTGTTTGACCCATCTAGCTCCATGACCGGCATGAGCCCATCGTACACATACCGCACCGTCTCCGTCGGCACCCCGTTGCTGTACTCCCTGCGCTCAACCCGCCAGCCCCACCCGTTGTAAACGAAGTCGCTCGTCTGAGTCCCATTTGTCAGCGTAACCAGCCGGTTCTCTTGGTCCCATCCGTACTGCATCTGGCTGTCGTCGAGAAGGTTTCCGCTTAGGTCGTATGTCAGATTCGGATACACCGTCGTGTTCGTGTACTGGTTGAGGTTGTTGGCTTGGTATACCTCAGAGACCGTCTGCCGGACCGCCTGCGTGTAGTTCCCGATCGGATCGTACCCGTAGCCATACTGGTAGTTCGTGTCTGAGCTGCCGCCCGACAGGTACCCTTGGGCGCTGGTCACCTGGCGCGTGGCGTCATATCCGAACTCCCGGCGACTCCCATCCGCCAGCGTCAGGTTCGTCCTCAGCCCCACCGCGTCGTAGTCCCATGTGAACCGCGAGATCACACCTCCGGTCGAGTTCAGGTTCTGCTTGTCGAGCAGGCGTCCCAACGCGTCGTACCGGTTGCTGACGGCAGCTCCGTTCGGATAGGTCACCTTCTGGATCAGGTCCGCATTCGGATGCCACGTGTAGCTGAACAGGCCCACCGCGTTGCTGATACTCGCCATTCTCCCGGCCGTGTCGTACCCGTAGAGGGTTTGTGAGCCGTTGACCGTCATGCTGGTCCGGTTCCCTTCTGCGTCGTAGCCATAGGCCAGCGTGGCGCCGACACGGCTCTGTACATTGGTCACGATTCGCCCCGCCGCGTCATACACCCACTCGTTCGTCCCGCTCCCGTCCACCAGTTTCGTCCTGCGACCCAACACATCGTATTCCCACGTCACGTCGGCATCCGTTGGGTAGTCGATCCCTGTCAGCAGGTTCCGCGCATCGTAGGCGTTTGTGATGACGATCCCGTTGGGATCGCGCCGCGTCAGGATATTCCCGTTTCCGTCGTACGTGTATTCGTGGTAGCTCCCGTCGGCATACGTCTTCCTCTGTACGCGGTTCCGGTTGTCATACGTCCAAGTCGTGACGCTTCCGTTCCCGTCCACCAGGTTGGTCATGTTGCCTGCGGCATCGTACCGGTACACGATGGGGTACTGCCCCGCCCCGTACTGGTTCGTGACCTTGCCGAATGCGTCGTACTGCCGGTATTCCACCTGACCATCCGCATGCGTCATCTGCACGGGCTGGTCAAAGACATCGAGTTGGGTCAGGGTGACGTGCCCGAGCGCGTTTGTTACCGCCACCCGCCGGTTGAGTCGATCGTACACATATGTGTTCGTCCCACCCAGTGACGACACTGTGGACACAAGCCTACCTGCCGCGTCATAGCCGTTACTCGTCGCATGCCCCGCGCGGTCCCGCGCCAACAGCAGACGCGCGTTGTCATACACGTTGCTCGCATAACTCCCGTTCGGCCAGCGCACGGAAGTCACCTGATACAAGGCATCGTAGGTGTAGTCCATCGTCAACCCCAACTCACTTACCTCGTTGGTCTTCCGCCCGAGCCGGTCGTGGTACGCCAGCGACGCCGCACCCACGGTGTTGGATGTGGTCGCAACTTGGCCCCAAGGATTGTACGTCCGGGCCAGTATGATCACCGCGTTGCTGTTCGGATACGATTGGG
>CAZXMM010000105.1:0-1733 GCA_964641255.1 uncultured Gammaproteobacteria bacterium | reverse complement strand
ATTTACTATACGGACATTTGTCCTATGACCTTTTCTTTGATTTTTTTGGATAAAAATTGTAATACAAATTAATATATTCTTGCACAACTTTCAAACTCCTGCCTGTAATTCCTCTGATGGATTCTTTATTTAGTCCTTTCAATATTAATTTTTTTATTTGTTCATATTGCTTTAAATATCTATCAACTGCTGATTGACTATGAGATGTCTTCAGAACTATATCAGCCGGCGACATGCCTTGTTCATACAGACTGACTATTATTCCTTTATGCGTTGGTAAGCTTCCCTGATCCAGAACATATCCTTTTAAGG
Source organism: uncultured Gammaproteobacteria bacterium (assembly GCA_964641255.1). Classification (GTDB taxonomy): domain Bacteria; phylum Patescibacteriota; class Microgenomatia; order JAMCZE01; family JAMCZE01; genus CAZXMM01. Next base: position 1,421 of record CAZXMM010000105.1, on the reverse strand, counting down.
GTAATATCTCTTGTGTCTTTTCCTGATATCTCTTTAGGTACTTTCCTATTGTTCCTAAACTTCTGTTCATCAGTATACTTAATTCAGCTCCGCTCAATATTCCTCCCTGATGCTTGGCACTCTTTAAAAGTCTTACCATTGTTTCTATATCTCTGGATTCATTATGTTTATAGTTACTGTTCTTATCTCCCTTTTTATAATATATTCTTCGCTCTATATCTTCTTCTGTTATCAAAGGAAGAATTACTGTCGTTGTTGCATATTCCTCAGTCTTCTTCCCGTAACTTTGTCGCTGTCCGTCATCTTTTGTTGTCCGGAATAATATTTCGCCATAGCCTATCTTATCCTTGCTGTAATTAAATTCTCTTTGTAATTCCTCTATATCATCTGCTAATAGTTCTAATATCCTATGGGAGCCCAGTATCTTATAATCATTTTCCAGAAGATAATATAATGCCTGTCTAAAATTTCTTTTGTTTATACTTTCAAATCTATCCCGCATACCTTTGCTTTTCATCTGTAACCTCCCGTCATAAGATCCGCTAAGCCGCCAATAGTAACGGTTTTCGTTTTTTTTTCTCCCCTTGAACGCTGCTGTTTTATAAATCGAAGTTTCTGCTGACGAATCTTATTTCCCTTACTTTCCTGAAGTATCTCTTTATATTGTCTTATAAGATTTAGTGATATTCCGGTAACTGTACTGATCTCATTTTCTTCTTTTATTCCTCTTTCTATGCTCATATATACTTTTGTAAATTCCTGTATATATCGTTTTATCGCTCCTAAACTATGATGTGTTCGTATTTTTATATCAGCATAAAAATATCCATCTAGATATAATCCGATTATTTTTTTCTTATGAGTCTGACCTCTACCTATGTTATGAAGTACTCCACGTGTTATTACTTCTATTCCTCTTTTTTTTATTGACTCTATATCCCGACGGATTGTGCGCACATCACATGACAAATACCTCGATAGATCTTCCTGGCTTAATACACCTTCCTGTTCTAGTGCTTCCTGAGTTATTCTTTGTATTCGTATCTCCCGAAGACCTATCCTTCCAAATTCCTTTCTTGAACCTATATCTTCCTTCCCTGAATCTATTGTCAGAATTACTTTTTTCTTATGCATCTTTTCTATTGTCTTGCCTGCCCGCTCTTCTATTTCTATTACCCTTACCTCGATCTGACCCTCTTTCAACAATCCTTCTCGTAGTAATATCTCCTTTGCACTCTGGAGAATTTGCTCACTTAATTTAATGGAGAGCTCATATGAATTTAATAACTCATGTATGAACTCTCCTTCGGATGTCTTTATTTCCTGGCGACTAAAATATAAATTTTCTCTTGACTTCATTGACCTATCTCCTTGTTATTTTAAATTTCCTAACAATTTTGATAGGACAAATGTCCTTATTT
>CAZXMM010000104.1:0-1736 GCA_964641255.1 uncultured Gammaproteobacteria bacterium | reverse complement strand
AGCATGTCGAAATTAACGCAGCTTGTTTTGCTGCAAAGCCGCAACGGCGGCGGGTTACCTCCGAATGAGATTGCACTGCAATTAGCCCAATTGCATTTGGAGCGCCGCGAGTTTCAGCCGGCGATCAATTATTGCAAGCAAGCCTTGCAGCAACAGGACAACAGTCGCACGTGGCATGAAGCGTTGTTGCTATTGGGAACGTGCTATTTCAAACTCGGCGAACAAGAATATCTGCAAAATCAAGCCACTGAAAACTGGTCACTGAATACTGATCACTGGAAACTGGCATGGTTTGATAGCGCAAAAATCAGCTTAAAATTTCTCGCAACAAAATCTGATTCAACCGAGAGGCAAAACTTTGCCAAACGCGCGGGCGTGATTTTAGCGCAGATAATGTTTCCGCCGGTGCCAACGCTTTTCGGCGCTGATGCCATCATCGCGCGGACGCCACAAAATTTAGCGCGCGCCGATTCGATTCTCGCGCTGCACGGCGATGAAGCGAGTCTCGACGATCTGCGTTTGTGGGCGGCGCAAACGCGCAAACAACTGCAAGCCGCAAATTTGACCACGCCCTCGCCGTCGCGCCAATTGCTGTTGGCGGATGTTGACTCGTTGGAGAACTCGCGCATCGTTGAAACGCTGCAAAATATTGCCGCTAGAAAAAATTCCCGATTGCAAAATTTGGCGCAATTGGAATTGGCGGATTGGCAATGGCAGCGCGGCGATTCGGCGAACGCGGTGCGCAACATGGCGCAATTGCAAAACTCGCCGCTGAAAGATCCCAACCTCGCGATTGGGCAATTGCAGCTTGCGAAATGGCTCATACAAAGAAAAAATTTCGATCTCGCGCTCGATCAGCTTACGACGGTTCAGAAGCGCTATTTTTATAGCGCGCTGGTGGATTCTGCAGCGGCGCTGCGCGTGCGGTTGCTGATACAGGCCAACCGTTATAGCGAGGCGCTGCGGGAAATGGACAAGCAGTGGCTCGCGACAAGAGATAAAAATTTCCGCGTGGCGACGAATGGAATCGATCTCACCCGCGCCCGCACCGCCGAAGCAATCGGCGAGTATCCCGTGGCGATTCGCGCCTATTTAAAATTTCTGCAAAATCATCCGCAAGCGCCGGAAGCCGCGGGGGTGTTGCTCAACACCGCGCGATTGACGAAGCAAGTCGGCGCCACAGAATTGGCGGCGAATTATTTTACTGAATGCCTCCAGCGCTTTCCGGACTCGCCGGAGGCGCGCGAGGCGAAAATCAATTTGGCGGAGATGCGCTACGACGCGGAAGATTACGACGGCAGCCGCAATCTTTATTTGGAACTGGTGAAAGAAGCGCCGGCGATTGAAAAAGCGCCGCCCACTAAATGGGAAGTTCGCGCGCGCAAAGGCGCGATTCTCTGCCTTTATAAAACGAACAAAGCCGCGCTGGCGGAAAGCGAAATTAAAACCTTTAAGCTGCGTTTTCCCGACGACAAAGTGAATCTGGCGGAAATGCAATACGCCGCCGGCGAGCTGGCCGTCGAGCAGAAAAATTTTCCCGAAGCCGAAAAGATTTTCAAGAAACTCAGCGGCGATTATCGCAACACGCCCTCGGCGATTTACGGCGATTACGGCCTCGGCAAAGCGCTGATCATTCAAAACAAATTCGAGGAAGCGCTGGAGGTGTTGACCGAGATTCCGCGGCGCTATCCGAACAATGCGTTTCTGCCGACGTATTACATCGGCCTCGGCGATTT
>CAZXMM010000103.1:0-1742 GCA_964641255.1 uncultured Gammaproteobacteria bacterium | reverse complement strand
GGAGCATTAATTTGATTACGACCTACAAACCCGTGACGCTGGCGCTGCCGGCCAATGCTGCGGTACAAATTTCCGCGCGCACGCAATACGGCAAAATTCGCTCGGATTTTCCGGTTTATTTAAACAACTCCGACGATGAAGGTAAAGCGATCAAATTGGAATTAGGCACCGGTGGTGCGGTGGTGCGGGTGGAGACGAGTGGGGATATTGTGTTACGGAAGGAGTGAAGTAATATATTCAGTAGCGTTTGAGTTCAACGGCGGCTGGGCGAGCGTGGACAATGCTTGGGAGCAGAATTCTACTGAGGCGTGTAAATCGCGCAGAATCCCAACCGTCCGTTGCGCGCTTCGTTAGGTGCGCTCTTGCTTGGCTAATGCCTGACCATACACAGCGTAATTTATGGCAGGAACGGTTCCTAGTTTTTGAAGGCGCTCAAGCAATTGAAAGAGAAAGAAAATTAATGCGAATTCGCTTTCACTTTGTTTCAACTCGATATCTCCATTGTTTTGGTAGGCAACTTCAAATGCTCCATTCATTACAACGCATCCTAAATCCAACCTTTCATTTACTGGGCGTTGTTTTAGAACTTCTAGCAATGCTTTGCCTAATGCAGGTGTCCAGCCGCTGTCATAAGTGAGAATACCTGCAACGATTTCAAATAATTGTCGTGGCTGATATTCTCCTCCTGCATGTTGTATTCGAGTGCTAGTGCGAAATAACTTGCGGACAGATGCGGCTTTTGCGCCTGCGTATTCAATATGCGCTCGGTTTATATCTTGCTTAACTTCAAAAACTGCATAAACGCTTTCTGCGGGAATAAATCTTTGCCCATCACGATTGTAGAGTAGCGGAGTGTACTGCCTGTCGTAAATAACAATGTCTATTTGCTCGCTACATTCGCCATTTGAATCAATGACAAAGGCTTTACTTGCCTGATAACGGTTTGGAAGATGTGACTCTAGTAAATTTAACCAGTTTGTTTCTGATGCATCACCTTTTGAACCAGGGTGCGTAAGAACGGCCCTATTAGCGTTTAGACTATTCGCCAGATGTGCTTGCAAAGAAACGAAAATATCCTTGAGTCGGTTTTGCATAAAAATATTCTACCAAATTATCCTTTCCCAATACTGCTCTTGGGAAGAACGACTTGCTTGAGATGCAATCAATGTTTTTTCTGCAACAGTTAGGTCGTCTGAAATTACATTGTTTGTGTTTGAAGGGTCTACTATTCTTGCAGACTGAATTGAATTGGATATATATTTGATTGCGGCGAGTACATTTTCTGCTAAGGTATTAGTCGGGCGTTGATAAAGGGAATCTATCACCATAAGTTCAAGGTAAAACGATGGAAAATCAAGGGAATGTAAGTTTCTCCAAATCTTTACCGCTCTAATCTCATTAACTCGCCGAGAATTTCTTACTTTATCTACTTGAAGCGAAACATTAGTTTGTGCCCAACTATCTTTCTTGCTCCGATATAAGCTGTGATAATTTTGGTAGCCCGCTTGTATTCGGGCGGGTACAAGGTCAATTTTTGTCCCGTTATTGGTGATGCCTATTGATACATTTTGGCGACGTGGGGACCAGTTTTGATTTGTTGCAAATTTATACAAGCTTTCGTAAAGGTCTTTTAAGTTGTTAGGAATATCAGATTTGAGGGAAATAAACAGGTCAATGTCCGTAGTCCCTAGTACGCCCGTACCTTTTGCGTATGAACCTGAAAAAAACAAGTCAGAAAGCCA
>CAZXMM010000102.1:0-1761 GCA_964641255.1 uncultured Gammaproteobacteria bacterium | reverse complement strand
GTCTCATTGACGATGATGGTTTGATCTGCGCCGGCGTTCGCTAATGGTGCAGAGTTGCCGCCGAGCGTTCCGTCGCTGCGAACGCGCTGCGCGTAGATGTCGGAAGTGTAAAAGTCGCCGCTGCGTTCGTCCCACCACGTAATAATGGCCCCGCCTGCGCCGTCGCTGATAATGGTACCATGCCATTGACGATTCGTCGCCGTGCAGATGGCAACACCGTCGGCAGTCCACTGCACCACGCCCGAGGCGTCTAGCCGTTGCGCGTAGATGTCGCCGGAATAATAGATGGCGCGGTAGTCGCGCCACGTAATAATGCCCCCACCTGCGCCGTCGCTGACGATGGTGGGATTCACTTGCATATTTGTCGCCGTACAGATGGCAAGGCCGTCGGAAATCCACTGCGCAACCCCTGAGGCATTGATCCGTTGTGCGTAGATGTCGGTATAGCTGCCGTTGCGATAGTCATCCCACGTAATAATGGCCCCGCCTGCTCCGTCGCCGACGATGGCAGGAGCAATCTGAGAATTCGTCGCCGTACAGACGGCAACACCGTCGGCACTCCACTGCACAACGCCCGAAGCGTTTATCCGTTGCGCGTAGATGTGGTAATCGGCGCTACGGTGATCATACCACGTAATAATCGCTCCATCTGCACCATCGCTAACGATGGCGGGGGCCACTTGATCATTGGTCGCCGTACAGATGGCAACACCGTCGGCAGTCCATTGCACAATGCCCGAGGTATTTATCCGTTGCGTATAGATGTCGTAATTGCCGTTGCGGGAGTCATACCACGTAATAATAGCCCCCGCCGCGCCGTCGCTGACGATGAGGGGAGGCCATTGATCATTCGCTGCGGCACAGATGGCAACTCCATCGGCAATCCACTGCGCAACACCCGAGGCGTTTATCCGTTGCGCGTAGATGTCGGAATAGTCGCCGCTGCGTTTGTCATACCACGTAATAATGGCCCCGCCTGCACCGTCGCTGACGATGGCGTGTCCACTTTGCTCATTCGCCGCCGTACAGACGGGAACACCATCGACAGTCCACTGCACCACGCCCGAGCCGTTTATCCGTTGCGCGTAAATATCTAAAGTGGAATAGCCGCCGCTGCGGCCGTCATACCACGTAATAATAGCACCGCCTGCGCCGTCGCTGACGAGGGTGGGATTTTGTTGACGATTCGTCGCCGTACAGATGGCAACACCATCGGCAGTCCATTGCACCACGCCCGAGGCGTTTATCCGTTGCGCGTAGATATCGTAATTGCCGCTGCGGTTGTCCTGCCACGTAATAATCGTCCCACCTGCGCCGTCGGTGATGATTTTGGGCAAGTATTGACCATTCGTCGCCGTACAAATGGCGTTGTTGACCGTCGGGTCGGCTGACCACTGGGCATGCGAGCGCATCGCACCAACACATAGCACGAGCGCGCCGATTGTAAAAATCCATCGAGGTTTCATGGCTTAGTCCTTTCAATCGTTGAATTTTAGGAATACACAAGTCTTGGCTATTTTCCATTCATAAGAATCGAAGCGGCCTGATCGGCGAATCGCTTCGCTCTATCAGGCCGAAAGTCTATTTCATCAACAGCAATTTCTTCGTCTGCGCAAAACCCTCGGTTTCCAAACGATAGAGATAAAGACCGGAGGCCAGCCGGCTCGCGTCCCAATTGATTTTGTAGGTGCCCGCTGCGACTTGCCGATCAACGAGCGTGGCCACTTCCGCTCCGAAGGAGTTATACACTTTCAAGCGGAC
>CAZXMM010000101.1:0-1782 GCA_964641255.1 uncultured Gammaproteobacteria bacterium | reverse complement strand
GGGCCTGGTCGGCAATCTCGTCGGCGGCGTCATCGGCGCGCTGCTCGGCGGCTGGTTGTTCGGCGTGATCGGGCTGTCGGCTTATGGCCTTATCGGCTCTTTGGTGACCGCGGTGGTCGGCGCCGTCGTTCTGTTGTATCTCGTCGGGATCATCAAAAAGGCCTGACGACAGCTCAGTTATCGCTTCAAAAAATGCCGTGCTGGAATGATCAAGCACGGCATTTTTGTTTTGACTCAAAACCTCTCATCAAAGCGCTGGCTTTATAAAAACTTTCTTCAATTTCAGCATTAAAGAGAAGTTGGCTAACGTGGCCAAGTCGCAACCCCAAAGAACAATTTGGAATTCATTGCAAGCTGTTTACTGTTTTTTTTGTTCCCCCTCCGCAAAGAGCGTTTTCGCCCGTATATTATAGTTGTTGAGGCGCAGAATGCTGCGTTTCGGGATTACCTCCTCAATTTTCACCTTTTTGCAGTTTAGCTCTCACACGGCTGTGAGACCATTCCTTCCCAAAGAGATTTACGGCTTGGCCGAATGTTGACCGATTCGGCAAGGCACAACGCCAAGATGGCCCCCAAAAATTACATGATGCTACAAAAAATCTGACGACGCGGCAGGTACACCGGCTCGTGTTGATGAAGTAACCTTGCAGAACACTTGAACAAATCAAGCTTCTCACCATTCACAAAGGATTCTTGTTATGCCGACCTGCAATTCTTCTTCCCGGCAGCGCATGCTGCTGCGAGGCGTGTTGGCCGTGATGTTCATGCTAATGGCCGCGAGCGCCGGGCCCGGCCTGTTCGCGCAGATCGTGGTCGATGATTTCAACACCGGCGCATTCAGCATCACCGGGCCATACTCATTTGCCAATAATGTCCCTGCCTCTGGCGCCATCGGCGGGGCGCGGGACGTCATTGTCGATGATCTCAGCCTCGGGGTGCCAAGTGTGATGAGCCTGTCCCCGGGGAACGGCTACCTCAATCTGGCAGTCAACACCAGCTCCGGCAAGTATCAAATCGGATGGGGTTCTTCCTCGCTCTTTCTGAGCGTAGCCGATCTGAATCTCAACGCTTCGAGCTACGACCGTATCGTGGTGACGCTCTCCCAGGCGCCCACGAGCGGTCAACTGATGGTTTACTTCAACCGGCCTGGAGATGCCGATGAAGGCCTTGTTGTAGTGCCCCTGAACGGAGCGGGCGACTACACCTTTTTGTTTACGCACCCTAACCTTGCCAGCGTGAATACATCTGACATCGATGGCATTTCGATCATCTTTTTCAGCGGTGTGCCTGCCGGGTCCACAATTCGAGTCGAGTCCGTCACCATCGGAGCGCCCCAGCGCAACCTGAGTATCAACAACGTCTCCCTAAACGAAGGCGACGCGGGCACCACCTCCTTCGACTTCACCGTGAGTCTCGACCTGCCGGCGGGCACGGGCGGCGTGACGTTCGACATCGCCACCGCGGACGGTACCGCGGAGGATGATAATCCGCCAACTGAAGACAATGATTACGTTCAGCAGACTCTTACCAGCCCAACGATTCCTGCCGGAAGCTCAACCTACACGTTTAGCGTGACGGTTAATGGCGACCTCGCATTTGAGTCGGATGAGACCTTCTTCGTCAATGTTAGCAATGTTGCTGGCGCAACTTTGGGTGATGGTCAAGGTCAAGGCACAATCACGAATGATGATGTATCTTGTGCTGCTTTCACGGATAACAGAGCGTACGTAAACGCCTCGGCAACCGGCGGCAACAGCGGCATCTCTTGGGCGGATGCTTACA
>CAZXMM010000100.1:0-1808 GCA_964641255.1 uncultured Gammaproteobacteria bacterium | reverse complement strand
CGACGTTGCCGTCATCATCGGACAGAAAAATTTCACCCGTCAGCGGATCATAGCATAAAGCGACTTCGATACCCAAGAATTGGACGCGCTTGCTCAGATAGGTTTTGAATACATCCACCGCGTGATCGAAGCAATCAATATCGAAGTTCGGATCAAGAGTAGTGCAAGAGAAATTTTTCAGCAGCATCAGTTGGGAAGAATCATTTGGTTTCGGCATCGTGTGCTCCGGTCGTTTCCGCGTTTGCAACTTCACCGAATTTCAAGATCGCTTCGCGCAACAGTTGATTGATCGGCTTGCCAGTGGCTTCGCGCAGGCGATACAGAATCGCCATCTCGGTAGCGGTGAGTTTGTTGGCCGGCCATTGATAATTTTTCTTATCATCGTCGTAGGGCATTTTCATTCTCCATTCGATTCACACGTTTTTTAAGAATATTCGCCGCGATCTGTTTTATTCAATCCGTTTCACGTCCATTAACAAAGCTTGCTCGAGCAGCGCGTTGAGATACTTCACATCGCCGACATGACCCCAATGAATTTTATTCGAGAAGCTGCCATCGCCGCGGGCGGCTTCCAAATTTTTCTGTAAAGTTTGCAAATATTCTTGCGCTTTTTGTAACTCGTCACCATAAACGAGTTTGGCATTAGTTTGCGACATGATCATTCTCTTTCCCTTATCAAATAAGTATCAAAACAGTTTTAATATCTTCCCACCACGCAGCCGATGAACCAAACTCTCACCGGCCACGTGGCTTGCTTATTCCCAATCCCCGAAAAAGCTGGGAAGATGGCCGGCAACCATTGCTGAGTTGCAGGCCGCCCCGCTGGGCTCCATGGCACCGGAGTTTTTTTTACGCAAAGGCGCGTTGTACGGCACTTTCGAGACGATCTTGAACCACGTGAGTGTAAATTTCTGTTGTGGTGATGCTACTGTGTCCCAAGAACTCCTGCACTTCGCGAATGTTGGCACCGGTTTCAAGCATCGCGGTGGCGGCGGTGTGACGGAGAATGTGCACCGCGCCCGGTTTATCAACACCCGCCTTGTCCATCGCCCGCGCAAAATAATCCGAGAGGGTATCTCTCACAAAACTGATCACATGCGCTTCGGCATCGAATTTTTCGCCGAGTTCGTTCTTGCGATTTGATAATATTTCTCGCAAACGCGGGTGCATCGGCACGAGCTTTTCTTTCTTCTTGGCATAGACACGGATGGTGTTGCGCGTCCAGTCGATGTGCTTCCACTTCAGACCGCGATCATCACCCAACTTCTTGCGAGTGATCTCACCACGCCGCGCGCCGGTGTAGCGGATGATCCAAAAGGCAAGCTTTGTTTCACCGTCGAGTTGATTAGCAATCGCATTGATCTCAGTGGGGTTGAGTACGCTGGGCAAACGACGGCGATCCACTTTCATCTTCTCGATGCGGGGCAGCCATTCGCGTGGAATCATGCCCTTCTTCACCGCTGATTGAAACACCGTGCGGATGTTTTCAAATTCTTTGTTCAGGCCGCGCTTGATTTTGTCTTCGTCAAGCGGCCAGCCGCGTTCCGAGTAATACGTTTTGACTTTCACAAAGCGGGCGTTTTTGAACTGATCGAAATGCAGGGGCTTTAAATCCGTGACCAGAAAATCTCTGCCCAAAACTGCCATGAACAATTTCATCGCATACCGATTGCGGCTAATGGTCTCCGGCGCGACTTCATGTTCTTTGGCTTTGAGAACTTGCTCAGTCAATTCTTCAAGCGTGATGAATTTCCCGGCATGGGGATCGTGGCCGAATTTTTTGAACCCGGCTTTGTGCATAGCGACGT
>CAZXMM010000099.1:0-1813 GCA_964641255.1 uncultured Gammaproteobacteria bacterium | reverse complement strand
AAGGCGTGGAACGCATCATCCGTGCTGCATTTGAATATGCGAAATCGCACGGCCGTGCGCGCGTCACCATGTCCGATAAATCCAACGTGTTGCGTTACGGCCACGATCTCTGGCAGCGCGTGTTCGCCATCGTTGGCGAAGAATATCCCGACCTCGAAAAGGATCACTTTTTTGTTGACGCGCTGGTGATGAAAATGGTGAAGAATCCCGAACACTTTCAAGTGATCGTCACCGAAAACATGCTCGGCGATATCGTCACCGATCTCGGCGCGATGTTGCAGGGTGGCCTCGGTATGGCCGGCTCCGGCAACATTCATCCCGGCCAAACTTCTTTGTTTGAGCCGGTGCACGGCTCCGCCCCGTACATGGCCGGAAAGAACAAAGCCAATCCCATTGCCGCAATTTTAACCGTCGCGATGATGCTCGATTATCTCGGCCATCGCGCTGCCGCCGAGGCCGTGGAAGCCGCGGTGCAACAAGCCGTGAATGAAAACCAAGTTACCGGCGACATCGGCGGCAAACTGGGCACGCGCGAGTGCGGGGATTTTGTGGTGGCGGCGATGGGGTGAGGCAACGCCTCGTTCATTGGAAAAGCAGTCCGTAGTCCCCGCCCCTTGTCCTGCCCCGTCTCCTTAGCTTTTATGGAAGCGGGACGGGGTGGGCGGTTTTTGCAAGCAGAGTGCCCCACAAGGGGGCAAGGCTACGATTCTTGTTTTGCAATAAATTTTTAAGCATCAAACAGACTGTGAACCCTGCCCGAATAAATCAAGCAAATCACGGTTAAGACAGGAGTCACCCATGGCAAAAGACCAGGCCTATTACGAAGCAGAAAAGAAAATCCAACAAGCTCTGCAATCGCGCGCGACGGAACTTAAACTTGGCGGTGATTACAACACTCCCGATGCAGAGAAACTCTCTGAATTGCCAGAGTCGCTTTGGAAATGTAAGCAATTAAAATCGCTGACAATTTCCAACACCAAACTGACCGCCCTGCCAGACTCGCTCGGACAACTCACGCAGTTGACATCCTTGGATCTCTCCAGCAACCAACTGACCGCACTGCCAGACTCGCTCGGACAACTCACGCAGTTACAGAGATTAGATATCGATGGAAATCAATTGGTAAATGTGCCTGAATGGGTTGGAAATCTCAATAATTTGCAAATGCTTTTTTTAGGAAGTAACAACGGTGGTATTCCACTAGGTGATATTCCACTAATTCTCAAAAAACTAAAGCGACTAAGAAAACTTGTTTTAGTCAATTGCCAACTAACTCAATTGCCAGATTGGTTGGACGAATTCAAAGAGATTAAAGAACTCCCGCTTCATAATAATAAGCTTGTTAATTTACCAACAACCTTAGTGAATCTACCAAATTTGGAACGGTTAACCCTCGACAACAACCCCCTCAACCCCGCCCTACAAAGCGCATACGACGCTTGTGAGAAACCGAATTATGAACCACTCTTTGCCTACCTGCGCAGCCTCGAGCAAAACGCCGAACCGCTCTACGAAGCCAAACTCGTGCTGGTCGGCGAAGGCAACGTCGGCAAGACCACCCTGCTCAAAGCCCTCAAAGGCAAGCAAGGCGAAGCCCCGCAGGAACACGAACCCACCACGCACGGCGTCGAAATTGACATCCACGGACTGCGCCTGCCCCATCCCGCCAAAGACGGCGTCGAGATCCAACTCAACGCCTGGGATTTCGGCGGGCAGGACGTCTACCGCGTCACGCACCAGTTCTTCTTCAGCCGCCGCTCGCTCTACCTGCTGGTCTGGGAGCCGCGCCGCGGCGTCCAGCAATGTCAAGTCG
>CAZXMM010000098.1:0-1816 GCA_964641255.1 uncultured Gammaproteobacteria bacterium | reverse complement strand
CAACTATCTACTGCTGCTCGGAAGCTACTTCCGCTGCAAATCGAATGTAAAAGTAAAGCAAAGTCGGCTGTTCACACTATGTTTGAGCAAGCCAAAGATCACGGCGACTATCATGCCGTGTTAATCGTCAAAAAGAATCACTCAGAGCCATTAGTCGTAGTTGAGGCAGATTTCTTTTTTGACCTACTACGGAAAATAAATGGAAATCTTTGAGATTCTAAAAGTATCAGACCCATCAGACGGGCATAACGTAAATATCTTTCTAACGAAAGATGAAACACAAACACTGTTACATTTTGCTTTTCAGAACTTACTAGCTATTGGCGCAGTATCTCTTGTTCAAGAGAAGGACGGCGTTAATGTTGCTGAATTGAGTAAAGCAGATATAGGGAAACTAAACTAATGAAACACATGGTGGTAAGTCAAAAAGAGTACCATAAACGATACCATCGTAAATATCCAATTAGGTACATTTTAAGGTCTGCTAAAAATAGGGCAAAAAAGTATAACCTTGCTTTTGATCTTGTTGAGGGAGACCTAGTAATGCCGGAGTTCTGCCCTATCTTGGGTATAAAGTTGGAGGTTTCTACGGATGGTCGTGGTAATCCACAAGCTGCCTCTTTAGATCGTATTGATAATACAAAAGGCTATACCAAGGATAACGTGCAAATTATTTCTTTTCTAGCTAATCAAATGAAATCAACAGCTAATAAAGATGAGTTGATCAAATTTGCTAATTGGATTAAACAAACCTATGAGTAAGCATCTAGTTCTGCCTGATACTCAGATTAAGCCCGGAGTTCCTCTGGATCATATTGGCTGGGCTGCTCAGTATGTGGTAGATAAGAAGCCAGATGTGATTGTAATGATCGGGGATTGGGCTGATATGTGTTCTCTTTCCTCGTATGACGTAGGCAAGAAAGACTTTGAGGGCCGTACATACGCTGCTGATATTGAAGTTTCTAATGATGCTCTTGCGGACTTTATGCGTCCGATTGAGAAAGAGCGAGCTAGACTCAGCCGCAACAAAGAAAAGCGTTGGAACCCTCGTAAAATTTTCCTTCTAGGAAACCATGAAAACCGAATCAACAAAGCAATTAACACAGACAGAAAACTTGAAGGGCTTATCTCAACCGACGATTTGCTATTCAAAGAGAATGGGTGGGAAGTATATGACTTCCTCCAACCTGTCATTATTGATGGTGTGGCCTACTGCCATTATTTTGTTACTGGTGTTATGGGCCGCCCCGTTACTTCTGCTCGCGCTCTAACTCAAAAGAAGCATATGAGTTGTACTATGGGGCACGTGCAGAACACTGAAATTGATATGTCTTCTGTTCGTGCTGATGGAACCCCTATCATTGGATTATTTGCTGGTTGTTTCACACTACACGATGAGGATTATTTAGGTCCTCAAGGTAATCCTGTTCATAGACAGATTTGGATGAAGCACGAGGTTGAAAATGGAATGTACTATCCAATGCCAGTCAGTATTAACTACTTAAGAGAGCGATATGGAAGCAGGTAAGAAATACGATAGTGAAAAGCCTCGTGTAGATTTACTAGATGCAGAATGGATGACAAGTGTTGCAGACGTTCTTACCTTTGGCAGTTTTAAGTACGAAGCACATAACTGGCGCGGTGGTATTGCTTATAGCCGCCTTATTGCTGCCGCTCTTCGTCATCTATTTGCTATTATGCGAGGCGAAGACACTGATCCTGAATCTGGACTACCTCACGTGTCTCATTTGTCTTGCTGTGCTATGTTCCTTTATTCCATGATGAAGCATCGTCCTGAACTTGATGATAGGTATAA
>CAZXMM010000097.1:0-1830 GCA_964641255.1 uncultured Gammaproteobacteria bacterium | reverse complement strand
CAGAGCGTGGTGGTGCAGTCGGACGGCAAGGTGGTGATGGCGGGGTACAGCGGGAACGGGACGGACGACGACTTCGCGATCGTGAGGTTCAACGCGGACGGGACGCTGGACGCGGGGTTCGGGGTGAGCGGCAAGGTGGTGGTGCCGATCGCGGGCAACGATCAGGCGTACCGGGTGGCGGTGCAGGCCGACGGCAAGCTGGTGGTGGCGGGGTACAGCGCCAACGGGGGGGCGGGAGACTTCTCGGTGGTGCGGCTGAACGCCAACGGCAGCGTGGACACGGGGTTCGGCACCGCGGGCAAGGTGCTGGTGGACCTGGCGGGCGGGGCGGACGGGGCGGTGAGCCTCGTGGTGCAGTCCGACGGCAAGCTGGTGCTGGCGGGCACGAGCGCGAGCGGCGCGCGCAGCGAGTTCGGGCTGGTGAGGTTGAACGCCGACGGCAGCCTGGACACCACGTTCGCGGGCACGGGCAAGCTGCAGGTGCCGGTGGGCACGAGCGACGCGTACGCGTACGGGATGGTGCAGCAGGCCAATGGTGCGCTGGTGGTGGCGGGCTACGCGGTGCACGCGGGCGGGTTCGACTTCGCGGCGATCCGTGTCGACGCCAATGGCGTACTCGACACGGGCTTCGGGCCCGGCGGCACGGCGACGGTGTCGCTGGGCGGCACGCACGCGGGCGCGGCCACGAGCGTGGTGCTGCAGTCCAACGGCTACATGGTGCTCACGGGGAACACGTACGACACGGCGAGCGGGGTGTACGCGTTCGCGGCGACGCGGCTGAAGGCGGACGGGACGCTGGACACGAACTTCGGGGACAACGGGACCGGGGTGAAGGTCATACCGATCGGCGAGGGCAACGACGAGGGCACGAGCGCGGTGCTGCAGCCCGACGGCAAGATCCTGATCGGGGGGCTGAGCCAGAACGCAGGGCAGTTCGACTACGCGGTGGTGCGGTTGCTGGGCAACGGGCAACTGGATTCGAACTCCTTCGGCACCGGGGGCATGACGACGATCGCGGTGGGCACGGGCCGGGATGCTGCGTGGTCGATCGCGCTGCAGCCCGACGGGCGGATCGTGCTGGCGGGCGAGAGCGAGAACGGCGCGACGAAGGACTTCAGCGTGATCCGGCTGACGGCGGACGGCACGCTGGACACGAGCTTCGACAACGTGCGCGGGGTGAGCCTAGGGGGCACGGTGGACACCACGGAGCAGGCCGCGCCGGTGGTGCTGGACACGGACGTGGTGGTGCACGACGTGGAGTTGGAGGCGGCCGGGAGCTTCGAGGGGGCGAGCCTCGTGCTGGCGCGCGCGGGCGGGGCGGACGCGAGCGATCAGTTCTCGGCGACGGGCACGCTGGCGTCGATCGCGCAGGGCGCGCCGATCGTGGTGAGCGTCACGACGATCGGGACGGTGACGCACAACGGGGGTGGAAGCCTCACCCTCACGTTCGACGCGAACGCGACGCAGGCGCGGGTGAGCGAGGCGCTGCAGGGGATCGCGTACGCGAACACGAGCGACGACCCGCCGGCGAGCGTGACGCTGGACTGGGCGTTCAGCGACGGGAACGCGGGGGCGCAGGGGGCGGGCGGGGCGCAGGTCGGGCACGGGACGACGACGGTGAACATCGCGCCGGTGAACGACGCGCCGACGGCGAGCAACGTTACGGCGAGCGGGGCGGAGGACACGGTGATCCCGATCGTGCTCGCCGGGGCGGATGTGGACGGCACGATCGCGAGCTACACGGTCACGGCGTTGCCGGCGCATGGGGCGTTGTACAGCGATGCGGCGCTCACTCAAGCCGTCACGGCGAACCAGGCGATCGCATCGCCC
>CAZXMM010000096.1:0-1863 GCA_964641255.1 uncultured Gammaproteobacteria bacterium | reverse complement strand
ACCGGCATGATGCACTGTTCTTCACAGCCATCACACAGTAGCCGGGTTCGAGGTTTAGCCGACGTGAGTAATCCCCATTTGATCAGCAAGTCCAAGCCACCCGCAGGCCAGTGCTGAGTCTCATCGGCAGTAACAACCATTGCTTCCGCGGAGTTGAGATCAAGCCGTTTCAGGATGGAATGGAGTAAATCAGTAATCGTCATAGTTTCATGGCTCCATAGTTACGACCGCAGGCCTTTCGAAGCCCCACTTCACCAGCATTTCGCGCAGAAGCAGGTCGCGCTCGTCATGCTTTAACGTACATGAATTGGGATAAGACAAGGAAAAGGATTTCGAATTGCGCCCTCGCTTGCCATCCGGCACGAATTCCACCTGTAAACTCACGTGTGTAATGTTGATCAACGCGATGGGAATCTTCTTGCAAACCTGGCAATCAGTGGCGCCCTGCATCTGTATGACTTGCCCAAGCAAATCGTAGACGGCATTGGCGTTTTCGGAAGAATCCGCTTCCAGCACGATTTTTTTCGACAAGCCGCCCATGACTGAAAGCCCAAGTTTTTTGATACGCACGCTCTTGATGCCGCTTCCGGGTTCGAAGGAGAATTCCACTGCACCCGTTTTGAGCATGCTGAGATCATAAACCGGCTCATTCTTTTTTTCTTCGGGCAACTCCGACTTCAAGATCGTGCGCGCAAACAGTGTTTGCAGGTCGCGCACGATCTTGAGGCTGCCTTGATAAAAGACGTCGAGCGTGCCTGCTTTGCCCGCATAAACAAAAATCACTTCAAAGGCCGGTTTTTGTTGCCGCCGCGCCAAGCCCTCTTTTTGCCACTCGGTCGTCGTAGTCGCATAGTCTTCAAGAAAGGTAAAAAAGTAGTCCATGCCCTCACGTTTATAATGATCGATTTGACAGCGGTAGCCTCGACCTTCGTGTGTACGAAAATAATAGCTCAACGCTTCAGCCAATTCCGCTTTTCGCTTGTCAAGATCGCGCATTGATTTCTTTGGGATGTCAACCTTTTTTTTCCAGTATCCGGGCGGCAATTCATCGGTGTGCGCAAAAAGCAAAGCACGCTCAAACACTTCTTTGGCGTCAAAGAAAGCCCAGAATACCATTTCATAATCGCCGGGCTCTTCGCCTTCAAACTGGCTTCTGGGATCAATACCTTCTTCTTGGGCTTCGCGAAAGAGGGCCTTCATGCCACTTTCACATGCCAGTGCATAGAGGTCGCGAAAGTCGTTTTCAATCCTTCTGCGTTGTTCTACTGAGAGTACGTCAAATGCTTCATAGATTTGATCGACTTGGGACTTTTTGAGTTCATCGAAATCAAAATCTCTGAGCAGTTTGTGTTGGTGAAAATAACGCTTCAGGCAGGCGTTCGGCGCTTGCCGGAAAAAAGTCTTGGGTGAGTAATGCCGAGGCATACAACGGCCCTCCATGATTGAGGTGGTCAAGATACTGTTGTTTTGGGGTTGTTAATGTTTAATTCATTTTGCTTCCAGTTTGACGTCCTCCTTTCAAAACACTACAAAATCATCCCTAAAATAAAAAAGCCAAAGCACTGTGTTTCCACACAATTGCTCTGGCTTCCGTTCGCGCGAGCGAAATTTTTCGGTGTACCGTCAGCATAATATTTTTTGCAGGGCAAGAAAAATCTTGCTATTGGAACATAAGAAAAATTCCACGGTTTGTCAATGTTTTTTTAGACGAACTATAAATTTCCTTTGCAAAAAAGCTTTCATATATATACTTTACCTCTCGTCCAATCGAGATTTTCATTTGGAAAACCTCACCCATGGTATGTAGAACAAAGGTTATGAACCTCAAAAGTCAGTTCAGAGGCGCTTTCGCATGACCCGCTT
>CAZXMM010000095.1:0-1866 GCA_964641255.1 uncultured Gammaproteobacteria bacterium | reverse complement strand
CGGTGCCGGCAGCGTCAGTTGTTTCTGGCGCGACGGGTTTGACGACTTCGGCGAGTTCAGCCGAGCCGTTCAACAGTTCTTTGATTTTCTCCAAACGCTTGCGATGCGACGAAGACAGAAAACCGTAGTAGCGCACTTTGATGAAGCGGTGCGGCAACACGTGCTGCAAAAAGCGGCGGATAAACTCTTCCGCGGTGACCGTCCTGGTTTTAAACTGCTTGGTCTCGCCGTCGCGATATTGAAACGTGACGTTGCCGTTCCTTCCAGGACAGGTTTCCAGTTTCAACAAGCGGCGATTGCTGATGGCAACACGAAAGATGTACGGCGTCAGATACTTGAGCGCCCGTCCACTGGAGCCAACGGGCCGACAATCCACGACCCAATCTTTTTGCCAAGTCTGCGACGGCGCTTGCTTAAACAATTCCGGTTTTTCTTTCTTGAGTGCATCACGAAACTTGGCGCGGAAAATTTTCGACAACGCTTTAACCGGCACTAGAAACTTTCCCCGCGCCGGCCGCCAGGTCGTTCCATCTGGCGACAAGCCGCCGCCGGCAACGATGAAGTGCAGATGCGGATTATACGCCAGATCGCGTGCCCAAGTTTGCAGCACGCCGAAGAAGCCGAGTTGTCCACCGACGAATTTCGGATCACGCGCCAGTTTCTGCAAAGCGGCCGCCGCGGTTTGAAAGAAGAGACTGTAGATGAACGCCTGATTGCTGCGCGCCACCGCGTTGATTGTCTCTGGCAACGTGAAGGTGAGCATGAAGTACATCTCTGGCAACAATAATAGGGCGCTCTGCATTTGGACAATGCCGATCCTGGCAGGAGTGAAAACTATAGCGATACTCCTGGCACGGCTCACAGAGAAAGACTTGGCCACCGAGTTCCTCGGTGCGACAAGCGATGATCTTCTTCATGACCGTGCGGTGGCGCGGCGGCATGCGCTCGCGGTTATCAAAGCCGTTGCATCGTTGTAACATAAGCGTATTTCATCATTTCAAATTTCAACGCAAAACTGACGCAGTTAATATTAACCGAGGGAATGAAAATAATCATTTACATAGGACCACCGTTGTCTGGCATAACCAACGGCCAGAAAGGGCCCATTTAAAAGGCGATTTTGGGGGTGGAAACAGGCAAAACTGGTGGGCAGATCGGCAGGTCGCCGGAAGCCGCTGAGTCCATTTAAATGGTGGAGGAAATGGCGAAGCGGGTCAGAACGGTGAACAAGAAGGTTAATTCAAGGGAGTCGCTGACTCCATTTAAATGGTGGGGAAAAAGGTGAAATCGGGTAAAATGGTGTACACAAGAACAGCATTATTGCAAGATAAGTAGCGCGGTGGGCCGTAGCAAATCAGCTATAAAATGAGAGCCTTCTCGGCGCACGCTTGGCAGGTGGAGGCATTCTGGAAAGCTGGCTCCTCCCTATCCACAAAGCCTTCGGTGCCACAAAATTGACAGCGCGCCCAGCGTTTGAGTTCGCCGAATTCCATCTTGGCGACGTTGCCGTCATCGTCGATTAGAAAAACTTCACCCGTCAGCGGATCATAGCACAAGGCGACTTCGATACCCAAGAATTGGACGCGTTTGCTCAGATAGGTTTTGAATACATCTACCGCGTGATCAAAGCTATCAATATCGAAGTTCGGATCAGCAGCAGCGCAAGAAAAATTTCTCAGCAGCATCAGCGTCGATGATTCATTTGGTTTCGGCATCGTGTGCTCCGGTCGTTTCCGCGTTTGCAACTTCACCGAATTTCAAGATCGCTTCGCGCAACAGTTGATTGATCGGCTTGCCGGTGGCTTCGCGCAGGCGATACAGAATCGCCATCTCGGTGGCGGTGAGTTTGTTGGCCGGCCATTGATA
>CAZXMM010000094.1:0-1868 GCA_964641255.1 uncultured Gammaproteobacteria bacterium | reverse complement strand
ATTGATTTTGCTTCGATTTCATTCATATCTCAAGACCGTCTAACACCGCCCTCCCACACCAGAGGTTTGGGAACGGCATAACCAACGCCTCTATCGTTTACCTACTTCAAAATCTTGGCGCTGGCCTGAAGCAGATAACCTTCCTTGCCATCCGGCAATCGGACTTTGTACCAGTCGTCAACACTCTCGAGCATCGTGAGCTCGATCTCTCCAGGAACGCGGGCGATAGTCTCGCTGCTGTCATGGGGCGCGGCTTTGATTTCGTGGTACACCGCCTCTTGCAATTTTTTCGTTTCGATACGAGCACTGGTGGCGGCTGCGGCCATTTCCTCACGCGAGACCTGAAACTCGCGCTCTGCAAGAACAACACCCAGGGCATTGAGCGCATCCCAATATTCCACTTGTTTCGCCAGCCGCTCGCGCGCCTCGCGATATTTGCCCTCTTTGCTCTTCAAGTTATACGCCAGGTCGTATTTCTCTTTGGCCTTCTTGCAGTTCCCCACGGCTTCGTGCAACAGGCCCAGATTGAAATGCGCGGCGTGATTGTAAGCATCCTGCTCTGCGATGGCCGCATATTGCAAGTAAGCGGTGTTGAGATCGTAGCTTTTCAATGCTTGCTCGGCCGTTTCAGCCATTCGTTTGAACCGCTCGCCTTCGATCTTGGCAAGCTCCAGCTCTTGCTCTTTGAAATGGGGCGCGAAATAATTGGCCAGATCGTTAACGATATCCTTCAAACATTTATCCACCGAGGCCTCCGGCGTCGTCACCGTATTGATGGGATCGCCTCCGATGGATTCGTTGGCGCGATTGATGAGACCACCGGCGAGGCCACCCAAGAGTTTTTTCTTGCCGGCGCCCGGCACCGCCGGGTCGTAGAACACTTCGAGTTTCCCTTTTTGATCATGCACTCTTTGGCTGACCTGTGATCCTATGACCTGGCCCGTTTCAACATGGATAATCCGCATCGTCGCGCTCACGCTCACCCATTTCCATTCAAACGAAACATTGACCGAGACGATGATAATCGCATCGACGCCAAGGATCTTCCCGACCTGTGCGGTGGTAGAATCATTGACGAGCCCACTCTGGCCCAACTGTAATTCCTCAATGACCCGTTGCAACTCATTGCGCTCGACGACGGTGAAAATGTTGGTAAAAGCGCCCGCTTGAAAGCTCTTGCCTTCCTTGGTGCCCATGCTGAGAAAACCGCTGCCGACCCCTTTGACCCCACGGTCTTTTTCAAGCAAAGCGGCAATGATCATATCCGCAAGTCGGCGACCGCTATCCGCAAAGCGGTTTTGATTCTGCGCCGCAGCCGTTGGCAATTGGATTTGTGTTTTCCTTTGGACATCAACCAACTTGCCGTCCTGGAATATCATTTTCATGTCTTTGTAGATCAGAATGACTTTCGGACCCAGGTTTGTCCTTGACATTGGTTGCCCCTTCGCCGCGACGACCTGCTCAATCGTCATGCCCAGCTCAATGTTCACTGTCTCGACCACGCCGCCTTCGCTGTCCGCGAATACTGCCGGGTCATCGAGGACGGCGATGCGTTTGACGCCCGGGAGAATTTGCTCCGGCGGGGTCAAAGTGAAACACGTCAAGCTTTGTGCGCGCCCCGGCCGCGCCATCGCCAGGCAACAAATTGCCAGCAACGCGCGACCCAGATTTTGAATGCTACGAATAGACATAATCTCCTCCTCACAAGTGATGTTTGTATTTCCCTGCCGAGCATCTCGTTCAAATCTACACCCGAACTTTTATTTTGCGACGAACTTCTTTTGATCGCACGACGGTAACACCAGCAGCACGCGGTGTTAGAAACGATACCTTGTGACTACACCGAACCTCTCGTTGGGTATTTGTAC
>CAZXMM010000093.1:0-1905 GCA_964641255.1 uncultured Gammaproteobacteria bacterium | reverse complement strand
GGTGAAATAAACTAATTACGATTTGTAAACAGCGCGATATTGCACAAGCCGGCATTGTTTTTCGATGCACGGCTTTTTTATTTTGATGAACGCGTAAAGTTTGGTCTGCAGAAATAATTTAACCCCTTTGCTCTTCATCTCCCACAATTTTTGATATGAAAAATGAGCTTGATTAAATTCGTAACTTTTAATATCATGCTTAGGGCCCGTTAAGAAATAAAGTTTGCAATTTTTCTCGATTGCAACTTTGATTCGACCGCTTAAATTCAATCAGCAGTGCATACTTTAATTTTTTATGGCCCCTTAGTAGCAAATGCGGGTTTACCTGACGGGAGATTTTTAAAATTAAGCTTGTGAAAAAACGACGAGAAATTTTGACTGATCATGGCAAAGTAAGAAAACTGGCCCGAAAAATCGTAGAGTTTTTCTGTTTTGTTTGCAATTAACCGTGCTTGAAAATGCATGCTCTGCTGCAAAATATAAGTTAAACAGCAAATTAGAATTGTGAGGAATTAATTTTCTGTGCCAGAGTATCGTATACTTAATTTTCGAATCCAACGAATGTTAACTACTTAACCTAATTTCTAATCAATATCCATGAGCGCGAAAACACTTGATGCCACACCAGAAAAAAGGATATTCTTATCGATCATATCAGAATATGACCTGAAACGCTCATTATGCGAACTGGTTGATAACGCAATCGACCTATGGACCAGCAGAAAGAGAGTCGATCTTGAAATTTCAATACAACTGGATGATCGACAACAATCTATTTCAATTGAGGACAACGCGGGGGGAATACCAGAATCGCATTTAGATCACATCGTAAGCCCGGGAAAAACAAGCAATGAAGTTAGTGATGGCGTGATTGGATATTTTGGAGTAGGTAGCAAGAGAGCTGTTGTGGCTCTCGCCCTAGATATTGCAATCCATTCAAGATTTGAAAATGAAAAATCTTTCTCGGTTCGGTTCAATGAAGATTGGATAACGAAGGATCCTAATTGGACGCTACCCTACACCGAATCGACGATACAACTGCAGCCTTACTCAACCTTAATTGAACTAAACAGACTCCGGGTTCATCTGGACCAAGCTGAGATCGCTGCATTGAAGAATCACCTCTCGGAAGTCTATTCGAGATTCTTAGACCGAGGGGCCACGATCAAAGTGAATGGTCAGAAGTTGGCCGCTATCAATTTCGATAATGAGTGGTCTTACCCACCCAATTTGTTCCCAACACTGTTTACAGGACAAATACCGATTGAAGACAGAATAGTTGAGATCGGAATATTGTCTGGATTAATTGATCATCCTGGAGATCCAGATAACTCTTACGGTGTTTTTGTCTATTGCAATAATCGCCTAATCGCCCGAGGGCTTACCGATTTCTCGGTCGGTTTCGCATCCGGTTTGGTCGGCAACCCGCATTATAATATATCACTCGTAAGAACCATAGTCACAATTAAAGGGCAGTCAAGGGATATGCCATGGGATAGTAGCAAGTCCGGCATTGATTCAAAACATGTTGTATTTCAAGCGATACGGCAAAGTATTATTGATGCAACAAAACGATATGCCCAAGTCTCGAGGAGTCTGCAGGGAAGATGGGAAAATGAAGTCTTTCCTTTTAAGATCGGCCACGTTGTTTCAGAAAAGCTAAATAACATAACCAGTATTCCGAAGAGTTATTTGCCGACACCTGCGGCAAGTAAGCAGAAGTGGTATCAAAAGATTATCGCCGTGAACGCCTCTGTAATTGCTCTCAAACCTTGGGCCGCTGGAATTTTAGATAGCGTTATAGCAGTTGATCTCATATACAAACATTCACTCGGTCAGAAAAACCGAATTAGCTTAATTCTCCTTGACAGCACCCTAGAGATTGCATATAAAGAATACTTAGTA
>CAZXMM010000092.1:0-1924 GCA_964641255.1 uncultured Gammaproteobacteria bacterium | reverse complement strand
GTATTTCTGCCGGCAAATCCCCGGAAGCATTCGGCGAGGACAACAACGGCTCGCCGGCTCTCACCGGCCGGCTGGCATACAATCCGCGTTTCGGTGGCGAATTTGGCGTTTCATTTTATACGGGCCGCTACAATACCTATCAAATCGAAGGCACGCCAGTAGATGACCCGCGCCGCGTTCGCCTGTTCGCGCTCGATGCGGATTATCGTTGGCGGCGCTGGCATTTTCGCGGCGAGGCGGCGTTGGCGTGCATTGATACGCCAACCGATCAAGTTGATAACGATTTGTTGGCAGGGCGGCAATACGGATTTTATGGCGAAGGCAATTATACTTTTCTGCGCCGCCCGCTTTTCGGTATGAACGAAGCGGAAGTAACTTTTTTCAGTCGTTTTGATTGGATTGATTTAAATGTAGGCGATTTTGATAAAACCGCCCAGAAGATTGGCGACGCCACCCAGCGTTTGACTACCGGCCTTGCTTTTCGCCCCACTTCCGATACCACTTTGCGTTTAAGTTACTGGCGACAGTGGGATGATGATCGTTTCAACAACCGCAGCCACAGCATGAACGTGCAGTTCGGCGTGGCGACGTATTTTTAGGCTCGCTGTTAGAGAAAACGAACCGATGCTTTAACCTGGTTCAAAAAACTTATCGAACCTCTTTTTCCGCAAACCACTTTTTAAAATTTCATCTTTTGTCCAAAGACGGCCATTCAATTCTATCGTTAATGCCACAAAAGGCGTATCTTTCACGTCGATATCATTGCACAATTCGTAAGCTTGGGCGATGCTATGAGCAGATATCGTCCGCTCCTCGAAAAACTTAACGCGCTTCAACAACCCATAAAAAACTTCGAGCAGCTCTTCTTCCGGCAGAGCGGATTGCTTTAAGATTCTTTCTTTATGTTTGAACAATTCTATGATAGAAAATCGGCAGCAATAGAAATCCATTTCTTCCGTTTCAGAGAACAAAACTTCTCGAAGTTTTTCGCTTTTCCAAAGCAAAATCGAAAACAGAATATTCGTGTCGACGATGACAGCGTTCACTTTTTAACCCGATCTAGAAACAACTCTTTATTTTTGTCCCACCATTGCTGTTTAACGTCTTCCGACAATTCCCAAACTTGCTCTTCGGTCATTCGGCTTTTCATCGCAAGCATTTCCAGACGCAGCTTTTCAAGGAAATCTTGCAAATACGACGAAGAAACTAAACGCTTCGGGAATTTAAGAACCACATCTTCGGCTTCAAAAGTTATGTCGATCATGGCAACTCCATAGTTTGTTCAACTCAATTTTACAAATTTTCTAATTTAAAAACAAGCGGATTTTTTATTGCACGATAGACAAATAGAAAACTTGTAAATAGAAACTCAAAATGTGATTGCTTCTTTCCGTGATTTTTTTTATAATGCTTTTTCAAACAATGTCGCTGCTAATTTTGTTGCGGTTAACCCGTTTTAGCGTTTTGCAACATAAGACCCATGGTTCAATGAATCAAGATAAAACCCCTCATCTCGTTTCAAACCTTCTCGGCGACATGCCCGCCGCCGACTTTCGCCAATATGCGCATCAGCTTGTGGATTGGGTGGCAGATTATTTTGAAAAGATCGAACAGCATCCCGTGTTGTCCGATATCACGCCGGGAGAAATTCGCCAAAAGCTTCCAACGGCCCCTCCCCCTTCCGGCGAGGCGATGCAAACAATTCTCGCGGACATTGATCGCGTGATCATGCCGGGGATGACGCATTGGAATCATCCGGATTTTTTTGCGTATTTCGCCATCACCGGCAGCGGCCCGGGAATTTTGGGCGAGTGGCTCAGCGGCGCGTTCAACATCAACGGCATGTTGTGGAAAACGTGCCCCGCCGCAACGGAGTTGGAGCAGGTGACGATGGATTGGCTGCGGCAAATGCTTGGTCTGCCGC
>CAZXMM010000091.1:0-1938 GCA_964641255.1 uncultured Gammaproteobacteria bacterium | reverse complement strand
AAAAAATGGGCGTGACCGGTGCCGGGCGATAACCGCCCATGCAAGATCCACGCCCATTTTCACTTAGGATTGCCGACCAAATAACTTACCCAAGTGATCGTCATGCCCGAGCGCTTTAATCGGGCATCCAAAGGCTTTAAACCGCTGGATTCCCGCCCAAAGCATGCGGGAATGACAGCCACGTGAAATGGAAAAGTTATTCAAATGTTGAGCCGTAGTTCAGATCGAAAGGCTACGGGCGAAAGTCACAACCAGCCGCGATGAAATCCATAGTGCGTTGATTAGCTGTGCCGCCGCCAAAAGTTACTCCGATGGAGATACCGAGTCCCCACAAAACATTTGGACAGTGCGCCACACCAAAACGTTCAAAAAAATGATCGCCACTCAAGTTGACACCGTTATGGGCGGCGATACGGACTTCGCCATCGTAAATGTGAACATCCCGCACAACGGCATTGGCCGACAATGTTCTGAAGCGCAGAATGATCGGGCCAACCTGCTTCCTGTCGTTATCTACGATCACCGGAGTGGGAATGGCGAAATGAAACCAGTTGGTCGTATTGGGTTTACCGACGATGCGCGTGTAAAACCCAAAACGCCGCACGGATTCAATTTGTTCCGGCAGTTCGATCTGAATACCGGTGCCATGAACCCACATGGCGTGCGCAATGAGATAGCTGCCGTAAATCGTTTGAATCCCAGCGATGTCGTCACTGTGCAGAAAACGGTGCGGCCCCGCGTAAGTGGGAGCCATCAAAGAGCCGGCGACGGCGGAATGGCCTAATCCCAGAGAATGACCAAACTCATGTGCCGCTACCGTCACGAGATCAAATTTGCCGGCCGGCGGCGGAATTGCAATCGTCCAATTTTCGGCTTCATCAA
This sequence comes from uncultured Gammaproteobacteria bacterium, assembly GCA_964641255.1. Lineage (GTDB taxonomy): Bacteria > Patescibacteriota > Microgenomatia > JAMCZE01 > JAMCZE01 > CAZXMM01. Next base: position 1,056 of record CAZXMM010000091.1, on the reverse strand, counting down.
AGTGGGCGTCACCTTGAATCGGCTCTGGAGGATTCGGTGGAATCGGTGGGAAAAAAGCATGGGCTAACACGCCGCTGGGACCGTCAAAAGCATTGCCATCACCGTGATCACCGCTAACGAAACGAATAATGATATTGGGGTTGGCACTCAACGCGACGCGTCGAAAACACAACGGCGTGACGGCGCTCCACAACGCAAAAGCTTGTTCCGTCGCCTCAATCACTTGTGCGGCAGGGATGTCAAGTGAGAACTCCTGGAAGCCATAAGTAAGATTAGTGCTCGGCCATTTGCGGCCAGTATTGGTAAATTCACCCAAATCCGGAAATCCGCACCGCGGCATTTTCATGTTCGCGAGAGTGGCTTCATCGAGCACACCGGTCACAGGCAAGTTGTTGAACGTCTGAAACCGTTTCAGCGCTTGTATGGTTCCCTCGTCAAACGCGCCCTTTTCAGCGGTCGGGATCGAGGTCAACACGGTGTTTATCCGAAAACTTTCGGCCACCGGGGATTCCAGGTAGCCAAACTTTTTTAGATAAGCTTGCAAGCGCTCGACCTCGACGCCTTTCGCGCCCGCGGCCAAACCGGCGACGGTGGGAATAAAATCCTGTTGGTTCGCCATGATAAATCTCCTATGATTAGAATAATGGTATGCTGGTAAATATTACTTTGCGCAGAACCATTTCACCAGCAAAAAATGATCCCACGTTTTTCTTTGAGTTTCTTTTAGAAGGCCTTCCCCCGACCTCGCGGCTTTAAGTTTCTCACCTTTATTAAAAGCTCTGGCGGGCGATTCGATAATTTTAGAGTGGACCCCTTATTCTGCCATATTAGCGGCACTGTTTTCGGTTGCTCTACATCTATGGACGCCAATTCGACGAAAAATTCCCTCGTTTTTAAAAATTATTTTAGCGCCAATATTACCACAAGCTGCAAAGGTTTGGGCAGGTTCCCTATTTGTTCACTGTGACGTCGCGGGGGAGGTCTAAATGTGTTTCACAAACTTTTTCTGTCTATTCGCCAAAGTGCAGCGGCTGAAACGCAACCCGCCAGAAACAT
>CAZXMM010000090.1:0-1951 GCA_964641255.1 uncultured Gammaproteobacteria bacterium | reverse complement strand
TGGGGGGAGGTCGTTGCGATAGAGCCAGGCGACATAGACGGCCATGTCGTCCGGGTCCGCCGCACCCTCACCCGCACCGGATCGGTGAACGCCCCGAAGACTCGCGCAGGCAGCCGAGTAGTGCCGCTCAGTCCACGCGCGCACGAACTGCTCGGCAGTCTCGAACTTCCGGTTCATGGAGACTACCGACGCGCACGAGAGGCACTCGTTCACGCAATGGGCGAACTTCACCGTCCCGGCATGGGTTGGCATAGCCTGCGGAATGCGCACGCGACCCTGCTCGACAGCGATCCGAACCTCACGATCCGTGACATAGCCGCCCGCATGGGGCATGGCGCGAACTTCAGCCAAACCCTCGCGTACGGCTTGGTCAGGGAGTCCGGGCGTGCCGGCGACATCGACACGGTCAGGCAGCGGCACGTCGCCCGCCCTTCGGGATCAGGCGGCGCGGCGGCTCCTCTTGCGGCGTATCGCGGGCTGTCTCGGCGGTCTGCTCGGCCAGCAGATCCCTGATCTCGGTGAGCAGCCGGACGATCTCGTCGCTCACGCCGCCTTCCGTTCGATCATGTCACCTAACCCGGCGACACTGTCCGCCAACTCCCGCACGTCGATGACGCTCGGCGCGGTCAGTTCGTGTGCGCCACGGAACGCCATCACTTTCAGCAGCACCTGATCCTCATGGAGCCACCGGACGACCAGGAGCTTGTAGCCGTTCGCGTGGGCTTTGTCGTAGAAGCGGGTGTAGTCATCCTCATCTCCGCCGAGGCGCTTACGGGACTTGGTCATGCCGCTACCGCCGATGTCTGTGCGGCTCGCCAGCGGCGCCGCATGACGAGCCAGCGGCCCACCTTGAAGCGGACGCCGGGGGCGAGGTCACTGCGCATCTCCTGGAAGACGTCCTCCTCCAGGTGTCGCCACAGGTCGGCGTGCATCCGGCAGCCGCAGTTGCGCAGCACCCAGTCGGCCATGGGGAGGCAACGGCAGCAGGTCAGGAACGTTTCGGGACTGCTTTCGTAGACCATGAAGGCGCGCTCGTATTCCTCCCCGACCTCGATCGGGCCGCCGCACTCGTCGCACTCCCGCTGCTTGCGGCTCTGCTGGGTCTTCGACTTGTAGAACTCGGCGTAATCGCCGAAGTCGCAGTAGAGGCTCACGCCGCCACCCTCCACTGCACATCCGGGTTGTCACGGAACTCGGCGTCCTCAGGGAACCGGGTGAGCCAACGCCACACAAACCAGTTGCCATACCCGATCCACACGCCATTGTGGGAACGCACGGCAATCACGTTCACGCAACAGCCTTCACACGGTCACGCAACGCCTTCTGCTGCTCCAACAGCTTCTTCCGCAACGGCGGGGCTAACCCAACCGGGCTGTACTTACTGGCGTCACTGCGGACCAGAAGCCCCCGCTCGATCAGGCGTGACACGGAACGCGCCACAGTCGAATGCGGGAACCCGGTGATACGTGTGATGTCTGCACGCTGCGGCGGGAACCCGTACTCCATGAAGAACTGGATGACCGCATCCACCACCGGCTTGTCATGCGCCCGTTTCATCAACTGGTGGTCGTGACGCATATGCTTGCGGCGGATCCCGCGACGTGCGGCACGGCTGTGGATCGAGTTCCATGACCGGCCGGGGAGCGCCTGCATGATCTCCTCAGGCGTCCGATCCCAGTACATGTCCTGGAGGGTCTTGTCCTCAGCGGGCTTCCAGCAGTAGCCGCTGCCGCCGCGTGTACGCTTGCGCCGCAACTTCATGCGCCTCGCGCGCCCGGTGATCCCATTCTCCGTCCGTCCCGGCAGCAGCTCGTGCAGTTCCGGCCAGGTGCAGTCGAAGTAGTTGTCGCGGAGGATCTGTTCCTCCTGCGGCGTCCAGTTGGTGTTCGTCACGCCGCGAGCCTCCACACACCCTGATCGCTGCACTCGGCACCGATCGCCCGGCATGTCT
>CAZXMM010000089.1:0-1967 GCA_964641255.1 uncultured Gammaproteobacteria bacterium | reverse complement strand
TCAGTGATTTCGTCGTACACAAGGGCCATGCCTTCGGCGTCGACGGCAGCATCATCTCATGCATCGATCTTGCCGACGGCAAGCGCAAGTGGAAGGGCGGACGCTACGGCAGCGGCCAGTTGGTCTTGTTGCCCGACCAGGATTTGCTGCTGGTACTGTCGGAGCAGGGCGAACTGGCACTGGTCAGCGCGACCCCAGACAAGTTCACTGAGCTTTCGCAGTTTCCGGCGATCGAAGGCAAAACCTGGAACCACCCGGTGCTGGTCGGCGACATTCTGCTCGTTCGCAACAGCCAAGAGATGGTGGCGTTCCGGCTGTCAGTCCCGCGCAGTTGATGGGAGTTGCTTTGTGGCTGTCGATGTGATAAGGGATTGCAATTGGGATTTGCCGCAGCAGTGGACGCCGGTGAAATCCGGCGCGGCGTCCGCGAACTTGCGGTAGCGTTGGAAGAGGAGTCAAGAGCCTTGCAGCGCAGAGAGCGTTGAGATTTTCAAACGGCGCGGGTTGAAGCAAATGAGAATCAAGCCAGACTCAATGCGCTGCGGATGGAGTAGGGTAGCGCTTTGGAATAGTTAGTTCTTCCAGAGCCATAACAATTTCCATTCTAAAAATAGTTATCAAAAACCGCTAAATAAATACTGTCAGCATGAAAAGCAAGAAACAAGAAGAGCAACGCGAGTGCAGAGTAGGCCATCGCTTTATATCGCATGTGTCTGCCGTCAATTACTCTCACAGTCCGAACTATAGCCTAAAACATCATAGAGTCAAAACTAATAAACAGAATAAGAAAGAAAAAAGCCTTAGAATGATTAAAGAAATAGGGCTTCCATTGGCTGCACTCTTGGTATCGCTTATTACTCTTGTCTATGTAGGCTGGCAGACGCATATTAGCAACCGAACCATGCGAATTAGCAATAGACCATATGTCGGGATAGATAGTATCCCGATTCCCTATTTTAGTCAGTCCCGTGTAAGTATTACCATCAAAAACGCCGGACATACACCAGCCTATAATACACACATCGTGTTGAGAATTGAGTTGCTCCCGGCAAATACTGATCACAAAGTGCCTTACTTTAGACCCGAAGACAGATTCCCGGGTCAATACTTTATTCCAGCAGGAATAACCAAAGAAATTAGCAGAGACTGGGAAAATCTTACTGCATCCGATAACAATGATATTGAAAATCGCACTAGAAAATTCTTTGTACATGGCATCATTGAATATGACGATATTTTTGGTGAACGTCATTCTACCGAATTTGGCTTCCGCTTCACTCCAGCCTTCAGTATAGAATTTTGCAACAATCACAATAATGCAGATCAAGTAAAATAATTTCGACTTGTACACCCGCGCCGCCGAGCCACTATCCAATGAAGCTGTTGAAATGCTCTTTAATTTTTTTCTTTCCTTAACTTCTTTCATGTCCATTGTGGTTATATTGGACATACTATTGCCGCACCTAAACGAAGGCATTAACAGGCTGCTGAAAAGTCGATTTCTACTCCAAATCACGGGTTATGTAAACTTGACACTTATATGGAAACCTTTATTTATAAGGGTTTCATATAGCAGGTTCCAAATCGCCAAGTCGCTAATTTTACAAACAGGTAATTTTTCAGTATCATGTTAAATATCTGCGGAGCAATTTCTAAAATTTTTTTTGCTAATAGCAGACCAAGTGTCTAAAAATTTGCATTGAACTGCGGGATAGATGCACGATTTTCAAGTGGTCATCCGTCTCGCCCCGCAGTCGCATAGCCTTGCGTTAAAGTGACCCGGAGAATCAAAATGATAATCGAATCCATTAAATCCGAATACCAGAGATACAAGTCTCTGACGGAGAACGCCATCGCTCAAGTCAAGGAAGATGATTTGCATAAGGTGCTTGGCGAAGATGGCAATTCCATCGCTGTCATCATGAACCATCTATCCGGGAATCTAAAATCACGCTTTACCAACTTCC
>CAZXMM010000088.1:0-2030 GCA_964641255.1 uncultured Gammaproteobacteria bacterium | reverse complement strand
GTGATTGGACCGACGAAGATACGCAAAGTTTTCTCCGGCGCTTTGTTTATAAAGAGTAGAGTAGAGCAAAGCAAAGGCATATTTTATTATCGAAGCAAAATAACTTTTCGCGTTTCTTTAAAATGGCCAGCTGTCATTTGATACACGTACACAGCATTCGACACATCGACACCTGCATCATTCTTCCCATCCCAATTTATTTGATGCCTTCCGGCTAATTTCCACTGGGCTTCCACTGTTCGTATTTTTTGCCCGAGCAAGTTGTAAATTTCCACTATAACATAACTCGAAACAGGTAAGTCGTAGCGAATCATTGTCGTGGAATTGAAAGGATTGGGATGACTCTGATGCAAGACAGCGTTTTGGGGTAATTTACCCGACGTTGCTTCATTTATTCCTGTGATTGGAGAGACCATGACTTGCCAAATACGTCTCGTGGTATCGGTAAAATCACAAACAGATAACATGACGCTGTAATTGCCCACACGCGTTGGGGCAAAATACATTGCATGAAATTGGCCCCGCCCGGGAAGATGGATGATCGAATCGGATACGGAAACACCGTCAATCTTCCATTTGTAATTTAGGCTATCATCATCAATATCATGAGCACTGGCCAAAAAATTAATCGTATCGCCCAAAACAATTCTTATTGAATCCTGTTGAGGAAAAATGTAGCTGAAATAGGGAGTGTGATTGCGATAAATCACATGCAAGAAGTAATCCTGCTTATCTACACCAGCAGGATTTTCTGCCTGCACGATAATTTGTTGGCGGCCTGTATCTCCCCGTGTCGGAGTCCAATAAAGAAATCCGGTAATTTGATTCAAGCGCATCTTTTGGGGGCCCACTGTTAGAGATCGCAGAGGCTGTGGGCATCCTGAAGCTTCGATAGAATAAACGTAAGTTTCGTTGGTAACTGCCAAGGTTTCCGGGAAAGATGCAATAGTTGGAGCGACTGATCCGGTGTTGTAAAGAAAGGTGGCTTCATATCCTACAATAGACACTCTTTGCGAGTCAAGAAATGCAACATCATTGAGCCAAGATTTAGCGCCACTCACATCAGGTATCCACGTCTCACCTCCGTCAAAGGTATAAGCTATGTAACCGGCTTCGCCTACAATCCAACCGTATTGAGGATTCAGGAAATTAACGCCAGCAAGAAATCCACCCGTCCCCCATATACGTTGTATCTTCCATGTCCGTCCGCCATCGTTCGTGTGTAAAACGCTATTGTTCTCTCCCACCGCCCACACTTCTAACGAATCTATAATGTGCAAATCTCTGAGTTCAAGATGAGGATCGGACCATTGAACAGTCCAAGTTGCGCCCCCAGAGGTGGTGTTTAGAATAACCCCACCAACGGCCCATCCTAGTTTTTTATTAAGCATCTCCACATCCAAGAGCCATTTTTCTGTACCGCTTCGTTGCGCCTGCCAACTCTTGCCGCCATCCGTGGTATGGTAAATTTGGCCTCCAGCGCAAACCACCCATCCGTTAAGTGTATCCGTGAAACAAACATCTAATCCATCATAAAAAGTACTTCGATTAAAGAAGGCCAAATTCCACGTCTTTCCTCCATCGCTGGTGTATTTTACTTTGCCATTCCCAGAAATCCAGCCGTGTTTTTGATCAACGAAATCAATGCCAAAATATACTAGCTCGGAATCGTGATAGCGAATTTTCCAACTCTTCCCGCCATCAGCGGTATTTAAAACCCGCGTCATTTCGAGTGTGCTATTATCAGGGCCATCCACCCCGTGCGAGATAGCCCAGCCATTAAGGCTATCAATAAATGATGCCTTAAATACAGTTTCCCATTGCGGCCGACTGAATGTTGGACGCTGTGCTTCTGTCCAGCATATCATTTGGGCGTGAAGGGCATGGCTTGAAAAAATGGAAAAACAGAACAGTAATTTAAAAAACGATTTCATTGTCTTTCCACCAAATGATCTCACATCATTCCTGCGGCGCAGTCGCAATGTAACAATCCTTCACAAAAATGCCAAGGAAAAAATTTTTGTTTTGCC
>CAZXMM010000087.1:0-2038 GCA_964641255.1 uncultured Gammaproteobacteria bacterium | reverse complement strand
GCCGCGCCGGGGCTGGAGCACGCGCCGGTGGGCTTGCTCGACACCTTCGTGCGCCTCAACATTTCGGAGCAATATCGCAGCGCCGAGTTTCCGGCGTTGGGCCAAGAAGGCCGCGCGGGCAAAGAGCACGAGAACTTGTCGCCCGAAGAAGTTTTGCAGCGCGCGTTCCAAAACTATCGCCGCAAGCTGCTGCTCATCATCGGCGACCCCGGCTCCGGCAAAACCACGCTGCTGCGCTATTACACCGCGACCTGCTTGCAGCCGGAGGGCTATCGCCGGCTCGGTTTTAGCCCGGCGGTCTTGCCATTGTATCTGCCGTTGCGCGACATCGATGCCGCCAAAAGCCTGGCGGAAAACCTTGCCGTCTGGGCCAATAAGCGCGATGCCGGAATTGCCGCGACGGAGTTTGACGCCTGGCTGCACGAGCGTGAAACGCTGGTGCTGCTCGACGGCCTCGATGAAATCAGCAAGCTGGAAGACCGCAAGAAGGCGTGCGCGTGGATCGACGACAAGTGCGCGGGACTCCAACGCGCGCGTTTCGTAATGACCAGCCGCGCCACCGGCATGCGCCGTACCGACAATCTCGCGCTGCGCACGGCGCATTTGCACGCGGAGGTGCGCGACTTCTCCGCCGAGCAAAAGCAGGAGTTTTTGCGCAAATGGTTCCGCGCCGCGCACTTGGAAGGCAGCCGGCCGCTCAAACACGAAACCGAGGCCGACTGGCGGCAGCGGCAATGGCGCGAGGCCGAAAACAATGCCCAGCAGGTGATTGCCTATCTCGAACAGCGGGAAAACCGCAGTCTGCGCGAGCTGGCCGGCATTCCCATGCTTTTGCAGCTCATCGCGCTGATTTGGAAGCAATATCAAACCAAGCCGGAAAGCCGCACCAAACTTTATGACATTGCGCTCGATTACCTGTTGGAATATCGCGACGACCAGCGCGGCTATGCGCCTTTGCTGAAGGCAGACAAGGCCCGGCGCGTGCTCGCCCCGGCCGCGTTGTGGATGCAGGAAGAGCTGAACGCCGAGGAAGTAACCAAAGACCAAATGCACGGCTATCTGCAACCCCTCATCGAGCCGATTAACAACACGCTGCAAGCCGAAGAACTGTGCGCCAATCTGCGTGACCGCGCCGGCGTGATGGCGGACTATGGGAAAAGCGAATACATTTTTCGCCACAAATCTTTCCGCGAATATTTTGCCGGCATGCAGCTCGTGGCCAATTACCATGCCAACGATCGCCTCGCCCGGCTGGTGCAGACCTTTGGCGATAACGCCTGGGCCGAGCCGCTGCGCTACTTCATGAGCAAAGCCGATGGCAAAGCGTTTAGCGCCTTTCTGGCCGCGCTCTTCGATTCTCCGGTCAGTCGTGAATTCAATCCGGCCCAGCAGGATTTGCTGGAAGGCCTGGTGCGGGAAGCGCCGGAAAAGCAGAGCGAGACTTTGTTGGCGTGTTTGCACGACGAAAGGAAAACCGCAAACCAACAACGTTATGCTTTGGATTGCCTGAAAATCATCGGCGGCGCGCGCGTGCGCGAACAGCTTGAAGTTTTTGCCAACGCCGGCCAGGGCAAGGCGAGCACGCTGGCTTACGCGCGTGAAATTGCGGCGAGTTTGGCGGCGCCAACAGTCAGCGTCGCTCGCCCAGCGGCCAAACCCCAATTGTTTGCCGAGTTGCCGGCCAGCTTTCGCCATGAAATGGAATACAACGCCGAGTACATTTTAATCCGCGGCGGGACGATTCAATATTCCGCCACCCAGCAAATTGAAAAAGTGCCGGATATTTATTTTGCCAAATACCCGGTGACCAACAAACAATACCGCCGCTTCATCCGCTACCTGCGTGGTGAAGAAATCGAGCTGGACAAACTGGTTGCACGAGAGGTTTTTGCCAAAAAGCTTTTGGAATTTAGCGCCAATGACAAAGGTTACCTCGATTATCTCAACCGTGATTTTAAAACATGGTCAGACAAGTTAAAATCAGAACAAGATGAAGACCGCAAATTCAACGGCGATGATCAGCCGGTGGTGGGCGTGA
>CAZXMM010000086.1:0-2040 GCA_964641255.1 uncultured Gammaproteobacteria bacterium | reverse complement strand
CATGCTCGCCCCACGGAAAGCGGTCGAGATATTCTTGATAACGCTGCCGGGCTTCAATCACATGGTTTGCTGATTCGTAGGCAATTGCTAATTCATACATAAGAAATGTGTCTCGCGCCCCTAAAGTGATAGCTCTTTCATATAATGAAACAGCTTTATGCGATTGACTTAATTCCTGTTGATAAATTTGTGCTAAACTGCAATATGGCCACGGATATTTTGGATTTAAGGCTATAGCTTCGTGGCATTCTTTGATTGCTCCTTCTATATCTCCTCTTTTTCTGAGAACAAGTCCGAGATTGTTGTGCATCCAAGAGCCTGGTTGCTGATTATTGATTTTTCGCGAATTGATCGATTCACGCAAATAACGCTCTGAAAGTTCAAAATTGCCCATCAAGCGATACACAGACCCCAGGGCAAATTTATTAGCTGATAACAGATTTGTACTATTTTCAGGAAGTTGAACTTTCTCGACATTTTTCAAAACTTCAATAGATTCATCCAATCTACCAAGGTTTCTCAAAACAGTTCCCAATAGAATTTTAAGGCGATAATTATGTGGATAGATAGTAACTTGGCTCTCAAGAAACTCCTTGGCTTTGTACCATGCTTTTGCATGAAAATATGTTTGAGCAAGTCGATAAATGGCTAGGTCTATTTCTCCAAAAATTTGCAGAAATAAATTAATAATAGAACCCTTAGCCAAGGATTCTAAAGTTAATATCGCCGCAGCCTCGTCATACGCAATTCCATACCAAGATTCATAATCTTCTGCTACAGTTTTATATTTCCGAATCAACTGCAGAATCAATTCATCTATAACTTTTAGATCAACTTTTTTCGCATTCCTTACACATCTTACTGCCAAATACGGATTCAATTTCATTGCTTCCCGCACCACTTCCGTCGCATCCTCCACCAACCCACAAACAAACACCAACACCTCCGCCCATTCCGGATGGCCAACGCGCTTCAACACATATTCCATCGACTGATGCAACGCGACTTCGCGTGCAAAAAAATACTCCTGCACGGCTTGATGAAAGAAGCCGGTTTGGCCGGCGCTTTCGCGCAATAGGCCGTGTTCAAGAAACTCGCGATTCAAAGAAGCAACGTTTAAATCAAGCGAAGCTTCTTTTTTATTTTGCAATTCCGTAAGTCGCGCCGACATCGCCATAGCCGCTTCATCCGCAGAAAGCAAAGTCCGATTCGTGCGGAGCCGCCAAGCCAGTGCAGAGAGAATTTCTTTTTCCACGCGCACCGCGCCGGCGCCTTTGACGCGGGCCCATTCGCTCAAATAGCGATCCACAAAGCGGTCGAAAAGCTGCGCGCGGTTTTGCGGCGGCGTGTCGCTGGCGCGCAGCTCGTCGGCGAGCAAAGTGAGCATCAACGGGTTGCGGCAGAGATCGCGGGTGTATTCGTCCAGGCCTTTCCATGCCGCCTGCGCTTTTTGTTCGCCGATTTCAATTTCCAAAACTTTGGAGGCGTTGAAGCTGCTCAACCGTTCCAATTGGAACGCAATGAATTCGTTCCGCAGCTCATCGCGGTACACGCCGGGCCGGCAAGTGACGACGAAACGATTCTGCGGCGCTTCGTGATTGACGAGATGGCGAATTTGATGCACGACTTCATCATACGCCTCGCCAACTTCATTGAGGCCATCGAAGAGCAGCAAGCAACCACCCGCAACAACGCGTTTGCGCGCATCGACATCATGCACGCCGCGCACGCTCGCGGTAATCAGCCGCCACAAACCGTGTTTGGCATCGCCAGCGGATAAAGTTGGATAGGCAGAGAGATCGACGTAAATCGGCAGGTTGAAATCTTCCGGCTCATTCAAGCCAGGCACTTTACCATCGCCGCGCCAAACGGCATAATCTGCGGCGAGCTTTTTGAGCGAAGTGGTTTTACCCGCGCCGGGTTCGCCCAAAATGAGCAGACGCGGAAACATTTTCACCGCGTTGCTCACTTTCATGTTGCGAGGACGCTCGGCGTCAACTTCTTCGAGAAACAACGGCGGGATATTCAGCGTGCGGAGAT
>CAZXMM010000085.1:0-2068 GCA_964641255.1 uncultured Gammaproteobacteria bacterium | reverse complement strand
TGACGTCGATGATCTGCGCGCCGTTCTCCACCTGCTGGCGCGCCACCGCCAGCGCTTCCTCGAACTGGCCGCCGAGGATCATGCGGGCGAAGGCCTTGCTGCCGGTGACGTTGGTGCGTTCGCCGATGTTGACGAACAGCGAGCCGGGGCCGATCTCGATCGGTTCGAGCCCGGAGAGCTTCAAGGGCGGCGGTGGCGGCGTGGTCGTCGGTGTCGTCATTGCAGTGCGGGCATTGACGAGCGCCGTTGCAAGGCGCCGGACACCGGCGCGGTTCCGAGCCTGGCGCCGGCCTCTGCGGGGCTAGCGTTGCAACGCTCCTCGGACCAGGCGAATTCTAATGCGCAACAGTGCACGACGCGCCACCGCGAGAACAGCGATCCGCGCGCGTGACCGCCGCTTCGAACACTCGTTTCAGTGGCGCTCCAAGCCTGTTGAGCTCGGTAGCCTTGGAACTGGCGAGCGTTTCCAAACAGAAGTGGTCAGATCGTTTCAACGGCGGCAGGATTGAGATCGCAGCGGGCGTGTTTGGTTGGGAAACATGTCCAGTAAGACCTCACGCAACAACTCTCGCGTAATGTTCAAACCATACCAAGTCTTCATCGGCTGTCCGTTCGCCAAGGAGATCCGTTCGTCTTATGACCGACTCAAACGCGAAGTCGAAGGTGAAACACCGCTTTCTCTTGTCCTCGCTGACACCGTTGGCATCACCTCGTCCAACTATTTGTTGGACAGCATCACTACATTGATTCGCGAGTCGGTGTCTTGCATCTTCGACGCAACCGGCGGCAATCCCAATGTTTCTTTGGAGGTCGGCATTGCGCACACGATGCCAGTCGGCTTCCTTCTCACCATGCGTACTCGCAAGCCCTTAGCCAAGTCGCAGCAGCGAGAAGCCGGCCACCCAGGCAGCCGAGAGATTCGGTCGATCATCAGTGATCTTCAGGGCAAGAATCGCATCGAATATAAGGAGTATGGCGGTCTGCGTAGGCAACTCGATCAGCGATACTTCGCGCACCTGCCCATCATGAAGCGCTGGCACGCATTTGCGAAACAGAACAAGGAAATGGTGCCGTACGCCCTTCAGCTATTCAGTGACCTGCGCTCAAGCGGTCGCTCGCAAATGTCCCGCCTGGCCGCGCACGTAGAAGGCTCCGGGTTCTCCGCAGGCCAAGTGCTTGGCGCTCTCACTGCTCAGAAACTCGTCCTGGTGAAGCGCGGACGCACCGGCGGAATCTTCTATCCGCCGAAGTAAAGCCTAAGCCCTATAACGAGCGGAGGGTGAACTTCAACGCTCGCCACTCGATGCGCAAAGTCCTGCTGGACCTGAACGTCTTCTTCCCGGCGTTGGCCCTTTCGTACGCGGTCGTAGGTACCAGCTTCACGCTCCCGATCCTTTCAATCGCCCTATCTGTTGGCCGCGCTGCGGGGCTCAACATTCAAGGCATAGGTTACGAGCTTGGCATGGCGGGCGCCGCAGCTTTCATCGTCCTCTTCCTCGCAGCGGCATGGTGGTGGATCGGCTTGTCCCCGAGGCGAGTCGCGCTCACGCGAGAGCGCCGCTTTGCAAGGGGCCATCTCTTGCTGTTGGGCACCACACTGGCAGCAGCGGCCTATGTGGCGGTACCTTGGTTCTTGGCCAAAGCGACCGGCCGAGAAGGCTTCCTTGCTTTCTACTTCATGGCAGTGCTCGTCGTCCCGGTCTTGCTCGGTCTGTGGGGTCTGGGCCTCTTCATGGTGTGGAGCGCTCGAGAAACTGCTGCCGATTTGGCGTCTCCAGACTATCGGTGGCGGGCAAAGAACATCCAACGGTCAGGCCCACATTGATGGCGACTTCTCGCGTCTCTGCTGAATGCCTGCACGCTCCAGCCAACCGAAACGGGCACTCAGTGGCACAGGTATCCGTGACCGATGAACCGATCGACCCGCTGCCGCGCAGCGCCGGCCATGCGTCCCTGCGCCGCCTTCGCGCAAGCGACCTTGCACGCTTCCACAGCTATCGCAGCGACCCGGCCGTCGGGCGCTTTCAGGGCTGGTCGCCCATGACGCCGACCGAGGCGCTCGCGTTCA
>CAZXMM010000084.1:0-2103 GCA_964641255.1 uncultured Gammaproteobacteria bacterium | reverse complement strand
AGTTGCACCAGCGCACCGTCATCCCACAGTTCGGCGGCGTCCTTGCCCAGAGGTGGATGGCGCAGACCAAAGTGTTGCAGATACATCTTCAGTCTCCTTTGCGGTCGTAATACTGACGATAGGTGATCTCGAGCAGATTCGGGCCAGACGGCGAGGGGGAAGCGGCGTCTGTCGGGGCGGATTGATTCCGTTGGCGATCGAGATTGCCCAGGGCATCGAGCGGCGTTGCGGCGCCGATCCCCTTGCCGTGCTCGTCCTCGACCTCAATGACCGCCCCGCTCTGCGGATCGACGACCAGGCACACGGTCTTGCCGGAGAGTTCGAAAGGCACTTCGAAGCGCGCCCCCTGATACGACACCGTGCCATCCTTCCGGACCCGACGGCTGACGCGATACCGGAACAAGGCATCGAGCTGCGCGGCCCGCGCTCCCAGCGAACGAATCTTCGACAAATCCTGCTGGTAGCGCGCGAGCGGCGTCATCCCGTCGAGGCCGGCATGCGGCGTGTGGTGATAGACCCGCTCCAGCCAGGCCCAGAGACGCGCATTGAGGTCCTCGAAACTGTTGATGTGGCGCTCGTCGAGTTCCGACAGGAACTGGTCGCGGCAGGTCCGGTGCCAGCGCTCCAGCTTGCCCTTGCCCTCGGGCGCGTAGGGCCGGCAATGGATCAGGTGAATGCCCAGACGGGCGCAGATCCCTTGCAGGGTCTCGGCGCGGTAGGCAGCGCCGTTATCGACGACGAGTTTGATCGGGATGCCCCGTTTCAGAAGCGCCTGCTTGAGCCCCCCTTCGATGGCGAGCGCCGTTTCGCCGGGGCAGAAAGCGCTGTGAGCCACCAGACGTGAGGCATCGTCGAACAGCGAGACGAGATACGCCTTGACGAGCTTGCCCTCGTGGGGCACGCGGGGACCGTGCATCACATCGCCATACCAGATGGCGCCCGCGGAAGCGGCGACGAAGCTGCGCTTCTCCTCGGGCAGGCTGGCCGAGCCGCTGATCCGCGACAGGCCGTGCTGTTGCAGCAGTCGGTGGATCGTCGAGCGCGACAGGCTGCCGCGAGCCACCGTCCCGGCGGCTTCGAGCAGCTGGCGAATCTGACGGATCGAGCGCCGCGGGTTGTCGCGTTTGGCGGCAAGAATCGCGGTCTGAATGGCTTGCGACAGCTTCGATTGCCCGCAGTCGACACGCCTCTTCGGCGTCAGGCCATCAATGCCCTGGGCAAGGTAAGTGTAATACCAGCCCTGAATCGTCTTCTCGGCCACATGGCGTCGACGCGTGCCAGGAATGGTGTATTCGCGCTCGGCCAGGGCGCGGATGGTTTGCTGCAGTTCGCCGCGCTCCAGCCGTTCCCGGCTGGTCAGCGAACCCAGCACGGACAGACGAAACAAGGCGATCGGATTGATTCGATTCATGACGACTCCTCGGGGTGAATGGGAGTCGTCATCAAAACAGAAGGGTCGAAATCATGCCAGGAGCAAACTGTGTGGGGACCCCGCCCGGGCGGGGTCCCCACGGTCCGCCACTTGCTCGGTGTCAGGAAATCACGGGACGCTCATCTCCTGATCGAGCCAGAACATGGCCCGGGGCAGACCCAGGCTGTCGAACACCTGGTGCCAAAAGCCGTGCGCGTCAACGGCCCGACCGAGTTCGGCAAAGCGCGCGCGCAGGTGAAACACAAAGTCCTCTCCACGCTCGTGCAGCCAGTTCCACCAGCGCGCGCCCGTGTGCCGGTCTGGTGGACCGCCGGGCTGCTCTGCCGCGCCGTTCAGCCGCTGCTGCAGGACGCGCTGTTGAACCGACCAGTCATACCAGCGGCGCGGCGCGATGCATTCCGGCAGGCGCGAACACGTGCGCCGGCATCCGGCACAACGGTAGCGAAGGATGGGGATCGGATTGAGCCGGGGCGGCACCGCTCGGCGGTCCGCCTTGCGCTCATAGTGGCCGTGCTGATGGACCACTTCCAGCCCGCAGTGCGGGCACGACTTCGGTCGATACACTTCAGCGGCCTTTTGCGTCGTCTCGACGTGCTGCTCAAGCGTGGTGATGCCCGCTACAATTCGTTGCATGGGCTGGGCTCCTTTCTATCACGGTCGTCTCGATAACT
>CAZXMM010000083.1:0-2112 GCA_964641255.1 uncultured Gammaproteobacteria bacterium | reverse complement strand
CTAGAGCTAAAATCTCAAGGGGAAAGTTTATTCGTAATTTCATTTTTAGGCCTTGATTATTTAATTCTTTCCCATTTTTTAACGAAATTTTTTCTTTTTTCGTCCAGTATTTTACTGTAATTGATACTAAGATATAGAAGTTTTAATGTCCCACTTAATAATCCGGAGCGATTTTCATGATCAAGAAAATCTTCGTGAGCTATCCAAGTACGCAGTTGCCGTTCGCAGAAAAAATAAAAACGGATCTTGAGAAAAATGGTTTTGAAGTTTCGATTGACAAAACTGTTTTAAGACATTCGGTAATTTGGACGCAAGATCTAACCAAAGCGATCGTTAAAAATGACTGCGTGCTTCTGTTGTGGTCGGCGGCAGCGGCGGCATCCAACTTCGTGCGTAAAGAAATAATCACGGCCCGCGTCTTGCTTAAGCCGATTATTCCCTTCTTGATTGAGGGAGAAAAAAGTTTTCATACTCTTCATCTGGAAATCGCTTTTTTACAAGGGGTGGTGCGCGACACCTATACAGATAGCTTTCAGGAATTGCTCAATAGGCTGGCGGATCCCGAATTCGAAAACATCAAATATCCGATTTCGCATACAAAGTTGTATATTCCACAAAAGCGCAACAATTATTTTGTTGGAAGACAAACCGATTTGGTCAAGCTTTTTGTGGACTTGTGTGGTTTTATGGGAAACGCGGCTGAGCGCGAGCATAATTATCCCTGTGCGATTACCGGCCTGGCCGGTATGGGAAAAACGGAACTTGCCAGTGAATTTGCCTATCGATTTAGCATTCTTTTTTCGAAGGGTATTTTCTGGATTGATGCCGATAAAGAAGATTTATCTTCAGAATTCATTAAATTGGCTCCGTATTTAAATCTTCAACCTTTAACTGAAGAATCAAACTTTGATTTTGCAAAACGTATTCTTGATCATCTTCGTAACCTTTCTAAAAGCTTACTCATCCTTGATGGTTTGAGCAGTGTCGAGGCCTTCAAAAAATGGTGCCCTACCGGCGGTCGCTCCTGCGCCGTTTTGGTTACGACACGGCTGCTGCTCCAAGACGGGGGCATTCAGCTGTTGCAACTAAAAGAATTAGACGAAAACTCGGCTTTGCAACTGCTTGCCTCACGGCGGCAGGATATTTTACAAAATCCTGTGGAACTTGACGCCACCAAAAAAATTTGCAAAATTATTGGCAACTTGCCGCTAGCTTTGGAGTTGTTTGCTTCGCACCTCGCCACAATCAAAGCGTTAACGGCACAAAGTTTTCTCCAACAACTGGAGCAAGTCTCGTCGATGGCTCCGCAGAAACAAACCGATAGGGCAGATTACGCTTTCTTTAAAGAAAGGCAGGTGCTTTTTTCTTTATTCAATTTGATTTATGAAAAACTGGAGCGGGCCCAAATCGACCCCTATTTCTTTTTGCTGTCATCTTTTGCCATCGAATCGAGCGTCAAATATGACTTTGTCGAAAACGCTTTTGGTGATCCCGCGGCCTGCAGTTGGGTGGTCAGACGGCTTAGCGAAATATCTTTGATATCATTTGATCGAAACAATCGTATTATTTTACATCCATTGGTTATTACATTTGCGCGCGGCTTACAAGATGCTGTAACGCGGAAAGAGTATAAGAAAAAATTCGTCGAAACCATGGCGAATTTTGCGCAATCTCATGATGAATTAAGCGACGTTTTATCGGAAGTTTCTCATATCGAATACGGTATTAAAGTTGCGGAAGATAATGGATTTTTGCCGGAATTGAAAATTCTATCTTTGCACTATGCAAAATATCTTGGGATTCGCTGTGATTTTAACCGTCAACTTGCTTATTTAGAAAAATGTTTAACCCTTTCCGGCAAGGAAGCGGCGCCCAATCCTTTGGAAATTGCCGCGCTCAAGGTCGATATCGGCCGGGTGATGAAAATAAAAGGAGATTTCCGCAATGCGGAAAAGCATTTTCAAGATGCAGTGGCAATCTATGAGCAAGAGTTGGGAGCCGATCACGCCGAGGTGGCCAATTCGCTGAATGAATTAGGCAGCATCTGCCATGAGTTAGGCGAATACAAGCAGGCCCTCAGCCATTTTAAAAAGGCCTACGTCATTAACAAAA
>CAZXMM010000082.1:0-2116 GCA_964641255.1 uncultured Gammaproteobacteria bacterium | reverse complement strand
GGAGAATCCGCCATTCACCGCCGCGCAACCGAACGGTGAAACCGTGAATGCTTTCAGCATTGAAGCCAGCATTAGTCTGCCACTATTCAATCGCGCTGTACCAAAAGGTGAAGCGCAAATCGCGCAAGCGGAATTTGCCGTTGCCGAAACGAGATTGGCTTATTTCGAGCAGCAGTTGCGCCGCAATTTTGACGTCAAGTTCGCCGCGGTCGAAGCGGCGGAGAAACAAGTTTTGGAATTTCGCAACGTCGTGTTGCCGGAATCCCAAAACGCCGTGAATGCGGCGGTCGCTGCATATCAGTCCGGCCAGCTTTCACTCACGGATTTGCTCGACATCTATCGCACCGCGCGGCAAGCGCGTTTGGAGAAAAGCCGCGTTATTTTCAATTATCTCGCCGCTTGCGCCGATTTGGAAACAGTAGGCGAAAAGTTTGAACGAGCCGAGTGAAGTCCGACTTGCGCTCGACGATTTTTCCAATTCAGCAAAATCATGCGGCGCAAGTCGGACTTCGCCTATTCATTTAGGAATAAACCATGAATCGAATTCTCAAGTTTGCTTTTATCTTTTTTGCCTTCGCGCTGGCGGCTTGCAATAAACCAGCAATCGAAGATCACCCGCACGAAGCCGCGCAAGAGCACGAGGAAAATACCGGGGTAGTGACCTTGACCAAACACCAGCTTTTTCACATTCATCTTGAAACTGCCGAAGTCAATGAAAGCTCGGTGCCCATCCCATTGACGCTGCCTGGAAAAGTCATGCTCAATGAGAAGCGCCGCGCCGCCATCACCGCACGCCTCACCGGCCGCGTGGAAAAAGTGGCGGCGTTTGCCGGTGATCGCGTGAGCGGCGGACAAGCGCTCGCGCAGATTTTCAGCCAGGAATTTCTCTCGATGCAGATGGAGTATTTGCAAGCGCTCGAACGCGCGCAACGTTTCGGCAATGACAGCTCTGATCAATCAACGGCAAAAAATATTTTGCTCTCGGCGCGCCGAAAGTTGGAAGCCCTCGGTTTGCATGAAAACGATTTGCGCCAATTGGAAACTGTCAAAGAGCCGATGGGATTTCTGCCGGTGCGCGCGCCCTTCAGCGGCGCGGTGCTCAACGCCGAAGTCATACAAGGGCAATTCGTAGAGTTGGGCGCGCACTTGTTTGAAATCGCCGAGCTCTCGACGTTGTGGATTCTCGCCGATATTTATGAGCAGGATTTGCCGCGTGTTCACAAGGGCATGAAAGCGCAAGTCGAAGTCACGCCCTATCCGCGCGAAATGTTTGCCGCGACGTTGACGGAAATTTTCGACGTTGTCGATGCGCAAACGCGCACGGTGAAAGCGCGCCTGGAAGTGCAAAATCCCAGCGGCAGACTCAAACCGGAAATGTTTGCGAGCGTGCATCTCATGATGGAATTGGGCGGCAGCACGATCAAAGTTCCAGCCAGCGCCATGCTCGGTGAAACTGAGAGGCATTTTGTTTTCGTCGCGATCAATGATTCAACATTTGAAAAACGCGAAGTGCGCACCGGCGTGGAAACGCGCGAGATTGTCGAAGTGCACGACGGCCTCGCGACCGGCGAGCGCATCGTCACGCGCGGCGGCTTCTTTTTGAAATCGGAGCTGGCCAAAGAAACGTTTGGCGAAGATCATTGAGGTGAATATGGCTATCGAGATCATCGGCGCCGCCATTTGTTGCATCGGCATCGCCGTGATGATGTGGTGGCCGCACGGATGAACCTCGCGTACTGGAGAATTAAAACATGGAAACGATATTGCGCTATCTGCTGCCGGTTTATCTGCTTGCGTATCTCGCGCTCGCATTTTTCTGGCGCTCGTTTTTGGTTTGGAAAAGAACCGGCGTCAATCCTTACGTGCTCGGTAAATCTGACAACGCGCACGATTTTGTCGGCATGCTGTTTCGTTTGACGATGGTTGCAATCGTTGCCGTCGTTTTGCTCTTCGCCATTTCAAACACGGCGTATGCGTATTTGACGCCGATCATTTGGCTCGAACAGCCGGCGCTAAAGTATGCCGGTCTATTTCTGCTCGCCACTTCGTTCATCTGGACGCTGATCGCGCAAGCGCAAATGGGCAATTCGTGGCGCATCGGCATCGATGCCAAAAC
>CAZXMM010000081.1:0-2129 GCA_964641255.1 uncultured Gammaproteobacteria bacterium | reverse complement strand
GGCAGTTCGTTTTCCCCGGCGGGCTTGATCCGCATGTGCACATGGAATTGCCGTTCATGGGCACGGTGAGCGCGGATGATTTTGAATCCGGCACCGCCGCGGGCATTTGTGGTGGGGTGACGTGCATCATTGATTTTTGCATTCCGTCGCAGAAGCAATCACTGCTCGAAGCGTTGAAACAGTGGGATGAGAAAGCGCAAAAAGCGGTCGCCGATTATTCGTATCACATGGCCATCACGTGGTTCAGCGAGCAGGTGGAAAAAGAAATGGGCGCGGTGAAGGCGCGCGGCATCAACAGCTTCAAACATTTCATGGCCTACAAAGGCGCGTTGATGCTCGATGATGACGGCCTCTATCGCAGTTTCTGCCGCATCAAAGAACTCGGCGGCATCGCGACGATTCACGCCGAGAACGGCGACGTGGTGTGGAATCTTCAACAAAAGTTAATTCGCGAAGGAAAGACAGGTCCCGAGTATCACGCGGTTTCGCGCCCGCCGGAAGTCGAAGGCGAGGCCACGAATCGCGCCATTCGCATTGCGGAAGTAACCGGCATTCCGGTTTATATCGTTCACATGACGTGCAAAGCCGCGCTGGACGCGGTGATCGCGGCGCGGTTGCGCGGGCAGCGCGGCGTGTATGCCGAGTCACTCATCAACCATCTGCTGCTCGATGACAGCGTTTATCAAAAACCAAATTTTGAGGCAGCGGCGTATGTGATGAGCCCGCCCTTCCGGCCCAAAGGCAATCCCGAGGCGTTGTGGGATGGCATCAAAGCCGGCATGATTCAAGCAACCGGCACCGATCACTGTCCATTTAACATGAGCCAAAAGGCAATGGGCAAGGATAATTTCACGATGATTCCCAACGGCTGCGCAGCGATTGAGGATCGTATGAATTTGCTCTGGCATCACGGCGTCGGCATGGGGCGCATTACCGAGCAGCAATTCGTGAGTCTGTTTACAACGAATGCTTGCCGTATCTTTGGTTTGTATCCACGCAAAGGCACGATTGCGGTTGGCTCCGATGCGGATATTGTCGTGTTCGATCCGCTCAAAACGCGAACGATCAGCGCCAAGACGCATCATCAAAAAGTTGATCGCAGCATTTTTGAAGGCTTTGAAGTGAAAGGCGTTCCGACGCACGTCGTCGCGAACGGCAAGCTGGTTTATAAAGATGGCGACTTACGCGCCACCCGCGGTGCCGGCAGATTCATTCCGCGTGCGGGTGTTCAACTCATCTAATCCACTGATCATTTAATGTCATTAAGTTAAGCAACGATCTTGTCATTCCCGAGGAATCCTGTTAGAATGCAGGCATCGTGCTGGTTTGTAACAAGATTCCTTCGGAATGACAGCCTTCTGAACTTATTGACACAAACTGCTCACTGAAAACTGAAAACCGACCATGGGCCGACTCAAAAAAATGGACCGGCACGAAGTCCCGCCGGAGGTGCAGGCGATTTACGACAAGTATCTCCAGGAGCGCGGCAACGTGCCGAATGCGTTTAAAACGTGGGCGCAGATTCCAAACTATTTGACGACATTGATCGCGCATTATCGCGCCGTCATGTTTACGGGTGCATTGCCGTTTAAATTGAAGGAGCTGCTCTTCGTCAAAGTCACCCAGCTCAACAAAAGCAACTACTGACTCGCAGCACATGCTGCTTTGGCAAAGCAGTTGGGCTACACGGACGATGATTTAAAAGCGCTCAAGAATTTTACGAGCGCGGAAAATTTCACGCCGGCGGTCAAAGCCGCCATCAAATTGGCGGAAAATATGACAGTGAATGGGCAATTGGTGACTGACGAGGATTTCGTGGAGTTGCGCCAATATTACAGCGAGCCGGAGATTATCGAATTAACGAGTCTCGTTGGCATGGTCAACTATTTCAACCGTTTCACCACGACGCTGCGCATCGATATTTCCGGTACTGACGCGCCGTATGAATCTTATTCAGTTGATTAGTTTATGAAGCTGCCAACTAGCGAAGTCATGGTTCGACTCCGCTCACCATGACATAGCGTTGTTAACTCTCACTATGACACAGTATTGTTATCTCACTATATGAAGATGTCGCCCTGAGCGAAGTCGAAGGGCGCTCACTGTGCCAAATTAAGATGACAGCGTAC
>CAZXMM010000080.1:0-2136 GCA_964641255.1 uncultured Gammaproteobacteria bacterium | reverse complement strand
GCGTCGATCCGGCGCAGGAGGCGGAGTTGCGCCGCGTCATGCCCACCGAGGAAAAACTGTTTGAGAAAATTGATAAATATCTCACCAAAGACGAATCGGGCCGGCACTTGCTGTTGCTGGCGGATTCCGGCATGGGGAAATCCTCTTTCGTGCTCAACTGTTACGCGCGCAACCAGCGGCTGCCAAAACGCCAGCGCCAGCGTCTCGCCGTGGTGCCGCTGGGCATTCCCGACGCGGATGACTACATCGCGAAAATCGAGGATCAGCGGAACACGGTGATTTTTCTCGACGCATTTGATGAAGACACCAAAGCCATTCGCGACCACCGGCAGCGGCTGCTGGAGCTGATGCGCGCCTGTCGCAATTTCAAGCGCGTGCTCATCACCTGCCGCACGCAGTTTTTCCCCAGTGAGGAGGAAATACCGCGCGAGACCGGCATTGTCCGCGTTGGCCCGCGCAAAGCCGGCGAAGAGGCGATATACGAATTTTGGAAATTGTACTTGTCGCCGCTCGATGACGAGCAGGTGGAAGCGTTCCTGCGTAAGCGTTATCGCTGGCCGTTTGGCAACCGCAAAAAGGCTCGCGCGCTGGTGAAAAAAATTCCGCTGCTCAGCGTGCGGCCGATGCTGCTCGCCTACATTCCCGACCTGCTGGAAAGCGGCGCGAAAATCGAATATACCTTTCAGCTTTACGAGGTGCTGGTGGAAAAATGGCTGGAGCGCGAAAGCGCGTGGGTGCCGCCGGATGACCTGCGACAATTTTCCGAGAAATTAGCCGTCGATCTTTACGCTAACCGCGAGCGCCGCCGCGCCGAACGCATTCCCCGCAGCGAATTGGAGCGACTTGCCCAAGAATGGAATATCCCGCTTGAGAGTTGGCAACTCAGCGGCCGTTCACTGCTCAACCGTGACGCCGAAGGCAACTATAAATTCGCGCACCGGTCGATTATGGAATTTCTGTTTGTTAAAAAACTTTTTGAAGGTGAGGACGTTTACCGCAAGCTGAAACGCACGGATCAGATGAACGCCTTTCTCATCGAGATGATCCGGCACCAGAGAGGCCGCAGTGAATTTGCCCTCCCCGTCGATTTGAGCGCCTTCCCACTCTCCTTGCGTTCTGATCCGATGCAAGATTTTAAAGAGAATGACGCGCGGTCGATGTTGACGACTCGTGATTTTTTTGATAACAGGTGGCATAAAACAGGTAAAGGGATTTCGCATCTCTATGTGTTGCGCGAAAAAGATGGTGTAAAACTGGTGATTGAGCACGCTACCGGTTTGATGTGGCAACAATCCGGCTCGTGGAATGAGTTGAACTATGCTAATGTCGAGAAATATGTTCGTGATTTGAATAACCAGCATTTCGCCGGTTACAATGACTGGCGCTTGCCAACGCTGGAAGAAGCCATGTCGCTGATGGAGCCGAAACAGGTGGATGGATTGTATCTCGATTCCGTGTTTGATCGTAAGCAACGTTGGATTTGGACTGCTGACATGGATAGCGCGGGGCGGGCGTGGGATGTCGCCTTCAGCTATGGCTATTGCTCTCGCCTCGACGTCGTTAATGTCGGTTTCGTCCGTGCTGTGCGTTCGTGACAATCATTGAGCCTTTTATTCTTTGACTATTTGCTTTTCGCGCGCCTCGAAAATTTTTTGAAAAATGACCCTTTTGATTTTCGCGCTTGCCTTTAGCGGCGTAACTCCCCATGCCGGGTTGGGCACGCAATAATGATGAAATTGAGGTTCGTAGTGATGCCTTCAGGCATCGGTGCTCGCCTGCGCGCGATGCCTGAAGGCGTCACTACAAACGTCATATTCACAAGAAATAAAAATGTCATTCTGGAAGAATCTTTTTGTTGCAAGCGCTATGCTTAGTCGTAAACAAGATTCCTGCGGAATGACATTTTCCCCCAACCGCGCAATTTAAAATCCTAATGTCATTCTGGAAGAATCTTTTTGTTACAAGCGCTATGCTTAGCCGTAAACAAGATTCCTGCGGAATGACATTCTTCCCCCAACCGCGCAATTTAAAATCCTAAATCATCTCGCCACCATAGTCTTGCAAAAATATTTTTTGCAGCCCATGAATCCTTCGGCGTTGTAAAGAAATAAAATTTACTATTGTCATTCCGAACGT
>CAZXMM010000079.1:0-2222 GCA_964641255.1 uncultured Gammaproteobacteria bacterium | reverse complement strand
CGATTCGAGACATTATACATCGCTGCTTGACGACAATTGGCGGTGATTCGCTTCGGGTGAATGTCGTTGCTGGTTCAACGGCGTCGACCGAATACACCGAAGATGCAGCGGCGGCAGCAAATCCCGTGGGCAGCGCGCTCATGCTCGTGCGCGAAGATGCGCGGGCCGGAACGCTCGTTTCTGCGGATGGTGACAATGTGGCGGCGCGGGGCAATAATAAGGGTGAGCAGTATGTGATCGATACCGATAGCTTGGCGCAGCTTGTTTTGGCGGTTGCGTCGCTCTCCGTGTTGGATGATTGGGATGACGGCAGTGATCGTGCAAAAATCGTTGGTGCGGCGGCGCACGATGCGGCGATTGCGGGGAATCCGGTTCGTGTCGCCGGTCGAGCGCTCACCGCAGATTATACGGCCGTTGCCGCTGGTGATGTGGCCGATTTGATCACGACGTTGTTGGGCAAGCTGGTGGTTTATCCGTTTGCCAATCCTAATCAGTCTTGGAATTATGCGGCCGCATCGGGTGGTATTGTCAACACGACGGGCGTAACGATCAAAGCGGCGGCGGGCGCTGGTGTCAGAAATTACATCACCGACTTGCACGTTATTAACGGTCATGCGACCGTTTCAACGGATGTGCAAGTTCGCGACGGTGCGAGTGGGACGGTGCTGTGGCGGGGTTTTGCGCAAGCGGCGGGTGGCGGCATTTCGGTGCATTTCACCACTCCGCTCAAATCGACAGCGAATACGCTGCTCGAAGTGGCTTGCGGAACGACAGGCTCGGCGGTTTATGTGAACGCCAGCGGATTCACGGCAGCGGAGTAATTTCAATGGCCACTGAAATTTTGCGTCCGAATGCGGATGGCGATGATACAGCTTGGACCGCGTCGGCGGGTGCGGATTGGGAGTGTGTCGATGAATCCGTTGCGGACGATAACACGAGTTATATTGAAGTTCCATCAGCGACGGCTTTAGATACGGCCGAATTGGTAGGTCTGGCTGCATCTGCGATTGGTCCCAGCGATACGATTAATTCGGTAACTTTGACGCTGCGCCTGCGGCGGTTAGCTGGGGGTACTGATCCGGATTATTCGATTGTTTGGCGTGACAACAGCGTTAAAACGACAACGGTAACGGCAAGTTTATCTTCAACGTCTTTTATCGAGGTCACAGACACCTTGACGTTGCGGCCTTCGGATGATGCCCCGTGGACGCTTGCGGATTTGGATACTTTAGAGGTTGGGTTGACTCGTGCAGGTTCGGCTTTAACCGGTGGTATTCGATGTACACAAATTTTTGTTACGGTGGACTTCACTCATGCGCGCCGGGTTGGGAATATACTTATGCTTGGCGTTGGATGATCTCCGGCGACTGAGCATGCGAAACGTGTTTTATTATTATTATCATAAGGAGTCTCAAAATGAAACCTTTTCGGTGGTTTGTGATCATGGCCTGTTTGTTTCTGTTGTCGGCCGGGTGTGGTGCCGATGCGGTGAATGGCCCTGAAGATGAAGTGGTGTCGCTGGACACGGACCCGCCTCCACCCCCGCCGCCTCCGCCTGGTGGTGGTAGTGGTGGATGATCGTGATAAGTTCATATCGCTTTGCCGGCACCGGCAAAGCGTTTCGTTTTTGCAGATCATTTCGCGGAGCTTCGACATGCATCAGATGCTAAAACTTTTTCCTGTGTTGTTGCTGGTTTGTGGTTGCGCGTGGGAAATGGTTTCACCGCCAGCGCCGGCGCCGCAAGCGTTGGCTCGCGTCGCGGTGAGCGTGCGCTATCTTGATTCGGTGTTTGCGGCCGTCACGATTCGGAGCAACACGGTCTATGCGGCGAATGTGTTTAATCCGCTCAAGGGGATTTCCGAAAATCTGTTGCTTGATTTTTATTCGCCCACGGGCGATACGGCCGCTTCACGTTGGTCGCTGCTTTACATCTACGGCGGCGGATTTGAAGGCGGTAGCAAGACGGCCCCGCAAAATGTTCTGTTTTGCAAGAACATGGCCAAGCGTGGCTATCCGGTTTTTGCGATTGATTACCGCAAGTTTCCGAAGCCGAACAGCTACAGCGATTCGATGCGTATTGTCCTGGGGACTTCGATCGCGGGCAGCGATGCGCGCGCGGCGATTCGGTTTGTCCGCAGTCGATCGGGCCAGTATCGGATTGATCCGGACCGGATTGCCGTTGTTGGTTCGAGCTCGGGTGCGTTTGTCGCGATGGCGGCTG
>CAZXMM010000078.1:0-2233 GCA_964641255.1 uncultured Gammaproteobacteria bacterium | reverse complement strand
CGCCGAAGACGTTTGATCTGAGCCAGAATTATCCGAATCCGTTTAATCCGACGACACAGATTCAGTATCAACTGCCGCAAGCCGTGCGGGTCACGTTGTCGATCTACAACATGCTCGGCCAAGAAGTGCGCAAGCTCGTCGATGCGCAACAACCCGCCGGTTATCACACCGCCATCTGGGACGGCCGCGACAACGCCGGCCGCACCCTGCCTTCCGGGGTTTATCACTATCGCTTGCAGGCGGGAAACTTTACGATGACGAAGAAGATGCTGATGGCGAAGTGATTCTAAAGCGTAATGCGTAAAACGTAAGTTGAAAAACAAAACGCCGCTTGTTAGATTGAAACAAGCGGCGTTTTGGTTTTTTGAGCGGTAGCGCAAGTGCGCGCGGCTGCGGGAGCAAGATAGAGTTTGATCGAAGACAAGGCTTTGAGATCACTTGAAAGTTTGTGCTCTGTAACCGAACCCTTACCCGCTTACTGTTCGATAGAGTAGGTCTTTCTAAGGTAAAGCTTTCCCAAATATCTGGTTGTAAAAAACATAGAAATAAAAACAATCATTACAAGCGGGTAGACCACAAAAGGAGAAGTTGTCTCAGTGTTACCTGACATTGTCGAATCAGGAGTCAGTTTTGTCGTATCCATCATACTAAACCAATGCCAAAATCGTAACCCTCTGGTACTGGTACTATCTGGAATCTTAAATGGTGACGCTATCAATCTCCATCCACGTTGAATCCTGATGCTATGGGATAGAGAATCAGAAAGAACTTTTTTCGACATAATGCTCCACTTTCCCTCGCTGGCGGTCCAAAGGTTTTCCTCTGGTAATATGATTGTTCTACCAGGAACAAATACTGAATCCACAAATCTTTGATATTCTAAAGAATCTATTGGGATTTTTACAACTCTCCATTCGGTTATATCAAAAAATGTTCCTCCAGAACTTGTCATATCTTCGCCAGCTGACGGAATAACTTGAAACGCTGTATCTATGGCTTCTAATCCTGCTGAGGAAAGGTTTTTAGGGGTTGATTTATTGAGGGACAGAATTGCGATTGCTATTGATGTTCCGGATGAGATAAGGGCAACCAAAACTGGTATTATAAGGGTCCAGACTTTTGTTATTCTATCGAACTCTCGCTCTGTTAATTTTGGCTTAGAGCTACTTTTCGGATTTCGCTGCGCCATCTTATTCTTCTGCTACTTGGAATAAACTTATTAAAATGCTAACAATTCTATCAGTTCAAAGCTGACATCACGAGCGAGTCGGTCATTGTTGCTTTGACAAATTCTTTAGCATCAATCACCTCTTTGCGAAAATTGATCATGGCTTGATCAAAGGCCGTCATAGCCAGACGCCCATCATTTTTCTTGCGCACCAAGATTGACATGACTTCAACAACGCTCAGTGTCAAACAAGTCATTTGCGTCAAAGCAACTTGACGAAACAACTCATTGACCAAGTCCGTCCCTGCTTCTTGCGAATAGCGCTTGGCCAGAGCGTTGGCGTCGAAATAAAACCATCTCATGTTTTATTCATCTCTCGCTGCGGTAATGGCTTGGCTTATTTCATTGGGTTCCAAATCAAGTTCACCCATCATCTTTTGCAGTTCTTCGGCGGGGATGGGTTCTCCCTTAATTCCTAATTCTTTAAAAAACCGATCGACGCCTTGCTCTAACTGCTTCTGGTCAGCCCAAAAACCGGCCCAAACGTCGGGTTTAGGCTGGTCAAGTTTTTTTGCACCGTCAAGCGGAAACGATTGAGCCCATTCGCGGCGGAGAACGGCAACCTCATCTTCAAGTTTAGCCAGCCGTTTCCCAAAAGTCGTGAGATTGCCGTTCATCTTTCCGGCTACTGGGCGTCTCCTGCGTTTTAGGGTGAAAGTCTGAGTTCTCATTTTTTTTCTCCATTAATTGTGGGATGTTCAACTTTAATATAACAAAAAGTCTCATCATCTTCAAGCGAAAATAATGTTTATCGAACGGGCAGGTCGCTTCAACATGCTCGGCCAGGAAGTGCACAAGCTCGTCGACGCGCAACAACCGGCGGGTTATCACACCGCCATCTGGGACGGCCGTGACAACGCCAACTGCCTTCGGGCGTGTATCACTATCGCATTCAAGCGGGGAGTTTTACGGTGACGAAGAAGATGCTGATGGCGAAGTAAAGGCCGGATGGTTCGAGGTGCGAAGTCCGATGTCGTGGGGAAGTTAATTCGTGATGCGTAAAAT
>CAZXMM010000077.1:0-2268 GCA_964641255.1 uncultured Gammaproteobacteria bacterium | reverse complement strand
CCGGCAGCGAGTGGCAGGATGATGTAGATGGATTGGCGGAGTATTACAGTACTTTCTTTAGAGAATACGACCCGGTTATTGGCAGGTTCAATGGCGTGGACCCGGTGAGTGAAAGTTTTGAGAGTTGGACAAGCTATCATTACAGTTATAATAATCCCGTTAACTTTAATGACCCGATGGGAGATGTAGCTTCTACAACACAGGAAATGATAGAAGAGATGCGGCGTGAATACAGGGAATGGCATGATCCTCAATATGGGGACAACAGTAGCTGGGCTACTGTAGAAAGAACAATGGCTATGTGGGGTTGGGGCGATTATTCTGGTGGTGGCGGTGGTGGTAGCTATCAAGGTTCGTATCAGCAACTTAAAGATAATATAAATGAGTATGGACATGAGGCCTGGAGGAATGAGCTTGGTAAAGTTATAAATGGAATCCGTACATTCGACAGTGATAAAGAGGCTTTTGAATGGGGTGCAGCTTACATGGATAAGTATGATGCCTGGGGTAAGGATAAGTTCGCAAAATCTTATAGGAAAGCTAAAAAAACGTATAAGAAATATAAAGAAGAAATTGAGGAAAGTAAAGAAGATATAACAGAAGGATGGCCTCATCCTACATTAACAAATTGGACTAACTCCACTATTTGGTTTGAACCTGAAAAGGGAGGAGAACCAAAATCCTTAGCGCCATATACAAACACATACATTCACATTGACGGTGTTACGCATCCGAACTATCCTGGGCAAATATATAAAGTTAAGACTGGTATGGACCTTTTGGGTGTTGAAGTTTTTCCGAAAGGAATTATAATTGGGATACGAGAATACAAAGCATATCCAATAGCTCAAGAAGTAAATGAGAGGTTTGGAGGTGGCTGGAAATCTTATCCTTGTTGTGGAGGTTATTTTGATAAGTTATTTGAAAAAGCTGGTGTAAAAATAAAGAAACCGTAATATGAAAATTATTAAAAGTATACACTCCATTTTAGGAATAATTCCATTTATTTGGTTTTTATCTTTTTTGTTGATATTAATAATTGGAATTACCCACTTTGGTTATATACCTAAAGAGGGGAATGCTGTTGATCCTACCGCATTAGGTCTTTATTGGCTAAATGCCTTTTGTGTATTATTCGGCATAGTTGCCTATTTAGCTTTTTATTCCTGGATATTAATGAGTATCATTCTAATTATTTTTTTCAGGGAGAAGTATACATTTAATAAAACAGCAACTTGTTTATTTATCATAAGCATATTAGGATTTTTTGTTTTTAGATATGGGTTTCCCGGTGTATTTGGATGGGTTTTAGATTAGGGAGAGTAGTAGTGTATTTTTGTTTTTCTATTACTCTGTGGCTCAGATATGCAGCGATAGCAAAGTGTGTTGGTTGTATCTCCCGCCAAAGCGGGGGTATTAGTAAGTAACCCATTTAAGATTTGAAATAGTGAACATACGGCAATAAAAGATCTCTTTGGAAAAACTCACTTTATGCAACTGCCAAACATAAAAAAGACAGTATTATCAGCGATCGCTGTTTTGATTTGTATGCAGTCGTTGATGTCCCAGGTAACCCAACCCGGGGGAGTGGAACGGTATATAGTGAGGAAGGAATCGGTAACCGATCCGGCAACCATACCCGGTTTAACTAATGCGGAAAAGACCAGGACGGTGAGTTATGTGGATGGCTATGGCCGGCCAATACAAAGTATTGTTACTGCAGGCAGCCCTAATGGAAAAGACATGGTAAGCTTTAATAAATACGATGAGTTTGGCCGCCAGCCCAAACAATACCTGCCTTATGAAGCCACTACCAGCACGGGAGCTTATGTTGACATGAGCAGCATCAGCACGGCACAATCAACTTTTTATGATCCTGCTTATGCAGCAGCAAAAAAGATAGCTGTTGATAATGGTCCTTACTATGCAGAGCAGAGTTTTGAGAGCAGTCCATTGCAACGTGTGCTGAAGACGGGAGGAATAGGCGATGGCTTCCAACTGAACCAACACTATAAGCAACTGAGCTATAGTACGGGCCTGGCTTCGGAGAGCATACTTGTGTGGACGGCGGGTAGCAGCAGCGCCAGCAGTTCATCAACCTATGGCAACTATGAGCTGAGCATAACACAGGTGGAAGATGAGGCCGGAGTTAAATCCAAAGTGTATAAAGATAAGTTTGGCCGGTTGGTACTTAAGCGGCAGGATGCCCCTTCAAGCGGTACATACGATACGTACTATGTGTACGATATAGCCGGTAACATTGTGTAC
>CAZXMM010000076.1:0-2316 GCA_964641255.1 uncultured Gammaproteobacteria bacterium | reverse complement strand
ATTGAGTTGAACGGAGTTCTTCGGCTCGAAGAGGCTTTCTCGATTGCTTCTGACACGTTTCCGACCAACCCCAATACGGTTGTACCTATGTTCAAAGTCAAGATTCGTCAATCGAATCAATGAAATGACGGCCATTCAAACGGGAAAACTCGTGTGAGTGAATCAGGATAGTGCCCAGGTAGCGACGGAGTAATGGATTGGTGGTGCAGCGGAACCCAACTTTTCATTACTCCGGTTTTTAATTCAGGCCCCGCATTCAGAAAGTTGTGAAGATTATGAGAGTTTTAGCGTTTTTGTGGTGTCTTTTATAGTGGGGCAGCATGCCTCATTGTTATAACCAGTATTCGTTATCAAAATTTTTGAGGAGGAAAAAATGAAGTACGTCATCATTTCGCTCTTTGTTTGTCTCGCAGTTCTCGTTACTTCCTGCAGCAAATCCGTAACTACAACTTCCAGCAAGCCCGAACGCTTTGAACCGCCTGCGTCCACCCCTCAAAATATGCAAGTCTCTTCGCTCGACGCCGAAACGCCGCCTCCGGACTTTGTAGAATTTGAAAAAGCGCCCCAAATCATCAAAGGCGTTGCGCCGCGTTATCCTGAAAGTGCTCGCGAGGCTGGCCTCGAGGGCAAGGTCTGGGTTAAAATCTGGGTTGATAAAACCGGAAAACCGAGACAAAGCATTGTTCAAAAAAGCTCATCTACTGTTTTTGATCAAGCAGCCATTGAGGCGGCAAAGCAGATGGTCTTTTCGCCCGCTATTCTTAAAGGCGCGCCAACGGATGTGTGGGTAATGATTCCGTTTGATTTCAAATTGAGGTAAGTCCCTCAGGTTTTTAAAGAATGAAATCAATACAAAAAAGATTTTTCGCAGATGCAGCATTTCACCCTTTATGTATAAGGGTTTTATGCAAACGGCGAAAAGTCTCCAACTTTGGCAATTTTTTATTTAAAAGCATTCATGTCAAGATGCGAAGCCGTTAAGATTTGCAAAGAAAGGCACGAGAGCAAAGCTTTACTGTAACTCTGCGTCTTGGCGTGCGCTTTTGCTTTTTGGTTTCGGCTTGTCCGGTTAGTGCCGTTAGATTTTTAATTGCGTTGATTGCTCATTTTGTTTCGGTGGCTTCGATGCCACCGCAGTAGTTTTTTTGCCGCCATTTTTTGGAGGGTGGCAATGTGTTTGAAATGCTCCCCTAAAATTTCCCGCCTTAAAAATAAACGGTTATCCTGCTATCTTTGCCGCCTTCAACTTTGCGCTCACTTGGCATCTTTTTTGTGATTAGACAAGTTAAATTAAATGATGGCGTCAGCACAACAAACAAATGCGGAGGTACACCATGTCAGGTAAACGTTCTTTCATATTCGTCGCGATATTGATAATGATGGGCGGACAAGAGCTGTTCGCCAAAGGCACGAAGGTGATCGTGCATCTGAAAAATGGACAGCAACAAAGCGGCGAGCTTTACAACATTAATGATAGTTTGCTCATGCTTTATAAAGGAAAAAAGGATGATATGCCGACGCTGACGGAAGTTCGTACGCACGAGTTGGCAAAGGTTGTCATTAAAGACAACGTACAAATTTTTCTGGCGCTGCAAACCGGCGAGCAATTTATGGCTGATTTCAAATCAGTCAGCGATAGCTCTGTATCGGTTTATCGCAAGAAAAAAATATTTGAAGTGAAAATTGTCGATATCAAAAAAGCGATGATCAAAATAAAAGGCCGCTCCGGCACGGCCACCGGGATCGGTGTGGGTTTGTTAACCTTTGCCGTGACCTTTCCGCGGTTTTTTGATAACGGTTTGCACGCCGATAGTTTTGCCGAGGGCTTTGCAGAAGTAATGATGTCGCCGCTCGCCGCCGTTGGCACGGGCGTCGCCGTCGGTGGCGTGGTTGGCTCGGTGATTTCTTCTCCCGAACAGGAATACGAGATGAGCGTCGCTTCTTTTGTCGCGTTCTTGCACCCACTGGCGCAACAAGGAAAATAAACAGAGGCCAGCCATGCACGAAGAAAGAATGTCCTTCCGCACCGGATTATTGATCATTGCCGCCGCGTTTGTATTTTTGATGCTGTTAAAACTGATCGCAGTGTAGTGGCTTCGGCTTTGGAAAAAATGATGAAAATCGGCCGTGCCCAAACGATGGGTGTTTTGAGAGTCACCATGTTTTTTCTTTGCGCGACTGTTGCGTTCTAACACAATCGTGGCCTGCATTGCAGGTTTAGCCAAACTATAAAACAATGACTTGTGTGCGTCACTCTGTTGGGCATGGTTCTTGATGTTGATTAAATCGAAGATGAACATTGCCGCCCTCGTTTTA
>CAZXMM010000075.1:0-2356 GCA_964641255.1 uncultured Gammaproteobacteria bacterium | reverse complement strand
CGTAGCTGGTTTCAATGAACGACTTGTGAAACTCGCGATGCCAATCCGGCGACTGACCGAGACACCATTCAAAAAAGGAGAACAGGCTCAATGTGCGCGGCTTCTTCGAGTTGTTATGCAGCGTGAGTTTCCAGATTTCCAATGGTTCATCATTTGGCACAAATATTAACAACGAAGAGTCAATGCCGAAATTAGAAGACTCGATAACGCTGTAGCCGATACTATGCCGGCAAATATAGTGATCCGGCTCGTGACAAACCGGCTTCCAACCGGCGGACCAGACATTTCCGTTCTCATCGCGCAAATAGATGTATTTACCCCATTCATCTTTGATGAGATCTTGCTCCCAACGCGTGAGGCGATTGAGCTGGGCGTGCGTGCGCCAACTGTAGCCGCTGCCGGTTTGTGAAACCGTGAGGCCATAATCGCCGTTGCTGATCACATTAATCCACGGCCGCGGCGTACGCGGCGTGGTGATGATGTATTCTTTGCCGTCTTTGGAAAAATAGCCGTATTGGGTTTTGAAGCTTTTCAAAGTTGTCGTTCCTCAGTGAGAAGTGAAGTCTGGTTTGCACTGTGAGATTTTGCAAAATTAGACAAATCGTCGAGCGCCAGTCAGGCTTCGCCAATTTCAAATAAATAAAAACTTGCCAAATTCACGTTTTTGCCTTAAATTTTATTTACAGTTCAAACAAAGCCTTTCATTTGAAAATTAGGAGTAACCGCATGTCTGGAAATTATCAACAAGCTTTGGTAGACGAGGTTAAGGGATTGCCTGATGAGGTTTTTCCCAACCTGTTGCAGATCGTGCGTTTATTCAAAGAAAGCATCTTTTTGCAAACACGTCAAGCCGCTTTAACGCTTAAAGAAGAATTTGCGCAGTGGGATCAACTCAGCGATGAAGCGTTAACTGAATTTGAGAAAAGCGTGCAATAATGGACATCGGCGACATCTACGCGATTGCAATCCCGTCAACCAATGGACATGAACAAGCTGGCTATCGTCCGGCCATCATTGTTCAAACGCCGAAATTTGAAGAACAACTCTCAACCGCTCTTATTATCCCCTTAACATCGCAGTTAGGAGCTCAGACGTTTCCAGGCACATTTTTGATTCATCCTGATACTGATAATGGCTTGACCACGGATTCGGTCGCTCTGGTTTTTCAATTGCGCGCCATTGATAAAAAACGCATAAGGCGAAGGCTCGGACGGTTAAACGATAGTCATCTGGCCGAGTTATATCAACTTGTAAAAACGCTCATGCAGTTGCCATGATATGTGCTGATCTGGATCATAAATTTCATACTCTTTCTATTATTTTCGCACTCAATTTTTTCAACTTCATAAATCAAAAGCGTATATAGGTTGGCGAAACGAACAATTATGAAAATACTCGCATAGTCCCATTTGAGCTAAAGGTTCTTCAGGTCAACATCTTTTGTAAGACACCAATACGCAAGCGCCTGGCAAAATTTGTGCATATCAACATGATTTAAAACAATGGTAGTTGTTTGACCAAGAAAAGTAAAAATTAATTCTTTGGTAATTTCAACATGTCCGTGAGAAATTGCATTGCGTAAATGTCGAACAAACTCTTTAAGGGACATTTGCGATAAAATATTCTTTATTCCCCACTTTTCATTCAGGTCTTTCACAACAACTTCTGGGAGTTGTCCCCAAAAAGCCTCTTTGGGAAGACATATATAGGCTAAAAGGGATGTCAGAAATTGATGTTGATTGTAGAAAAAGAATCCTTCCTCGCGAGGATTTACAATATACATTTTTGCAAATTTATCCTGAAGTTCTCCGATAGTAGTTTCGGGCTTTAATTTTGATTCATCCAACAATTGCAACATGCCGTTTGTATGTCGAACAGCAACAATTAGCCTCTTGATTGATGCGTCATCCATTTGGGTCTCAAGCTTTGTTGAATAGATGCCACAATTAATTCTTACTCTTCTGGCTAATACCGATCTTCCTCAAATCCCACCTCCTCCAACATCGGTTTGATCTCCGGATTCTCCATGAACAATTTCCAAATCAATCCGGTACGATAGTTTTCGAGCATCACCACGATGGGCGCTTGATTCAGCGCCATGTTCACGTCTTCAAACCAATTTTGCGTGAGATTGAAACCGTCACGAAAGCCGTAAATACCCCAGAGCTTGTTGCCGTGCTTGTGATAAAAATGTTTGAGCGCAGCCATGGACTCGACCGGAGTATAAGGAAAAGAGGCTAGCGCAGCCATGCAATTAATGGTGCCATTTTCTTCGCGCGGGTTGGGTTTGCCGCCGCCGGAGTTGATGCCGGCAGAAAGTCCCCAGCAATTTTCACCAAAACCAACGCGTTGATTC
>CAZXMM010000074.1:0-2360 GCA_964641255.1 uncultured Gammaproteobacteria bacterium | reverse complement strand
AAACTCAACGGCGGCGGCCCGCTGTTGACCCTGCGCACCAGCGGCGGGGGTATTGAATTGCGCAGCCGGTAGGATGGGAATTTTTATTTTTTGTTTGCTATTTGAAAAAGCTGCTAACACCGCACCACAAAAAATTTTCGCTAACGTCAGTAACTCGTAGAGTTACTGAGTGGAGGTGCTTTCTCTAAAAACATTTTCACAGAAATTGCTTGACTCTTTCGCCTAAAAGGTACGCCGTGTTAGGTGCTTCGCTTCACTGTGATTGATTTCATCTTGCATACCGAGCCAACACTATTCCGGTGCCACCGTACTTCTGATTACTTTTGACCTCATCAATATCGACAATTTCGAACCCTACTTCTCTGATAAGCCATTCGCGAAATGAATCAATTGGATACCTGCGCATATGAGAAACGAGATCATCATTCCGCAGGGAGTCGACAATAGCTGTACCGTGAGCTTCTTCTATATCGCTGTGGCCTCGCCGAAAGATGAAACGCTTCTCGAAGTCACGCAGCAGGTTATCCGTGCTCTCGCCCGTTCGCATTGTTACTGAGTGACAAAGCCATCTCCTTAGACTTTCGGTATACTCGCTGTATGCCTCAGCGTGGTACTCATCCGGGTTCCATTCCTTGGGTAGGATCAGGAAATCCATTAAAAAATAATCCCCTTTTCTCATGACCGCTTTCAAGCGGTCCAGAAAGCATCGTTCGAGACCATCGAGGTTACCAAACGTGTATCCAAGTATACTAAAAAGTGATGGCGAGCGTCTATGTATATCCAGTAATGGACGCACAACTGGCAAGTAGGCTTCAAAATCTGTTAGTAAAGCAATCGGGATTTCAGCATGTTTTCCTATCTTGTCGGCTGATCGTACCAAAAGATACTCGTTTAGATCGATAGGTATATAGCGGAGCCATGGATCTTTATTTACTAGATGTGAAATAAGTGCTTCATCCATTTTTGCGTCACCGGGGCCGAGTGATATCACTGTCTGTAAATTCACATTTCTCAGCATTGTTAAAATTTTATTGTAGAGTCTGTGCCACAACTCGAGAGAAATGTAGTGTGGATCATTGACTACTTCAAGCCAATTCATTGCTCCTTTTCTTCCCACATACATTGTTCTCGAATGCCAATCGCCGGGAAGATGATCGCGCAACAAATCTGAGTTTAGTTTAGGGTCGGCAATTACGTTCTGCAACGTAGAAAAATATTGATCAGATTTTTCGCTAAACAGTGTAGTGAAGTGTTTAACTACCTCCTGTGCCAATGTTCGCTCCTCCTTTCCCAGACTTAAGAAGGTCAAGCCTCGGATGTCAGACGGTAAGCTGGTATCTGGCTCGGTTATTATGACTGCGCGTTTAGGCCCAAGTTTCTCAAGAAACATTCCGCATTCGAGTACAAGATTGTCAGCAGGTGTCGGCCTTTCAGTGTCTCGAGCTCGGCTTTTTTCGACCGCAGACAGAATCAGGACTGCACCGTCAACGGATCGCGTTAGCTCGAGTAGCCGCTCGAAGGTAGTGGTTCCGGCAGGGAATTCCTCCCACCACGGACGTGGAGTGAGGCCGGCATCCTTGAGGCTGTCAGCTATTAGTTTGGCAAGTTCTACTGACTGGCTTGGAGATGCAATGAAGATATTTTTTCCAAGCAAAATCACACCTCATTCTGTTATGATTCTGAGCACCTAACTGTTATTCAGCAACAGAACGTGCATTTTCAGTCGTAGTCAAATGTAGATAAAACAGGGCAATTCAACGATTCTTAGTGCAAGATTTTTGCCTCGCCATGAGCGTCAAAAGCTTTCGCATTTTTTTCCAAACTTGCGTCAAAGAAGCCTCTGGCTGTTTATCGGAAGGCTTGCCGTCAAACCTAAGCATGTATTTTCGCGACGGAAACGGAAAACGCACCAACTCGATTTTGTGGATTTCACCGGTTCCGTTCTGCTTTACGCTGATTCTAATTGTCGCCTGCAAACGCCTCATGCCAATCTCAAAGCTGATGCACCCAGTTGGTCTGCTGCCAAATGTCTCGGGGTAATATGAAAATTTCAAACCGCAAAAGCAAGTATTTTTTATGTGTCGATCCAAATCGGATTTGTCAACGCGCCGCAGGGCAAAGCTGGCTCCGGCAAAAATGCGCTGCCGGCACTGTGCGCTTCGCCACGGAGATAAAATTTTCCTGCTGGTAAAGTGAACGCCTGCGAATGTGAAAATTGCAACGGCTCGGCAAAGTTTTTCGTTTCAAATAAAACTTGTTCGGTTTGGTTTTGCAAATCACCGAGCCAAACCGTCACGCGCGTCAACGCGCCAAACTCCGCCGAGCTTACGGCTGCAATGTTAATACTGCGTGGCGACTCA
>CAZXMM010000073.1:0-2364 GCA_964641255.1 uncultured Gammaproteobacteria bacterium | reverse complement strand
CCGCCATTTCACCCCGGGCTGGGAGCGCAATATCGATGACCAGATGATTAAAGCGCTGGCGAAAAACGGCGGCGTCATCGGCATCAACTTCGGCTCGTCGTTTTTGAATGATTCGATTCGCCTGGCTGAAGACAAAATGTGGAAGTATATTCAAAACAATAAAATCAATCCCACCAGTGACGCGGGGAAAGCCGCCTTGCAAAAATTTCGCGTGGATCATAAAATCGGCTATGCCAATATTGCCGATGTCATTACGCACATTGAGCATGTCGTCAAGTTAGTGGGTGTCGATTATGTCGGATTCGGCTCGGATTTCGACGGCGTCGGCGACACACTGCCCACCGGCTTGAAAAGCGTCGCGGATTATCCCAATATTATTTACGAACTGCTAAAAAAGAGCTACTCCGACGCGGATATTCAAAAAATCTGCTCAGGAAATTTCTTGCGGGCGTGGTCGGAAGTGGAAAAGGTCGCGCAGAAAGCTGCAGGCGAGCAATGATTGAATCTAATAGGTAATATCGAAAGCTTTGTGATGGTATCGTGAAACAATCTTATTTCATCATCATTATTGTTATTGTTGCCGCTTTTTTTCCATTTCATAAAGTCGCGATAATGACCCAGGAGAGGGTTCAAGTTGGTTGGGTCAAACACTACTTTGGCCCAGATTCATTAAGCGAGCCCAGCCGCTTGACTCTTGACAAAATCGGTAATGTGTATGTAACCGGATGGACTTACAATTCAGCCACGAGCTGGGATTTTGCCACTATTAAATACAACTCAGTGGGAAGAGAGCAATAGGCTGTTCGTTACAATCGACTTGCCAATTCTGGAGACCTCGCGAATGCCATTACGATTGATGATTCAGGAAATGTATATATAGCTGGTAGTAGTGGCAGAGTGGAGGTTTCCTATCCGGATTACATTATTGTGAAATACAAAAGCAACGGCATAAAAGCTTGGGACGCGCATTATAATGGACCGAGCAATTTAATAGATGTCGCCGTAGCTATGGTAAGTGATAAAAACGGAAATGTGTATGTGACCGGCTACAGTTATGAACCCGGTGTAAACTATTTGACCATCAAATACAGCGCTACTGGTGTTCTACAATGGGTTGCGCGCTACGCTGGGCAGGGAACACTTACCAACGTGCCGACTGCAATCGCTATTGACAATCGGGAAAATATCTATGTGACAGGATACAGTGGCAGTGGTGATTCGGGTTCAAAGCGTGATTGTGTTACGATCAAATATAATTCTCAAGGAACTCAGCAATGGGCAGCCAGATTTAATGGCCCCGCTAATGGGCATGACATGCCGTCGGATCTGACTAGCGATAACAACGGGAATGTGTATATCACAGGAAGCAGTGACTCACCCGCAGGCGCTGATTACATGACGATAAAGTACAATACCGACGGCATCCGCCAATGGATTGCCCATTATAATGGGCCCGGAGATATTTATGATGGAGCAAACGCTATTGCGATTGACAATTCTGGAAATATTTATGTAACCGGTATTAGCTTTGGTAGAGAAACCTCTGAGGACTATGCTACGATCAAGTATAATGCTTTTGGAGTAGAACAATGGGTCGCCCGATATGAGGGCTCAGGAAATGGCGAAGACAACGCCGTAGATGTTGCTTTGGACAGCATCGGAAATGTCTATGTAACAGGAAAAAGCGCCACAAGCCGCATCCATCCGTTCAATCATGATTATGCTACAGTCAAATACAATTCAATGGGCATTGAGCAATGGGTTATTCGCTACAATGGTTTTGCCAATTCTGAGGATGGTGCAAAAGCGCTTGCTGTTGATGACGCCGGCAATGTGTATGTGACCGGAAGAAGTGTTATTGATGAAAAACATTCTATTTATACAACACTCAAATACACTCAAGCACCACGAGTCTCGGTAAAAGAAAAAGTTGTTCCCGTTGTAAGAATTGGGCAATTGTTACCGAACTATCCTAATCCCTTCAATGCCTCTACAAAATTAAAATATGTCGTGTCTAGAAATTGCCACGTTACTTTGAAATTGTTTGATCTTACTGGTCAGGAAATCGCGATCCTAGTTGATGGCCAACAAATAGCGGGTGAACATGCGATTAATTAGAATGCCGGCAATCTGCCAAGTGGTGTTTATATCTATCATTTACAAACAGAAGGATTTTTAGAAACAAGAAAACTCATTTTAATAAAGTAGTAATTTTTTAATAAATATATTTTGTTCAAAAATTTCCTTGCAGGCTTTTAAAATCATCACCCCAAACTTTGAAAAATAAAACCATGCCAGTCGCAACTATTCCCACTTCCATGCGTGCGCTGGAACTTCACGCGCTTGACGGCAAGCCGGAAAGCT
>CAZXMM010000072.1:0-2373 GCA_964641255.1 uncultured Gammaproteobacteria bacterium | reverse complement strand
TGGTGCTGCTGGCGATCACGGTGTGGCCGCCGTTGACGCTGGGGTTGGCGGGGGCTATGAGGGGCGGGTAGCGGCCGATGGCCGCATTCAAGACCGCAGCGGTTCGCGTGTGAGGAAGTCGTGGCCCGAACTTGCAGGGCCGCTCCAAGGATCCCGCAGCGGTGTGTCCTAGCTTTGCAGGGCAGGCCGCTACTTTTCCTTTTTAAGGAAGGTGAGGGCGGCAGTTCGACAGGCACGTAGATCACGAATCTGCTGTTCAAGCCTCTGACGGAAAGCGGCACTGTCTTCCGCAGCTTCGATTTTGTCAGCCTCTCGCCTTAGTGCGTCTGCCCTCTGCTGTGCCTCTGTCCGGTTGTCGGTGTACTTCTCCCGAGCGCCGGAGGCCTCTATGGAGCGGCGAATTTCCGACACCTTGCCGTCGATCTCTGCCGGCAACAAGATGAAGTGGTCAATTCGCTGGTCAAGATGTGCGATATGGCTTTGCCAGTAGTCGCGCCCGTTGACTAGCAGCCTGAATCTAACGAAGGCATTGTCCTCAGAACACGCTGCTCTCAATTGAACATCGGATCCGAAGGTGACCGCGTACACGACCACACAGAAGACGAGTAGCAGGGGCATCCACAAGACCAGGAGCATGTACGGGACAGAGAGGGCAGTCATGAGAGCCCACTTTCCGAGAGACCTAAAGCGAACGAGCAGCTTCCGCACGAGCGTGCTCCCTCAGGAGGTAGATCTTTCTCCCCACCAGCACAGAGCCATCGTGCAAGACCAGCCTTCGTCTGACTCGTCTGAGCTTGTCGTACTCGAAGACGATGACACGACCCTCTGCTTTCAGCAAGTCGACGCGTCTCTTATGGGCAAAGCCGAGGTCTACGAGGCCTCTCGCCTTCGCCTTCTCGGCAACTCCAGACTCGCCGAGCCACGACATCGTGATCACCATGTCCTCGGACCCATATCTTGCTAGCCGCCAGAGATCTTTGAGCCAGTCGACTGCGGTGCCGAGACCAATGCCGAGTTCCATCGCATCCCCAGTTGAGGCGCGCCCAAGACTCATGCCTCATGCGCGAAACACCGGGTCCGGAAGCGCAGATCGGACACAGCGCGAAGAAGTCGTCTGAGACACAGAGGCCCAGCGCGCTATTCAACTGCCGCCGCAAAGCGGTGAACCCAAGCAATCTGCGTGTCATTGTCCGGCACCGAAATGCCGCGAGCTCGGGTAAGCAGCGGAAAGATCTCCTCGATACCAACTTCAAGGCGCGATAACACACACGCTGCGAGAAGCCCAGTTCGCCCTATGCCTGCCAGGCAATGAATGACCACGCCCTTTCCCCGACGAAGATCAAGGAGGATGCTTTCGAGCAATGACTCGACTTCCGACACCGCGCGAGGAGTGCCGCCGTTTGGCACCGGCAACTGGTGGAAGGCCATGCCAAGCGCCTTGCAGGCCGCTTCCTCGTTTGCCAAGCCAAGGTTGTGAATCTCGATTGATTCAAGCAAGCTGACCACGGTGTCTGCCCCCTCTCGTTGCCACGCGGCTATGGATGGTAAGAGGGCTGCGTCGCCTTCCGGCCGCTGCGTCAAGCCAAGCCGGTGGGGCCCGATCTCGGGGATCCATCGAATGCCTGGCCCGAATGGACGCACGATGCGCATCGGTCGCTGCGTCAGCGTCAACTCAAGCGTGAGGTTGTCGGGCCCACGTGCAACTTGAGGACCGAGACGGCGGTATCCCTTTGGAGATCGGCTGACACCATCGATTGGTGGGTACGGGGATCGTGACTCAATGCTCTCCTCCTGACGCTCGGAGATGTCTTCCGCATAACTTGGCCAGTTCACTATCAGCCTCCGTGGCCGGAGTTGATCGTGAAGGCAGGGAAAAGTTCTCGGCCACGTTGGCTACTCACGATCGTCCCGGTCGGTCCCGCGTTCCACCCCCCTACTGTCCAAGCTCACTCGCCAGCGTCACGAAGAACTGAAAGCTCCCCGGATTGGCCATAGCATCGGCGCTCGCCACCTTGGCCACGGGCATCCCCAGCAGCAGCTTGCGCACCGGCAGTTCCATCTTCTTGCCGGTCAGCGTGCGCGGCACCTCGTCGATGGCGACGATCTGGTCGGGCACGTGGCGCGCCGAAGCCTGCGTGCGCACCTGCTGCTTGATGCGCGCCACGAGCCCATCGTCGAGCACGCAGCCCGGCCGCAGCACGACGAACAGCGCCAGGTGCGAGGGGCGGCCGAGGTACTCGAGGTCCACCACCAGGCTGTCCATCACCTCGGGCAGCTTCTCGACCACGCGGTAGATCTCGGCCGTGCCCATGCGGATACCGTGGCGGTTGATCGTGGTGTCGGAGCGGCCGTAGATGACGCTGGTGCCGCGCT
>CAZXMM010000071.1:0-2382 GCA_964641255.1 uncultured Gammaproteobacteria bacterium | reverse complement strand
GTATCCGTTCGGTGAACCCCATCTTGCAGCGGACGGACGAATTTCTTATCTTGGAGAGGGCTTCCAGTTCTGTGGCAAAAGTTCAGCGACGCGCCGCTGCGGGTAGTCGGCGATGCGGCTGAGCAGATCCTTGAGATAGGCAAACGGTTCCACGTCGTGCCGTTTGGCCGTGGCCACCAAAGAATAAATCAATGCCGCGCGTCTGGCGCCTTCATGTGAGCCGGCAAACAGATAATTTTTTCGCCCCAGCGCCACCGGCCGAATCGCATTCTCGATCAAATTGTTGTCGATCTCGAAACGACCGTCGCTGATATATCGCTCCAACTTCGGCCACTGACCGAGGGTATAGCCAATGGCTTTGCCCATGACGCTCTTTGGCAAAACTTCACGCACCTGCTGATCCAGCCACGCTTTGATTGTGATTAGAATCGGCCG
This sequence comes from uncultured Gammaproteobacteria bacterium, assembly GCA_964641255.1. Taxonomy (GTDB): domain Bacteria; phylum Patescibacteriota; class Microgenomatia; order JAMCZE01; family JAMCZE01; genus CAZXMM01. The sequence goes on along the minus strand of CAZXMM010000071.1, from coordinate 1,947 downwards.
GGCGGATTCCTGCCGGAGCCGATAGCGCTCGTCATGCGACAAGTTCGCCTCGCGGGCTTGACGCTCAATTTCATAAAGCTGCTGCATCTGCGATAACATCCAGGCGGTGCGGTCCGGATCGTTGTCTTTCGCCTCGACGAATTCACGCCGCGCGTGCGCCATGCAGCCCAACGCCGTTACTTCCGGCCGGCAGGTAATCGCCTCGTAGGCCACATAGCCGTCGGTTTGCAGATGCCCAGCAAAATTTTTCAACATCTGTTGCGGACCGTCACGGCTGCGGCTGGGCTGATAATCAAAATAGGCCAGCTTAACCAGCGGCGCATAATAAACCCAGTGATATCCCAAATGGCACTTGCCCGCTTGGCTGCTGTCCAACACCCGCATCGGCGTTTCATCCACCATCAGATAGGGCGTGCGCAAGAGTTCGCCGCGCAGTGCTTCATACAATGGGTTCAGCAATTCGCAACTGGCTTTGACCCAATCGCACATGGTGGACTCGGCCAGCTCGACCTCTTGACGGCGAAACTGCTGGCGCTGGCGATATAAAGGAAGGTGATCGACATATTTGCTGATCAACACATGCGCCAGCAAACCCGGTCCGGCGATGCCCTTCTCAATGGGTCGCGAGGGCAACGCGCTAATGACAACGCCCTCGCCTTCCGGACGTGCATACTTGGGACGCACGTAACGTTTGACAAACAGTTTGCCCGGCGTATATTCCAATTCCTCGGTGATGTCGGCGCCAATTTTTTTCATGCCGGTGACATCTTCTTGCGGCTCGATGACGATCTCTTCACGCGACAAACTGGCAGGCAGCGGGTTGCGGCTCGGCGGCGTGGAAGGACGCGACGGTTTGGTGCGGGTGTATTCGACACGCTCGGTTTTAGCCGGCGCACTGGCAGCTTGGGTTTCAGCCAGGCCCATGTCCACCTGTGAACTGTTGAGCAGCGGAACAAAACGCTCGCGCTTCTGACCGAAAATCAACCGGCGCAGTTGCGCCAGTTCGGCTTTCAAATAGGCCACTTCGGCCAACAGCTCGTCATAAGTGGGTTTGGGCGCGGCTTGTTCCATGTCTATTAATATAACATAAAAAATTAAAAAAACAATAACTTTCTTAATAAATTTTAATTTTGACGCCAAAACTTAAATTAGCAAGATAATTATGGCGGCACACGAAGATAGCGCCGCCGTCTCTTCATCGAAGCCAGATCGATGCCTTCCAGCATCATCATCAGCTCGTCATAGGGCAATTCGAGCGTCGCCGCATTTGCCTCATGGCGCGGCAATTGAAAGGTGCCTTGCTCCAAGCGTTTGTAAAAAAGCCAGAAGCCGGTGCGATCCCACACCAAAAGCTTCATACGGTCGCGCCGGCGATTGACGAACACGTAGACGTCCCCGCTGGTGGGATCGCGGCCCAACGCGGTGGTGACCACGCCCGAGAGGCCATCGAAGCTTTTGCGCATGTCGGTGGCCTGGGCATAGAGGTAGAATTTGACGCGCGCGGTGAGTGCGACCATGCTAAACCGCCGTGGAATGAATGAGCTGGGCCAGCATGGCGAAATCCACCGGACCGGACAAGCGAATGATCACGCCATGGGAAAACTCGATGACACATTGCAGCGGCGGATTCGGCAGCGCGCGCGGCCCTCGCACGCGCAACGGAATGAATCCGTTCGGGGCGGACGTTTCAGCTTGACGCTGACGGCTGCGGTATTTCTTCAGCCAATTTTGAAAGGTGGTGAGTGGGAGGTTTGCCTGTTTACAAAAGGCTTTTTGGGTCAGGCTGGCGGCCCGCTCTTTCGCGACGAGATATTTCTCGATGCGGGCGAACATTTCTTGGGCGCGCGCGAGGCGCCCAGCTGTCGTGGACATGGCTTTCTCCTTTGGGTTTGCCTAAGATACGGCTTTCAGCACAAAGAAGAAAGATGGGCTTCACCGAACGGATAC
>CAZXMM010000070.1:0-2394 GCA_964641255.1 uncultured Gammaproteobacteria bacterium | reverse complement strand
TACGCAGATGCCTGCCTTAGCTTTGGCGGACACCTTACTTTACTTGACAACAGCGACTTTACTTTTACGCATCCTAATTCGGGTATTGGGGATATGTTAGGTTTAATTCAGGGTGGGTAACTACAGGAGTTAATTGTACTTTTTTATTAGAGGGAAATGGAAAGGCTGATAAAATAGCAGAGCTTAACGCAGGATTAAACCTGCACGACCATTTAAAGAAACTAACACTTAGCAGCGGGGGTATTGTGTTTGGTGGATGTTCTGAATGGTTGGTTGCGCCTGAGGAGTATGAGTTAACTAATTTATTATTGAGCACTGATGGTAGTTATACTTGTGCAGAAGGTTTTAAAATAGGCGGCAGGCTAAGTCATAAAATAGAGGGAGTGGATTTTTACGGATTTGGTAATGCACTGAGCCATTACCCTATGTGGCAAAACGAAAATGCATCGTTAACCATTAAGGATTGCAGTTTTTATTATTGCAATTATGGTTTTAAGAGCACCGGCAATGGAATACACTTTAACAATGTATCGTTTGTATCATGCAATGTGCCTATGTACTGCGATGGCATGAGCATGGGCAGTTCGCTAAACAATATTTATATGGAAGGTGATGGCTATCCGTATTTTACCGGTGTAATGTATAACAGCGGGGTAGGTGGTTCGCTGTATATTCGAAATTCAACCCTTGGCAATACCGATTGGCAAAACTTTGGGTACATGGATAATGCCATAGACTTTAGCGGAAGCGCTGCGCTTACCCTAAAGTGCAACGAAATACACGGAGCCGAGTGGACCATAAAAATGAACCAAAATGCTTCGCTAATTATGGGGCCATTGGTAAATGGTGTAAAGGGGATGTTTAATAAGATGAAGAGTATGGCAGGTGTGGTAAAATTTGATGATGCCGGATTGTTGTATTTGGAAAATGGGTACAATGATTTTACTTCGGAACTAATGTTTGGCTATCCATACCTTTACAATACATTTAACGGCAACTTAAACAACAACTGCAAAATGGAGTTACCTGCCACTCACAATAAGTGGGACGACAATATGGGGCAGCCTTTTCCTGGAACAAACGGATATCATTTGCTAAACAAAATAACGCCTACCTGCCAGACACAGCATCCCGGGCACACAATACAGTTAATTGACAATGACCCTGCCGAAAGCCCTTGTGATATGCCTCCTATAAACGACCCCGGCAGGCAAAGCGCGCTGGGTGAGTGTGCCGAGTGCCCGCTGGTATCGGGGTTGCATTTTGAAAACATACCGCTAAACGAGGCTTTGCTGATGGCATTGGATACAATTAGTGATGGCGATACCGTGAAAGACGACATTACCGGAATGGAAATGCTGAGCGATATATTAACAGTGGCAGTGGCTTATGACAATGAAAACGTAAACTGGCTTGGCATGATGGCTTACACCAAGTTAAAAGAGGCGCTGGGTAATGCCATACAGTATAACAGGCTGGCCAATGTAAATTCGGCTGATGCGTATGTTGAAAATGTTTTGCACATAATGAACCTGTACATAACCCGCTGGCGCGAAGTGGACGATGACGGGCAGGAGTTTTATTACTCGCTTGATTTAGCCAACACTTACAGGCTTGTAAACGAAAGAGTAAACGGACTGGATATACTACTGAACATGGCAAGTTGCCTTAATCTTAGCGAAAGCCAGGTGGCGTATTTGAATAACTGGATAGTAAAATTTACTGCCGAACAAATGGTAATTGAAGGCAGCCTTGATGTAACACAGTATGATGATTATATAATTATCAACGGAGGCGGCAACCGCGTTTTTCAGCATTTTACAAACACGCAGGCCAATATTGATACCATACAGGTTTTAAGTGCATCCCCTGCCGCAACTGCTACAGTAACATCAGTAACAGATGTTGACGGCAGCACATATACTGTGAGCACAGCAGCCGACAGTTCGGCAAATTACCAGTTAACAAAACTAAACAGCAGCAGCGGTATGGAGTGGCAGCAGCGGTTTGACGGGCGGCTGGCTGCTGTTGATTCGGCAAAGGCCATTGCCATTGATGCCAATAACTTTTTATATGTAACCGGCAAAAGCTGGAATGGAACAGATTATGACATAGCCACCGTAAAATTTGATACGGCAGGTAACCGTTACTGGACGGCTATATACAATGACCTGGGCATTGGCGATGATGAGCCAACGGCCATAAGCATTGATACTGCCTTTAAGGTGCATATAACCGCACTATCGTATAACGATACGGTGCTGGTGTATAAACACATTGTGTATTCGCAGTGCGATACCAACTGTGTACCATCATGGCGGCAGTTTAAAGATGATGATAATGACACCGAAGGTGATTTTGGTTTGACGGTGTTTCCGGTTCCGGCAACAGATA
>CAZXMM010000069.1:0-2405 GCA_964641255.1 uncultured Gammaproteobacteria bacterium | reverse complement strand
TACTTTAAAATTCATTTTGTAGTTTATGCGGCACATGCGTGCCAGCAGGTGTCGCTTTTATTAGATGGTGTTGTCGTTCACTACATAGTTAGGCGGCACAATCAAAGACTTAATAACTTGCTAAATGCAAATAAGGAGAGAATAAAATGGAACAAAGAAAACTCGGTAAAGGTGGTTTAGAAGTTTCGGCTCTCGGACTTGGTTGCATGGGAATGAGTTTCGGTTACGGTGCGCCTGCCGACAAACAAGAAATGATTTCAGTCATTCGCGCTGCTGTTGAAAAAGGTATTACATTCTTTGACACTGCAGAAGTTTACGGACCCTTCATTAACGAAGAATTGGTTGGCGAAGCATTAGCGCCCTTCAAAGGAAGAGTTACGATTGCAACCAAGTTCGGATGGAAGGCGAATGCCGAAGGAAAATGGACTGAACTAGACAGCCGCCCGGAACATATCAAGCGTGTTGCCGAATCATCGTTGAAGCGTTTGAAAGTGGACGCTATTGATTTGTTTTATCAGCATCGGGTTGATTTGAATGTGCCGATTGAAGATGTTGCTGGCGCGGTGAAAGATTTAATCCATGAAGGAAAGGTAAAACACTTCGGACTTTCGGAGGCAAACGCAAATACAATTCGCAAAGCACATGTGGTACAACCCGTAACAGCACTGCAAAGTGAATATTCTTTGTGGTGGAGAAAACCTGAAGAAGAAATAATTCCAACACTGGAAGAATTAGGAATTGGATTCGTTCCCTTTAGCCCGTTGGGTAAAGGTTTTCTCACAGGAAAAATTGACGCAAACACAAAGTTCGATAGCACCGATTTCAGAAATATTGTTCCTCGTTTTTCAGAGGAAGCGAGAAAGGCAAACCAGTCAGTGGTTGACTTGCTTTCTAAAATCGCCGCAAATAAGAACGCGACTCCTGCACAAGTTGCATTGGCTTGGTTGCTTGCTCAAAAGCCCTGGATTGTTCCTATTCCTGGCACGACAAAGTTAAATCGCCTGGAAGAAAATATCGGCGCAGTTGCGATAAATTTTTCTGCCGATGAAATTCGCGAGATAGAAAGGGCTTCATCACAAATAAAAATTCAGGGAGATCGTTATCCCGAGCATTTACAAAAATTAGTCAATCGCTAAACCAACTATGGACAAAAACCGCCTGGAGGCATTTTCGGATGGTGTGATTGCCATCATCATTACGATTATGGTTTTGGAATTGAAAGTTCCACATAACCCGACATGGCAAAGTTATTGGGAGGCGTATCCCATTTTTCTCAGTTACGCATTAAGCTTTGTTTTCGTTGGACTTTACTGGAACAGTCATCATCATTTGTTTCACGCAGTTCACAAAGTGAATAACAAAATTCTTTGGATGAATTTGCTTGACTTGTTTTGGCTTTCATTGATTCCGTTTGCTACTGCTTCAATGGGAGAAAATTCCTTTACAAGCACAACCGTGACAGTTTATGCCGTCATTTTGGCTCTTGTTACTTCCTTCTACCTTCTTTTGGTAAATCAATTGTGTCATTTGCATGGAGGCAATTCTGAATTTGCAAGAGCATTCAGAGGACAATCCAAAACTTATTCAACCATCGCGCTCAATTCAGTAGCAGCAGTTATTTCGCTTATTGGTTTTCCAAAGATTGCATTTGCAATGTTAGTATTGATAGCATTGTCGTGGTTCATACCAAATCACAGATTCGGAAAAAGACAGACGGAAAAGAAGAAATGAAAAATGTAATTATCATCGGCGCAAGCGGCAATATTGCGAAACTTGTTACAGATATTTTAGTGCAGAAGAACGATATTAATCCCACTTTATTTGTTCGCACCAAAAGTAGGTTGACAAGTAAGGATATTTCCAAATGCAAAGTCATCGAAGGCGATGTAATGGACTATGATAAACTGAAGGAAGCCATCAACGGGCAAGACATTGTTTACGCAAATCTAGCAGGCGATTTGGATGCAATGACGAAAAATATTGTAAAGGCCATGCACGAAACAGGCGTGAAAAGAATTATTGCAATAAGTTCAATCGGTATTTATGAAACGCCTTTGAAATCGGTTTTAGCTCCTTACAGAAAATTAGCAGACATCATTGAAGAATCAAATCTTGACTACACCATTCTGCGACCAACATGGTTCACAAATGACAACGAAGTAGATTTTGAATTGACGAGAAAAGGCGATGCAGAAAAAGGTTCGGTCATTTCTCAAAAGAGTTTGGCGACATTTATTTCTGAAATCATTACGTTACCTGAAAAATATGTTTGTGAAAACTTAGGCATCAATAAACCCAATTCGTAGCGGACGCTGGCGCCCGGCTTGGTTTTCAAGTCGTGCAAGCAGCATTTTTTTTTGGTTTTGTCAACGTGTGTCGCAGAACGCGACAACGCGGCACACGCC
>CAZXMM010000068.1:0-2411 GCA_964641255.1 uncultured Gammaproteobacteria bacterium | reverse complement strand
TGACGGTGGGCCAGAAGAAAACGGCAACGCGCTCCGGTGGGGCGTATTCCAAACCCAAACAGGTTTCACAACCCGCATACGAGCCAGAACCCAAAGAGATTCCTCCACCCGCGTCGAGCCAAACCGCCACCGGGGTGGACATCGGCGGCGGGGACATCACCATTGACGGGGACGTCGTCGGGCGAGACAAGATTATTATTACACCACCGGCAAAAAGAATGGGCATTGGAAAAAGTTTAGCTTTGTTGAGCGCCGCTTTGGGCGTGCTGATGACGTTTATCGTTTTGCAGCAGACGACACAAAAACCTGCTGATATACCCGAAGGCGCGAGGTATTACGGCGTGGTGTTGGATGAAAACGAAAACGGCGTCGCGAATGCGACGATTGAGATTAAAGAGGCGAGCGATTCGACGCATATTTTAGGTTCTGGCCAAACTCTTCCGAATGGCGAGTTCAACATTTTGGTAAAAGTTAAACCGGGTTCGACGATTTGGGTCAAAATCAGCAAAGCCGGTTATAAAGATTTTGCCGGCATGAAAAGCTTGAATGGAAACGACAAAGTTATTTTAAGAAAAGCTGAGTAAATAATTTGCCCATCTTGCTTTGTTGAAATCGTCTTTCTTGGATGAAAGCATAGCAGGATGCTGAAAAAGTGTCATTGCGAGCGTTTCTCAGCGAAGCAATCTTTAAAAATCAAGAGATTGCTTCGGCAAAAAGCGCCTCGCAATGACAATTGTTGCGTTTTTCAGCACCCTGATAGACGTTCCGCAGTCCCCGAAGGGGACAAATGGCATAGCAAAGGGCAACGCCCTTTGTAAACAAACCATTCTTGATGAAGCCCTGTAAGGGCGGGAGAAAATTGGCCGTTGTTTATTTTGCCCCTTGCGGGGCGTTCACATCACGTATTGGCATTTTCATGGGGCGTTGCCCCATGCTCATCAATCTGTCCCCTTCGGGGACTGGCATGAGCAAGGTGACGATCCAAAAGAGAAAGTTTTTATTTGTCAATCTGAAACAGATTGCAGAGGGAGCCATGAAACGATTTGGGATATTCTTTTTATTGTTGAGCGCTGCCAACCTTTGGGCGCAAACGAAAATCATTGGCCGCGTCCTCGACGCCGATTCGCAGGGCGTGGCTACCGCAACCGTGCGTTTGTGGGGGCTGACCTCACAAACGACCAATGCGCAGGGTTATTTTCGATTCGACATTTCCCAAGCAACGGCAACAGCGCACGCCTTGGCGCCGGGAAGGGATTTGTACATCGAAGTTGACAAACAGGGCTTCGTTGTGCTGGAGCCGCCGGACAAAAAATTTCGCTTGCCCGATAACCCCGAAACGCAAGCCCATTTTCGCGTCGTTATGGCGAAAAAAGGCTCGCCGTTATTGATGCGCAGCGAGCGGATGTTGGAATATATTTTACGCCAAAAAATTCAGGCGGCGATTGAAGTCAAGGAAGATGAATTTAGCCGTCGCGACGTGTTGGCGGAACAAGCCCAGCTTTTGGGTTTGGACAAACCGGCGTTGCTCAAAGCAGTGGGGGAATTTAAAGATCGCTTACGCACCAGCACGGATTTAAACCTGCGCGGCTTGGCGGCTTTGGATGATGCCAATGAAGCCAAAGAATTTAAGCTCAAACAGCAAAAGCTGGACACGGCAGAAGCTAGTTTTCGGCAAGCCATTCGCAAAGCCGAGCGCGCGATTCGTGAAGGCGAAGACGAAAAGAAGCGTGTGCCGGAATATTATTACAACTTGGGCCTGACTTTGTTTGAAAAAGTCGACTACGACAGCGCCGCGCTCTTTTTTGCCAAAGCCGATAGCGCCAAGCCGAACTATGCCGATGGGCTGAATATGTGGGGACGGGCGTTGTTGGAGTTGGCTATTTATGACCAAGCCTTGCAAAAATTTCGCCGGGCCTATGGCATTGACTCAACCGCGCATGGCCCGAATCATTCGGAAGCGGCCTCGCGGCTCAACAACATCGCGCTCGTGCTGCAGGCAAAAGGCGATTATGCCGGAGCGTTGGCGAAATACAACGAAGCGCTGGCAATTTCTGAAAAGTCTTTTGGCCGCTATCATCCAATTGTCGCAGTCGGACTCAACAACATCGCGCTTGTGCTGAAGGAAAAAGGCGATTATGACGGGGCGTTGATCAAATGCAACGAAGCGTTGGCAATTTTTGAAAAGTCTTTTGGTCGCGATCATCCGAGTGTCGCAACCGGGCTTAATAATATCGCGGGCGTACTGGAATCCAAAGGCGATTATGACGGGGCATTGGCCAAATGCAACGAAGCGCTGTCCATTGATGAACGGTATTTTGGCCGCACCCATCCGGATGTCGCCACAAGATTCAACAACATCGCTTTTGTTTTAGAAAAGCAAGGCCATTTCAAACTGGCGGTGGCCAAATATG
>CAZXMM010000067.1:0-2424 GCA_964641255.1 uncultured Gammaproteobacteria bacterium | reverse complement strand
GTAAGCGTTCGGCGCACCCACGTATGCTCACGGGGTAGCGAGGAGTAGAGGATCCGTGCGCAGGGGCAACAGCGAATCGATCTGGCTGTTGAGGCAAGTTGGCAGGGCCTGCAGAGTATCGCGTAACCACGCCGAAGGATCGAGGCCATTGAGCTTGGCGGTGGCCAGCAAACTCTGAATCGCGGCGGCCCGTTTTCCGGCGCGTTCCGAGCCAGTGAAGAGCCAGTTCTTTTTTCCGACGGCGATCGGCCGGATGGCGTTTTCCACGGGGTTGTTGTCGATCGGCAAGCGGCCGTCGTCGGCATAGCGACTCAGGGCCACCCAGCGCTTGAGACTGTAGTCGATGGCCTTGGCGGTCCCGCCACCATTGGCCACGGTGGCCCGAATGCGCAGCAACCAATCATGCATGTCACGCAGCACGGGCTGAGCCTGCGCTTGTCGCAACAGCGTCCGTCCCACGACATCCATGTCCTTGCCCTGAGCCTCGATCGCATACAGAGCCGCGATCCGTTCCATGGCCTCCAAGGCAATCGGATGGGCTTGTACCGCATTCAGTTCGAAGTATTTCCGGCGGGCGTGGGCCAGGCAGCCCAATTCGGTCACGCCGGCCCCAAACAACGCCTTGTAACCCGAATAGTCGTCGACCATGAGATGGCCTTGCCATTCCGACAGGAAGTTCTGCGCATGGCGACCCGCCCGGCTGGTTTGGTAATCAAACACCACGATGGGCGGGCCGGTTTCCAGCACATTGCTGCGGTAGGCCCAGAGGTAGGCCCGCTTCGTCTTGCCTTTACCCGGATCAAGCTGTGCCACCGGCGTTTCGTCGGCATGCAGCACCGTGCGTTCCAGCAGCAGATCCGCCAGACGATCCGCCAGCGGCTGCAAGGCCACGCCTACGCGCCCGACCCATTCCGCCAGGGTGGAGCGGGACAGCATGACCTGATCCCGTGCCGCGATCTGCTCCAGACGATACAGCGGCAGATGGTCCAGATACTTGCCGATGATCACCCAGACGTACAGACCTACCGCCGCCATGCCGCCGTCGATCACGGCGGGCGGGATCGGTGCCGCCGCTATGGTCTCGCAGGCGCGGCAGGCGTATTGCGGACGAATGTGGCGATGGACGAAGAAGCGGGCGGGTTCGACATCCAGCTGCTCGCTGATGTCTTCGCCGATCTTGACCAGATCCTTGCCGCACTGGCCACAGGTGCAGGACTCTGGCTCGTGCCGATGTTCGATGCGCGTCAGATGCTCGGGAAGGGCTTGGCGGCCGGCGCGTTGACGCTTGGGCCGATCCTTCGGTGCCAGTGCCTCGACTTGCCGCTCGGTCTCGGCTTCAAGGGCCGCCAGGTCGGTATTCCAGGTTTCCTGAAACAGTTCGCGCTGCTCGGGTGACAAGGCTTCGTTCTTGTGGCCGAAGCGCAGGCGTCGGTGGTGCGCGAGTTCCAGTGTCAGGGCCTGGATCTTGAGGTTCGCCGCCTTGATGGTGGTCGCGTCTTGTCGGGCCTGGTCGAGCAGTTTCTGAACGGTTCCGGCAATCCATTCCGGGAGTTCGGGCGTCGTGCTCAAGCGGTCCAGTTCAGCGTGCAAGTCCATGCCGAAACTATATCGACAAACCGCCCGCGAAGCCCTATGAACAGGTCGTTCCAGCGATGATTGTTCTGTCGTTCAAGTGCTGATTTTGCGTATGGATTTTGCGTGACGGATTACACTCGCCAATGCGCCGGTGGCGCGGCTTCGAGCCGTTGCCAATCGACGCCCGTAATCAGCCACTGCCATTGCTTCGCCGTGAGCGTGCAGGTGGTCGCATTGGCACTGGGCCAGATAAAGTGGCCACGATGCAGGCGACGATGGCACAGCCATACCCCCGTGCCATCCCAGACGAGGAGCTTGATCCGGGTGCGTCGGTGATTGTGAAAGGCGTAGGCGCTGCCGTCGCAGGGCGAGCGACCCAGCGTGGTCTGGATCCGCTGCGACAGGCTGTCGATCCCGGCGCGCATGTCGATGGGTTCGACCACCAGCCAGACCTGGGTGGGCGCCGGCATCATGAGAGGTGCTTCAGGAAGTCGACCAGCAGCGGAACGCTATTTCCCGGCAACTCGATCTCCCATCCGTCTGGGCTGCGTAGTCGAACGACGCTGGTTGTATCCGGCTTACCTACACTGACCGGCACCAAGGTCAGGGAGGATCTCGCTGTCGCGTTGGCTTCCTTCTCTCTTCGTCGCCATCGTCGTAACGACTCGACGCTCAGGCCATTACTTGCGCAGTAGTCCTTCTGCGTCAGGTCACTTTGATGCCACGCCTCCAGATGTCTGCGCCAGTATTCCGGTCCATTTCTCTTTGCCATTTGTCGCGCCTTCAGAAAAGGCGACAACATTGCACGCCATTACACGCTCAGCATAGATGGGGCCGTTGGACGCTTAC
>CAZXMM010000066.1:0-2497 GCA_964641255.1 uncultured Gammaproteobacteria bacterium | reverse complement strand
AACTTGTCGGCAAGAAACCGGAACTGCTTACGCTGTCGATTAAAACTGAGAACGGTGAAGCCTTCGCGGCAGCCAGTGACAAAGCCGATCTCATCGAAGGCGCGCATGCCACCAAGCTGCTTTATATTCTCGATGAAGCCAAAGCCATTCCCGAGGCGATTTGGGACGCCATTGAAGGCGCGTTCGCCATCGGCGATTGTTATGCGCTGGCGATTTCGACGCCGGGCAATCGCAGCGGACGATTTTATGAAATCCATCGCCGCGCGCCGGGATACGATGATTGGTGGACGCGGCACATTCGGCTTGATGAAGCCATTGCTGCCCGACGGGTTTCAACGCAATGGGTGGAAGCGCGCAAACGCCAATGGGGCGAAGATTCACCGGTGTATCAAGCCCGCGTGCTCGGCGAATTTCCCGAACAAGGGGACGATGCACTCATTTCACTCGCGTGGATCGAGGCCGCGCGTGAACGTGAGTTGCAACCTGAAACTGAACCGGTTGCCGGTCTCGATGTCGCGCGTTTTGGTTCGGATGACAGCGCGCTGATCATTCGACAAGGCGCATGTGTAATGTCGATTGATGTATGGACTGGCCATGACACCATGATCACGACCGGCAAAGTGAAGGCGACGGGTGTTTCCGTGAATGTCGACATCATCGGCGTCGGTAGCGGCGTTTATGATCGCCTGCGCGAACAGAATCATCCGTGCCAGCCGGTCAATGTCGGCGAAGCGGCCAAAGATAGCGAGCACTTTGCCAATTTGCGCACGGAAATATATTGGCAACTGCGCGAGCGTTTTCAGTCGGGAGAAATCGATCTCACGAGAATCTCGCGCTCGCACTATGATCGTTTGAGCGGAGAGTTGACCGCGATGAAATTCAAATACACCAGTGCCGGCAAAATCGCGCTGGAAGCAAAGGATGACATGAAGAAACGGCTGGGTTATTCACCTGATCTCGCCGATGCGCTGGCGCTGGCTTTTTTCAAGAAGAAAAGGGTCGAGGCCGGTGGTGTCATGCTGGAACCCTCGCCGCATGCTTTTATTCGGCGCGGCATCCTGTGGGATCGCTCCGAAAGTCTCGGCCGGTATTTATGGGAGAATAACCGATGGAACTAACTAATAAACCACTGCCATTGCAGTCCATCTCCGAAACCGAACTTGATTTCAATGATACGCCGCGCTTCGCATGGATTCGCGTGCGAGACGCCATCAACCTCATTTGGGAATCGAATGCAAAGCTTCATTCTGCTGACATGAAAACTTCAGTAAAGCGGCACGGATTTCAGGAGTTGCCCAAGCTGGACATCAATCTGAAGAATGTCGGCGGCACGCAGGGGGCGATCAAAGCCGGCAATGGTCGCATCGAGGCGCTCTTCGAGATGGAACGCAGCGGAGAATACGAATTACCCCGAGGCTTAGCCCAAGAGAAGTTAACGGGATTCTGGGTTTTACCGATACTCATCGGCACCGATGCCGAAAGCGAAGCGGCTGCGGCGGCATACGCCGTGGACAGCAACAACCTTACGCTTGGCGAGAATTTCGACATCTGGGAACAAGCGCGGCTCTGGGATGGCGACGGCTACGCCAAGCTTCTAAAAAGCCTACAGGGAACGGGTATGACGCCTGTAACCATGAACGAAACGGACATTCAGGCTTATTTGCAAATTGTCAATGGCCATGTTGAAGGCAAAGCGTTTGATGAGGGTATCGCCGATGGCGTGGTGCTGGAAGCGACATTCAGAATCAAGCTACCCGCCGATGATGCGAACACTTTCGAGCAAGAGTTGGATCAATTACTCGCAGAATTTCCGCAGGCGAAGAAAGAGAAAGTGATCTGATCATGATGAGTTACATCGATACACTGAACCAAGCCTGGCAGGATCATCTTGCTCCCAAATCAGCAGACGCCCCAACGGTGATTTCCACCTTTGCTGGTTGCGGCGGTTCATCGTTGGGGTATTCGATGGCAGGATTTAGAGAACTGTTGGCAGTGGAATGGGACAAACACGCGGTCGAAACTTTCAAAAAGAATTTTCCCGAAGTGCCGGTCTATCACGGCGACATTACAAAACTCTCGGTTGAGCAGTGTTTGGAAATAGCGCAAATCAATTCGGGTGAGTTGGATGTCTTTGACGGATCGCCGCCGTGTTTTCCAGGTGGGACCTTGATCGCGACGCGCGAAGGGAGCCAGCCCATCGAGACGATTCAAGTCGGAGATTTGGTGCTCACTCATCTTGGCAACTATCAAGAAGTTGAGTTGATACACAGCCGCGATTATACCGGAGAATTGCTGATGATCGAGCCGCGATACGGCCGTGATTATTTGACCTGCACGCCTAACCATCCAGTCTTTGCCAAACGTAAGCGATACCGCCAAAGCGACGAAAGTGATACGCAACCTTTTTGCTATCCGGAATGGATTCCAGCGCAAGAATTGCAGGCCGGTGATCTTTTGCTGGAGCCAATCGCGTTGAAAAAAAATTATTCCGCGAAAG
>CAZXMM010000065.1:1402-2528 GCA_964641255.1 uncultured Gammaproteobacteria bacterium | reverse complement strand
GCGCTGAAAAAGCTCAAAGCCAATTGATCGTGAAATTGATAGCGAAGTCCGACTTGCGCTCAACGCGCTTTCTAAATTAGACAATTCTATTGCGCCAGTCGGACTTCGCCCCGAGCTTTAAACGGAGGTGCAAAATGTCGCGCCACAGAATAGCAGCGAGCATGATGTTGTTGTTGGGTTTGAGTTTTTTGCCTCAACTGGCGCAGGCGCAAAATGCCGCCGCTGAAACGCTTTTTGTCAAAGGCCGCAATGCCGCATTGCATGGCGATCTCAAATCAGCGAAAAACAATTTCAAAGCGGTTTTGCAAAGCGACAAAAATTTTCTCACCGCTTATTCAGATCTGGGAAAAATTGCGCTGGCGGAAAAGAACTGGCGCGAGGGCATCAAACAATTCGAGCGCCTGCTGAAGCGCCGCGAAGATGACCGCGAGGCGATTTATCATCTCGGAATTGGTTATCGCGAGCTTGGCAAAAATAGCGGCTTACTTTTGCGCCGACAATACTGGCAGAAAGCGGAGGCGCATTTTCTGCAAGTGCTCGCGCGCGATTCCACGACGCACGAGACGCTGCATCAACTGGCGCAGTTGCGAAAATATCAAAACCGTTTTCGTGAAGCCGTCGCGCTGGAGCAGGCGCAAATCCGCCAGCGTCCGGATTTGCCGGAGCCCCGAATCGAGCTGGCGAGGCTGTATGAGGCGCTGATCGATGCTGAAGCCTTGAAAGAAGTCGTGGACTGGCTGCAACAGCAGTCTTGGGAAGAAGCAAATTTTTTTATTGGCGAGGCCTTTCGCCATCATGATAAACTCGGTTCCGCAGATTCGGTTTTTCAAGCTCTCTTGGAGCACCCATCGGTCTTATCAAAACCGCAGATCTATTTGGCGCTGGCAAAAAATTATTATCAGCAATTCAATCCGGATGCGGGTGAAAAATATTATTGGCAGGCCGTTGAAACCATTCAAACCGAAACCGATGCGGCGCGGATTTTTGACGATTTGAAATACGCTGTTGCCGATTCGGAATTGCAACAATATCGCGCGCTGGATTCGCCGGCGGCGAGAAAAATTTTCTTTCGACAATTCTGGCAACAACGCGATCCTTATCCGCAAAATCCGTGGGGAAAATTCAA
>CAZXMM010000065.1:0-1302 GCA_964641255.1 uncultured Gammaproteobacteria bacterium | reverse complement strand
GGATCGCCCCGGTTGGAATCAACATTACGCCGCGCTGGCGACGGAGACCGATCCGCTAAAAATTTATAGCCGTGAAATTTCTTTGGCGCGCGAAAGCGCCGATGACGTGTGGCGCGGCCTGACGACGGATCGCCATTCGGCAGGCACGCTCTCGGTGCTCTATTTTATGCGCCTGGCCGATAGTTTATTTGCCGAAGAAAATTTCCCGGCGGCGCGGCGATACTACAAACAGGCGTTGAAGGTCTATAAAGATTTGACGCCGGCGTATTTGAAACTCGGCAAAATGGCCGCGCTCGAGGAGGAGTGGCACGAGGCGCAAAAGCAATATGAAGAAGTTTTGCGGCGCGATACGCGCAACCTCGAGGCGCAATATTATCTCGGCGTCTGCTATCGCGAACTCGGCGCTTTCAAAATCGCGCTGCTGCGCCAACAGGCCTGGGGGAATGCCGAAAAATATTTTCGCCGCGTCATGGCGCGCGATTCACTTTATGAAGACGTGATCTATCAATTGGCATTGCTGCAACGCGATCGCGGCGAATATGCCGAGGCCATCGCGCTCGGCCATGAACAGATTCGCCGCAAGCCGGATTTCGCAGCGGCGCCGGTCGGGCTTTTCGGGCTTTATCGTTATTGGGTGCGGCATGGGAAGTCGGAAGAAACGCGGCAGTGGCTGCAAAATCAATCGTCGGATTATGCCAAATATTTTCTCGGCGAATCGCTACGGCGCAACGGCGAGTTGTCCGCGGCCGAGGCGATTTTCAATGAATTGTTAAAACGTCCGCTTGAATTTTCACGCCAGCCGATTTTGCTTTCTCTATCCCGAGTTTATCAGGCGCAAAATTTCAAACAAAAAACCGTTGCCAGCTTTTGGCTCGCGGTTGATCAGGTCAAAACGCCAACGGACGCCGATTTTATTTTTGCCGACGTCAAATATCTCGTCACCGATGAAGAATGGAAAAATTATCGGCGGCAGCAAACGCCGGCGGACAAAGCGCAGTTCTTTCGCCGCTTTTGGGCCGGGCGCGATCCGACGCCGGCGGCGATTTACAATGTGCGCATGGCGGAGCATTATCGCCGCCTGCTCTACGCTGAAAAGGAATATGAATACGATCTCCGGCGCAATCCGCTCCATCGCGGCGGCACGTTCTCGTTGTTGAAATTTTCGCGCGCGTTTAATTTGAACAAAGAATTCAACGACGCCGGGCTGATCTACATTCGTTTCGGTGAGCCTGAGGATTGGGCGACGACGGTGGCTGCGGAAACGCGAAACATGTCATGGAAATATCACGCGCCGGAGATGAC
>CAZXMM010000064.1:0-2534 GCA_964641255.1 uncultured Gammaproteobacteria bacterium | reverse complement strand
CACGAAATTGTACAGGCTATGTTTAAGGGAAAGATAGTTTTTTCACAGTCTGACGACCGGTATTTGCGAAGCGAGGGAATTAAGACTCGTCCGCCCGTTGTCGATGATTAAAAGTACTGAAAAATTTGAATTTGAACGAGAGCACAGCCAGCGCCTAAGAGCGTAGCCAAAATCGCTGGCGGTTTAGGAAAAGTCCAGCCGGTAGCTGAAGCTACATAGCACGAAAATGCTGAATTTACCTGTGTCCGCCCGAAGTTGCGCAAATACACTGTTAGCGGATCGTACCTATTGTTAAGCGTACTGCTTTTGTTTAATTGTCAATTTTTTCTTAGCCTTTTTAATATTGCGTTTGTCTTTAGAGGCAATAATAAAGGCGCTAATTGCTTTTTCTTCTTCGTTAGTTAAAGGACTATTTTGTCCTCCAATAAAATCAACGTTTAATTCTTTTGATTTGATTTTCATAGTGGGAAATATTTATTAATTAGTTTTAATGCTGCGGCTGTGTCTATTATCATAATTCTGCCACCAATATGCATTGCTCCTAAACTTTCATTGTAATGTTGAATTAGCTGTGTCTTTGAAATAAAAGATATATTGCCAGAGTGTCCTCTTTGAAAAGAAAGTTTACAAGCGAATGCAACTAAATTTCCAGGAACACCTGCATACATTTTTAATTTTCCTTTATTGAAAGGTGCGCTTTCAACAAGGTGCATATAAACGTGGTCGAATTTAATTTCGAGACTAACCAAACCCTGGATAGTTTGTTGATTATTAACAATTGATAGTTTATAAACCTCACGTTCAGGCTGTCTATGCTCAAATTTCCAATCAAACTGCCATTTATTCTTTTTAGTAACATTCTTTAAATCGGCAAGTGTTACGATTGAAATATCGGTTGGAAAACTGTCCCCTGTTACAACATTTTCAATTGAGTTAGTAAGCTTATCAATTTCAAAATTTAGTCCTATTTCTTTTCTTTTTTTCACCTTACGAATTTACGAAAAATATGTCTGTAAAGCAAGCTGATTTCGCAATTGTAGAGTGTCCGCAGGCATGACCGCTAACGAGCAGGGCTTTATGCAGGTTGGGTATTAGTATTCCGTCTGCCGACAACCGCTGCTGATTGAAAAACTGATGTTGAAGTTAAGAACTAAAGCCCAAAGTTGTTTGTCCAGCCCGAACCACAGCCTGGATTTGCAATTGGCTGATGTTTGTTTGTCCAGCCACACTTGCGCAAAACCCAACCTATGTTTACAATTCAATAAATTTATTACGAGTAAATGAACTAACTAACCGAAAGAACAAAGGGCGGGTTAAGACCGTAAAACCCAATAGGCGTGAGAGCCTTTCTAACATGATAGTCACCGCCCCTTTTCTTACCCGATGCTGAACAGTTCAACAAGCTTAATTTAAAAGCCTGCATTAGGATAGATAGCACAGTGTAAGAGTGTTCTTCCGTTTGTTTTTTCGTTACTTAAAAATACAATCATCACCTCAAAAAACAAATGATTATGGAAACAAAGAAATTATGCTGCGGTATAGATGTTTCACATACCAAGCTGGATGTATGTTACCAAAACAACCTGGGAGAGATGTTTCAATTGCAGGTAGGCAACAACAAAGCGGGTTATCAGAAAATAGTGGAGCATACCGGCACGCATTATCATTTTGTAATGGAAGCCACGGGGGTGTATTATATCCGCCTGGCTTTTTATTTACACGGGCTTGGCTGCAGTGTAAGTGTGGTAAATGCCATAGCCATTAAGCGCTACATACAAATGCACCTGGAGCGCAATAAGACCGACAAGAAAGATGCCGGGTGGATATGCCGTTATGCAGTGGAGCAGCGCCCTGCTTATTGGCAAATGCCCGACAGCGCTTATTTTGAGAGCAGGCAGTTGTACAATACCATCCGTGACTATACCGAACAAATTAAACGGTTCAACAATCATTTACACAGCCTTCGGTTGCTTCCGGTGCCCAGTAAAGACACTATAAAATCGCTGGAGAAAATGATAGTGAGTATGGAAAAAGAGATCAAACAACTGGAACAAAAGCTTCAACTGCTGCTGGAGCAATGGCAACCCGATCAATTAAAATATGTAAGCAGCATCAAAGGCATAGGCAAGAGAGCTGCAGCCATGCTGATTGTGTTTACACAGGGCTTTAAGCACACGAAAAATCACCGGCAGCTGATCAGCTTTGCCGGCCTGGCCCCCACACAGTATAGCAGCGGCAGCAGCATACAGGGCAAGCCCAGGATATACAAACGAGGCGGTAAAAACTTACGTGATGTGTTGTATATGTGCAGCATGAATGCGATGAAGACCAATACGGCCTGCAAAGCACTTTACGAACGCTTAAGGGCTAACGGAAAAACTGGTAAACAAGCCTTGGTGGCAGTAATGAATAAACTATTAAAACAGGTATTTGCAGTGGTAAAAAACAACAGTTTGTATCAGCCTAATTACTGTTCAGCTAAACCGTAAAAAAAGTTGCGATTTTGCTTGGTTTTTTACACAGTTCATGTTAGC
>CAZXMM010000063.1:0-2553 GCA_964641255.1 uncultured Gammaproteobacteria bacterium | reverse complement strand
GCATCAAGCCCCAATCCATCACCCCAAAACCAGAAGAGATCGATGTGCCGCTGCCCGCCTCGGACGCCGGCGGATAGCGAGACGCTTCGTACACTGACGAACGCTTATTGCGGCATGGCGCAACGAAACGCGCCGTGCCGCTTTTGATTCTTGGCGCTCGCGACAGCCACGTAAAAATTGTGGCGCAAATGATTCAGCACGCTGGGCTTCGTGGTGCATGCCCGCGCGAATCTTCAAAATTAAGAAGTAGTTAACCTTTTTGCTTCGTTCATGGGCGCAAGCCTTTTGAGGGTGGAATCGCTCAACGTGCAAGAGCGCCGGCAACCGGTTGCGCGCGCACGGAAACACTAAAGACGGCGTAGGCGGGATCGTGGCCCGCCGCGCAAGAAGGGGAGTTCTAAATGTCGACGAAGTTGCAGCGCGCAGGTCTACTGGGTTCCGTCGCCGCCATCTCGCTGTTGGGCGCGATGAACGCACAAGCCGTCGAAACGAAATTCGGCGAAGTCGACATCGTCTTCGACACAACCGTGTCGTTCGGCGCCTCGATGCGCACGGCGGATCGCGAAACACAGTTCTTGAACGAAGCGAACGGCGGGCCTATCGATCCGCGCTCCGATCTGTCTCTAGGCGCTGTCGTCCTGCCCGGCGCGGTTAGCGGCACCGGCACCTCGTTCTCTTTCGCAGGGGGCGTCGCGGGAATCTGTCCGACCGGTTGTCCGAATTCGTACGTTTACACTCTGAACCCGGACAATTTCGATGGTTCGCTCAACGGAGATGACGGTCGGCTTAACTACGACAACGGCGATCTCATCGGGGCGACGTTCAAGGCAAACCACGACCTGCAGATGACGTGGCAGAACTACAAACTGTTTGCCCGTGCCATCGGTTTCTACGACGTTCTGTTGGCCGACAAAGGAGCAGGCGACCGCTCTCTCGTGACCGATGACGCCATCGGCGATGTCGGCCGCAACTACGAACTCCTCGATCTGTTCGTTTCCGCCGACTACACGGTTGCCGAAATGCCGGTAAACCTGCGCGTCGGCAAACAAGTCATCAACTGGGGTGAAAGCACCTTCCTTCTGAACGGTCTAAACGTGTTCAATCCGATCGACGTCGGCGCATTCCGGCGGCCCGGCTCGGAGATCAAGGAAGCTCTCGTCCCGGTGAATGCCATTTACGGTTCGATCTCGTTGCCGGCCGACATTTCGCTTTCGGCTTACTACGCATTGGATTGGGAGCCGTTCGAACTTGATCCGTCCGGCACAGCGTTCTCGGGTGCGGATGTTGTTGCGGCCGGTAGCGGTATAGGCGGCAACCGCGATCGCTTCAGCATGGTCACCGGCAGCCCGTATTCGGGAGCTAGGCGCAACTGCCACGCCGCAGCCAACTCGGGTACTCGTCGTGCGCAACAGCTGGGCTACATTCCCGATCCCACGACATTCGGTTTGGTCCCTAGCGCCGCAGGCTTGAACAACAACGCACTGGATTGCTCCGACAGCGTCTTCGTGGACAGCTTGGTTCAATACACGATCGGACAGCACGAGGGCGTGCGCTTCGCTCTGATCGACTCGCTTGGGGCCGATGACGGCGTAACGACCGCAACGCAGGGAATGCTTGGCCGCGGACGGGATCGCGAAGCGAATGATATGGGTACGTACGGCATATCGGCGCGGTACTATGCCGAGGATCTCGGTGGAACGGAGTTCGGCTTCTACTTCCAAAACTACCACAGCCGCCTTCCGTTCGTGAGCGAGAGCGCAACACCTGGTGTCAGCGATCTAGGGTTCTTTATCTTCGGTGAGGAAGCCCAGGCCACCACGGGCGGCATCACCGGTCGAGCGCTGCCGGCGTCTGGCTGTCTCACGGCCGGCAGCACACTCTTAGCACTGCCACCCGCAACGACAGTGGCGCAGGCCTTCACGAATCTATCGACGGCTTTGAACCCGGCCGTCATGGGCGTCGATGCTGTCGCCCAGATGCAGGCCACTCCGATTAGCGACCCTGGCAACGCGTTGCCGAATGCCGTCGCCGCTTGGGGCTTACCGTTCTACAACGACCCGACCTACGGCTATAAGAACCAGTACACGATGGCGCAGTTGAACTGCATGCTGACGTGGGTTCAAACGAGCCTTGTTGACACGAACGGTGCAACTGGCCCCAACACGCCTGGCGTCGATCAGTTGCCGCAGATGGCGAATGGCGGCGAGTTGTTCAACGCGTCCGGAACGACCGCCGGTCTGATCTTGGAGTACCCGGAAGACATCCAACAATTCGGCATGTCGTTCAACACGACGTTGTGGGGCTGGGGCGTCCAAGGTGAATTGTCGTACCGTCGAAACGCGCCCTTCCAGGTAGACACCGACTCGCTCACGATTGCCTTGCTTGTAGACGGATGCCTATTCAACGGGTTGTTTGCGGTTGCCGGAAACAACTTGGCCGCCGTGGCCAATCCTGACGGTACTGGCGTGCAACCAAGTTGCGGCCGTCGCAACGGATATCAGAAGGGCTACTTCGACAACGACATGTATACGGCTCAGATCGGCACGACGGCGA
>CAZXMM010000062.1:0-2623 GCA_964641255.1 uncultured Gammaproteobacteria bacterium | reverse complement strand
TACGTGTTGCCGAAATCGCCGGAGAACACGAGCGAGGTGTCGGCGAGGCCGTCTTGAAAAAGTTTGAACGGCTGATTGTTTTCCGCGACGTACACGGCGTATTGGCGGATTTGCGAGCCGGCTTTATCATCCTCGCCGGACCAGCGCAGCGTGAACGTCGTGCGATTCAGCGCCGCCGGCAAAGCCGCCACGCGCGTTTTTGGCAGCACCGCGTCGATGGTGTTGAAAACCTCCGGCGTGTCGATTGGCTCGTTCGTGTCGAAGACAATGCGCGCTTTGGCCCGAACCACGTCGCGCGTCTTGGCCGTGGCTTTGGGGCGAATGGTGTAATTCACAAAGCCCTCGCCGCGATGTTGCGCATCGTTCACCGGCAGAAAGCCGTTGAACACCGGCAATTGCCCGGTGGCGGGATCGACGGCACGGAGAATCCAAAACGCTTCGTTGGTGGTGACGTCGATGCCGGCATTCACCTCCACAAACACGCCGAGTGAATCCCGCAGGTCGAGGCGATTGCTGTAAAACGCGCGGTTCTCCGGCACGGTGAAGGTGCGATTGGCAAACCCAAAACTGCCGAGGCGAAAACTGCGCGCGTCCAGCGTGCTATCCAGCTTTTGCCGAATCGTCACCACCTGCGCCGCGGCCGTGGCTTTGGTGGAATCATTTTCAAAACGAATGGTGTACGGCAACGTCTGCGTTGCGGTGATCCAACGCTCGTCGCCGGAGCCAACCGGGCCGGTGATGTCGTTGGGGTCGAGAGCCTGTACGATAGGGATTTCGATAACCATACCGGAGTCTGGAGGGACGACAGGTGTAATGCAACTATTAGGGGGGCGTGGAATTTCTTTGTACTCATATCTATAATCTGGAATAGCTAATTTTTCTTCACCGAAGCACATTCTAACTTCAAATTGTGATATATCGCCATCATCAAGGCAAGGTAGGTCACCAAGAAAAATGATAGATATAATACCATCGCACAAATGATCATTTAACCAATCAACTTCATCTTTAGTAAGTTTGTTGTAATACTTCGATTGAAGCAGCTCTTGCTCGCTATAGTACATCTTTGAAGCAAATTCTCGGGGTGTCATTGATGAATTCATTGAGAAAAGGTCTAATATTGGTTGTGCGGCATTGGCTAAAGCCAGCTTGCTCCCATTTAAGGTCCTTTCAAAGAGGCCTGACGGTGCTGGGTCCCAAATTGGTTGATTAAGCCCGATTAGGCGAAGTCTAGCCGTAACTTGAGGGGCAAAGTGGAGAAAAGCATTTAACTTATTCAATTCGATAGATTTTTTACGGATTGCAAGCCATGCCGGAGTTATTAATTCATAACTATTAAAAACTTCCGTACTATTAGTTTTTAAATGAAAAAGTACTGCTTCGACAAATCGGTCATTAACCACCTTTCTGTCGATGGGGGTCCATTCACCGGGCCGTGTAACGATCTCTACTTCCTGTGCGTTTAAATTTTGAGTAAAAACCAAAGTTAAGGCGATGAAAATGGTCAGTGAACTCATTTGATTGTATAATGATCTTAACATTCTACACCTCATATATGAAAGTTGAACGAATTTTTATCTCGCTAACTTGAAAACAGTTCGAGATGCTCACGGTTCGATTAAACTAAATCGTAGCCTGTTCGTCGCCTTTGTATAGATAGTTACTATGCTTTCGGCAGTAGGTCGTAATAAATTAGGATGACCGTTCTGTTCCTTGAATTCCAAAAATAAAAAGGAAGGGTTGTAACTTCCGCCTAGATACTCAATGTGCCGTGCAATTGGTGCTCCATCTATACTTATCAAGTATCCCTTTGGAACTGAGATGTCAATATTAGAAATATTTCTGTATTTTAGTACGATTACGACTTGTTGATTAGGTCGGCTGGCTGCTGGATGTGAAATTTCAACTTTTGGGACAGCATGCTGAGTTGGAACAACTTTAAAGCCTTTCTTCAAAATAGAGATTTCATTGCTTGGCTTTTTGACTTTCACATCATATAAGCCAAGCTCAGCATTGTTTAGAGAAAAGGAAGCTAATACAGTGGTTTCGTCAAGAAGAAATATATTATGAGCAACAACTTGTTCTGAACCGTTTTCCAGCATTACAGATATTGTGCTATCAAACTTCGCCCCCGTCAGTTTTACCGTCACTTGTCCTGTATTCCCGCCAACATTCGTCTCCACCGAATGAATCGCAAACCGCAAGCTATCCGCACGCAAAATAAATCCGGCGTTCAAGCCAGCGCGCGAGCGGCTGTTCAGCAACAAGAAATAATCGCCACGTTGCGATGATGGAATCGTGACGCGCGGATGCGCTTCCTGCGGTGCAATCGCGCCGAAATCAAAATCATTCAAATCCGGCGTGCGATTGAAGGCCACGTACACTTCGTTCGCCGCCGAGCTGTCACTGCTTTGCAAATCAATCTGAATCGTCGCGCCGGCTGTTGCTGATCGTAATTTGTAATATCGTTTATCTCCCGCCGCCAACTTTCCCGTCACCGGCACGCCCAGTTTCAACTCCGCCACGTCCGTGCTCATCACGCCGGTCGAAGCCAGCGCATTGTTCGTGTTGCTGCTCTCGCGAATGTTGTTGCGAACGTTCGTGCGCACGATGGCGTGATAAT
>CAZXMM010000061.1:0-2629 GCA_964641255.1 uncultured Gammaproteobacteria bacterium | reverse complement strand
TTCACGTAATTGGGATCGGTCGCATTGAATGCGTCATTATTGCCAACGCCCTGCCGCGAGTAGTAATAAGCAAATTCATTGGCGACGCGCTTGTCCGGCATGATGGTTTGAATCAAACGCTGCAGCGGATCATATTGGTATTGCGTTTTCTGGCCGTTGGGATCGGTGGTCGAGGTCAAACGGAACGTGTTGGGATGGTAGGCGTACTTGGTCGTGAGCGTTGTCGTCGCATTGGGTCGCGTCTTGATCGAGTCGATCAACGTGCCGGTGGTATCCCAAAAGACGGTGGTTTCCGTATTGTAAGCGTCTAGAATTTTTTTGGAATTGCCATGGGCGTCGTAATCCGAAAAGACCGCCGTTGCAATCCAATCCGTTGCCGGCTGCGGCGTTCCGCCTGAAAACGTGGGCGCGGCATAGTTCGTGGTTATATTGGTGCGCCACTGATATTCCGTATCCGGCAGATACTTGTTTTGCCCATTGTGCGTGACCGTCTTCCAGGAAGTGACCGTCGAAGCATAGCCGGTTTTGCCATTCGTGGTGGAAGTTCGGGCTTGCGCGACTTGCGTGCGCATATTGCGGTCTTTCATCGCCGTGTATGGCGTCGTCGCAATCTCATGCGCGTAAATATAGTCGGAACGGCGCGCTTTGCCGTCATCCGAGGTTTCGGTCTTTTGGCTGAGGATGGTGCCGTCGGGATTGTAAATATAGGCTTCTTTGGATTGAACGCTTTGTGATCCGAAATAATGTTTAATAACCAGGCTATCAAGCTGCTTGTGAGTAAAATTGAGATGCAGCGTATCGGTCGTGTATTGCTGAAGGCCGACATAGTAAATAAGCGGTGGTGCAACTGTAGCGATTCGTAATGGCGCGTTGTCGCCGCTGTGGCCTTTATAGACCCAATAAGGCGTTTCATCCTTGACCATCGCATTGCTGGCCGAGTAGTATTCGGTTTTGATCGTTTCACCCCAATTCCAGCGAGTATTTTCAGACAAGATGACAAGTTGATTGCTCGACCCTTTGTAAAGGGTTTGCGGTTCTGGTCCATCGGTGGTTCGATAATACGTTCTGACGCGACTTCCATCCATTAACTTTTTATCAACCCATTCGTAAGCGACGTTAGACTGGCCGCGATCACCGGAAAAATAGAAAGGATCGGCGCCCATCCCCAGTTTGTTGAACTTGACCTCGGCTATGCTCGAATGATGTCCGTTATGGTAATTAAAAACGACCGTATCCGGTTGCGCGGCAATACCATCGTACTTTCTGATAACCTTGACCCTCGCCCCGCCTTGCCGATAGCGATTAAATTGATTCGAGACCGGGTTGGTGTATCTCGGTATTCCCGAGTCATACTTGTATTCCGCATAGGAAAAATTCGTGCTGCTTAACGAATCGCTTTCGTAAACGACAAAATTACGGCCGCCTTCCGGATAAGTGATTTCCTTGAGGGACCACGTCAGGCCTCTAGCCTCGAGCTATAAAAAGGCGAAGTAAAGGGAGGATCGAAAAAGCCGAAGTCATCTTGAAAAACAAATATCCCGCGATTATCTTGATTGAGCACATCCCACCAACTCAGATATGGATTTGGGGTGTTCGGATTCAAATCCTTCACATCATAATATAAAAATTTGTATGATGGTAAGGCGAGATTATTGGCGCCATTTATTCCCTTTTTCGTCATGGCGGTCAAAGTGAGCTTGGAGAGCATTTGTCCTTGCCGGGAATTTGAATAAGCCCAAAGCGAGTCCGCGCCATTTTGCGAGTATTGGAAGGACGTCTCCTCGATTTGAGCGCCGTAATTTTCGACAGATTGGCCTGTTTGTAGAACAATTGGTACGCCAAGATATGAAGTCTTTTTAAAGAGCTTGATTTTGTCCAGTTTGCGGTTGTAGTAATTTTGATTATACCCAATTTGTTCAGCGCTATTCAGCAAAACCGTCAAATCGCGATCATAGCGTTTAGAAGTTTTAAAAACGGCAAAATGCGTGGGTGTTTCAACATAATACGGGTAAGTTATTTGAGCTCGAATCGTTAGATTGTCATAGAGCGTATCGACTTCCTTGGCGTTGCTATCGGTTTCCTGTGACGGGAGAAGCGATTCATCCCAGGTTCGATAGACGATTTTCACCCAGCCGTCAGTTGAAGTTGCGTCAGGAATGTCGGGGCCGGAGTAATTACTCGACAAAATAGCCGTTAAACGCCAAGTCGATACAAACTGGTAGCTTGCGTTGGAGCAATCCTGCGCCGGCCCTCTGCCGGCAGGAAGATTGGCTGTTGATAACGTGGGTAGTTTAAAGACGTATCTCGTTCCATCTTCCGTTGTAATCGTAAAGTAAGAAATATCATTTCGTGTGCTGCCTCCGGCGCAACCGGTTGTATAATTATCAATCTGAACAGCGGAGGCGCCATTCGCACAAATTTTCCAGGGCCGCCACGGCGTCGGAATAAAATTTTTTTGTTTATAGTCGCTGCCACTACAAGGACCCACGGTCTCGGATTTAGCCGGCTCATACGGAAAAGCCGGTGGCGGCGTCAGGTTCAGTTGTGCTGAAATTAAAAGAGCGGAATTGCCTTGCAGATTGACGGAATAAACGTCAGGTTGTGAAATAACCTCGTTCGTCAGAGCGCC
>CAZXMM010000060.1:0-2649 GCA_964641255.1 uncultured Gammaproteobacteria bacterium | reverse complement strand
AATGGCGCGCGCCATTGTCGGCGGTTTGACGTTTTCTACTGTTGTAACTTTGCTGTTGCTGCCGACGATTTATGTGCTGATGGATGATTTGCGCGGGTGGGCGAGGGGAGTTGTGAGAAGCACGAGGTAATCTCTGCTATACTCCAAATCAGCCTTCGGGCTGGAAATAAACCGTGCATTTGTTGCAGATTCATCTCACTATAGTCTCATCGGCTGCAAGAAATATGTGGCAATGAGCGGCGAATTGGCCCTAATCACCGCAGACTTAGAAACTGGTGCGGGTTCATTCGTACCAAAGTGGGTCTCATGCAGTTACATATTGCGGCTTTGGCTCGGCACAATCCAACAAGGCAAAGCGACTCGAGTAACGATCTTTCAATTACGTGGGAGCGTTATGATAGTACCACCACCCCTAGGTCTCGAGGGTGACTGTTTCGCACCATATTTGTCTAACAATTTCTCAAAACTCGCATCATTCCGAATGTATGCCCAATCAGGATCGTCTCTTACCATTGTGACTGGTACAAACTGTAGAAGACCAGTTCTAAGCGATTCTTCCAACGATTGAATTGCCTTGGCTTGTTGATGTAAATTCGAATATGTGCAAGCCTTGTTATAATGCAATAGAGTTTTTTCACGAGGGCTCGGATTCAGCTCAAGGGCTTTACTGGCATCGGCCAGCGCTTTCTCGTACTGACCCAAACCACCATAAGCAGCCCCACGATTCATATAGGCCCTCGCGAACTTTGGATTCAGCTCAAGGGCTTTGCTGGCATCGGCCAGCGTTTTCTCGTACTGACCCAAAGAAAGATAAGCAACCCCGCGATTAATATAGGCCCACGCGAACTTTGGATTCAGCTCTATGGCTTTGCTGGCATCGGCCAGCGCTTTCTCGTACTGACCCAAACCAGCATAAACAATCCCACGATTATTATAAGCCAACGCGAACTTTGGATTCAGCTCTATAACTTTGCTGAAATCGGCCAGCGCTTTCTCGTACTGACCCAAAGAAAGATAAGCAACCCCGCGAGTATTAAAATCACCGGCAGATGTGGTTGATGTACCAAGGGCCTGTTGATAACACGCGACAGCATTTTCGTGTTGTCCCAACTCATCATACGCGGTACCTAGATTTACCGTTGCTCTTAAGAAATGGGGATTCCTTTCAAGAGCCTCTTTGTAAGAATTAATGACGCGATCATGTTCAGATTGCGATCTATAGATCTCCCCGAAGTAGAAAAACACTTCAGCCGTGGCGGGGTCTCTCTTATCACGTACAAAACCCGCGGCCTTTTCAAAGTAGCGCGCAGCTTCAGTGAGGTTACTTTGTTCAAGGTAGTATTTGGCTATCAGAAAATTAGTGACATAATTCGCATCGTCGAGCAAGTCGCCCTCGACAATATTATCCACGGTGACTGGGCGAATACCGGTATCGCCAATTTGCCTATTCCCTAGTTCTGCATTCGGATCGACAACGGTGTAATACACGCATACACGCGAGGTATCAGGAAAACAGCGTTCATACTTTTCACCCCACACCACAACATCTGCTCCGTATAAGTTGCCGATGCTCCGACTTTCAGCGTGATTTGAGGGGCACAGTTGTTTTGTTTCGTAGCGCACATCAAAATTATCCAAGTTCTCGTTTTCAATCTGTCTTGTCAGGTTTTTGTACACTGCTTTTGCCATATCTTCATCTTTTGAGGTGCAATTTTCCATCGGATCAAATGGTAAAATCAATATGCTAACGTGCTGTGGGTTAAACGGCACAACTTCTCGTGTAGTAAGCCATAATTGAACTACACCAACAGTTGCCACACACAACACCAAAATCGCAGTGATTCGGGTAGCTTTACCGAAACGAGGAATAGAATGAGGGGGCAAAACTTGAGCTAATCGAGTTGCTCTGAAAACATAAGCAACAGCCCAAATAAGAATTACGTACAAACAAAATATTATAATCCTCAGCGCTATTCCCGGATGTGCTCCTAAATCAAAAAATCCACTCACAACCGCCAATAACGCTAAAATAGCAGCCCCCACAAGGCCGCCAATTGCTTCCGGCAACGCCTCTCGCAACACCTTTTTTAAGTTTTCCATTTCAGAACTTCTGTGAACAAGATGGGTCGCGGTGCTTCTGGGAACCGGCCACAATTTGTGACCGATTCAACGCCTCGTTTGGTATCACAATTGGTGATACCGAAATCGCTGTCTCAATGTCGCAAAAGAGGTTGAAATCATTCTTTTAAGATCATAGCCAAATGTCTCAAGAGTGAGGCGAGATAAAGTAGTTCGCAGATCTAATATACCCTCATCAAATCCACGAAGCAAGCCGAATTTTTAACGTCAGGTGAAACACCACCGCCGGTGACATTTGCGGGTTGAGATCGGAAGCCAGAATCGGCTACGCCCATGGGGCCTCTGCGAGAGAATGCGGTTGGAGATGGTCGCCAGCGATTCGCCGAAGAACGGGCGGTTGCCGGCGGCCATTTCGTAGACGATGGCGCCGAGCGAGAAAATATCGGGGAGACCAGCAACTAAAAAATACAAAATCGATAACACCCTGCCCTCCTCCCCCTTGACTTCTCACTTTTAATTCGCTATTTTAGCTTCACGCCGGTCGAAATTGGCTATGCAGTTTGGCTCGCA
>CAZXMM010000059.1:0-2649 GCA_964641255.1 uncultured Gammaproteobacteria bacterium | reverse complement strand
CTAATCGAACAGGTCACTCCTAACGGAGTTTTGTGTCGATGAGGCGCAAGCTCTGCTTGAAGAAATTGCGAAACATCTGGAGCGCAGGTCGTGCCGCGACCGTGGAGAAAAGATTAAAAATGAAAAACAACTCGCTTCATCGGGAGAAGCAAACGAGGTTGTGCGGTACTAACGCTGAAGTTACTATTCGCGCAAAACTCGTTAGGCATTTCATCATTTCTACAATCACGGTGCATTTCAACAGAAAGGATGCAAAATTATGTTAAGCCATCACCTCCTGACTTCATATCGAAATCTTAGCAAACACAAAATTTTCACGATCATCAATATCAGCGGTCTGGCCGTTGGATTGGCAAGCTGTTTATTGATTGCCAACTTTCTGAGCCATGAATTGTCATTCGATCGTTTTCATCAAGCCTCACCTCACATCTACAGAATCAATACCATCTTCACCGATAACTCCGGCACGATCACCAACATGGCGAATACACCTCCGGCGCTGGTGCCGGGCATAAGGGGTGCATTTCCTGAGATCAAAAAATCTACCCAATTGCGATACGCGCAGCGCGCGCTGCTGGAAAATGGCGAACAGCGTTTTTACGAAAACCATGGATTTTATGCCGACTCTTTGTTCCTGGAGATTTTTAGTTTCCCATTGCAAGCAGGCAATCAAAACATCGCTCTCGATCAGCCCAATTCGGTTGTGCTCACCCAGGAAATGGCCTCGAAATATTTTGGGAAAGACGATCCCATGGGGAAAACCCTCATCATGAATAATGAGATTCCCTTAAAGGTAACCGGCATTCTGGAATCAATACCTCGCAATTCACATCTGCAATTCGATTTTCTCGTGTCATTTCCCACTTATCAAGTCCCTGCCGGTTATCTCTCTGATTTGTCAAGTTGGAGCTGGGTGGGATTTCTAAGTTACGTGCAATTGCATGATGGTGCAAACCCCATTGCTTTTCAGGGCAAGCTTGATCAACTGTACCGGGAAAAGAATCCGGAGGATGATAATCCATATCGAAATTATGTTCAATCCCTGGAAGACATCTATCTGGGTTCGGCTGATTTGGTTGACGATTTGGCAAGTGGCCTGCAAGGTGGGAATCGATTCACGATTTATACCCTCGGGATCGTCGCGCTGCTGATCCTGCTCATCGCAAGTTTCAACTTTATGAATCTCTCCATTGCCGTTTCAGTGAGCCGCGGCAAGGAAGTGGGTTTGAGAAAAATATTAGGTGCAGAAAAAGGCAGCTTGGTGGCTCAGTTGTTAACCGAGTCTGTGGTGTTAGGCGCCATCAGCCTGATGCTCGCCTACCCGCTCAGCTTGTTTGCCTTCGAATATTTCCAAGATCTCCTGGAGTGGAATTTCACCATTGACTGGACGCAGGTTTTGCAGTCGCTGCCTTTTGCAGTAGCAGTCACGTTTTTGATCGGAATCGCGGCAGGTCTTTATCCGGCTTTGTTGCTCTCGAGCCACAAGGCGGTGGCAGCGCTTAAGCAAAATGCAAAAAACAGTATGAGCACTGGTTCTCATTTAAGAAAAATTCTAATCGCTTTTCAGTTCTGTATTTCCTTTGCGCTCATTGCGGCAACCATCGTCATTACCAGGCAGTTTGCCTATCTCTCGGATCAGCAGCTCGGATTTGACAAGGAAAATGTCGTGGTGATTAAGCTGCTTCGTCAGGACATGACGCGATATTTTGAGACGTTTAAAAATAGACTCCTAGAAAATAGTCATATCATCAGCGTCAGCCGCAGCGAACGAGCGATGGGCGAGCCCTGGCCGGTCAACATGATATTGGTCGATGGCCGGGATCAGTCCGAGAGCAAACAAATGATAGGGAACCAGGTCGGGTACGATTTCCTCGAGACGATGGGCATCAAATTAAAAGAGGGCAGAGCATTTTCCAAAGAGTTTGGCAGTGATCCGACTAACAGCGTCATGATCAACGAGAAAACGGTTGAATATTTGGGCTTGGACGATCCCATTGGCAAAAAAGTGCATTACTTTTCTTTTGATGGTCCACGCACCATTATTGGCGTTGTGGAGGATTTCAATTTTTTATCACTCCACCATGAAATTTCCCCAATGGCTTTGATCATGCCGTTTGTCGATGTCGAATATCTTTTCGTGCGTGTTAGCCCCGGAAATATTGCAGACAAAATTGCCGCGGTGCAAAACATTTGGGAGCAAACCAACCCGGGCGTGCCATTGGAATACCGTTTTATGGATGATCGTTTAAACCAACTCTACAATAATGAGCAGAAACTTTCGTATTTGATTAGCGGCTTTTCGGGATTGACCATCGTGCTTGCTTGTCTGGGCCTGTATGGGTTGATCGCTTTCACTTTAAACCAGCGCCGAAAAGAAATGGGCATCAGGAAAGTTCTTGGCGCTTCGATTTCTTCCTTGCTGGTGCGGTTTTCACGTCAATATGTTTTTCTCATTGGCGTTGCCTCCCTGATCGCCATTCCGGCCATCCAATACGCACTCAGCCTTTGGCTGGAAAGCTTTGCCTATCGGATTGAAATAAGTTGGTGGATATACCTCCTATCCATGTTGGCTTTGATCGTCATCGCCCTTTTTACAATAAGTCATCAAGCCATAAGTGCGGCATTGGTTAATCCGGTGAATGTTTTGAG
>CAZXMM010000058.1:0-2709 GCA_964641255.1 uncultured Gammaproteobacteria bacterium | reverse complement strand
CTACGGCGACGGCTCCGGCGACGGCTACGGCTACGGCTCCGGCTACGGCTACGGCGACGGCTCCGGCGACGGCGACGGCGACGGCTACGGCGACGGCTACGGCTCCGGCTACGGCTACGGCTAAAAATGATGCAACGGGGGCGGTTTTTTCAGGGGCCGGATAAGCGCGGCCCGCCCCCACCTTAACGGAGGGTAAAATGGCAGGATGCTACGGTAACAGCCAAGAAGATAGTGCGATGGAACAGGAACTTTTCCGCTACCTGGCTGAACAGGATCAGGGGCTTGATGCCCTGGAACAGCGTATCGAAGATTTGTGGCAGGAAGCCGCCACGGATGAAGGCGCTTCCAAGCTGGAAAACGATTGGGAATTGCTGCTCAACAAACTTCCAGCCATCGTCAAGATGATCGCGGAGTGCAAGCTCCAGGCTTCTGTCTGGCAACCTGAACGGAAAGAGCGCATGGCCGCTCTCGGGGAAGATTTGGTTTTGATGCTCGGGGACGAACTTGAGCGTATCGCGGAGAGGTTAAATGGCTGACATCATGATCGTCGTCCTGCTGTTCATCGGCGTTGCCTCCGGCATCATCATCACCATTGCCGTCACCGGGAACGTCAACGAAATCCATGAGCATGAAGAACATGAGACTCACGGCGACATGGTTGACGTTAAGGACTTGATGCGGAGGTGGGAAAATGACTAACTGGCGACGCGCTCAGATGCAGAATCATCTGCATCACAACACGCAGTTCTTCCGTCAAACCCCGCGCACGTCTCGGGATGCGTTTGGCGAATCCATCAGCGAAGATAAAGCCGCAGATGTTGTCGTGGTATGGGTTGCAGTTGTTGCGCTCATCCTGGGCCTTTTGGTGGCTTTCTAGGGGGATATATGTACTCAAACACTTTCGAGATTGAGCGCCGGGACGATTATCTTGCGCTTTGGGTATGGGAAACCGGGCCTGCCGTTAGTACGGTGCGGCTTGCGGCTTCCGTTGATATGACGGTTGGCGAAGTCCGCGAACTTGCCGCCATGCTTACCGAATTCGCCGACAAAGATTCTCCGACTGAGCACGCTAACGCCAAGGCTGAGTTTGAGGAAGATTTGCGGCGGGAAAATGAAAGGTTAGAAAATGGAAAAATCTGAACTAATCAATGAATTGGTTTCTGCCCTTGCACAAGCCAAACAAGAATTTAAGCCAATCACCAGAGAAAAGCGCGTTGAGGTTAAAACCCGGACAGGCGGAACTTATGCTTTTTCATACGCACCATTAGACACAGTTGTCGAAGCAACGTCTCAAGCATTGAGCAAACATGGATTAGCTGTAATTCAGCTTCCGACTAAAGATGGTTTGGAAACAATACTCGCGCATTCATCAGGGCAATACATATCAACAATCACTCAAATTGTGCAGATTGAGGCAGGCCCGCAAGCGTTAGGCTCTGCAATAACATACGCGCGTCGTTATAGTTATGCCGCTATTTTGGGAATTGCTGTTGTTGATGATGATGATGCAAATATAGCGGAAGGCAATAAATCGAAACAAACACCAAAACAAGGAAAAGGCGCGATTACACCAACAGACGGAGCTATTGAATCGCTAACTACAGACCAGCAAATATCAGCGCAAGACGATGCCGACTTCATCGTCCAGCGATGGGAAGAAGGCGACAAGGCCGGCGCGTTTGATGCCTACATGACACTATTGGAAGGCGACAATATGTATGCCGTGGCAGTCTGGAAGATGCTTGCGCCTTACAGCAAGATTCGCTCAGAATTGAAGCGCATGAAGGCGGAAGCTAAGTGATTAACGCCTAGGGTAACCGGCAAGCCGGCGTTTTGGCTTGTCCGCGTTGACCCGCTTGTTGGGCCTCGGGAGTAAACGAAATGACGAAAGAGATTGAAGTTATTGACCAGTACAACGCCCGGCACCGATTCCCTGCCGAAGGGCACTATTACGAGTGGAGGCTGAAGCCAGAAACAATCGACGTTGAAGGAAACGAATTCCTTGACGTGTTCCGGCGATGCGATGACGACGAGGACGAGTTTGAAGTGATCGCCACGTTCCCGCGTCCTGCTCGGGTTGGCGTCGTGACGGACGCAACCGCCTTGACGCTGCCGATGCGTGAATTGCAGATGGAACAATGCCCGCGATGCGGATACGCGACGAGCGGTTTTTCGTTGAGCACGGCGACCCGGTTTGTTTTGCTGGGAGCAAGCGGCTAGAAATCTTCCCGCTTACCGAGGTAGAGATACGAGCCTTTCGCTACTGGACGGCTAACGCATCTTAGGCGTCAAAATCGACGTATAACATGACACCCGCACAAATCTGCGCCATGTACGCTGCCACCGAAGCGGATCGCATAACCTGCGAAGCTAGATTTGTCCTCGATATGCCATTTGCAGACAGAAAAGAATACATCGTAGGCGTAGAGAAGAAACGCGGTGAAGCCAGCGCAAATCAACTCCGCGCCGCTATCGTGGTCGAATGGGGTAAACGGAACAAGAGGGAAGCATGACACGCGACGACATTTTCCGCATGGCAATGGAGGCCGGCATCTCGTACAGCGGGACATTGCACCGACAATCTAAGCAGGTTCGTCCTGGAAATACTCGAACTAGCTGAGCAATACGGTGTTGATTTCGTGCGCAACAATATTGCTGCCGCACCTAAACCGGAGGAATGAAATGACTGACCTGATTGAAAGACTTCGT
>CAZXMM010000057.1:0-2711 GCA_964641255.1 uncultured Gammaproteobacteria bacterium | reverse complement strand
GGAATGTTTCTCGCCGCGTTGTTGCCCAAAAAGCTCGAAGCCGAAATGTTTTCCATGACGGGCTGGGTCGGGCAATCGTTGAGTAGCGCCGCTTCGATCATTTTGATCACCGGCGCCGGAGGAATTTTTGGCAAGGTGTTGCAAGACTCCGGCATCGCGGAGTTGTTGAGCAAAATTTTGGCGGATGTGCATCTGAGCATCTGGCTGCCATTTCTATTGGCGGCGGCCATCAAAACCGCGCAAGGCTCATCGACCGTGGCGCTCATCACCACCGCCTCGATCATGGTGCCGATGATGGACACGCTGGGATTCGTCGATCCGATGGCAAAAGCCGTCGTCGTCATCGCCATCGGCGCCGGCTCGATGGTGTTTTCACATGCGAATGACAGCTTTTTCTGGGTCGTCACGCAACTCTCCGGCATGGACGTGAAAACCGGCTACCGGCTGCACAGCCTGGGCACGTTTGTCGTGGGGATTTCGGCGGCGGTGTTTTTGTTTTTGTTTCATCTGGCGTTTGTTTAGAAGTGAAGTCAAAAGCAATGACAGAAAAATGTCAACCGTATCGGAGATATATTCATGAAAAAATTCGTAATGTCAATAAGCGCATCAGTTTTCATTATTCTTACTGGTTGCGGCGACGAAATTACCAATATTACAAATGTAATCGTGTCTGAACCAGGAGTGTGGTATGTTTCCATGGCACCAAGAATACAAGATCATTCAGATTCCAATGCAGATAGCTCACTTGCGTGGGTGCTAAAAAAGATTGGGGATAAATCAGCAAAGGTTGTACTTCATGGCCAATGGAAATATTTGCTACAACAGTCTCTCGTGATAGCGCCCAATGTAATACTTGATCTTCGCCCAGGCGCAATGTTTCACATAGCTTCAAAAGCTAATCTTGATATTCAGGGTTTCTTGAATCTAACAGAGTATCAAATTTTTGAGGGAGATGGCTCAGTATTTCTTAGGAATGCCCAATACATATATCCACAATGGTTTGGTGCAAAAGGCGATGGTGTAGCTGATGATACAAAACATATTCAAGATGCAATCAACTGTGCTGCACAATTTTACAATCAGGTCAGCTATCCACCAGCCGGAGGACGTTATAGTCCACCGGTCATACTTTTTAAGCCAGGAAGTTATCGACTTATGGATGAACTCATAATATATTCAGGTCTAACTTTGTCTGGTTTAGTGTCGAACCCTTTCACGACAGGACACACACGTATCATTATGGATTTACCAGGGAATAACAAAAACATTATTAGAGCAACGAGATCTTTTCAAGGTGCTCGACGTACAGCAAGCTTAAACTTTACAATACAAGATTTAGAATTTTGGTATGTCCCGGTCGGTGGAACAGTCCTTTCGCCTTATGGAGAATCGTACAGTAATGATGATGGAGGCAATCCGATATACAAGGGGTGTGCAATTTTTGTTAGTGAGCAATGTATTGACGTTCGGGTAAAAAGATGCAATTTTTACCAAAGCCCAGATGCATCGATATTTCTTGGTAATGACCCTAGTGATCCAAATTCAAAATTACGTAACATACTCATTGACGAATGTGAGTTCGATAGTGGCAACCGCTTCATAAGAGCGGACAACGTGGCTTTAGATTTATCTATAAATTCATCCTTATTCTTCAGCGGAAATGACCAGTATTATATAACTAACTGTACCGGCGACATTACAACAAATGTCAGCCGGTTCCAATATTCGGCTCGCGTCAGAGTTGAACGAAGTCAGTTGAATAGCTTTCATTTTGTTGGGAATACTCATACTGATTCAGACTCGAAGGGATTTATTCACTTAGAACGGGCTAAAATCGTAAATATTTCGTCGAATACATTTGGATTAACAACTGAATCAACTATACATGTCATGTTAGCGGATGCTGGAGTAATTTCTAATAATAGCATTGATAATAGCGGACACAATACGCTTTTCCAAACACCATCTGCTAACCCTCAAAATGACAATGTTCCCGCCGCAATTCGTTTATGGGGCTGTCAAAATGTTATCGTCTCATCAAATAGTATTTCTACAACTGATTTGAGTGGCATCTACGGCGGATTTGGCATCTATACACTGGACTTCAACCAGCGCAATTCACGCGGCAACTATATTATTTCAAATCGCGTTAGTGGCCAGTATAATGGGCCAATTTGGCGCAATCAGGATAGAAAAGTAAATATCGCGCCTGACGACATTGAAAAGGATAATATTAAAGGATAATTTGCGAAATGGACTTCTGTAAAAGTGTGAAGTACTTGAAAGCTGCGCCCACGCCAATTTTGGGCGATTGACGGAAAATAAAGGTTGGTATCAACAAAGCCTGAAGCAAAGAACTGGCTATAAACATTTTCTGCCCCCATTTTCCTGTCATCTGAATGTTTTTGCAGTATGCTTCTGCCATGCCGATAGGGTATTGAAATTGAAGCTCTACAAAACAAAAACCGGCGTCGTCATTGAAAAAGACCAGCGCTTTCATTTGGTGGAGGGCGAGAACTGGGATGTCTTTGTCAATGATGACAATCTGTTTAGCAACCTCGCTGCCATCGTGCGCGAGGTTGAACCGACGAATAACGGCCAGCAGCTTCTGAACTCAAGTTTGGAAGCGCCGATTCAATCGCAGGAATTATGGGCAAGCGGCGTCACGTACATTCGCAGCAAGATTGGCCGTCAGGAAGAATCGAAAAACG
>CAZXMM010000056.1:0-2726 GCA_964641255.1 uncultured Gammaproteobacteria bacterium | reverse complement strand
TTAAACGAAGTGAAAAAAAATTTCGTCGAGCGCCAGGATTTGGAAACGGTGGTGACCGGTATTTTGGATAACCCGCCGCCGCAATTGATCTTCAACTGGGGCGAGCATTTATCCGAACACAAATTGACGCTGGCGCTGCTCGCCGAGTTTTCCAGAAAGCCGGGGCGTTATTTGTCTACCGCCAGCATTCGTCACCGGATTAAACGCAGCAAACTCGATCTGGTATTGAATGATGATAAGTTGAAAACCTGGCTAACGGATTTAGCGCGCGACGAGTATTTGTTGCAGCAGGATTATAGCTTCGCTTTCCGGCTTGATCTGTTCCGCCGCTGGATTCGACATGATCATAATATCTGGCAGGTGAAAAAAGAAATTGGGCCGGAGGAGCTGGATCGTATTTGCGAACGGGAGAGAATCAAGAAAGAGCAAAAGAAAAAAATTATCATCGTGCTGGAACGAGTGGCGCTGGTAGCGGCGGTTGTGGCCGCAGTTTTTTTGCTGATACTATTCTATAATGCCTTGCAAAAAGGGGTGAAAGTGACGGCCAACGGCGGACCTTTTATGGTGAAGGTTGACGGCAAAATGCTCGGCACGACCAGGGGTCAAAAAGATTCAACTGAATTTGTCTATAAAGAAAATTTGGCCGGGCTGTTTTCGAGAAAAAAATTGACCAAAGGATTCTCTTACGTATTTGAAGCCACCCTGCTCGCCCCAACCCAAGAGACCCGGCGAGACACGGTGGAAATCAAAGAGGACAATCAGGAAATACGATTTAAATTTCAAGAATTTCCGGTTACGCTTATTTCGAATGGCTCTAGCCTCAAGGTAAAATTTGGCGGTCTGGAGTTTCCAAGCGCAGACCATCCAGAGTCCTGGCAATATACCTTCAGAGTTGCCACCGGCACCTACCCGCTTTCGGTTTGGAATTTACCAGGCGGCACGAGCCCGATTGATACCGTGCTTGCCGTTCCGGTTAAAAATGATACGATCGTCATTGCATTTCCCGATCTCGCTGTTGTCACGCTAAGGGCGAATTTTCTCTATGAGTATCAATTTGCTTCACTTGACCACCGCAATAACAGCCACGCAAGTAAACGACGGACTGCCAGTTTACCGGCAGAAATTATTCGAGGCTTTATAAAGGGGAGATATACTTTTACTTTTTTTAGTCCTAAGAAGAGACGAGAAATTTCAAAGGACTATTCAATCGCAGCCAATACAACAATCACAGTGCCTCCATTTCCGCATGAACCGGGCGAAGACACCTTAAGGTTTATACCAGATTCGGCTAAAGCTATCGGCAGATTGACGGTTGTCGCCAACGTCGATAGCGCCTATGTTTTCCTCAACGACACCTTGATAGGTTATACCCCGAGCAAGTTAATTATCCGCCCACGCCATTACAACTGCAAGATCAGAGTTTTAAAAAAAGGGTACGATGATTATGAGCAGAATTTTGCCTTCGTCAACGAGAACGATAATCTTTCCGCAATCTTAAGTCGCCAGCGCGGCCGTTTGAAACTTTACATTTATGATGCAACCCAGCGTCCGGTGTCGGATGCAAAAATTTATGTTAACCATAAGTTGTGGGGTGAGGCCAGAACGGCGGCGACAGAAGGGGTAGAACTCGAAGCCGGTTCACACGAAATTGAAGTTGAACGATCGGGATTTGCCAACGCCAAGATGTCGCTTGATATTAAAAAAGGGGGAAATAAACCCGTTGAAATTAAATTAAAGAAAGAATGACCATGCATCTTCGAGCTTGCGCGGCGAAATCTGCAACAAACCGATTGCAGTGCCGTCAATTTTTGCGGTTGCTCATGCTCTTTAGTTTTATCGGGCCGGCAACAATAGCCTCGGCGCAAAACGATTTGCCCACGGTCTCCGGCGGTGACTTGCGTCAGCACCAGGCCTTTGAAACTTTGCCGGCAGCGATCAAACTTTCGGTCGACGCCGCAATCGAATATTATAATAAATACGAGGCGCAAAATTCCATCCGCGCGTTGGACGCTATTCGCCGCCAAATGACTGAAACAACGCCCTACAAGAGCCTTTTCTGCGCCTGGCTGCACCAATGGCGCGCCTTCAACTATGATCTTTTGAAAAACCGAGATTCGGTTAAGACCTACGTTAAACATTCCATTCGCGCCAACACGGAAATCTGGCGTGATTATGAGTATTTTCGTGTTCCGCAAGGCGTGCGGGAAATTTATCAAGAAAGCTGGAACGAAACGCAAGAAGAATTTGCCAAAAAACGCAGAAGCTGGCGGGTTGCCCTGGGGCCGGTTTTCCGGGTTGATTTTAGCAACCATTATGGCATTATTGCTGGATTAGGCACGGCAGTAAAAACTCAAGCCATTAATGATAACACGCAGTTATTTGAAAATCTTTTGCTTTATATGCGCCGCCAATGGATGCGCAAAAACATTGAACGATTATCCGCCGGCCTCTATGGAGAATTTTCGTTTTTAATCCCGCTGGAGAAAAGAAACTGGAAAACATTGAATAAAATAAGCCCGATCAAAGCCATTAGTTTTGGCCCCGTGCTCGGCTATACTTACCAATCGGGCTGGGAACTTGGGGGCACGGTCGAGGCGGTGCGGCTGGATATAGGACGCGATAAAACCAGAATCAGCCAGACGGCAACGCTCAAGGACAAGTTAGCTTTTCTTTCCTACGCCAACTTTGAACTCTACATTCGCAAATGGTTCTAAGATGATCGCACC
>CAZXMM010000055.1:1631-2744 GCA_964641255.1 uncultured Gammaproteobacteria bacterium | reverse complement strand
TTCTTCGAGCAGGTACCGCGAGAGGAACTTGCTCGCGACCTGTACGCCGAATATGACGCGGCCAAGGTGCGATTCGATCAGGAGGAGCGCCGCAGGAAGGCTGCACTACCAAAGCCCGCCGACTGAACGCATGGCCGTTCGACAGGGCGAAAAAGAGGGCGACCGTGGCCGCCCCGTGGGATGTCCACTAATTGGAGTGTTGAACAGCGGTATCGCTACCCGTGCTGCACCAGCGTCCAGACAACTGCCTGCCCGCTGAACGGCGGCATGCGATTGCCCTTGGCGATGGGTGCCGTGGTGTTGTAGCTGCCGGGGCGCCACAGGCCGCTCTCGGGGCAGGTTTCCCCCGTGCGCGCCTGCGTTCCGATCGGCTTACGGCTGAACGCATAACTCATGACACGTACCTCAGGACTTGCACTACTACCGGGGCGCGCCACCAAGCCCTACCGCAGCGCGTTCCCATCGGCAGCGACCGCCGCCGACTCGTTGCCCTGCCCGGCACGCGGCCAAGGCAGGCCGTTCCTGAATTCCTGCCAACGCCGCAAGCGTCGGTCAGGAGCTCGACGGCGCGGAAGTTTACAGAAGATCATCACAAATGCAATACTGTAAACCGCATTGAGGGGGTGACAACATGATCGGCCCACGACTGAAGCTCGCGCGGGAAGCCGCCGGGCTGTCCCTGCGCGACCTCGAAAACGCCATCGATCGCCTCGTGTCCGCGCAGGCGATAGGCAAGTACGAGCGCAACGAAATGATGCCCGGTTCCAGCGTGTTGCTGGCACTGGCTCCCGCGCTGCGCGTGTCGCCCGAGTACCTGATGAGCACGCGCGAGATCGAACTGAGCGGCATCGAGTTCCGCAAGGACGAAAGGGCCGGCTCGAAGGAAGAGAGGGCCGTGCGCGCCCAGGTGCTGGATCAGGTCGAGCGCTACCTGCGGCTGGAAGAACTTCTGAATCTACCCAGCTCTGCGTGGGCGGCCCCCAAGGGCAAGGGCTATGCCGTCTCGTCGGTCGACGACGCCGAGGATGCAGCCGATGGCCTTCGCACGGAATGGAAGCTGGGCTGCGATCCGATCCCCGATCTTGCGGAGTTCCTGGAGGAGCGAGGCATCAA
>CAZXMM010000055.1:0-1531 GCA_964641255.1 uncultured Gammaproteobacteria bacterium | reverse complement strand
GCACCGAAGCACGCTGACGCTTGGCGAGCTGGTCGAGCTCAAGCG
Organism: uncultured Gammaproteobacteria bacterium; assembly: GCA_964641255.1. Taxonomy (GTDB): domain Bacteria; phylum Patescibacteriota; class Microgenomatia; order JAMCZE01; family JAMCZE01; genus CAZXMM01. The sequence continues at coordinate 1,486 of CAZXMM010000055.1, read as the reverse complement.
CTACTTTCGGGTCAGTCTGCAGGTCCTGGTGGTCCGATGCGCCCAGCTTGGAATCATCCCGAAGGCCGAGTACAGCCGCGCCTGGGCAATGCTCAAAGGTCACGGTTACCTCGATCCACCATGGCGCGAGCCGGAGAAGTTGCCGGCCGAGGTTCCGCGCCGGCTGGAGCGGTTGTGTTTTCGCGCTGTGGCCGAGGGTGCGTTGTCGGAGTCCAAGGCCGCCGAGATCCTCCAGATCTCGGTCCGCACGCTGGATCGACGCTTGGCAGAAGGTTCAGGCTGAACGATGCTGGTCCTCGTCTCCGACACGTCGGTGCTGATCGACCTAGAGCGGGGCAACCTCCTCGAACTGACATTTCAGGGGCCATGGCCACTTGCTGTCCCGGATCTGCTGTACCAGCGCGAACTGGCGCCGCACAACGGCGCGTATCTGAAGGGGTTGGGGCTTGGGGTGCTCGCCCTGAGCGGCGACGAGTCGGCATTTGCTCAGCAAGTCTCCGGGTCATGCCCCAAGCTGTCCCTGCCTGACTGCTTCGCACTAGCCTTGGCGCGCCGCGATGACCACGTTCTCCTGTGCGGCGATGGCGCCCTGCGCCAGGAGTCCGGACATCGACGCGTCCGATGCCATGGGTTGTTGTGGTTGCTCGACGAACTGCTTGCTCACCGACCTGACCTGAGGACGGCCCTGCGCGAGGGCCTGCAACTCGCAGCGGGTCACCCGCGTTTCCGCTTACCCAAGCACGAGGTCGCGCGACGTTTGGCCGACTGGGCGTAAGTTCGCGCCATCACCGGGAGTGCCGATGACCCTGGATCAGGTCCTGATTCGAAAAGCGGCGCTCGACGCGGGCTTCGATCTCGAGCACGCCCCGGAAGGACCGTGGTCGCGGTTCGGAATCAGCGGACAGCCGTTGACCGCATGGGTGCGGCGAGACAACGACGGATTCGCGATCGCCCTCTCCGCCGCGCACGTGCTCGATGAGCTCGATGAGCAGGAGCAAGGCGTGGACGAGCTTCCAGCCGGCGCCATTGGGAGTCGACGATCAAGCTCGCATCAGGAGCTGATGGCGACGCTTGCGCGTGCACGGGTTCTCGACGCCACCTTGCCGACACGGCTCTACGACAACTGGCGAGTCCGCGTCGCCGCCTTGGCAGCGACGGAACGAGAAGCGCTGATCAAGCAGCGCGTCGGCCAGGACCTGTTCCGGGAAGGACTGATGGCCTATTGGCGAGGCCGCTGCGCTGTAACCGGTATCGAAATTCCGGAGCTACTACGCGCCAGCCATATCAAACCCTGGCGCGATTGCACCGACAACGAGCGTCTGGACATCCACAACGGCTTGCTGCTTGCAGCGCACCTTGACGCACTATTCGATGCGCACTTGGTGACCTTCGGGGAGCAAGGCGAAGCGATTTGGGCCGCCACGGTCTCGCCTGAGTTGTTGGACGCCTTGGGCTTGGGGATTCGGCCGCTTCGAATACAGGGCCT
>CAZXMM010000054.1:0-2794 GCA_964641255.1 uncultured Gammaproteobacteria bacterium | reverse complement strand
TTTTTGGGGTTTCGGGCACGTGGCTCTTTGCCCAAACCAATTTTTGGCAACAAACGAATGGACCGTTGGGCGCCACGATCAATACGGTGGCGGTTAATCCAACCAATGGAAACGTCTTTGCCGCCGTGCAAGGCGTCGGTATGATCCGCTCGACCAATAAAGGCTCAGGTTGGATCCTGGTCAACACCGGTTTGACGAATTTTGATATTCGCATTTTGCGCATCGGCAGCAATGGGCATGTTTTTGCAGGAACAGCGCAGGGAATTTTTCGCTCGGCGGATAACGGGGCGACCTGGACGCCAATCAATAATGGCCTGCCAACAACGAAATCGATTTATGCTCTAACCATCAATTCGAGCGGGCACATTTTTGCCGGCCTGTCAAGTTTAGGCAGTGGCGTTTACCGCTCCGTTGATAACGGTAACAGTTGGGTAGTTGCGAACGCTGGACTGCCTAAGTTTGATGTTCGTACGCTCGCCGTGAGTGCCGCTGGAAACATTTTTGCGGGAATGGAGCGTGGCGGGGTTTATCGTTCTCCTGATGGTGGCGACAGTTGGGCAAAAGTCAACACCGGCTTAATCGATACCGTCGTTGTCGCGCTGATTGCCAATGCCAGCGGGCACGTTTTTGCAGGAACCGCCGGCATCGGGTCGAATGTCAGCGGCGTTTTCCGCACGACGGATCATGGCAACAATTGGATTAAAGTCCTTGCAACCAATATCGGTGTTCAAACGCTGGCACTGAATGCCCGTGGCAATATCTTGGCAGGAACCGCTGGCAATGGCATCCAGCGTTCAATTGACAACGGCAACACTTGGACGGTTGTTAATAGTGGTTTGTATGATTTTTGGATCAACGCGCTGGCGATCGATCAAAGCACCAATGAGGTTTTTGCCGGTCTAAATTGCGGCATGTTTCGTTCCAGCGATTACGGCGACAGTTGGATTTCGGTGAATAATGATTTGGTTTACACCCACATCTCGTCGCTCGCGATTAATCAAAGTACCGGCCATATTTTCGCAGGCATGGCCGGCTGCGGCGTTTATCGCTCCACGGACAACGGTATGAATTGGGATTGGGTGGGTTTGCCCAACGCCGCGGTGAATACGCTGCTCATCAACACGAACGGCGATATCATTGCCGGCGCTGGATCGTTTACACCGCTGGGCACGGTCGGCGACGTTTATCGCTCGACGAACAACGGCACGAACTGGGAGCGCATCACGCCGGTAAATGATGTGGTTTATTCACTCGTGGCCGATCCGAGCGGACGGCTTTATGCGGGAACGGGTTTCTTCGAGCTGTGCGGTTTCAGTTTTTGCGATTACGGGGATATTTTTCGCTCGCTGGACAATGGGAGAAGTTGGACGAAAATCGCAGCGAAGCTGGATGATTATGTTTATGCCATCGCCGTCAAAAATTCGACGGAGCAACTTTTTGCGGGAACGCGTGAAGGCATTTTTCGCTTGAGCGGCAGCGGTTTTTGGAATAAAATTTTTGAAGGCGACGTCCGTGCGCTGGTGATCAATCAAGCGTCCGGCGCTCTATTTGCCGGAACCGCCGGCGGGATTTTTCGCTCGACGGATAACGGCGAACTTTGGACGCTGGTCAATAGCTTGCCGGATAATTTTACTTTTGCTCTCGTGATCAATCCCCAGGGCCATATTTTCGCGGGCACGCAAAAGAGCGGCGTGCTGCGCTCAACAGATAACGGGGTGACTTGGGTCGCGTTCAACTCCGGACTGCCAGCAACGAGCGTGACAGCACTTGCGGCCAACGCGCGCGGCGTCATGTTTGCAGGCACGAGCGGTAACGGCGTTTTTAGTTCGCAGTTCACCACCAGTATAAAAGAAAACGGGAGTGAAATTCCAACCGCCTTCAGGCTCGCGCAAAATTATCCTAATCCCTTCAACCCTTCGACGATGATTAAATACGAATTGCCGCAGGCTGGCGAAGTGCAGTTGGCGATTTATGATTTGACCGGCCGGCGCGTGCGCACGTTGGTTCAGCAACAACAGCCCGCCGGACAATATGAAGTGATCTGGGACGGTCGTAACGAGGAGGGTGAGGCCGTTGCCAGCGGATTGTATAATTATCAACTGCGCGCGGTTCCTTCGACAGGCTCCGGGTTTGTGCAAGCGCGGCGGATGGCGCTGGTGCGATAGCTCGATGTTGTATTGTTAGAGCGCCGCCAATTCAACATTTCAATACTTAAACGTAAGGAGAAATCAAGATGAACGCAGTCAGAATTTATTTGCAACCGTTGTTGCTGGTATTGGGACTATTTCTAATATCTGGATGTCATCAGAAGGACAGTCTTTCATCTCCGGATGGAACCACAGCGCAAACGGACGAGCAACCACTTCGTAAAGCAGGAGAAGCCAACGGTTCCGTTGCGGCATCAGCTTTAACGCTCGACCTGACTTCAGGAACCACCGGAACGGTTTTGCTCAATCAAAGTTTCGCGGGCGAAACTCGCGGCGTTGAGGTCACAGTGTTAGGCGCCTCAGATTTGCGTGTCACCGCAATAACTTTAGACGAATTTAATCTCACCGGCAATCGCCGTCGCCTCGGGGCGCGAATTTACCAGAGTACAGGGAGCTTGCTCGCCTCTGCTGAGACGACCGTTAAAAAGGGAATCAACCAGTCGGTAACGATTCCGATTTTTGCGACGCTGATCGCGGGCAGCCGTTATCGCATTGCATACTTTATTCCCGCTGGGCAAGGATCATCCGGAAACACGGCCGATGTGTTCGATCCTGCTCCGGACGGTTTTGGTGGTTTTCCATACATT
>CAZXMM010000053.1:0-2944 GCA_964641255.1 uncultured Gammaproteobacteria bacterium | reverse complement strand
AAGCGGCGCGCCGGTGCTATCAAGAACCGCCGCACGAACCGAACCCAAATGTTCTTTCAGAAAATAAACCGTCTTGATGGCGGCATCCGTCGAATAGGTCACTTCCAAATACAGTTGATAAAACGCCGGCGAGGCTTCGGAAGAATACAGCCGCATCGCATAGCCCGCGGTGTCTTCATTCGTGGCGCGCAACATCACACCATAATTCGGAGCGGTATTATTCAGCCATTTCTACGTCAACGCCGTTAAATCCCAAAGCTTCCATTTCGGCAAAGCTTCGTTTTGCCAAAAATAACACGGTGCTTTCATACGTGCTCGCTACGTCCGTGCTATCCAGCGCGCCGTAAGTTGTGAGTCACGAGGTATCGGGGCTGGTCACGCGCTTGTCTTTGGTGGCTTGCAAGGCGTTCCAATTCTTTTTAACTTGTCGCGTTTCCACCCAGCGATTAATCCAATTTCCATTTCCGAAGTTGACGGCCTCGTAGTAGCTTAAATTCAGTGTGGCCCGCAAAACGGCGGCGCTGCTCGAAATGCCGCTCAAATTGAACTTGATCAATGTGCGCGCTTTTAAACCGCCGCTGGGGAATTTGCCGACCGCTAAAATTGAGCTCTTGCCGTAGTTGCTGCCGTCGTACAGGCGCACGTCACCGCTGGCGGTTACCGAAGTAGGCGGGTCAATAACAACTTCGCCTGCCGGCGCGGAATTGATCCAACTCCACGGCACATCGACGAGTATTCAGAAAAGCTATGCTCAATGGGCCGCTTTAGTCAAATGTAACAATAAAGAGTCGCTAACGAAATCGTCATAGGAGGCGGCTTGGATTAATTCAACGTTAACAGCCGTCCTCTCAAGCCATTTTTTACTGGGTGGCTTATTTGATACTAATTTGACTGTTTCATGGTCTTTCCATCTTCCATATATTTCAGTATAGTCATAGCGCAGGATTTCTTCATCATTGATTTCAATGGATAAATATCCTCCACCAAAGACACCCAGAGTATATTCGGTGAATTTTAAATAATGAGCTTTGTCTTGATTCCAAATGGTATAACTTTTAATTGGCACAGGCTTAGCCCCCTTCCACAAAAAGAAAAACACTATCACCATCAATAAAGCCAACATATATTTCGTTTTCATTTTTACTCCAAATTCGAAAAGATGATTGTTTGCTGCGAAAAGGGAAAACAGAATAAGATAAAATCTGCAGCATTTATTTCTTTTTCCACAAGTCCAATATGGTCGCGCCAGTTACGCTTTTATACCCGCTTTGAATTTGCCTTCCAGCATACGGCACTTCGCCGAAATATCTTAGGCTACCGATTTCTTTATTACTTATCATGTGCAACAACCCAGCAAAGACAATGGTCTCGCCATAAGATTTACCCAGGGTGGCTGCATTTTTGCCAGCTAAACGATTGCCCACACTTCTTCCCGTCATCCAAAATCCATCATAAAGAAATCCTTTACGACTATCCAATCCGTTCGCTTTAACGTCTAACGGTTTTCCAGGCAAAGAATTATAAGCAACGGAAGCCGGGTCACCACCGATCACGTAGTTAAGCTGAAGTGCTTCCACTTCATTATCAATCGCCCCTTTTGAAAAATCTAATTCATTTCCGATTTCAAATTCATCGCTAAACTCTGTTTTTCCTACCTTCTCTTTTACAGATCTTGTTCCCCCTTCAATTCCCAATTCATTCACACCTCCAACAACCGTTGAAGTTCGATAAACCCCCAGATCGTTATCTTTTGTATTCACATGAATCACTTTACCTGTTGAATCTGTCACTGTCGACTTGCCGTCAGCATCGAAAAATCGAACCGGGTTGTTTCTCACATAAACGTACGGAGAATAATAATCATCTACAGGATCATGAACCCACCATCTGCCAATCGACGAATCGTACGGTCTCCAATCAAAGTGATACAAATTTAAACCAAACTCATCATCATATTCTTTCCCAGTAAATTTTATTTTCGACCCTCCCTGCAAATACGCATTCGGAATCGGCTTGCTGCGCGCGGCCAACGGATAGCCCCACGGATCGTAATCATCGAAACCAACCAGCGGCGCGCCAGTGCTGTCCAACACCGCCGCGCGGACCGAACCCAAATGATCTTTCAAAAAGTAAACCGTCTTAATAGCAGTTTCTGTTGAATAGATCACCTCCAAATACGGTTGATAAAACGCCGGTGAGGCTTCGGAAGAATAAAAGCGCATCGTGTAACCGGCCACGTCTTCGTTGTCTGCTTTCAAAATAACGCCGAAGTTGGCTGTGCCGGTTAGCCATTTTTGCGTGAGCGCCGTTAAATCCCAAAGCTTCCATTTGGGCAGCGCTTCATTTTGCCAAAACAGTACGCGGCTTTCGTAGCTGCTCGCGGCGTCCGTGCCATCCAACGCGCCATAAGTCGCAAGCCACGAGGTATCTGGACTCGTGACGCGCTTGTCTTTGGTCGCTTGCGCTTCATTCCAATTCTTTTTCATTTGATAAGCTTCGATCCAGCGGTCAATCCACGTGCCGCCGCCGAAATTCACCGCTTCATAATAACTCAGGTTCATGGTTGCGCGCAGGACAGTGGCGCTGCTTGGGATGCCGCTGAGATTGAACTTGATCAACGTTCGCGCTTTCAATGTGCCGCCGGCCGGATGTTTGCCGGCGGCGAGTATAGTATTCGTGCCGTAGTTGCTGCCATCGTACAGGCGCACGTCGTCGCTGTTGGTCACGGGCGTGGTGGGATCGATGATGAGATCGCCTGCCGGAGCAGAATTTATCCAACTCCACGGCACACCGATGAGCAAAAGATATTTGCCGTTGAGCGAGTAGAAAACTCGTTTCACTGGTGTGCGATTCGCATAATCCGTCACGCTATCCGCGGCGGCGTGCGCGTAATCTTTTTGAAAAAAGAACGGCACAACGCCGGTTTCGTCTTCGAAGTCAATCG
>CAZXMM010000052.1:0-2981 GCA_964641255.1 uncultured Gammaproteobacteria bacterium | reverse complement strand
TTTGCCGGCCGGCATTCATTTAGATCGCCATTGAAGACCACGTAATCGTTTGCATCTTCGATCCCGCCGGGAAAGTCGCGGTTCCAGAGCCGGCACCTAATCGCTCCCTGCCGTGGCTGTGCCGTTCACGGTCGCGTAATTCACCGTTGCAACTTTGCCGCTGGTCGTGGGAGAGCGTGACGGTGAACGTCGCATTCACATTGCCTTCTGTCACTACGATGTCATTGCCTCGCCCGACCGGCTGCGCGTGCGCCATTTGCAGGACGACTACTCGCGCCGCATTTACGCCGACTTCTTCGCCAAACTGCCGCCGCCGGATAAGCCGACGAGTTGAGTGTAACATGTCTTTAACCAGATTCTCAGGCAAGCCAAAGGTCGCAGACTGAAAACTGAAGCCTCGCCTCGAGGCATAAATCCAAAAATTTTCAAACACGGAGAAAACGGAGTTCACAGAGAAAAACTTTTTGAATAATTTTTTTCCATTCACTCTGTTTGCTCCGTGTTAAATTTGTTCATGACTCAGCAAAATTTGCAGAATTTTATTCTGAGTTTGAGGCGCCAAGCGTGTAACTTTAGCTGGCCGGTATTGGCTCGCCGAACCTGATTCGATGTCCATCCGGCGTACGGAGGCTGAATTCGATTAAAAAATGAAAGTGACTGGCAGTGGCCTTCCAAACACTCTCTTAGGCCCGGGGCTCGTTTTCAGGTTCTGCGATCACCTGCGCCGTGCGCGGAAAGCTCCTGCTGAAGCTGATTCAAATAGAACTGCATGGATGCCTGCAAATTTTGAACGGCGAAAGCACAACGGGAATCGACGATGCGGTACATGTACTAACTCCATCGAAGTCCATTTCTTGTCCAGCTAACGATATGGAGTTTGCTGCAACGATTTAAGAATTGTTCGGCGACTCACCTCTGCTGCATTTCAATAACTCTGTTTGACTCGCCGCACGAACTCTTAAATCGTTAGGCCGAACAAATTCGAACCGCCTCGAAGCACTCATGCAGACTTCATCAACGATTTCAAAGTTATTCCAACCGACGAAACGCATTCATCGGAATCCAACCGAATCGACCGTTCACCTCGGAGCATACATATATCCAAGCATCCCTATTTTGCACCGAGTACACAATGTCTCCGGCCGCGGCATTGCCCAAAGACTCGGCACCTAGCTCTGGACGGGCGCGATACTCTACGGGGGACGCCACATAGCCGACATCGTAGGCCGCTCTGGCGGCGATTACTGATGGCAGTCGCCAAGTGACGACGCGGACGTAGCCTTCGTTGACATCGATACTAAACACCCTCGAATCCAGTATGTTGAATACATGCAACATCACTTGGCCCACCTTCGTGGTTCTGGCACCAAAACCCCAGACACCACCGCCGAGCGCACCGGCTCCCAGCCAGCCAAGCTGAAAAGATACCGAGCCAATGGAGACTTCATCCAGTACCATGCTCAAGCTAGCGCCAACGTTTTTGGTCACCGATAAGCCGACTGCCCAAGTCCCTTTGCTGCCGTCCGGGCGTACATCTGTCATGAAAAGTTTAACGTAGCCATGATGAAGTTCAACACAATCTACTAAAAGCGTCAATGAGTCATCGCGGCTCGCCTTTGCCATAAGGCCAGTTAGTTCCTCCTCTGTTAGAAAATATTCGCGCTTGATTATGGGCGGGAACTTCAAGATGTCAACAGCAAGCTCCGCCATCTTTCGAAGTTCCGGCTCCATCGGGACGGAGGCCCCGCCACATCGGGTGTCGATCACATCAGAACGACTGAAACGTGACACGAACCAAGCGGCCGTCGCCGCGATTCTTTCATGCCTTGATTTGTTGTACTCAGTAACTTCAGCAATGTGTCGCAGTGAATGAACGTTTGTGATTTGACCCGTTCGGCCGACTGGAGCCAGTGTTGGCGAGACGGTGCCTGAGACTTCGTTCCATGAATCACTGCCGCTGAAGCATAACGAGCCGATCGTCGTCGCGATAACAATAACAGTCAGGCGGGCGATCGAGTATCCAATTCGGTCCACCGATGGCATGGCCAGATAGTGATCGATTGTGTTACGCAGTGACTGACGATATCCAGCATGCGCCGCAGTGAGAACTTGTGAACGCGCAATACGCCCAATCGGCAAGAAATAGATGCCTGCTGCGACAGCGGCGATGGCGAGCGGTGCGAATACGGCACTCATCAATGCCACTCGGACGATGTTTAGCACGGTCCTGACAAAGGCGGCAACGTAAAGAAACGCCAAGAATCCGAACTCGAACACGAGTTCTGCACCCGCAAATAGAAGCAGTGCCGCTATGAGTGAAGCGACAAGGCCAATTACGAAGTTGCTCATTACCTCACCACCTCACTCCTCGCCACCGCTTATCGCAGTGCTCTGGTTCAGCTCTCCGCGTGAACTTATCCGGTTTAACAGTTATTCTGCGACAACACCAGCGTCGCGCCATGTTTCTACCTATAGCCATTTGTTTGTGTAGGTAGAAACTTTTTTGAACAAAATGGGTAATAACAGATATTTTCAAAGTGCCTGTTATCAAAAAGTTTTTTCAAGATAACAGGCATCAAAATGTTTCTGACAACAGAAAGTTTTGCGCTGGTTTTATGGGCTACGCCAAGATGTGATCGGGTAGCTAGCCCTAACTGGATACTGAAAAACTACCTGTTTAACAAATTGCTGGCTTGGCGGTTCGGAACCTGTTTCATAAAACCTTATAAATAAATGGTTTTATGAAAGTGCCAAGTTTACATAACTTGTGACTTGAAACAAAAATCGACTTTTTCAGTAACCTGCTAATTCGAGATTCTCCTATGCACGAGCTGCAATGCAGTTATGGGTATAACCAGTAATGTCCATCCGGCCCAAATGTGTCAGAAGGTAAATGGATTTTTCTGAAAAGTCAAGCGCGATTTTCCGATATTTGACTTGACCGAATGCGCCATTTTCATTATCTTGCTGAGGTTGAAATT
>CAZXMM010000051.1:0-3064 GCA_964641255.1 uncultured Gammaproteobacteria bacterium | reverse complement strand
GATCATCGCACCGAAGGCTGGATTGCCGGCTTGCAGCTCGCCGCGCTTTCACTGCAAGGCCGCAAGGACGTTTCCGTTTTCATCAAAGCCTTCACCGGCGACGACCGCTATGTTTTGGATTATTTGATTGAAGAGGTGTTTCAGCGCCAATCCGAAGCGGTGCAAAATTTTCTGCTGCAAACCGCGCTGCTCGGAAGAATGTGCGCGCCCTTGTGTGACGCCGTCACCGGAAGAAACGACGGCGTGCAAATGCTCGCGAGTTTGGAACGGGCAAATTTATTTCTCTTTCCTCTCGACAACGTGCGGCAATGGTTTCGTTATCACCACTTGTTTGCGGATCTGTTACAGTTCCGTTTGCAGCAGGCAAAACCTGAGATGGTTGCCGAATTACACCTTCGGGCCGGCGCGTGGTTCGAAGCGAACGGCTTCATGGAAGAGGCGATCCAACATGCGTTGGCCGCCAAAGCGTGGGATCGCGCGGCGCTCTTGATCGAAAGAGAAGCTCTGAAGCTGTTGGCCGGCTGGCAGCACGGCGTTCTCGGCAAATGGATCAAAGCGTTACCTGATGACGCCGTCGATAAGCGTCCGTATCTTTGCCTTTCGTATGCCTTCGTGCTCCTGCACGTTGCCGATTATGATCGCTGCGAAACGTATTTGCTGAAAGCGGAGCAAGCCTGGAGAGAAGACGCTAAAGGCCATCAGTTGTGTACCGTGTGGTCGATTCGAGCCTTGATTGCATTTGGCCGCGGCAATGCCCTCGCAGCACTCGAAGCCGCGCAAAAAGCCGTTGCGTTAATGGGGCCTGAAAATCTCATCGAGCAGGCGTTGGCTTTGACGGGCCTGTCTCTCGGTTATATGATGCATGGGCGCTTTCGCGAGTCGGAAGAAAGTTTTCGCGAGACCATTGCGGTCAGCGAAAAAGCCGGACACTGGATCGTTTACTTCGGCGCGTGGACACACCTGGGGCTCATGCACCTCCTGCAAGGCAAGTTGCAGCAAGCCGAAACAACGCTGCAGCGCGCCGTGCAACACGGGAGCTTGCAATTCCCCGAATCTGCGATTGCGGCAAACAGCTTGCTCTGCAGCCTGGCATTGGAGCGAAACGATCTCGAAGCAGCGCAACGTCATAGTCGCGAGTGCTCCGAAATACAAAAACAGCCCGGAGGGATGCGAGGCTGGCAACTCTTGCGGATCGGCGTGCAAGCGCTTGTCCGAACGCTGTGGCATGAGGGCCGAAAAAAAGAAGCGACGCAATTGCTCGAACGCGAATTGGAATTGGCGACAAAGCATCGCAATAAGATTGCGACTCGCGGCTTGATCGCGCTGCAAGCGCAAACAGCGTTGTGGGAGGGAAACTTGAGAGATGCGATCACACGGATGGAGCAACTCAATCCTGAAACCGATCCGGAGATAGCTTTCGAGCAGGATCTCGAAATCGTGACCGCAGCGCGCGTGCTGCTCGCGCAAGAAAAATACGAAGAGACGCTTGCGTTGTCGGAAAAATTTCAGCAATGGGCCGAGGCCGGCGGATGGCGACGCTTCGAGATTGCGCTTCTCGTTCTACAAGCTCTCGCCCATCATGGCCGCAAGCAGGTGCAGCAAGCCATACACGTTCTCGAACGCGCGCTCACCCTCGCCGCGCCGGAAGGCTACATCCGCACCTTCGTAGATGAAGGCGCGCCGATGGCGGAATTGCTGCGGCAGTTTATCAAAGCGCAGCAAAAAGAAAATCCTTCCAGTGTTTTGCAAAACTACGCGCTCAAATTGCTCGCCGCCTTTCCGCCGGAGCAGGTGCCCGCGGCGATTCAAACGCACAAAACCTCGGCGGCATTGCCGGCTTCTTATCTCGTCGATCCACTCAGCGAGCGCGAGTTGGAAATTTTGAAACTCGTAGCCGAGGGTTTATCCAACAACGCGATTGCGAAAAAACTCTATCTCGCTACGAGCACGGTGAAGCGCCACGTCAATAACATCTACGCGAAACTCGACGTGCATAGCCGCACGCAAGCCGTGGCGAAGGGGAAGGAATTAAAAGTATTGGCAGATTGATCCGTCATGCCCGAGAGCTTTAATCGGGCATCCACGCACGTGAATTGGATTCCCGCTAAAAAACTGCGGGAATGACGGTCGGGAAAAATGGGAAAGTTATTTAATCGGCGATCCTTAACAAGAGGAACCCAATGAACACGATGCCATTGACCACGATCGCGCCGGACATTTTCAGAAAGAGGCTTTTGATCGAAGGCTACTTTCGAGTTGAAGTGACCGCAGAAAAGCTGCAAGGCTATTTCTCTGCGATCACGACCGAGCTTGGGCTGAGGACTTATGGCGCGCCCATTATTCATCACACCAGCGGACAAGGCAAAAGCATAAATGAGGGATTCGACGGATTCGTTCCCTTGATTGACTCGGGCATTTACATCGCCGTCTGGTTGAACCCCAAATTTCTTTCGACCATCATTTACACGTGCGGAGAGTTCGACGAGGACAAAGCCGTGAACGTGGTGAAAACTTATTTTCAGGTTTCTGATTTTCAAGCAGCGATTTTCTGATTTGAATCGAGCATCCGCACCACATTGGATGCAACCCACCATCTGCATAATCTATGAGCACTAACTTTGGCGATGCAGCCTCACGAGTCGCGCTGCTGACCACCAAGCTTTACGTCCCGCAACTGCGTACGGATTTAGTGTCGCGGCCGCGTTTGACCGAACGCCTCAATGAGAGCCTGCAACGCAAGCTCACCCTCATCTCTGCGCCCGCGGGCTTCGGCAAAACCACTCTGCTCGGCGAATGGATTCCGCATAGTTCGCGCTCTGTCATCTGGGTGTCGCTCGATAAAGGCGATAATGATTCGATTCGGTTTTGGAGTTACGTCATCGCCAGTCTGCAAACGTTGCGCAGCGATTTGGGAAAGAACACTCAGGCTTTGCTCGATTCTCCTCAACCGCCAACTTTTGAAACGATACTCACCAGTTTGGCAAATGAGATCAGCGCATTCTCGGAGGCCTTCGCGCTCGTGCTCGATGATTATCACGTCATCGATGCGCCGCCGATTCATGAA
>CAZXMM010000050.1:0-3314 GCA_964641255.1 uncultured Gammaproteobacteria bacterium | reverse complement strand
GCGCAAACGGGCAAGCGGTGTTTATGCAAACGCGGCGCATGGCTTTTGTGAAATAAAGGATTCGAGGCCTGGAGTCTAAAGTTAACGCTTAATTATAACTAACAAACCCGGCTTGTTGTGAGGGGTGTCACGCTAGCCCGCTTTTGCTTCACTGATTGGTTGTGCAATAAAATTGATCGGTCGCTCCAATAGGCCGATCAATTTTATTTTTATGTTAATCTCCAGATTTTCACCTGTTTTACACTTATTAAACATGAGCGGCGGGCGCGTTCATATTATCAATTTGGCGGGTACTGTAAAATGTTTCTCACTTCAATGCAAGGAGGCAACACCATGGGATGTTTCAACCGTTTTATCGCCGGGCTGTTTGCGATTTTGTTATTCACCGCAGCCCCTGGCAAAGCGAAAATTATCATTGTGCCCTCGGCAACCTATCCGACTATCCAATCGGCACTTAATGACGCCATGGCCGGCGATGTAATTCAAGTGCAAAACGGCGTTTATAAAGAAAAAATCAGTTTTCCGCGCAGCGGCGTGCCGAATAACTACATCACCCTCGAGGCGTTTTCTGGACATAGTCCGATTATTGATGGAACTGGCGTCGGCGGCAATATTAACATCGTGCGGATTAACTCAAGAAATTATATTCGTATTAAAGGTTTTGTGATTCACAACGATGTCAATACGAGTATGGACTCTGGTTCTGCTATTCGTGTGGCTGGCACATGCGCGTTTGTCGAGATTCTTGATAATTACATTCATACGATTAGCGGCGCCGACACAAGGGGTATCACGGTTCTAGGCAATTTATCGACGCCCATCTCGAATATCACTATCCGGAACAATGAAATTTATAATTTCGACTTGAACGAAGGCTCCGGTATTTGGGTTGAAGGCTACGTTTCGGTTATTACGATTCACAAAAACCGTGTTCATGATATAACCGGTTTTCGTGCAATGGGAATTAACCTTTATGGCACACGCCAAGGTTTTCCTATTTCGGGTGCAACCATTGACAGCAATGAAGTTTATAACTGCATGCCGGCCGATAGCGAGGCGCTGACGCTGAATGGTAACGTCGTTAATTTCATGGTAACCAATAATACCGTGCATCACGTGAATAATATTGGTATCGATTTTATTGGTGGTGAGGATTGGATGCCCCCGGAGGTGGCGCGCGATGGTGTGTGCCGCGGCAACCGCGTTTATAACGCGAAAGGCGTTGGTGCGGACCCAAGCGCCGCCGGAATTTACATTGATGGCGGGCAAAGAATTGTAGTTGAGAACAACGTGATTTCAGATTGCAATTTCGGCATCTCGGTGAGCGCGGAAAATGAAGGGATTGTCGCCAGCAATGATACCGTACGCAATAATATTGTTTATAATAACGATAAGGCCGGACTGGTTATTGGCGGCTCCGAAGTTGGCAATGGCAGAACGAAGAACTGTTTTTTTCTTAACAATGTTTTTTACAAAAATGCTGCATTGTTTCTCGGCGATGGCGAAGTATTAATCGAGTATGCCGAAGATAACTTTCTGCGCAACAATATTTTCTATTGCAATTCGCAGAATATCATGTTAATGGCCAGCTCTGGCAATGTCAATAACACCTTGGATTACAATCTCTGGTATGCTGAAGCAGGTGCCAATGTTCTATTTAATTGGAATTGGGACGATGGGGCAGAAGAATACAATAGCTTTACGGATTATCAAATTGGCACGGGTCAAGACGCCAATTCCCGCTTTGAAAATCCGCAACTTTTGAATCCAAGTTCGCTGACGAATCCTGATTTTCATATCGCTGCCACCTCATCGGCAAAAGATCACGGCGACCCTGTTTTTATACCTGGCTTATCCGAAGTCGATATCGACGGCCAATCGCGTGTCAGCGGCGGCCGTGTTGATATTGGCGCGGATGAGATTCAGCAGAATCCCACGCCACCCACTGCGCCGAGTAATCTTGCTGCCAGTGCCACCAACAGCTCGACGATCAATTTGAGTTGGAACGATAACTCGACTAATGAAACCGGTTTCAAGATCGAGCGCAAAACTGGCCTTGCTGGAGCCTATCAGCAAATTGCAACGGTTAACGCGAATATCAAGAATTATCCCGATGCTGGTTTAACCGCAGGAACGCTTTACTATTATCGCGTACGCGCTTATAACCTGGGTGGTGATTCGGACTATTCGACTGAAGCTAATGCCACTACCACCGTACCTCCGAACGCTCCGAGTAACCTTGTCGCAACTACCACCAGCAGTTCCGCGATCAATTTGACTTGGGATGATAATTCAACAAATGAAACCGGTATCAAGGTTGAGCGTAAAACAGGCGCCGGTGGAACGTATGCGCTAATTGTAACGCTCGGCGTGAATGCCAGAAGTTATTCTAACACTGGCTTGGTTGCTAGCACGCTGTACTATTATCGCGTGCAGGCTTTTAATAGCACGGACAATTCAACTTATTCCCTTGAAGCGAATGCCACCACATTAGCCAATCCTAACCCCAATCTAGCACTCGGCAAGCCAACGACCACGTCAGCGACTCAAAGCGGTTTTCCCGGAAGCAACGCTGTTGACGGTAACCCTGCCACTTACTGGCGAACTAAAAGCTTAAGTAGTGGAACAAAGGCCTATATAACTGTTGATTTAGGGTCGCAACAAAGCGTTGGACGCGTCGTCGTCAATTGGAACGGCATTTACTATGCAAAAAATTATCAGATCGAAGTTTCCAATCAAAAGTCGTCAGGTTTCATGACAGCCTACACCAAAAGTAATGGAACTGGCGGGATTGATAATATTACGAGTTTTACACGCGTCATTTTTCATCGTTATATTCAACTTTGGATCACGCGGAATAACAGCACCGATGAACGTGTGAACGAGTTTGAGATTTATTCCAGTGCCGGGACTTTGTTAAAAGCGCAGCAGGTTGAAAGTAGCGCAGGGCTGATTCGTGATGAAGTCGCGCTGGCACCAAACTTTCCAAACCCATTCAACCCCACAACGCAAATTTCTTACGCGGTGCCGAACGCAATGCACGTGACGCTGAAAATTTACAACCTCATCGGCGAAGAGGCTGCCACGCTGGTAAATGAAACGCGCGAGCCCGGGAATTACTCCGTGACGTTCAACGCTTCACGGCTCACCAGCGGCGTGTATTTCTCTGTTTTGCAGGCGGGTGAAGTCCGGCGGGTACGACGGTTGATTTTGATGAAATAGAAGTCTGAAGTCGGTTGTTTTTGGGCTTCAGATGGCTGCTGTGATAAAGGTTTAAAAATGAAACGCCACTTGTTCGGGAAATACGGAACAAG
>CAZXMM010000049.1:0-3499 GCA_964641255.1 uncultured Gammaproteobacteria bacterium | reverse complement strand
TCACTTTGTCCGATGCTCTAGTTGCCTATGGCGACGAAACCGGCAAAAAAGAGTTCGACTTTGGTTATGGTAAACCGTTAGTTATTAAGCGCTTTGCAAGGTTATGATGTCGAAGACTCTCTTTGATTTGGCTGACGCTTGCGCTAAAAAGCTTCAAAAGAAACAGGGGCGCCCAGAGAAGGGTATCGTATCAACTCAGGTTCAGGGTTTAATAATAGCTTTGGGTCTAGTATTTGAAGAGATTGGTGTTGTTGATGATATGCACGAGAAGCGATTAATTAAATCTGTTAAAAAGTAATATGGCATTTTCAGTGAATAAGGTAACAATTTTAGGAAACGTCACTCGCGAACCAGAGCTACGGTTCACACCAAAAGGTACTCCCGTTTGTAGTTTAGACCTGGCCACCAACAGAAGCATCAAAGATGAAACTGTGTCCACTGGTTGGCGTGATATTCCTACCTATCATCGAATTCGTGTGTGGGGTAAAACCGGCGAGCGCGTTGCAAAAATCCCCAAAGGAGCAAAGGTTTATGTTGAAGGTCGGCTAGAGAATAGAACCTATGAGAAAGACGGTCAAAAACATTATGTGACCGAAATCGTGGCAGAAGATGTTATCGACTGTTCACCGCGCACAAAAGCGCAGGTCGAACCAACAACGCCAGCTCCGGAAACTCCGGCTGCTCAAGAAAGTGTAGAGGAACCGGGTGCAACTCCAGAAAACCCAGTGGCGGTTAATCCAGAGGACATTCCTTTCTAAACTATTTTGTGATACTTTAAAAGTATTACTCATAGCTCACTTATTAGTGAACACCTATGGCAAGACCGAAAAAAAAAGATAACCGCTATAAAGCAATTCCTCTCGAACGCTCCTTAATGGTGATTCAGACTCCAGAACGTGTGTGGGACTTAAAAGCAATCACTGAATTACTTGATGGCAATGAACGACTTGCCGAGTTCTTTATTTGCTGGATGAGAAACGGCCGCAACGCGACTAGAGCCTATATGGAAATGCACCCAACTTGTAACGAAAACTCCGCTGCTGTTCTGGGTTCTAACATCTTAAGAAACATTAAGATTCCGGTAATTTTAGAGCAGATTGGTTTAGGAGCTGCACGTTACCTTGACCAACTTGATGCAGGACTCAGTGCAGAAAAGAAAGTTGTGATTCGTAAATACGACAAAAAAACGGGCGCGCTGCTTGAAGAAATTGATTTGAGCCAGCCAGACCACAAAACGCGCCGACTCTATCATGAACCGCTTGGCAAAATGCACGGCTTTGAACACGAACGTGGCGAGGGTGGAGTTAATGTCCAATTTAACTTCGACTTCGCTCATCTTAAAGAAGCTATTGAACAGAGTGCTAGAGATAGGGGGCTTCCAACATGATTAGGTGGATTCTCCGTTTTATAGCGCTCATTCTAGTGGCTGCTATTATATTATTTAAATTAGCTGGTGTCGTATGAAGATAACAATAAGCCGCTTAAGAAAAATTGCGCTTGAACTTTCGAGCGATACTGAAATGCAACCGTTTTATGACCGCTCCACGACTCCCACGGCGCGTCAGGCTGTGCTTTGGTTCCTAGCCTACTGCGAGAATGTCCTGGAGAGCACACCAAATGTTTTCCGCTGTTATGTCTGCGGCGAGAAGTATCAAACGCTTCCCCAGCTCAAGGTGCATATTTTAGAGATACATGTGAAGCAGGAAGAACGATGGAGCATTGACCGTGGCAATGTTGCTAAGACACCAGAACTACCAGTCGACGACCCAACGCCATCAAAAAAAGAACTACCTATTGACAACAAGGATAAATAAGGTATTTAATTAAATAATGAAAAGAGAATACAAAGAGCGCCGAGTTTATTTTTACAAATGCGAGGTGTGTGGTACTGCAAACCGTCAGAGCTTCCATCGCTCTAAAGCAGTTAAAGCCGAGTGCAGAGTTTGCAAACGCAACGCTATAAATAGAGACCAGATGCCGTTATTTCTTCAGCCAGTCTATGCTTAGCTACGGTTTTCCCATCCAGATTCCTACCTTACCAGATGGCAAATGGCATCACCATGCTATGGTTTTTGAAAATGGCAAGGTTTACTTGTATGAAGATGGGAAAAAGGTTAATAAAACAATTACGTGGCAGGCGCGAAGACGAGTTAAACCAAACCTTCTTGCTAGATTAACAATATTCCTTATGCCACTCGCTGATTTTATTTATCATCGTTTGCCTTGGGTTAGGAAGCAGGTGAAACATGCAAATGTACGATAAACATTTAATCAAGAAATTTATAACGGCGCTGTGCTTTGTTCTCAGTGTCCCTATGATTATTGCCAGTGGAGCTTTACGGGCCCAAATCAATAGCATTCCAGAATTAATTACTTTCTTTACGGACGACCCATTCGCCCGTGGAGCATTTAGTTTATTCACCATCGGTGCAATATTATTTATTGCTGGTTGGTGGGAAAGCCACGACGAATAATGAAGGAGATTGCATTTATTGGTTTTGTTTTCGGTAGTATATTCGCCTCATTTCTAGTGGCGCTTTATTTACTGATTACTTTGTACCAATGACTGTGCTGTGGATAGCTTTAGCGGTGGCGTTTGCTTTATTGATGCTCACGCTTGAAGAAAACCAAAAGCGGGGCCAAAATGATTCTCATGATAAACCAGAGCTCGGAGAATCAACATTACTCGGACAAGGGCGGCCACTTCCGAAGAGGAAGATTGCATCACCTAGCAATAGAAATGGCACGAACGTGCGACCGCGTGTGCGTCACATGCCCAGTCGTAAAGTATTGCCCAGAAGCGTATGAAACAAAAGGAGCCAATAAAAAAGAACGCTCAGCAGCTTCTAAAAACGGTCGAATTTCTGCAACAGAGTAACGCTATTGAGCGCGTTTATGACGAAGACAGCTTAAAGAAAGCTATTGGGGCATGGGAGTATTTACTGAACTTCGCCAAAATAACTCCTGTAATCATTAAAAAGACCCACGAGATTCTTATGGCCGAGCAACCACTGCGAGAAGGGGAAAAGGGTCGGTTTCGCAAGGAGGCTGTGTTTATTGGCAATAAGGAAGGTATACCGTGGCCACTCATCCCTTCTGCAATGGAGCAGTGGTGCGATGTGGTCAATGCCAATGTGCAGGCTAAAATCGGTGACTCCTATAAATTCCTTCATGTTTCTTATGAGAAGATTCACCCTTTTGTTGATGGTAACGGCCGAACTGGCCGAATGTTTATGAACTGGCAGAGATTAAAGAGCGGTCTACCGATTTTAATTATTCACGAAGGTGTTGAGCAGTTGGAGTATTACCAATGGTTTGCTTAGGTGTTACGATGACTTATCCTAATTTGAAAGGGGGTGAGCATCAATGACTGAAGAACAAAAAGTTCGATTGGACGCACTGCGTGCCAAGAAAGCAGAAGGTTCTCTTAGCGGCGAAGAAGCCTCAGAGCTAGAAACTCTTGAAGCGGAAATGCCAAAAGAGCAACCAGCGGCAGATG
>CAZXMM010000048.1:0-3583 GCA_964641255.1 uncultured Gammaproteobacteria bacterium | reverse complement strand
AAGCGCTGGAGAAAGATTTTTTTCATGGCTATGATCCGGCCAAAGCGCGTTTTCGCACTTTCTTGCGCACTTGCCTCGACGGCTATGTGGCCAACGAGAATAAAGCGGCGCAGCGCCTGAAACGCGGCGGCGCGGCGCAAATCCTGTCGCTCGATTTTGCCGGCGCGGAAGGCGAGTTGAAATACATCGAGATTCCTTCTTCCGATTCGATGGACGATTATTTCGAGCAGGAATGGCTGCGCAGCCTGTTCAGTTTGTCTCTCGAAACGCTGCGCGCCGAATGCGACGCCAAAAATAAATTCACCCACTTCCAAATTTTCCAGCGCTACGACCTTGATGAAACCGGGGCGAGGCCTTCTTATGATCAGCTTGCGGCTGAGTTCAAAACTTCCGTGACGAATGTCACCAACTATCTCGCGTATGCGCGGCGGGAGTTTCGCCGAATCGTCTTGGAAAAATTGCGGGAGATGACAGCGACGGATGAGGAGTTTTATAGCGAGGCGCGGGCGGTGTTGGGGGTGGATTTAAAATAAAACGTTCGTAGTGACGCCTTCAGGCGTTCACTGTTTCTGGATGAAATCCTCATGGGCGACGCTAAAACTTTCAAGAGGTGAGCATGAAGGTTACAGACATTCCTTATATTCCACGTCCTGAATTGGAGAAGCAATTGCGGGATTTTTTACTCGCCAACCTTGCACCGAAATCCAGCAATCATAAAGCGCTTCTGATTAGCGGAGAAGCGGGTGTGGGCAAGAAGACGCTTATCAATCAAGTGATAGAAGGCGATAAGGCGTTGCAAAATTATTTTTGCGTGGATATTGATCTAAAAATTGGGCGAGTAAAAGATTGGCATAAGACCCAAGATTTCCGCCACAAACTTTATGATAGTGCTGTTGATATGGCGAAAGAATCTCTCCCGTACCCGTTAAATCCGTTGTTGGGAATGATCGCCATTTTCTTGAAAGACGCTGCCATCAAAACTTCCTCTCCGGAGCGGCTGGAAAACGCGAAGGAGGTTGAAGATTTTGTCGGACGTCATCTCAAGAAACACCCGACGCTGCTGCGTCTCAGTCATTTTAATGAGAACGATCCGGATCATGTGAAAAGCATTGCCGGCCTGGAAGATATCGACCAGCAATCACCCTTCACCGTGTTGATTTTAGCCAATACAGCCTCTTCGCAAGCGCAAGATGCTTTGAAAAATATACGGCGCTTTTTAAGAAGAGATGAATGGATTGACCACGTCATTGTGAACCCGCTGACTGCCGAAAGCAGTTTTGCGGCATTGACTGCGATTGGGCTTTCGCCGCAATGGGCCGAAACCTTGCAGCAGTTTGCCGAAGGCTATCCTGGCATTCTTAACGCAATTTGGCGAGCTTTACAAGATGATGGTGTTCTCTATAAAACCGAGGCGCAGCGTTGGGCCACAATTGACCAACCCGCGTATGTGCTTTCTCCGCAGTTTGTGCGAAAGCAGTTGACGGAATTATTGGAACGACGGTCTTCACACCTGCCTGGCGAGTATGCTAAGTTTCTCACGGATGGCTTGTTTGTGGCGGCTGCGATGGGGGAAACCTTTTTGCCACAGGCTGTCGCTGAGATTATGCCGAAGGAAAATGAATATAGTCCAGATGAAACCAAAGCTTGGGAGGACGGCTGGTACGACTTTTTGGAAACTTCCTACGAACAGGTGTCAGCCCTCGCTCAGGCGGTGGAGAGCAATGAAAAATCTGAAGTTTTGATTGGCGATAGCCGCCAGTTCTTTGTCTATAAATTTAGCGATTCACGCTGGCAATCTCTTTTAGCCCATTTGGCCAAAAAGCTCTGTGACCGGACGCTACAAAATAAACTGCGGAACGATTTTTTATACGAAAGATTGTGCCGTTTAGAAAGCTGGTTGCAAGGCCATTTTCAACAAAACTGGCGCTGCGTTTTGCCTTATCGTATCGCCGTCAATCGCGCATTGTGTGAAAATATATTAGCCGGAGAGTTGTTCAAACATGATCAAACGCAAAAACTGCTAGCCGATCTTGAGCAACGCATTTACGATGAACAACAGCGCGTAGAAAAGGGCGCTGCGGCAAAATCGCTTTATCATCTTTTAGTTTGGTATAGCGACGTATTAGAAGAAACAGGAAAATATCCGGAGTTTTTGCGAGCACTTCAACAAGCCAAACAATTAGTCGATCAACAAAAAGTCGTGCTTGATGAATTAAAACTGGCTGACCTTCTAAACCAACTTGGACTGGCATATCACGACAATGGCCAATATGCTGAGGCCGAGCCGCTTTTTCGCCGCAGCTTAAAAATTTGGGAGCAGCAATTGGGGCCGGAACATCCCAATGTGGCCATCAGCTTAGACAACCTGGCACTATTACTTATATCGCAAGGCAAGTATGCCGAGGCGGAGCCGCTTTGTCGCCGTGCGCTGGCAATCTTCGACAAGCAATTGGGGTCAGAGCATCTTGATGTCGCCATCAACTTGAACAACCTGGCGAGTTTACTGGAGTCGCAAGGCAAGTATAGCGAGGCTGAGCCGCTTTATCACCGCAGCTTGGAAATTCGGGAGCAGCAATTGGGGATGGAACATCCCGATGTCGCCAGCAGCTTGAACAGCCTGGCGAGTTTACTGGAGTCGCAAGGAAAGTATACCGAGGCCGAGCCGCTTTATCGCCGCAGCTTAAAAATCTGGGAGCAGCAATTGGGGCCGGAGCATCCCGATGTGGCTATTGGCTTGGACAATCTAGCATTATTACTTACATCGCAAGGCAAGTATGCCGAGGCCAAACCACTCTATCACCGCGCACTGGCAATCTTCGAGAAGCAATTGGGACCAGAACATCCCGATGTTGCCGCTAATTTGAGCCGTTTGGCGGGTTTGCTGCAGTCGCAAGGAAAGTATAGCGAGGCCGAACTGCTTTATCGCCGGAGCTTGAAAATTAAGGAGCAGCAATTGGAGCGGGAGCATCCTGATGTCGCTGCCGGCTTGAACAACTTGGCGTCATTGCTTAGGTCGCAAGGAAAGTATGCCGAGGCCGAGCCGCTTTTTCACCGCAGCTTGGCGATTTTTGAAAAGCAATTGGGGCCAGAGCATCCCAACGTCGCCACTAGCTTGAACGACTTGGCGGTATTGCTCCAGTCACAAGGCAAGGTTGCCGAGGCTGAACCACTTTATCGCCGCAGCTTGAAAATTAGAGAGCAACAATTGGGGCCGGAGCATCCCGATGTCGCCACCAGCTTGAACAACTTGGCGGGATTGCTCAAGTCGCAAGGCAAGTCTGCCCAGGCCGAGCCGCTTTATCGCCGCAGCTTGGCGATCTGCGAAAAGACACTTGGCCCCGAGCATCCAACCACACAAACTGTGCGGAAGAATCTCGCGCTTTTGCTCGAGGAGATGCGAGGCAAGTGAAGCCCGGCCCTGGCCTGTGGCATTGCAGGCCAGGGCGCGACGAGCTTTCAAGTTTTGTAGAACCCTGCTGCCCAAGCCGGACTTCGCTCGCCAAGTAAAATTGTTTGTTTTTAACGGCGGCGTATGTTAAATTACCAAATGCGCTACAGGGAGTTTTAAAAATGAATTTACAAC
>CAZXMM010000047.1:0-3665 GCA_964641255.1 uncultured Gammaproteobacteria bacterium | reverse complement strand
TATTGTAGAAACGAACGACAGTCTGTTGGTTTGCAGTCCAATATGCCGGATACGTTGTTAACGGCCGCGTATGAACCTCCAGCACTTCAGGGTAAGTTGCAATGTCCTTTACTTGTTCTTCCGAAAACCAGCCCAAGATCAGATTTGCATACGAAACGGCAGCACGATAATCTTGCTGGTGGAGACGTTTGAGAAAGTTTATTGTTGTTGCCTCATCCACATCGCGAAGCACAAGCATGCTGAAGTTGCTCCCGAGTGAGGTCTGCGCGATTGCAAAACCCGGGATCACAATGCTCAAGACGGCTTGCAAGAGATATCTTCTGCCAAACATAGATGGCCTCGGAATCTTTTAACGTGACGCGTAATGAGAATTTAGACAGCACTGTTCTCTACAAGTAAACCCTCATCGCGCTCTTGTCTTTCCATAGCGCGCTAATATTTTCTCTCGTGTATTTGAGAAAAGGCTTGTTGTCTAATTGCGCTGATCATTCCAGCCATAGCTGTTGTATGCGTTCTTCATTCAAATCGGATATGAGACCGGCTCTTGAAAAATGCGGAGTGCTCCTGCACTTGTCATTCATACCGCAGCGCCTCCATCCCGAAAATCGGGATCTCCGCATTGAGATGTCATTCGTATCTCAATGCCTCCACCGGATTCGCCAGCGCGGCTTTGAGCGCTTGCGGGCTCACCGTGAGCAGCGCAATGAAAAACGCCACGCCGCCGGTGAAAATGCGAATCGTTTGCTCGATCTCCGGAAATTTTGCTTGCAAGGTCGAGCCGAGCGGCAGCGGTTGATACGCCTGCTGTTGTACGTCGCCGGCGGTTTGGGGCTCGACGAGGATGGCGCGGTAGAGCCGATTCGCTTTTTGATGAAATTTATCGAACGACCATTCGTGTTCGACGAACAGTTTCAATACTTCCGCATTTGCATGCGGCGGCCCCAAAACATGAACACGAGCAACACGAACGTGCTAAGTAAGACGGCTTGCGGCGTGCCGAGCGCAATCGCCTCGTTGGTCACGCCGATATAATCAACATACGGCATGCGATTCATCGGGCCGATGTACCAGAGGATGAGATAAATTACTTCGAACAATTTGCTGCTGCCGCTCCACACGCCGAAGGTAAGCGCCAACGTTGGAATGAAGAGGGCGCCGGCAAACAAGGCGAAACTGATCGGCCATTCTCCTGCTAAAATGGTTCGCAACAAAACGCCGCTGCCCATGAGTAACGTGATGAGGAATCCCGCGAGCCAGGCCGCAGGCAATTGGCGTTGCAGAATTTTCGACGTACTGAAGACGAGTTGTTGTGTGCCGTGCAAACTTTCACGCGTGCCCATTTTTGACCACAATAATAGCGGCCAAATCCACGCCACCGGCAGCAACCATTGACGTCCGATTTCCAATGGCACGCTTGCACTCGCGATGAGCAGGCCGGCAGCGACGAGCAGCCACCAACGGCTTATGCCTTTGAGCATGAGCTTCAATTCAGCGCGCAATACACGGCCAAAGTCATAACGCGATTGCGCCGGCGTGAGCGGTGTGAGATGGAGCATTGGCATTGATAAATCTTTTGGCGGCGCTATCGCGGCGGCAGGTTCTTGCAAATCGCCGCGCCGTTTCTTTTTAACCCGAACCTTCGCCGTGCTATCAAAACGATCAAAACAAAACGCGGCGAGGAGCGCCAGCCCGAGCGCAATGGCGAGACAAGCGAAACGTTTCAACAACACCGCCGGCGTCCACGCAACGCCTTCCCAGGTGAAAGTTTTCAGATTCCAAACTTCCTCGTTCGCTTTGAAGTTAAAGCCCATGCTGAAGCGGGCCTGCGCAGCATCATATTCAGGATAAGCTTGGGCCGTTGCGGTTTGCATACTTTGCAGCGGCGCGCTAAAGCCGAAAACCAGATCGAGATTTTTTCCTTCGCGCACGTCGAGGGCGATGGCGAACGTCCACAGAAAATAGAAGACGGCATTGCCCAAACCGCCGCGTAGCGTTGGGATGGATTCAAACAAAACGGCGAGTGCAGCGATGATCGTCAGCGTTGGCAACGTGAGGAATAAAAACGGCGAGGCCAGCGGCCAGACTTGCATGTGCAAATCCTCCGCGCGCACGAGTTGCATCATAGCCGCTGCGAGGATCAACACGAGTACCATCACGGCGAGCACGGCGAAATTGCTGCACGCTTTGCCGAGCACGTACAAAATTTTGCTCATCGGCGTGGCGGCGAGAATTTGCCCGACGCCGGTTTGGCGATCACGACTGATCGTGTTTTTGGTGAGATAAAAACCCGCGAAGGAAAGAAAGAGCGTGGTGAGCATCGCGACCTGGCAGCCGAGCCATGCGGAGTTATAAACGCCGCGATGCCCGGCCATTTGCAGCGTGGCGTAGCGCGCGTGATTCGGCGGCACGAACAGATACGCGAAGTATATGACGAAACCAAGCGTGAGCAGAAAACTATAGCGCCGCGTGCGTTCAAGAAAATCGGCGCGCATGAGCTGATAAAGTCCGCGAGCCGTGCTCATGTCGAAGACTCCGCTTTGTGTTGCGCGATCCAATACAAATACGCGTCTTCCAAACCTGCTGGAGCGGGCTGCGCGTTGGCGTGCGGCGGCGTTGCGGCAATCGCGCGCACCAGCACGCCTTCGCCGCGGCGCAGCGTGCTGCTGATGATATGCTTTTGTTTGGTGAGCACCAAATCCGAACTCGGCACCAGCCATTCCCAAACTTTGCCGGCAACAGATTCGAGCAACGCTTCCGGCGCCGCGTGAATGAGCAGTTGTCCTCGCGAGAGGATGGCGATGCTCGTGGCCGTGGCTTCAACATCGGAAACAATGTGCGTCGAAAGAATGACGAGGCGCTCGCCTGAAAGTTCGGAGAGCAAATTGCGAAAGCGCACGCGCTCTTCGGGATCGAGGCCGCCGGTGGGTTCGTCAACAATGAGCAGTTGCGGATCGTTCAACAACGCCTGCGCAATGCCGACGCGCTGCTTCATGCCGCCGGAGAAGCCGCCAAGTGGGCGTTTGCGCACTTCGACGAGATTGACCAATTGCAGCAGCTCGTCGATGCGGCGTTTCGCTGCGTTTGCCTCGAGGCCTTTGAGCGCTGCGAGGTATTCTAAAAACTCGAGCGGACTCAGATTGGGATAAACGCCGAAATCTTGCGGGAGATAGCCGAGCACCTGGCGCACCGCATTGGGATTGCGCGCGATATCTTCGCCGTTCCACACCACCGTACCGCTTGTGACTTTGGTGATCGTCGCGAGAATGCGCATGAGCGTGGATTTGCCCGCGCCGTTCGGCCCGAGCAAGCCGAGCACGCCGGAGGTGAGCGTCAGCTTGAGATCGTGCAAGGCATGGACGTTTTTGCGATAGCTTTTGTTGAGGCCGTCAATAACGAGTTTCACGATTTGGCTGTGTTGGTGAGAGAGCGATCAACAAACAGATTGGGTCAAAACTACGCGCTCCGGATCTTGCGCTGGTTAATGAGTTGCAGTTCCATTTTTTAGACCGCGACGCCGGCGCAAATGTTTCACAATTTTTCATGGATACGCTGAGGTCCGCTCGAAAGGATTGCCGGCGTCATCCGTGCAATCCGTGTTAAAGCTTTTGCTCTTTCTAACGGCAAAATCACCCGCGCTTTGCGCATTCATAGCCCAGCGCCTCCAT
>CAZXMM010000046.1:0-3733 GCA_964641255.1 uncultured Gammaproteobacteria bacterium | reverse complement strand
CGTTAGGCGTCATCGTGCGCGGCCTTCTCCTGATCAGCGGTGTTGCAGCCGCTCTCGTCTATGTACTCACCGACATCGGCGCTGGGTTGGTGTATCCGGGCTACAACCTCGCCGACCAGGCGGTAAGCGAACTGTTCGCAATAGGTGCTCCAACGGCCCGCGCCGTCGTTGCACTCTTCAGCTTGTCCAGCTGCCTCCTGCTTGCGTTCGCATTTGGCGTCCTTGCGTCCGCCGCAGGAAGCGGGCGCGTGCAGCTGCTGGCGGCAATGTTCGCTTGCAGCGCGCTTGTCGGTCTCGCTTTGTGGAACTTGTTTCCGATGCACATCCGCGGTGCAGATAAGACTCTCACCGACACCCTTCATTTGATCTTCGCGACCAACCCGTTTGTGGTCTTGACCCTCTTAACGGCAATGTCTGCCTTCCGCGGATGGTTCAAGTGGCTAACGCTCACAACGACTGTAGCGATGCTCCTGCCTGCAATCTTGGCGTTCCGGCATGCACCAGCCCTTGGCGCCAATCTCCCGACTCCGGGCCTCGGGCTTACCGAGCGAGCGTCTCAGTACCTCTATCTTCTTTGGCAGGTTGGGCTGGTCGTGTACCTTCTGCGGCAATCAGGTGCGACCCCTCATGAGCCAAGATGACGCCTAACCATTCGTTGCACCGGACGGGGCCTTTGCGCCGCGGCTCGCTTCGCTCGGTGGCGTTGGTGGGGCGCGCAGGTGAACTCAGGATCCGTTAGGCGACAGCGGTGGCCGTCTGCAAAGTGCTAGCTTCCGATCATTCAAAGTTTGTGAGGTAGGAGCGGAGGAGCTCACATGCTTGAGCGCAGCATCAAGTGGGTCATGCTCATTTCAGGCCTTCTTACCTTCACAATGATCTATGCGCTGTTCTCCCCTCGAGAGGCGCTGATCTCGACTTTCGGCGTAGCGCTCGAGGGCCCTGTGGCCGAGATTGTTGTCAGGAATTGGGGTGCTTTGATTGCCATTATCGGTGGCATGTTGGTTTACGGCGCATTTCGACCAGCGGCGCGCTCAATCGCCCTCGTCGCTGCTGGCTTGAGCAAGATCGTTTTCATTTCCCTCGTGCTCACGGTTGGCCGGCAGCACCTCGCCAACCAGGTAGTGCTTTCAATCATTGTCGATTCAGTCATGGTGGTCGTCTTTGTGGCGTTCTTGTACTTCTTTCACCGGGGGCGGGCTGCTGCCTGACCATTCGTTGCACCGGACGCGCCCGCATCGCCGCGGCTCGCTTCGCTCGGTGAAGTTGGTGGGGCGCGCCGGTGAACTCAGGATCCGTCCGTCAGACGTCCAATCAACAAAGTCGCCTCACGCTACGGCAACGGTAGCGAGGCAACTGGAGAGGAAAAGACACTTGGCAATCGTCGTCATCACTGGCACCAGTACCGGCATAGGCTTCGCGACGGCGCTGGCGTTTGGCCGCGCTGGCCACCAGGTCGCAGCGACGATGCGCAATCCCCCCAGGGCACCTGAACTTGCGAAGGTTGCCGGCGACGAACACCTGGCGATTGCTGTCTACGCGATGGATGTCGATGACGACCAGTCCGTCAGCGGTGCCATCGGCCGCATTGCGAAGGAAATGGGGCCTATCGACGTACTCGTCAACAACGCGGGCATCGAGCGGATGGGTTCTATCGAGGAGCTTCCGCTCGCGCACTTCCGTTCCGTCATGGAGACCAACTACTTCGGGACGATTCGCTGCATTCAGGCCGTGCTTCCAGCGATGCGACGACGGCGGACCGGTTGCATCATCAACGTGGCATCCATCGGCGGACACATCGCCGTATCACCCCAGGGGGCGTACGCGGCGTCCAAATTCGCCGTGGAGGCCCTCAGCGAATGCTTGGCCCAAGAGGTGAAGCCGTTCGACATTCGTGTTGCGATTGTCGAGCCAGGCATTGTCGACACGCCGATGGCCCAGCGCATCAGCAGCCCGCAAGGCGCTTCCCATTATCCCCAGCAGAATCGCATGGCAGCGCTCTACATAAGCGCGTTGAAGAGCCCGGCGTCGCCGTCCCTCGTGGCGGACAAAATTCTCGAGATCGCCATCAGCGGCACCTGGCAGCTCCGACATCCAGTGGGGCCGGATGCGGTGCCATTTCTCACCTGGCGGAAGGCGATGACCGACGAGGAGTGGGTGGCTTGGGGATCGCTCGACGACGATGCCTGGTACGCTCGAGTCAAGGCCGAGTTCGGGATCGATGCGCGTCCGGAGCCAGACATTCCCGGCGTTGACCTCTAACCACGCGGTTGCAGCGGACGCCGGCCGCTCGCCTGCAAGACTGAATTCACGCTCGGAGCGGGGCGGCCGGCGCCGCTGAACCGCAGGGCCGTTCGTTGGCCGGACAATCTGGAGCTGGAGACGATGCCCGAATGAACGACCTTGAAAGCGCTGCTCCGGCGTCGGGGAGGTTGGAGTTTGTCGACTCGCTCCGCGGTTTCGCGCTTTTCGGAGTGTTCTGGGCAAACCTGCTGATCTTCGCCGGTGTCGTTTACATGAATGATGAGCAGCGGTCGGCCCTGTTCGCCTCTCCCCTCCACGCGTTCGCCTACTCCTGTGAACTGTTCTTCATCGAGAACAAGTTCATGGGGATGTTCTCTCTTCTATTCGGCGTCAGCTTCTGGCTATTCCTGACTCGGGTCCAGTCGAGAGGTGGTTCGCCATTCAGTCTGTTCTACCGAAGGATCTTCTGGCTGTTCGTGATCGGGCTGGTCCATGGTTGGCTCCTCTGGAGCTTCGACATTCTTCGTTTCTACGCGCTCTGGGCTGTCCTGCTGCCATTGTTCGTGCGCACTGCGCCCGGACGCTTGCTGAGGGCGGCCCTGGGAGCCTGCGTTGTGGTGCCTGCACTCGTGGCCGGTGCGAAAGTCTGGATCGCGACGCCATCGGGATCAGCGTTCGATTTTGACGCGATGGCACTCGCTGCATTCTCGAGCGGAAGCTTCCGAGAAGCCCTGGCAGCCAACTGGAAGTACGACTGGTATCTAACCCTCGATGTGGGTCAGATTGCGTATCAGGTGGCAGTGTTCGGGCGTCTTCTGCTGGGGCTCTACATTGCCCGCACACTCGATCTCGGTAATCTGCATGTTCATCGCCCGCTGCTCCGGAACGTCCTTATCGGCGGGGCGCTGATCGGAGTGGTAGGGAGCACGGTCTTCACTTGGCATCTGTTCACCGGTGGCGCTGACAGTTTCTTGCCGCGGTTCATTCGACGGTTCGTGATCGAAAGCGGTCAACTCGGCCTCTCACTGGCCTATGCGTCCGGCCTGGCGCTGGCGTTTCTCTCGGCACGCGGGAGACCGGTGATTCGCTCGCTGAGACCGCTTGGCCAAATGGCGCTGACGTGGTACCTGTTCCAAACGCTCTTTGGGATTTGGATGTTCTACGGCTTTGCCCACGGCCCGGCGCTCATGGGCAAGCTAGATGCAGCCTCTCTCGTCGCAGTGTGTCTCGTGGGGTATGTGGCTCAGGTCTGGATTGCGCACTTGTGGCTGGGCCGATTCCGATTCGGCCCTGCGGAGTGGCTGTGGCGGTCCCTGACGTACTGGCGGATCCAGCCGTTCAAGATCCCCACTCCAACGGCCGGCCAAGAACAGCATGCAGCGGACGGCGCTGCGCGCGGCCGCTGATGCTGAGCGTTAGGCGGCACGCAAGAACATGTCCACGGCCAGCCCTGCGCTAGCGTTGCA
This sequence comes from uncultured Gammaproteobacteria bacterium, assembly GCA_964641255.1. Classification (GTDB taxonomy): domain Bacteria; phylum Patescibacteriota; class Microgenomatia; order JAMCZE01; family JAMCZE01; genus CAZXMM01. The sequence goes on along the minus strand of CAZXMM010000046.1, from coordinate 26 downwards.
CCGACGCTACTTAGGCAAAGGAGACT
>CAZXMM010000045.1:0-3768 GCA_964641255.1 uncultured Gammaproteobacteria bacterium | reverse complement strand
CAACTGCAAAAAATATGAATGCTGTCACTATCATGGAGTAAAATAGCCTACAACGAGCAGGGCTTGCTGCTGTGCTGGTATTTTATAATGTCCAGCCCGGAACCGCAGTCCAATTGAAAAACTGAAGTTGAAGGTAACAACAAAAAGCTGAACATTGAACGTCGAGCCCGGACTACTGCTGATAGCGAACAAAAAGATGAGGACTTATTCGTCAGCCAGCATAGCAGCAAACCCAATGTTACTTGCATGTGGCTCGTCAGGATGAATTAAAGTCCCTCCAATGTGTCGTAAAGGTCAAACTCATGAACGATAAGAAGCTTTGTTCCTTGTTTACGATGTTTGATTGCTTCTTCGATTTTGCGTCCATAACATGTAAATGCCCAACATGAATTTTTTTCGTCACAAACTACAAGGTAATTAAGCTTTGAGCTTACATTGTCCACCACAAAGCCACCATACAGTTCTATTTTTTCTGCAATTTCTCGGCGTTTAAATTTCTTTGAATTTCCTGTTATGCAAAAAATGTTTTCCTGAATTGTTATTGTTGGGTCAATTTGATAAAAGCCAGTTTTGAGTGAAGAAATTAATGCGGAGTTTGAACTGTCTTCTTTGTCACCCACCAAAGCCTTACAAAAATTAAGTAAGGCTTCATGTTCCTCGGTTGTAATTATTCTGTCTTGTATAATATTTGTCGTTAAGTTATAAAGTTCGTCATAAGGCCAGGTGTTTTTTAAGAAGTCATGTTCTTCCAGCCATTGGTCTAAGTACTCAAGTTCTTTAATATTAATTTCATTGTCAATTGCTATGCCCTTTATAATTCCTGTCAAAGATTGAATGCCAGAGGTGATAGCATCAAAATATCCAGTTTTGTTAATGTACTGGTTGCAGAACCAAATAATATTCTCACTCTCTTCGTGTGTCAAAATGTTGTCGGCTAAGGCTTGGCGAATAATGTCGATTACTTCTTTGTAAGGTTGTTTGTCCTCGTATGCCTTATGAGAATTAATCCATGCTGCGACTTCACTGTGTTCTTTGTCATTAATAACGCTGTCACTTTTGATACCTTTTATGATACCAACAAGTGTCTGCAAGTCCTTTTCAATTAATGAAGGGTTTGAGAAACGCTTGAAAGACCCGTTGTCGAAATTGTCAAACTTTTTTGTGTCCATAGAAAAGTGTTATTGAATTATTAGGGTGTTGCATTTGCCATTGCAAGTAACGGTTCGGGTATTGCCGAAGGCGGGGCGTTTCAGCACTACTGTTGATTTGAAAAACTAATGTTCGGTTAAGCACAAAAGTGTCATAGAAGCACTTCACCCCCGCTTTTGGCAATACCTTGTTAGCGGTTCGTGCTTCTTCAGTCGGCAAGTTTACTGGCTGTCCTGTCCAGAATATTTTTGGTATCATTAAGTCCATTTATGGTGTGTTCAATCAAACTAATTGTGCTTTCAATTAGATGGTCTTCATCGTCAGCAATGTTCCGCCCTTCTACAGCAATAAAGAATAATTCAAGCCCCAACTGACTTTTAGTTAAATCTTCTCGCTGTTGAACAAACGGATTTATGAAGTTATTTCTGTAATAGTCAAAGTCCGTTTCGTTGTCTTTTCGTTCTGTTTTCAGTTGCTTTTGGTAAAATGCTAGTGCATCAGCAGTATTTGCCTTTTCTCCGTTTGTCTTGGGCAAACTACGAGCAGCCAACGCTACATGGAACATTTTGTTATTTATTTCATTAATCGCTTTAAGATTTGTTGAATGTTTTGAAATTGTGTCTTGGCGAAGTTGTATAAGTTGATTGAATAAGAACTCTGTCGTGTCAATAGATGTCATGAACTTGTTGTAAATTCCATGCGTTTCTTCGTCCTGCTTAGTCTCTAATTTTGTTAGAATGTTGTAAATGTCCGTTTGTAGAAATTCTCTAAACCGGTTTGGTTTTATTGCAATAACCACTGGAAACCTATAAATATTTGTCTCATCTTGTTGTATCGCTTCAATGTAGGTTTTCAGTCCCTTATTTTGGTTCTCTATAGCTTTACTTAAATGTCTAACTGCTTCAAGTAACGAACGTCTTACTAAAGAAAGCCGTTTTGCTTCTTTCTTGTTTTCTTTCCGTCTGTCTACACGAACTAAATAAAATGCAGTCAGCACACCAATAATGGGACCTAAAAGTGTCCCGACCGCAGTCATTAATTCATACAATGTCATTTGTTGTATTGTTGTGTCCATTTAGTGTCAGTTTAATGTTTGCACTGTCGCAATAGCATGACCGCTAACGTTGGGGCTTTGCGTTCGGCGGGGCATTTGGAAAACGTTAAGCCCGGAACTGAAGCCGATTAAAGATACAAAAGTTGAAAATATATTCTATAGCTCATCTGTGTTCGGTCAGCCCGATATGCCGCTGATAGTAGCATTAAGATGAGGATATGTTCGTCGCCCCCCGCTGACGCAAAGCCTCGCTGTTAGCTGGCGTTTTTTTCTTGCTTTTTTATTTCTTCCCAAGTTTCGATAAATCTCATTTTCCAATCTCTTGTCATGAGATAATAAATGTGTCCATAAATTATTAAGCTTATGAGGTAAAGGCTAATATTAAAAAAGCTATAATATCCTTTTGAAATAAATAGTCCGATATTAATTAAAATGAGTCCAAGAAATACCCATAGAATTGTTTTGCTAAATCTCAGTTTTGACTTACTATAAAATTTTAATAGCCTTGTTTCGTGTTTTATGTCGCTTTGTGATTCTATAAAAACATACACATAAGCAGCAAGTCTTAAGATTGATTGAATTCTTGAAATTATTATATAACATCCTGGATAAATGACTAATAATGCAAGCCCGAATAATAAAAAGGGTGTTTCTTGTTTTGAGGAAATGAAACTAAAAATTGCAATACTCCCAAGAACAGAAAAATTCGCAGTTGTTGAGATTATTTGAGTTAAGAGAGCAGATTCGTCTCTTATTTCCTGATATTCTAATTTTTGTTCTTCTGTCATTTTTAATAGGATTAATAATAATAAAGGTGCTTTTGTTAAACCAATATTAGCTGGCGTTTTCGTCGCCATCGGTCAATAGCTTTTTTATGTCTAACATTTCTTTTCTATTCTCTTCAATTTCACCAGTGAAAGGTTGCTTTGAAATTTTAATAGTCTTTATTTTTTCGTCAAATAAATTTTGTAATGCCTCTTGAGTTTCAATGGGTGTGTCCGTTTTCATGAAATTTTCAAATAGTTCAGAGCGAACAGTTCCTTCGCCAAAATATTCTTTAAGTATCCTTAGCTTTTTTTCAAGGTTGTCAAGTCGTTGTCCTTTAATTTTTTCTTCTGATAAAGTTGTACCTAAAACTAAAGTATACCAAAGCTCTCCTAAAAAAGTCCAAATACCAGAGCCTCTATTGATTTCATAAATGAAAAATGGTCCAGCAGAACCATATTCATTTTTACTAAGAATGTCTTCCTTTAATTCATGATAATATGATTTAAGGGTCTTGTAAATTGGTTCTAAGTTAAATAATGGAAGATGTTTTGGGGGAGTTTCAAAAGTAATTTCAAAAACATAACATTTCATGTCCTCGAACTTTTGCATATAACCTTGTCCATCTTTGTATGCTGTCCAGTACTTTTTAAGATTGATGTCTTTACCAATCCAGTACTCGTAAAAAAAATCTTTGTCGTTATTACCGAAGAGTCCCATAGCAGAAGGTTTTTAAAATGCCAGCTAACGGGCAAAGCTTTGCGTTCGGTGGGGGAATGTTGAACTGTCCGCCCGGAACT
>CAZXMM010000044.1:0-3780 GCA_964641255.1 uncultured Gammaproteobacteria bacterium | reverse complement strand
TAACGAAGAAGGGCTTAACGAAGTTTAAAAAAGAAGGGATAGAAACCACAACTCTCCGAACTTGCAGAATGTTTGTTACTTGCATTACTGTTTGTTTACCTCTCAAAGCCCTTCTTTTTTAAATTTCGTTTAAGCTTACTGTTATACGCAGCTCTACTCTGCCCACGAAGCACAACTGTTTGAAGTCCAAACACACTTTCTTCAAAGTGATTTACATTAGATGCTATGGCGGTTCGTGTTAGCACAGTGCCGTTGCGTTTTAAAAATATTTTTATGCGGTGGGGAATTTTAAAAAATAATTTTATTTTGGTTGGAGAAAAAATACTCTCTTAAAAACTTTGGTTTGAGTGTTGGCATTTGGCGGTTTTTAACATTGTATTTTTTGCGGGAGAGGTTTTTATCAGCATGATTGAAACCATAAACTTAATTTATTATCATTTTTTCTTTTGAATTTTTCCCTGAATAATTAATATCTAATATATAAACGCCATCTTTTAAAGAAGAAATATTCAAAAGAGTTTGGTTGCCGTTTACGGTTAATTGTTCTAAAACCTTTTGACCCGTTAATGAAAAGATTTTCACTGACCCGTTAGTTATGGGTTGTGAAAAGTAAAGAATGTAATTTCCAGAAGAAACATCTTTTATAAGTATGTAGTCTTTTTCTTTGGATAAATTGGAAATGCCAACAGTGTTAATGCTAAAGCAAGAAGACAAAACTGAACAACCATTTGAACTTACAATAACCGCATAATTACCATTTGTGGTAGCAGTATAGCTCTGATTTGTTGCACCAGAAATGAAGGCATATCCACTATCGCAGTAAACCCACTGGTAAGTGGCTCCAGCGGTCAATGCAGTTAGAGTAGTGCTATTTTGAAGAACAGTTGCTGAAGGATATGGATTTCCAGTAAACACAGTATTTATAACCATATTAGTATTAACGGGCGCATTATAATCAAAATAAATATGTGCATTATTCTTAATAACGGTTCCTGAGCCGGAATTAGAATCAAGTAATGCTTGAAAAACAACATAACCATGACTTAATGCTTCATTTGTTGAACTGTCAGGTAGATTAATATTATTAAAAACAAACTTTAAGACATTTGAGGGCAAAATTTCGGTATGCATATAATGACTACTGCACACAACCCTAACTGTATTTAAATCAAGGGCATTATCAAGAGAGTCAATTATAAAAATGTTAAGGGCATCTGCATTTCCGATATTCTGAAATCTTATTGTGTAGGTAAGCAGTTGGCTTGAATCAATATACCCGGGGATACATTCACCAATCGGAAATACTTGTTTTTCATTGGGGTCATAAGAATTTACCACACGGGAACAGTATTCCCTTGCATTGTTTGTTGAATCAGCATCTCCGGCAATCGGATTAATAATTGCTTTTAGACATATCAAATCTCCACTAATTGCTGTTTGAGAGGTTGTAACCGTAACATGGGTTTTAAAATGAATAAAATCATGAATCAGATTTGCGTAATTCCATCTCAAAGTATCACCGGAGATAGAATCTGGAACTGGGTTAGCTCCGCTGTAAGCTACTAAGCTGTCTAAAATTAATATTAATTCTCCTGAAACTGGAACACAACCTTTATTGTCAGCATTAAGCCAAATATGAGCGGTTTGGTTTGGACGAAAATTTGTCGCAATCAAATTAACATTAAGGTCATAAATAAATGGTGCAGAAAAGTCATTAATCAAAATTGAAACGTTTCTTGTACAACTTGAATCATCTGTAACTGTCAATGTATAAATTCCATCCTGAATAAAAGAAGCAACAGAATCATAAGTTGTAGGAATAGTATTCCATGAGTAGGTATAAGGTGCAATTCCATTTATTGGGTAGCCGGATGCAAATCCTAACGAGTTTGTGCATGTAATGTCAGCAACACTATCTATATTAACGGACATAAAGTTGCAGAAATTCTGACGTAATTTATAGATAAAGATATCGTTACTTCCATTTGAAGATAAATTGAAAGTATCTATTCCGGGATCAAAGTCAGGTGAGACTGAAAAAAAACCTGTTGTGTAAACACTGCCAGATAAATCAACAGCTATTGAATTGCCATAATCTAATCCGGTATCACCAACTCTGACAGCCCAAACAAAATTTCCGAATTCATCAAGCTTCTGAATAAAAATATCATGTGCTGTGTTTCCGCTTCCCGCCATTGTAAGATAGTAAGTTGCCGGTCCGGGATCAAAGTCAACTGTGCCTTCAAAATAACCAGTTGTATAAACACTACCCCATTTATCAGTAGTTATTCCATTCCCTCTATTATCGTAAGGAATTCCACCATTTCCCATTCGTTTAGCCCATAAAAAATTCCCGTTTGGGTCTAATTTACTTATGAATATATCCCAAATTGAACCCGCAGTTAAATAATAAGTTCCGATTCCCGGATCAAAATCAACTGTACCATAAAACTCCCCTGTTGTTAAAATATTTCCAGATTTGTCTAAAGTTATTGAATACCCTTCGTCAATATCGCCTCCTCCAATCTGCTTAACCCAAACAAAACTACCAGCGGTATCCAATTTGAGAATGAATATGTCAAATTGCCCATTTGAAACTAAATTGAAAACACCAGGACCTGGGTCAAAATCAACTGTATGTCCAAAATGTCCCGTTATATAGGAGTTTCCCAATCCATCAATACAGATTCCATAACCATCTTCAATTGGATAATCCCCAACTTGTTTTGCCCAAATAAAATTACCGTTATTGTCAAGTTTACTAACGTACATGTCTCCTAACCCCGCTGATATAAAATTGTACACAGCAATACCCGGATCAAAATCAGCGGTATCATAAAAGTAGCCAGTACTATAAACATTGCCCCAAGGGTCTAAGCAGATTGAAGCTCCAATATCTGTACTTGTACCACCCATTCGTTTCGCCCAAACAAGGTTACCGCCACTGTCTAATTTGCAAACAAATATATCATTGCTGCCAGCAGAAATCAGGTTGTAAACTCCGCTCTTAGGGTCAAAGTCAGCAGTGTCGTTAAAATTTCCAGTTAAATAAATAAAACCCGAATCGTCAACTACAATACTATTACCACCATCAGATGATATGCCTCCAATTTGAATTGCCCAAATAAAATTTCCTGCTGAATCAAGTTTACTTACAAAAAGGTCAGAGGCGCCAAAAGATGTGAGATTGAAAACTCCGGTGTCGGGATCAAAATCAGTAGTTCCCTGAAAATATCCTGTAGTATAAACATTGCCCAATGAATCCAATGTCAATGAATACCCTCTGTCATAAGATGTGCTTCCAAAGTTTGCCGCCCATCCAAACTCCTGCGCATTCATTTTCCCAAACAAAAACGAAAACAATAAGAAAGCAATGAACTTATTTATGATTGATTTCATTTTTAAATTTAATTTAATGTAAAATTATAATTCCTCTCTGAATAAAATACATTTTGACTAAGAAACATACATTAGTATCATAAAGCGTTGGGAAAAGTGGCTCTTTTTGTTTTGCTATTGGGTCGGTTTGTAGCGTTTGCGGCAAAACAAAATGTGCCACTTGTGCGGCTGCGATAAAATTATTTTTTAAAATGTGCGGTGGCAAAATATTTTTAAAACGAAGCGATAGCCTGTCTGATAGAGCGGTAACTACTTGTTGTTCGGTTTTTAAGAATGTTCGTCTCATGCAGTCAGTTTGATGTTAGCAGGATGCCCAAGAGTTGCGTATAACGGTCGGAGGATTAAAGAAGATTAAAAAAGAAGGAATATGAAACACGTCTG
>CAZXMM010000043.1:0-3786 GCA_964641255.1 uncultured Gammaproteobacteria bacterium | reverse complement strand
CCTAACGGAGCAAGGATTCTTGCAATTTTGAAACAGTTGCCGGCAACAATCTTCGTTTGCCGCCGGGCTTGGCATTTAGCCAGCCGAATTTTCCCTTCCGCATGCAAGAAATCATCGGCAGGCTTTTGGCCTGAGACGCGGCGCGCGAAACATTTTGCAAAAGAAGTAAAAATTTTGCAGTCCCCGCCTCCCGCTGCGGCGGGATGGGCGGCTCTTGCCAAGGACAGCGACCCACAAGGGGCCGGGGCTACGTTTTTGCCAAGCCACTTGCCGCATTCTCATGCGGTGGCGGGTATATTTTGCATTGGCGTTGCAAAGGGAAACAACCTGCGGCTGCCGCGAGTGGGGCACACAAGCTGACGATTGACTCTGCTCCGAAAAGCGCGGAGGCGACTCCTCAAAATTGCCAGAAGGATTGACGCTGCGGCGCTCGGCGCAACGGATTTTATTCTGACTTTATCAGATAACAGTGGTAGCTCGAAAACGGAAAACCTACCACTGTTTCAATAGTCGTCGCCGAAAAATAAAATCAAACTACGAAGGGAATGCTAAGGGTGCCAATTATGAAAAGGAACGTTGTTATATTTTTACTAATTTTATCGGCACGAGATCTCATTGCTCAACAATTTTTTGAAAACATAACCACCACAGCAAAAATAAACTCACCGTTTAAAACAAATTCAGTGTCATTCAATGATTTTGATAACGACCTTAAACCCGATATTTTGGTTATTCATAACACCGGAAGTCAATTTTACAAGAATAACAGCGATTTGACATTCACATTAGTGCCGGCTTTAAATTCACTACCCGTGCCTACTGGCAGTGGTGCTTTTCAGGTCGGTATAACAGGAGATTATGATAATGATGGAAACTTGGATATTTACATTGGCGGCGAATATTTAGGACCTAAAAATTCTTTTCTGTTTAAAAACGATGGAAAAGGCGCCTTCACCGAAGTTGCTGGCATAGGCTCCATAGCATCCCGTGTTTTTTCGTCATCCTGGCTTGATTTTGACAAGGATGGAAATTTGGATTTGTTTTTTGGAACTGTACAAGAGCCAAATAATATCTTATTACGGAACTTAGGAAATAACACCTTTGAAAATTATACCGCTAACAGTCGCTTGACTGGTTTGTTCTCTGATACAAGAGGTATTGCCACTGGAGATTTTGATCACGATGGAGACATTGATGTCTTTGTTCCCAATACAGGACCGGCACCTAACTATTTTTTTAGAAATGACGGAAATAAATTTTCAGAAATAGCCGCTTCTCTACACCTTGATTTTCCTCCCGAAGATTGTCATGGAGCTGAATTTGTTGATTATAATAATGACGGCTATCTCGATTTACTATTTGGTACCAGTAGTTGGGTTCTTCACCTAATGAAGAATAATAATGGCACTAGTTTTTTAGGTGTAACTGCGTTATCTGGGTTAATAACAACTACAAGTGGCTTTCGAGGAAGTTCATTTAATGATTTTGAAAACGATGGAGATTTGGACGTTATTTTATTAACAAACAATGATGGAAAAAGAACAAGTTTTTACCTTAATGATGGTGATGGCCACTTCACGGATGCGACTTTGCAGTCAGGGTTAGATATAACAAGTCAAGTCCATACCTTAGCAGCATCAGATTTTGATAATGATGGCAAGGTTGACATCTATATTGGGTCTTACGAGAGACCAGGCGTGGATCAACTTTATCGAAATATCGCAGTTGCTGGAAATTGGTTGAAAGTAAAAGCAAATGGAACGTCTTCAAATAGAGCAGGAATTGGGGCATGGCTTACTCTCACTGCAAATTCAAAGAAACAATATCGACAAATTACTACCGGAAAAGGTTACCGCTCGCAAGACGATCTTACTCAGCACTTCGGATTGGGTGATGCAAAAATTGTTGATTCACTCAAGATTGAGTGGCCTTCCGGGATCGCTCAAATATTAACAAATATTTCAGCAAATCAGACTTTGGTTGTAACAGAGTCAAGAAGCCTTCCTGCAGTTCCGCAAAACTTACGAGCAACTACAGCCGACAAACAGGTTATCTTAAGCTGGGACGCCAATACCGGAGCCGATTTCTTGCGCTATCGCATTTATGGCGGAACCATAGTTAATCCCACGACTAAAATTGATTCAGTTGATGGTGTTGCTAATACCAACAAAACTATAGTTAATCTTTCAAATGGAACAACTTATTATTTTCGCTTGACCGCCATAAATAAAGCGCTACAAGCAAGCGGCTATTCAAATGCGGTATCAGCGATTCCATCGGCAGAAGATAAAAATCCGCCAATTTTGAGCGTAGTGTCTTATGCGCAGAAAGTAAATCTGAATACCGAAACGCCGGTCTCACTAAGCATTACCGATGTTTCGAGTATCAAGAATACAACTTTGTATTACCGCATCGCCGGCGCGGCGAGTTTTTCCAGTCAGGCCATGTCGCCAAACGGCAGCAACTACACGCAGACGATTCCGGCGGCGGTGGCGACCAATCGCGGCGCGGAGTTTTATGTGACCGCGCAAGATCAGTACAACAACACGGCGAAGAGCCGCGTCTACCCGCTGCGCGTGTATTGCCCGAACGGCGTGGCGAATCCGGCGGCGCAACCGAGCGGCAACGAGGCCGGCGCGTATCGGCTCTTCTCCGTTCCGCTCGATCTCGACAACAAATCGCCCGCGGCGTTTTTGAGTGCCAATTCCAGCTTGGGCGATTATGACAACACCAAACTCCGCTGGTTTGGCGTGGAGCGGCCAACGCAGCTTTTGAAAGAGTATCCCAATTTCGGCAGCCTGCAAATGTCGCCGGACATGGGCTTCGCGTTGTTGACGACGCGCCGAAACGTAAAACTGAAAACGAGCAGCGGCACAACGGTGGTGACGACGGCGCCGTACAATATCGCGTTGTCTTCGAGTTGGAGTCTCATCGGCAATCCGTTCAATTATAATATTCCGTTTGACAGCCTGCGGGTTTCCAACGGCACGTTCGAGCTGTGGAGCTTCGAAGGCGATTGGCAGATCAACACCGCCGGATTGGAGCCGTGGAAAGGCTACGCGATTTGGCTGAGCCAGGCCGCCACGTTTTCCATCCGGCCCGGTTTGGCAGGATTGAAAAGCGCGGCATCATTTTATTCGGTGGAAAATAACGATGCGAAAAACTGGCTGATTCAAATCACCGCCGAGAATAGCCGCAATTCGAGCCGCTTCAATTTTGTTGGACAAAATGAATTGGCCAACGATGATGAAGATCAATTTGATTTGCACGAGCCGCTGCGTCTCGTCGATGGCGTCGAGTTGGTTTTGAACGAGCAGTTCACCGCCGATATTCGCCGGAGTTCCGCCAACGGCCACACGTGGGAATTGGCCTCCGCGCTCAATCCGGCAGATGAAATGTTGTCGCTGGCGTTCGAAGGAATTCAGAGTATTCCGCCGAGCTTTGAAGTTTTTCTAATCGATCGCGAAACCCAAACGGCTTATGATCTGCGCCGCAACCAGCGCTTGCAATTCGCGACACGCAACCTGACGGAGAAAAGATTTCAATTGATTGCCGGCACCCAAACGTATTTTGATTCACAAAATTTGGCGGCGGAGCTTCAACCTTCAAGTCACGTGTTGCTGCAAAATTTTCCTAATCCGTTCAACCCATCGACGCAGATTATTTATTCACTGCCGGAAGCGAGTCATGTGGAAGTGAGCGTGTACAGTCTTCGCGGCGAGACTGTGGCAACGCTGGTGAATGAGAATCAGGAAATGGGATCGCACACAGTGGTGTGGAATGCGG
>CAZXMM010000042.1:0-3892 GCA_964641255.1 uncultured Gammaproteobacteria bacterium | reverse complement strand
GTGGATTTTTTAGCCAATGACCAAAGCGCTGCTCAATCTCTTCGGCGCCGTTGCGATGGTTATAATTGGCGCCGGCATTTTGCTGGCGTTGCTTGTTCCGTTCATTAAAAGGTTGACGCCGCAGAGTAATTGAGAAATGTTTGCAAGATTCAGGATTTGTGCTATATTTAAAGTTAGATCAAGTTCATCTATACAATCATCTGTTGTGCAGTTAGATGTTTTTGCAACAGTAAAAAAGTAAACTAAAAACTCACGTGGGACTTCGTAATCGTGGCCCAAAGGCCAATCCAATTGATGCTCGTTTTATCGGCCGAGAAAACATCTTGGAAGATTTTGCTCGCGAATGGAACAAGTCTATTGATGAATCACGCCGATTCATTGTGAATCTGTTTGGCCTCGGTGGAATTGGCAAATCTAAACTTTTGCAGCAATTCCTTTTGCGCCATGCGCAGGAAGAGATGGTCTGCAAGTTCGACGCGAATTTTGATGAGCTTAACGACCCGCTTGCCGTTATCAAAACTATTCTCCGCAAAACCCGCCATACTGATAAACAAATTGAGTTCGAAGAAACACAAGAGCTGATTGCCAGATTTGAAAAATTGGTTAATGAAGCCGCGAAATCGAGTGGAGAATCGCCGGGCGCCATTACCAAACTTCTCATCAAAGGGGCTCAAATTGGTGGAGAATTATTGGGCGGCACTGAGACCGGCAAAACCGTTCGTGAGGTTGGCGATGCTGCTGCTGATTTAGTGGAGATTGGTTTAGAAAAACTGGCATCGGTTTGGCGCACGGCAAAGGACGAAAAAGATGCTAAATTGCTTGATGCACCCGTGCGGGAAATTACCGATAAATTGGTTGAAGAAATTAATGGGCACTGCAAAGATAACACGAGATTTATTTTAGCAATAGACACCTACGAAAAAATCCCGCCAAGTGTTGATCGCTGGTTGTTAAAAGATCTGCTCGTTGAACATGAAGAGCAGATTAAGTTTGATTTACGTCTTCTTGTTGCCGGACGCGAGCCTTTGACGGAAGTCAATCGTCACTGGCATGATGAGTGGGGCGGCGAGCTTTTAGCTTTCAAGGTAGAGCCTTTTACTCTTGAAGAGACCAGCGCCCTTTTGCTGCAACGCCGTGATATAGCCGATCCTCAGATTATTGAAAAGATACATAACAGCACCCGTGGCTATCCCTTTTGGCTTGATCTTTGGGCGAATAGCGGCATCGATCCGGAGCATTTCTTTTCAACTGGCCACTTACAAAAGATAGAAGACAGGCTCTTTGAGATGTTTCCCAATCCGAAACATCAAAATTGGCTACGCCAAGCTGCATTCTTCTATCGGTTCAATCAAGACCTTCTCGCGATACTGATAAAGGATGATGTTGATAAAGCTTTTGAATGGCTGGTGGGTCAATCATCGGTAGTAGAAGGAAGCGGAAAATATTGGAAGCTTCATGATGTTGCCCGCAAAATCATTCTCACCAATCTTCGCAACCGCTCACAAGCTTTGCTTGCAGAGCCGGCTGGAAAAATTCTGCAACATTTTCAACAACAGTTACAAAACCCGTGGGAAAAATGGCGTGATCTTCGTCTGCGCTTGATTCTTTCGGAGCAGGATCTACAGGTCATCTCTGAAATTAGTTATTATCAGGCTTTGGCACATGCCGAGATTGCGGATGATAATTTAGACATGATTGTCCGAGCCTCGGATTATAGCATTAAAACAGCAAGGAACTTATTCAATTTAGCGTGCGATGCTCTGAACGATATTGATTCAATACTGCCTGAAAAGTTCACCTTTGCTCAAGGCCTTATCGAAACAGTGTCCGGAGAGTTGAAAGAAGATGACTTGGATGAGAAGAAATCTAAACTATTAAAGCACTCTTTCTCTGACTATCAAAAGGCTATTTTACTTAACCGCGTAGCCAAAGTTTATGGCAATAAACTAAAACAAATTGAAAAAGCTCTGATCTGCTTTGGTGAGATATTCGCTTTGTATCTTGATTATGAAAGCGCTCTCATGGCTAAAGCGCTGTTGATTTCCGACAATAACCCGGAACTTGCCCTTAGAGCTACGAACATCGTCATTGCTAATAATCCTAATCATCAAAAAGCTATTTTCCGTTTAGCATATTGCTATAATAAGCTTGGTAGATATGATGACTCTATTAATCAAATCCAAAAAGTCATAGCGATCGATCCTCAAGATAAAGTAGCTTATGCGAGTTGGGCATGGAGTCTTATCGAATTGGGTCGTCATGAAGAAGCCGTTGAGAAAAACAAGAAAGCCATCGAGATTGATCCCAAGTATGTTGATGCTTATCATAATTTGGGGTTTAGTCTTGGTAAATTAGGCCGCAATGAAGAAGCCATAGTGCAGTTTAAAAAAATAATTGAAATCGATCCAAAGTACGTCTGGGCTTACAATAGTTGGGGCAACCGCTTGCGAGCTTTGGGGCGTCACCAAGAGGCTATTGAACAATATACGAAAGCGATTGAAATTGATCCCAATTTTGTTGTTGCGTACGACAACTGGGGCTCAAGCCTTTATAAATTGGGTCGCTATGAAGAAGCCATCGAACAGTACAAAAAAATTTTAGAAATCGATCCGAAATATCTTACGGCTTACAAGGACTGGGGATTGAGTCTAGGTAAATTAGATCGCCATGAAGAAGCTATTGAGAAGTACAAGAAGGCTATTGAGATCGATCCGAAATATGTTGCTGCTTATAATGCTTGGGGCAATCGATTAACAGATTTGGGCCATTACGAGGAAGCCATCGAACAATATAAGAAGGCCACAGAGATTGATCCTAAATTTGTTCTGGCTTATGACAACTGGAGCTTGATTCTTGGGCGAGTAGATCGGCATGATGAAGCGATTGAGCAGTGCAAGAAAATTATTGAAATCGATCCAAAGTATATAGTTGCTTATAACCGATGGGGTTGGAATCTTGGTAAACTGAATCGTCACAAAGAAGCGCTTGATTATTATAAAAAAGCTATCGAAATTGATCCTAAATTCGTTCAGGCTTACCACAATTGGGGATGGAGCCTTGGCAAATTAGGTCATCACGACGAAGCCATTGAGCAAATCAAAAGAGCCATAGAAATTGATCTGAAAGATACTTGGGCTTACAATGCTTGGGGAAATCGGTTAAGAGATTTGGGGCAGTATGAAGAAGCCATAGAACAATATAATAAAGCTATTGAAATCGATCCAAAGTATTCACAAGCTTACTCAAATTGGGCAGATTCTCTTAGAGTTTTGGGCCGCTATCAAGAGGCTATCGAACGATATGGAATAGCTATTGAGTTAGATCCGAAATCGCGCTGGGATTATAATTATAGAGGCCTTGTCTATTCATACATGGGCGAAATGGAATTAGCAATGGCTGATTATGCAAAAGCTCTTGAGATCGATTCAAATAGTTTGTCGTCCTGTTATAACATGGCAATCTTAAAGAAAAAACTTAATCATGCTGATGCTTCACTTTACGTGGAAAAACTACAGTCACTCGGTTCAAACAAATCAAAAACTGATGATCGCGTTCTCTATAGATTAGCCGGATTGGCGGCTATGGATGGTGAATTTGATACGGCATTAGAAACATTGCGTCAAGCTGCAAATCAAGATTTTCGATTTGCAAAAGAAAATGCGCAGATTGACCTCGCCTTTGAAAGCATCCGCAACATACCAGAATTTCAAGCAATTTTCCGAATTGAGTGATTTGCAATATAAACAAAAAAAGTTCGATACCAATTTTGACCTTTAAATCTAAGACCTCATGAGCCTTTCCGCCACCTGCATCAAACGCCCGGTTTTAACCATCGTGCTGTCGATCATCGTCGTGTTGTTCGGCGTCATCGGCTTTACGTATCTCGGCGTGC
>CAZXMM010000041.1:0-3912 GCA_964641255.1 uncultured Gammaproteobacteria bacterium | reverse complement strand
GCGCTTTTTCGAGCGCTGCTCGGCCACGTGCTGGCGATAGCTCGGGCCGTCGATTTCAATGCGCAACGCGTGCATAACGAGCCGATCGAGGATGGCCATCGCAATCGTAGCATCACCGAGATACTTTCCCCATTCGCTGAGCGCGATATTCGAGGAAACAGCGGTCGAGCATCGGCCATGACGACGGTCGATGAGATTGAACAGCATATGCGCGGCCGTAGGCTCATTCTCTCGTTTTTTGACTTGACCCAGGCCCACATCGTCGATGATGAGCAATTCCGGACGTGCCCACGCGTGAAGGCGACGCGTATAGGTATTGTCCGCCAAACCCGCATACAAGTCGTCGAGCAAGTCGACGCAGCGGGCATAACGCATCGAAATTTGCTGCTGACAGGCTCGAAGGCCGAATGCCTTGAGCAAATGGCTCTTACCCGTCCCGCTTTTTCCGGTGATGACCAAGTCGTCGTGACGACGTGCGAAATCGAGGCGTCCCATTTCCAGGATGAATGCCTTGTCGAGCTTGGGCTGGAAATTGAAATCGAAAGCTTCCAGCGTTTTTCGCTCACGCAGGCCGCTCGAGTCGACCCGCCGAGCAATGCGCGATTCCAGCTTTTGCCCAACTTCGGCACCAAGGACATGCTCGAGCCATACGGTATGGCTCGGACGCTCGCGCAATGCATACGCGAGCAACTCGTCGAGTTTTTCGCGGGTATGAGTCATTCCGAGAAACTGTAGGTGCTGCTGAATTCGTGTGACGACGAGATCATCACCCACAGGCGGATCGATGCTTCCACTTGCATTTCGTTTTACCATGAACAACGCTCCTTTCTATTCATCATCGGAGGACGGAGAGGTACCTGGCAATCGGTCGTATTCGCGTAAATCGCGCGGAATGGTGCGTTTTTTTCCAGCCGTACGAGCGATACGCTTGGCCGTTTCTTCAGCGACGTATTCGTCGAGCTGACGAGGTACGGCGCGAGCGATGAGAATTCGCTCGACGGATTTGGAATCGAATGCCCCATAAGAAAGGGCATGCCCCAGCGCGGCGTCGAGGTCTGTCGTGGCATAACGCTCACGCAAAAGCAGAATCAGGCGCGCTTGGTGTCCCCATACTCGTGCCGGCCCAGCGCTCATTTGGCGAAAGAATTCGGCGGATTGCTCGCCAAGATGTCCAAAAGCAACGCCAATCATATCGAGATCCACCGGGCTTTTGCGCTCAGCAGGCCGATGAAAACCTTCGGGGTCGAATTTCTTCCCGGTCCCTCGCGGGGCCAGCTCGTGACGCGCAATGCAGCGCAAATCGGCGGCGTATACGAATAACTCGCGCTGGGTGATGCGCACCGGCAAGATATCGGTGACGTGGTCGTAGGGCACGGCGTATTCGTTGCCGGCCCAGGCCACGAATCCATCAATGGTGCAGGTGCGATATACGACACGAGCGGTGTCGTAATGATGTCGAGGCAATGGGATCAGGTGCTCGCGCTCCTTTTCGAATCGCTCGAGCGCCGTGCTTCCATGGCGACGCCGCTGGTCGACGATGGTATCGATCCAATGGGCCAATTGCGCTTGAAGGTCATCGAAATTGGCAAACGATCGCCCATTGAGAAACGACCGCTCGAATTCCCAAAAGCTGCGCTCGACCCGTGGCTTTGCGTTGGGATTACCCTTCACGGCTTCGACTCGGAATTCGTAATGCGCTGCGAACGCGAGAAACCGGGCATTGTAAATGGCCTGGTAGCCTTCCCACCGCGAGACGACTGGCGTCTGCCCGTCGTAGATGCACACGTGAGCACATCCGTTGAATCGCTCGAATGCCGCGACGTGCCCCTCCATGAGCGGGTAAAGATCGTTTGTCCGGTATGCGCGATAAAATTTTCGAGTCGAATACCGCAATGTGTATCCGAATGCTTGTATGCCTTCGCGCGAACCGTCGGTATACTTTATCGTGTAAGGCGACCAATCGCATTCGGCCTTTTCGCCCGGTAGACATTCGGGAGTTGCCAAGCTCGGCTCGGGACGCGGAGGAGGGCGCAATTTGCGGACGCGCTTTTTGACGATCGTATATTTTCCTTGATAGCCCTCGTCACGTAGAATCTCGAAAACTCGTTGCGCCGTGATGTCGGGATATTGCTTGAAGAGCTCGAAGATCCGATCGTTGAATGCGTCGAGTTTCGATGCTTTTGGCAATCGCGTCGGTTTCTGCGGCAAAGCAGAATGCTCGATGGCGCGCTGGATATCGTGCTCCTCGAGCAATGCTTTGACCGTGTTGCGGCCGATTTTTAGTGCTCGGGCAATGCCGCGCTTGGAGACGTTTTGTTTGGCGAGCTTGATCAATTGGTGAATCATCTCTTCGCGGTTTCGCCATACTGCGGTCATGCAGCCTCTTTTCTGTCTGAATCTTTGCCAGCGACTTTATCGATTGTATTGAGCAGCGCGCACAACACCGGGGCAAGCGCGATAAGGCTTTCGCGAATCAGCGTAGCGGCCTGATCCCCGTATGTATCGATGGGCCTGGCGAGCAGTCGTGCTTGGAGCCGGGCGGCGGTTTGTCGCAACGAATGAATGTCTCCAGATATCCAGTCGACTTCATTACGTGCCGAGCGTTTGGGTTTTGTTTTCGGACCTGATAGGGGTGTGGTCCCTTCGAGTCGACGTTTTATCTCGTCCGCTTGGGATTTGACGTCGGCGCAATCTGCAATTTCTGCCACGAACAATTCCGTTTGGCGCACCGTCAGCCCTCGACGAATGGCGAATTCTGCCGCATCGGCTTGGTTGCCACGTGGCAACTGCCCTATAGCCATCGCTGCTCGTGGCACGAGCAGGCCCAGACGAACATCCGCTTGCACGGCTTGATCCAAGCTTTCGACGAGCATCAGACGCCGACAAACCCAGCTCTTGTCGCGCCCCAGCCGCTGGGCAATGGTCGGTTGCGATAGATTGTCATCGCGATACAGCGAGCGGATCAACCAGCCTTCTTCGAGCTCGGTGATGCCGCGCCTGTCGTGCAATGCAATGAGCATGCACTTGGCTTCGACGATATCGGCATCGACGATGCGCAGACGAACGGACGACCAACCCAGCGCGCGTGCGGCGATGACGCGCTTGAATCCGTCGACGACCTCGAGTTTGTCTTGGCACTGAAATCCCACGATGGGCTCGAGCTGCCCGTGATGGTCGAGCGACTGGCGCATGTTTTCGAGCGCTGCGGCATCGCGCAGGCGCAGGTGAGAGAGCCGCTCGCCGAGATCGGCGGGCGGAACATCGTGCTCTTCGGAGTGAGTGCGTTTCACGAGACGAACACAAGCACATAAAAAACGTCACCGCATTGCTGACGCGTGACACGTGCCAGGATTTTGCCGGAATTCGTTTTGATATCCGATACTTGGCGGCGTCAGATCAAGCGTGACAGGCGCCTGATTTGCCACGATTTGTCTCAAGAGTGGCATCAATTCGGCCACTTGCTGCTCCAAGCTGGCGCGTGACAGGGATGGAGGCCCGTCCACGATTTGACTCGATTTGTCCTTTGCTTTCGCATGTTTGGACTCGGCAGGTGGCGCGTGACAGGTGGCTTCGCCGCGGCGTCTGGCGCGTGACGCCCGCTGCCTTTCACGCTCATCCGCGCGATGATCTTCGATGTCGCGACGTCGGCGTGCTCGTTGCAGCTTGCTGTCTCGTTTGGCGCGGCACGCTGGACTGCAAACTCGCTGCTTCGACTTGGCCTTCGCGCTTCGGATAATGCAACGGCACTCGGAACATCGCCTGCACTTCGGCATGGCGTCGACCCTGGACAAACCAGCGACGATGGCCGAGTTTTTGGCGGACAAACCGCGTGTCACGCGCCAGTGTCACGTGCCAACTGCGCGACAGACTACCGTGACGTGCTGAACGCGATGGGTGCGTGGTGGATCCGTA
>CAZXMM010000040.1:0-3930 GCA_964641255.1 uncultured Gammaproteobacteria bacterium | reverse complement strand
TGCTTCGTTGGTTTGTTCAAACGGAAATACTTTGTCAACAACGGGTTTGATAATTCCTGAGTTTATTAAAGTTGTAATTTCACTCAACAGCTTTCCGTCTGCTTTCATAAACAGGAACGAAAAATTGACATTTAATTTCTTCGCTTTTTTCTTTACACCTGAACTTAAAAGTTTGGTTATAAATTTCAGATGCCAGGGCAAGCCAAGTTGCTTTGCAAATTCAGGCGTTGGCGGACCAGTCAATGAAATAAGTGTGCCTCCCGGTATTAATATCCGCAAAGATTTTTCAAGAATTTTTGCATCACGATTGCTGTGCAGCACTACATCGTAATCTTTCAACTTAGTTTCAAAATCTTCCTTCTTGTAATCTATAATTACATCAGCACCCAATTTTTTTACCAAGTCAATATTACCTGTGCTTGTTGTGGTGGCAACGGTTGCTCCTATGTGTTTTGCAAACTGAATAGCAAAAGTTCCTACACCTCCAGAACCTGCCTGAATAAAAACTCTTTGCCCTTTTTTCAATTTTGCAATTTCAGCGAGTGCCTGCCATACAGTCAAACCAACCAATGGAATGGATGCGGCTTCTTCCATTGAAATATTATTTGGTTTGAGTGCAACATCATTTTCGTTAACCGAAATAAATTCGGTAAATGTTCCGAAATGATAATCGGCAGGCCGTGAATACACTTCGTCACCCAATTTGAATTTCGTAACCCGTGAACCTACTTTAGTTACAACACCTGCCACATCATGTCCGTTTATGAATGGAGTTTTGTAAGGCAGAAATATTTTGAAGTCACCATTTCTTAACAGTGAGTCAAGCAGATTGACACCTGCTGCATGAATTTCAATTAATACTTCGTTGTCTTTTACAACCGGCACTGGAACATCTGTAAGTTTCAGTTTTTCTTTTTTGCTGTATTTGCTTACTGTGAACGCTTTCATTTTATCTTTTGATTTTTTTGTTTCCGTTTTACTTAATTAAAAATTCTATTGCTTGTGGTATAAACTCTTTGTGGTATTGGAAAATACCACCATGCCCGGAGTTAGGGTAAATTTTTAGTTGAGCATTTGGAAATCGCTTTGCCATATCATACGAAAGTGGTGTAGGCACCATTCTGTCTGCATCTCCGTTGGCAATAAATACCGGCAGTTTGAATACACTTAAATCCATAGGGCTTTCATTGCCCCATTTTTTAATGGCATTCAATTGATTTTTCAATACATAAAGCTCTACGCTTTTATCGCGGTTTGCTTTTCTCTCTTTTAATCTATTGAGAAAATCCCTTGCTGCTTCTTTGCCAATTTTATTTTGAGTAAAGAATAAATAGAACTTGGCATCTCTGAATGTAAACAGCCCCTTGACAATATCCTTATAAGTCAGTCCAACAACATCACTGATACCTTTTCCACCTCTTGTTCCTGTGCCTGCAAGTATTGCTTTGCGAACTAATTGCGGCTCTACTAAAAGTATTTCCTGAGTAATAAATCCACCCATTGAAAATGCCAGAATATCAACTTGCTTGTAGCCCAACGCATGAATAAAAGCAATCCCATCTTTCGCCATATCAGCGATGCTTGTTCCCTGTTTACCTGTTGTTGCACCAACTCCTCTGTAATCAAATGAAATTATTTGACGATGTGCTGCAATAGCATCCATAATTCTTGGGTCGCAATTGTCAAGGTTTGCAGCTAAGTGATTAAAATAAACAACAGGAATGTCTCCTGCTTTTCCGTAAGAGCGGTAAGCGAATTTAATACCGTTTGCAGCAGTAATAAACTGTGTTTGCACTGTTGCGTAAGTTGAATTTTGTGTTGCCATTGTTTGATTGTCTCTTTTTTGTTTGTAATTTTGCTTGCAATTTGAAAGTGCAAACATACAACAATACTTGCAATGTGCAAGTGCAAATGAAAATATATTTATGAGCAAAATTGAAAAGAGGTCGGATTGTCCAATAAGCAACTCCCTTGATATATGGGGAGATAAATGGTCGCTGCTCCTAATCAGAGACTTGATTTTTAATAAAACATGCACCTACAAGGATTTCCTGAATGCAGAGGAAGGCATTGCCACAAATATTTTGTCGGCACGACTTGCTACACTGGAAGCAAATGAGATTATTGAAAAAGTTGACAACCCTGGAACCAAGACGAGAGTTTTCTACAAGCTAACAACAAAGGGTATTGAGTTATTCCCGATACTGGTTGAAGTTCATTTATGGGCTGAAAAATATTTTACAATCCCGCCCAACATAAAGGCAATTATAAAAGAGGCAAAGAAGGATAAGGAAGGATTTATTAAGTCCTCAATGAAGGCGTTGAAGAAAGTTTAAGCAAAATTTTTTACCGTAGCGAAACAAAGCGTTGGCGAAGCGGCTCTTTTTGTTTTGCCTTTGGGTTGGCTTGGTGCGGTTGCGGTAAAACAAAATGTGCCGCTTGTGCGGTTGCAATAGAATTTTTGAGGGGTGACTTTAAAAAAAGAAATTTATTTTTGAAGCGTTGGCATTAGAAGCAGTGTCGGTTGTTGACCTGTGTTACCCAAAAAAGCTGATTAAAAGCCCGTCAGTTTGATGTTAGTAGGTCGCTGATAAACTTGCAGCTAACGTTCCGGGGCTTGGCGAAGTTTTAAAAAAGGGGGATTAGATGCGATACTGTTCACGCAATTTTTTGCAACAAAATAAAAAAAGATTCTTCCGCTTTCCTGTGTTGCAAAAAATTGCACTTGCACACACTTCATTAGAAGCACTACGCTTTGATTAACCACCAAGCCCCCTTTTTTTAAATTTCGCTAAGCTTTCTGTTAGCTGCTGGTTTGCTGTCTGTCCGAAGCGATACACTTTCAGTCATGCACGAAGGTAAGTAAAAGCGATTTACATTAGAAGCAGTCACGGTCAAATTTGCACTGTGCGGTGGGAAAAAAATTAAAACACCGAAGGGTGGGAGAAAAAAAATTTGAATTTCTTTTTGGGTTGGAGAAAAAAATACTCTCTTACAAGCTTTGGTTTCAGCGTTGGCTTGCAGCGGTTTTTAAGAGTGTGTTTTTTGTGGGTTGGCTAAGTCAGATTAATCCTGCTCCTAAAGCAAGTGAGATAATTATCAGCATGATTGCAACTGTCACTTGCAAAAATTTCAGTGTTACTTTCTTCAAGAGTTTGTTGCCGATGTAAGCACCAACAATCGCAGAAAGTGTCGCACAAACAACCAAAGTTAGGTTGTCGGTTAAACCTGCTTTTGTAAACCGTGTTGCATAAATACTCAATCGTGTGAAGTCAACAAAAGTTGAAACAACAACTGCTGTTGCTACAAATGCTTCTTTAGAAAGTCCTGCCTTAATGAGAAATGCAGAACGCAATGCTCCTTGATTTCCCGACAGTCCTCCGAAAAATCCGCTCAATGCTCCGCCAATTGGAAGTTTGTCTTTTCCGAATTGAAGTTTGCTGAAGTAGGGAATTAAATCCATGCTTGCGAAGAGGATGAGCAGAACGGAGATGATAAACTTTACAGGAAAAACTTCAATTGATTTTCCAAAAGCTTCGTAAGTGAAAAGCGGTTTGAGGTCGGTGATGTTGACCAGTAGCCATGAACCAACGATTGCAGCAATGACAGCAGGAATACCGAAACGCAACAGAACTTCTTTGTCGGCTTTTCGTCCGACTAAAATCAATTTGAAAATGTTGTTGAAGAAATGCACAATGCCTGTCAGCCCGATTGCAAGGTCAACAGGAAAGAAAATCATAAACACAGGAGTGAGAATTGTCCCAAGCCCAAAGCCCGAAAAGAATGTGAGAATAGCTACGATAAAAGCAGTAACCGATATAACGAAAATCTCCATTTAGTTTGATTGTAATTTAAAGTCCTGATTGCTGAACGGAGGGTTGTCGGGAATTTTTACAACATTAAATTCAAAGTTGGCTGCCTTGTGGCAAT
>CAZXMM010000039.1:0-4006 GCA_964641255.1 uncultured Gammaproteobacteria bacterium | reverse complement strand
AAGAGAAAAATCTGAAGTTGCGGCCTCTGGTTCTCTCGTTGGCAAGATTGATGCTGAAAAAGTCGTGGTGGCAAACAAGATTGATACACTGAACATGTAGTTAGCTGCTATAAGTATGAAGTGTGACAAAGGAACTTCGGAGAATGGAAAGCACCGATGGTATGAACAGAAACACCTCAACCCACAACGCTCTACAAAACTTCGCCGCAGCCGTCACGGCCAAGATGTCGCAATTGACCGCCGGCGAACCGGAAGACCAAGTGCGCGCCCCCTTCGAGAACTTAATGGCTGAGGTTGCCACCATGCTGGACTGTAATGTCGTCTGCACGGGTGAAACGCCTCTCCCGGGCCGTCTTGGTCGCCCTGACTACGCTATCCATCTCAATCGACTGCTCGCCGGTTACGTTGAACTCAAGGCCCCTGGAGTGGGCGCGACCGCAACCCGCTTCAAGGGCCACAACCGCGACCAGTTCAAGCGTTTTTCAGACGTTCCCAACATTCTCTACACTGATGGCAACGAATGGGCGCTCTATCGTTATGGCAAATTCGTGGACAAGATTGTCCGTCTGTCGGGCGATGTTGCTGCAGATGGCGGGAAGGCCGTTACGCCCCAGGATGCCTACGGTGTTGAACGCCTCTTGCGCGATTTCCTCTCGTGGCGGCCTATTATTCCAATCGATCGTAGGGGCAAAATCGATCTCAAGGGTTTTGCAGCGCTGCTCGCACCGCTCTGCCGGATGCTGCGTGATGATGTGACCGACGCACTCAAAGATCAGAATTCGCCTCTCGTCCAACTCGCGAAAGACTGGCGTCAATTACTTTTTCCTGATGCTTCGGACGAGCAGTTTGCCGATGCCTATGCCCAAACCGTCGCCTTCGCCTTACTTTTGGGCCGCAGCGAAGGAGCCGACCCCCTCACACTTGACAGCGCCGAAAAAGCCTTGGCCGCGCAGCACAATTTGCTATCCCGCGCCCTGCAAGTTCTGACCGATCCCAATGCGCGCGCCGAGATGTCCGCCTCGCTCAATCTACTCCTGCGTGTCATCGCTGCTGTGCCGCCTGCTACGTTCACAGGCCCCGAAGACCCTTGGCTCTACTTCTACGAGGACTTCCTTACCAAATACGACCCCAAACTCCGCAAGGATGCTGGGGCTTATTACACCCCTGTAGAAGTCGTTCGCTGCCAAGTACGTCTAATCAACGATCTGCTCGTGAACCGCCTAAACAAGCCGCTTGGCTTCGCTGATCCTGGTGTTGTCACACTCGACCCTGCTGCAGGAACGGGTACCTATCTACTCGGCGTCATCGAATATGCCTTGAGCTGTATCAAAGCTGAACAAGGTACAGGTGCCGTCGCAGGTCAGGC
Organism: uncultured Gammaproteobacteria bacterium; assembly: GCA_964641255.1. Taxonomy (GTDB): domain Bacteria; phylum Patescibacteriota; class Microgenomatia; order JAMCZE01; family JAMCZE01; genus CAZXMM01. The sequence continues at coordinate 2,640 of CAZXMM010000039.1, read as the reverse complement.
TACGGAACTCGCAAAGAATCTTTATGGCTTTGAGCTGATGGTTGGCCCCTACGCCGTGACCGAATTGCGCGTCAGCCGCGCCCTGCGTGACTCCGGCGCGCAACTGCCCGCCGACGGCACGCATATCTACCTGACTGATACTCTCGAAAGCCCCCACGCCGTACCGCCGCAATTGCCCCTCTTCCTGCGGCCTATCGCCGAACAGCACGCCAAAGCACTTAAGGTGAAAAGCAGGGTCCCGGTCATTGTCTGCTTGGGCAACCCTCCTTACGACCGCCACGAAGCCGCAACGAGTGATAATAAGGCCCGCACTGGCAATTGGGTTCGCTGGGGTGACGACGGAAAAGGCAACCAGATCATTCCAAGTGACAATGGGAAATCACTAACCCCTCCAGCCATCTTTCGTGATTTTCTCGCCCCTGCAGTTGCCGCTGGGCACGGTGTCGATGTTAAAAACCTCTACAATCTTTACGTCTATTTCTGGCGCTGGGCGTTGTGGAAAGTTTTTGAACATAAAATATCGAACGCGCAGGGAGTCGTGAGTTTCATTAGTGCATCGAGCTACCTTGATGGTGACGCTTTCTGTGGAATGCGCGAGCATATACGCCGCGTCTGCGACGAAGTTTGGGTTATCGATCTCGGTGGCGAAGGGCGCGGTACACGTAAAAGCGAAAACGTCTTTGCTATCCAGACACCAGTAGCGATCGCAGTGGCCGTCCGTTCGCAGAAAGTCAAGAAAGATAAACCCGCCAAGGTCCATTACACACATATCGAGGGAACACGCGAGGCCAAGCTTGCAGTGCTCGACGCCATTATCGATTTCAAGAGCTTGAAATGGCAGGACTGCCCCGACGACTGGCAGGCTCCCTTCCGACCCGAAGGCAAAGGCGATTATTTCGCTTGGCCGCTCCTGACCAACCTCATGCCTTGGCAGCATTCGGGCGTTCAATTGAAACGTACTTGGCCTATCGGCCCTGACATCGAAACGCTTGAACGTCGCTGGCGTGCCCTGCTGAATGCACAAGATCGGTCTGTCGCTTTCCGTGGAACAGGCGACCGTGAAGTGGATGGCACATATCGAGTTCCTTTGGTGGAGAATAGTGATTCGACCCCAATTGCCAAACTTCCTAAGAACACTCCGATGCCACAAGCGCAACGATATGCGTACCGGTCTTTTGATCGTCATTTCATCATTGCTGATGGGCGCTTGATGTCCCGTGCACGCCCTGATCTATGGCGCGCCCACGGCGAACGGCAGGTGTATCTGACGACACTGCTATATAATCCGCTTGGTAAAGGTCCAGCGCTTACTGCTTGCATGCTGCTTCCAGACCTTCACCATTTTTCGGGTCGCGGCGCAAAGGATGTTGTTCCACTCTACCGCACGGCCAATGTTTCAGAGGCAAACATTCTCATTGGCCTGCTCGACCTACTGAGCAACGTGTACAAGCTCAAGGTCACGCCTGAGGATTTGCTCGCCTACGTTTATGGCGCGTTGGCGCAACCGGCATTCACTGCGCGTTTTGCGAAGGAACTGGAAACGCGCGAGCTCCGCGTGTCGATCACGAAGGACACCCCGCTGTTCAAGAAGATTCGCGACATCGGTGCACGGCTACTTTGGTTGCACACCTACGGCGAGCGCTTCGTGCCCAAAGGTAAACAGCGCGGTCATGTGCCGCGCGGCAAAGCCCAATGCACGAAGACCGTCCCGGGCCACGCCGATGGCTATCCTGAAAAGTTCGAGTACAACGACGCGACTCAGACGCTCTTTGTTGGTAAGGGTGAGTTCGCGCCTGTTGTGCCCGAGGTCTATGAATTCGAGGTTTCAGGTCTTAAAGTCGTACAGTCGTGGCTTAAGTACCGAATGAAGAAAGGCGCGGGCAAGAAATCCTCACCGCTGGACGACATTCGCCCTGAGCGCTGGACTAGCCAATTCACGACTGAATTGCTCGAACTGCTTTGGGTGTTGGAGGCAACGGTGGAGAGCTACCCCGAACAAGCGGGATTACTTGAGGCCGTCATCAAGGGTGACTGTTTCCAGGCCGACGAACTGCCGCCCGTTCCCGATGAAATGCGCAAGCCCCCGAGGGCGCGAAAAATGCAAAGTGATTTATTTGACCTTGAGGAGGATAGTTAATCGGTGTGCTATGGCCGACCCTTCGCAAAAACCTCTCGTCGGTGAACTCAACGCTCAAAAGGCCGTCGTTGCCGAACACATTGAGCATCTGCACATCAACATCACGCGCGGCCTCGATGAGTTGCCGACGCGCTACGATAGTCGCGTGCAAAATTTTCTCGAATACTACTTTGCTGACGCATTGGGTCACGCGACTTGCCTCTCGGCCAACGAACAGTGCCGAGGCCGTACATGTCGTGTATTTCCCCATCAGCGTCCAGTTCAATACCAATCTTGAAACTGTGGTTTTTGCCTCGCTCGCGGCACGCATCGCGCATGTCTTTGGCGAGAAAGTCACCTACACGCCGGATACGAATCAGTATCGCGGCGTGTTCAGCGATTATCTCCGGCGCACGCCGCCCAATGGCGGCCGCGTGCTGGTGGTGCTGGATGGCCTCGACGAGGCCGCCGGCTGGGAAGCGGGCGCGGATTTGTTTCCAACCGTCGCGCCCGGCCATTTGCGC
>CAZXMM010000038.1:0-4139 GCA_964641255.1 uncultured Gammaproteobacteria bacterium | reverse complement strand
ACAAGTTTGGGGGGAAAGTCAAGTCTCGTTTGAGACTCGGGCGGGTCTCGGCAGCAGGATGCTGAAAAAGTCGGCTATTGCGCCCTGTTGTCATTTCCGCGTAAGCGGAAATCCATTTTTTCTCGGAATATTGGATGCCCGCTTTCGCGGGCATGACACAAAATAGGTTTTTCAGCAACTGGCTTCGTGCTCTATTTCTCAATCAGATTCATCGTCATCCCACCCGGCGGTTTGTTGTTCGAATGCTTTGCGGGCTTGCGCTTGCAATTCTTTCATTTGTTTTTGTAGTCCCGCCCCCTTGCGGGGCGATGTGGCGAGCATACATTTATTTTTCCGACAGCGGCCCACAAGGGGCGGGGGCTACTTCCACCCGGCGGTTTGTTGTTCGAATTCTTTTCGGGCTTGCGCTTTCAGTTCCTTCATCTGCTTTGCGGTGAGAAATAGCCCTTTCTCAATTGCCGCTGCTTCTCTTTCATAGCGCTGCGCCGATTCTTTTTCCTGCGCGGCATCGAAGCCCGGCAGTTGGCTCCGGGTTTGGTGGTAGTCGGCAAGCAGTTTGAGCGCATCGACCTTGGCCCAAATGTAGCCGGTGTCTGCGGCGATTTTTAAAGCGCGGTCGCCGTCGTCGCCGGCTTTTTCCACCAAATCTTTGTCGGCCTGATTCTCTTTTTGGAATTGCAGCAAATACAACCGCGCCCGCAGCACAAAATGGTCGGCCTGCCACAAACGAAAGCCTTTGTCTGCACAGACGAGCAAGGCTTCATCGACATGTCGCAAACCGGTTTGATAATCTTCTCGGGCTTCGGCCAACAACGCCCAGACCCAATCCAACCGGCAGATATTTTCCAACATGCCCGAGGGCCGCAGGATGTGTTCGGCTTGCTGCAGCGCCTCTTCTGCCAGAGAAAGATTGCCTCGGCGGATTTCATACCAGCCATGCAGCAGGTGACAAACTGCAAAAAAATTGTTCCAATGATATTTCTTGCATTCTTGAACATTCCAGGCATTCACGGCTTCAAACTGTTGCCATGCCTGAATGCGGAGGAGGAATTCGGCTTGTTGATTTCCATATATCGAGTATAGCTGTTGTTCATCGGCTTTTCTCTTTTGTTCATAGCAAAGGGCAATTTCAAAATCCTGATACGCCTGCCCGGAATGGCCCAGCAGAAATTCATAATAGGCTTGAAAAGCAAATTCTGTCCGCAAATCACTTAAATCTTTGGTCTCAAAAGACAGGTTCAGCGCCTGCGAGACCGTTTCCTTTGCCTTGCGGATATCGCCCATTGCCATTTCGATTGATGAAGCTCCATGTAATTCAAGTGCCTGTTGCTCTTTCCATCCTTCTTGTCGTCGGATTTCTAATACTTTATACCGCCATTCAATCGCCTGCGCCAGGTTGCCAAGATAGTTGTGATAAAGAGACACGCCCGAACAATGAGATGCTACCACGCTCTTCCCTAAAATCTTTGCCACTTTCTGCTGACGATCCTCATCACCGACAAACGCCAAATCACATTCTAATCCATCAGTTATAGCCGGAAGATGTTTGAATACGTCGAACTCGTATCCTCCTCCAGCTAACCTTGCATTAAACAAATCATCGGCGGTCTTAAACTCGCCCTCATCGCAGAGCAGTTGCACGGCTTCGACCAGGTCGCGCACTTCGGCAATGGTCGTTGGCTGTTCCGCACCGGGCCGGGCTTTGAGGAAATCCGCCACTTCCACGCGCGCGCCGGCGAGCGGCTGTCCGCTACGGAAATAGTCGCGAATCACCGGGTGGGTGGTCATGCCCTCGTCGGTTTTTTCCACCAGAAAATCATCGACCAACAATTTGAGCTGCTGTTCAATGATCGCTTTGTCCGCATTGGCCAGTGGCGTGTTTTGCAGAGATTTCATCTTGCTCAGCAACGTGACAAAGCTTTCGGTTTCCACCGGGCGTTTGAACAAGCTGAGAATGCCCATCAATTCCTTTTGGCCGCCGTGCAGTTGCTGCTCATAAAAACGTAACAGGCGCTTTAGTTTTTCGCCAAGTGGGTCGTTTGTAGTAACGCCTTCAGGCGTCGAGCCGTCTGGATCGAGCAGGCTCTGCGGATCATTCGGGCTTCTCCTTTGTTCCGCACGCTCAGCGCCTGAAGGCGCAACTACAAACCCCGCGCCTAAAGGCGCGACTACGAAATCGTCGATATTGCCAAAGCAGCTCCGTTTCACCGTGCTGGCCAGCACGCGCAAGGCCAACGGGTGGCCAGAGAGCTTTTCCACATAACTTGCCAGCAGCTTGTCATCGCCAAACAGGCCCAATCGTTTCAGCAAGGCCACGCCGTCTGCGGTGCTCAAGCGTACCAAATCCAATTGGTGAAAACCCACGCCGCTGTAGCGCACGAGCTGCGGGAAATGAAAGCGGCTGGTGAGCAGCATCAATCCCTTGTGTGGCGACCGCAGCCAGTTTTGCAAAAGGGCTTGCAGCAGCGGGTGAGCGATTTTGCCGTGGTTGGGGCTGTTGGCGTCTTCCTGCAAAACTTCCAAACCATCGAGCACCACCAACAGCCGGGCTTGCTGCACCACTTGCAGAATAAAGCTGATCGGCTCGATCTGCACATGGCCATGAACACGAACAATGGGCAAACAGAACTCGACGACCTGCTCTAAAAATTTCTGCACATCCAGGTCTTCATAAAAGCTCCAATAAAACACCGGCATGGGCTGCAAATTCGGGTGGCGCTCGTGTTTGAGCCAGCGGCCGGTCATGGCGGTTTTGCCCTGGCCGCCAATGCCGGTAATGGCAATCATGCGGGTGGCCGGGTCATTGGCCCAGCGGTTGAGCGTGGCAAAATCCTGCGCCCGGCCCTGGTAGTTGTCGTCGTCCGTGGGTTGATGAACGTATTGGTCTTTGAGGGCGGCTTTGAGCTGGGCCGGGGCGGGCGCGGCCGTGCTCTCTTGCGCCATGCGGCTGCCGGCAGCGGCGCTATATTTTGCCACCAACATGTTGAGCCAGTCGGTGAGCGCCTGGTGGTGGTTCGCCGTGGGATAAAACAGCACGCGCGCGCCATAGACCATTTCCACCCGCTCGCGGTGCAGGTGCGCCACGGGCATCTCCGCCTCATCCAGTCCGACAAACGCAACATGCTGCAAAGGCGCGTTGCCGCTGTCTTTTCTCACATTATTGAAAAGCTGTTTGAGGTAGGGATCGGTCATGCCAAAACCGACAAAGAGCAGTTGGTCGGAATGAAAGATCTCGTTCAACAACCGCTCAAAAGGGCGATGATCATAAGCCTTGCGGTAATCATTCAACGTTAGAATGATCGAATCTCTGCGGTCGTGGCGGCCGTGGGCATGCAACACCAGGCGCTGGTAGCCGCGCTCGCGAATGCGCCGGGCCTCGTCCTGATCCCAGAAAAAATATGAGGTGGTGGCATGGGCATAAACCGCGGCGCGGGTATTGGTGAGTCCGGCGTCATAATTCAGGGTGAGGTAGTTGTGAATCGGCAGTTGCAGCAAAGCCTGGTGGGTGAGCGTAAAAGCGCCGTGGGTTTGCGGAGAGGTTTTGTCTTTAAACGTTTCCGAGAGATAGTCAAAATAGTCGCTCTCCCCGATTTTATTGCGCAATTGCTGCGCGGTTTCCAGCGGATTTTGCGTGGCTTCTTTTTTGAAATAATCCGCTTCGGCTGGCGTGATCTTTCCCAGCTTCAGACTGTGGTCAACGAAGCCTTGGAGAAATTCATCCCACAGCGGCCAGAGTCCGGCCGAAGCGCCGGCGCCCACGAAGGCAATGGCGTCGCCGCCATCGAGAAGCGCATACAACTTTTCCAGCGCCGCCGCATTGCCGGAGATGGCTGTGATTTGATTTTCGATTTGTTGTTGGTTCATGCTGCAATCCGCTGCGAGTAAAATCCCTGCAAAAAAAAGATTTGGTAACGACTAAGGGGCCGTAAAAAAACAAAGTATACATATGCAATTGTCATTCCGAGAAGCGAAGCGACGAGGAATCTTTGTATCAGACAGATTCCTCACTTCGCTATGTTCGGAATGACAATAGTAAAGTTTATTTCTTTACAACGCCTAATACTACAACGTTAAGTAGAGTACCGGAGTTTTTCAGGCATAGCTTGAAAAGTCCCGCACCGCGTGGCGCGCTGTCTGCG
>CAZXMM010000037.1:0-4212 GCA_964641255.1 uncultured Gammaproteobacteria bacterium | reverse complement strand
ACCAAGCCATCGAAGAAGCGCGCCAAGTCATCGTCGTGCTCAGCCCCAACACGGTCAACTCGCCGTGGGTGCGCAAAGAAATTTCCAAAGCGCTGAAAGTGGAGAAGAAGCGGCAAGCGGAGGGTTATCGCGTTATTCCTCTTCTTTTACCGGGCATCGAGCCTTCGGCGCTGGCGTTGTGGTTTGATGAAGAGCCGATGGGCATCAAAGTGCAGCTCAGCGCCGGTGGCCTCGCCGAAGCGATGCCGCAAATTCTCGCGGCGCTCGGCGAACAAATGCCCGACGATTTTCAGCCCGACCAAAACATCGACGCGCGGCCCGTGGAAGAACTCGTGCTCAAACTCGGTGATCCGAAAATTGAAACGCACGCCGGCAAACATCGCGTGACGGCCATCGCGACGCTCGTGTATGAACCCGCGGACAAATCCGCGCGCAACGTGGAAAGCAAACGCTACGCTTTCACCGCGCCGCTCGGCCCCATCGAAGCCGAAGATTTGCGCTGGTATTTGGAAAGCTATTATCTCTGGCCCACGGGCGTGTTTCAACAGCGCGCAAAGAGCATTGAAAAGAAACTGCCGCAATGGGGACAGGATTTGTACAACGCCGCGCTGCGCGATCCGCTTGCTGCCGAGGCGCTCGCTGCGTGGAAAAATAAAGCGAATAACGCCGAGCGCCGCTTCTCAATTTATATCGACAGCGACCCCGCGCCCAATGCCGATGCCGCCGGCCGCAAATCCGCGTTGGAAGCCGCGAGCAGTTTGCTCGCGCTGCCGTGGGAATTGCTGCACGATGGCAAGGGCTATCTCTTTCGCGGCAAAAATGCCGTGGCCGTGCGTCGCCGTTTGCCCAATCGCGAGTCGCGCGACGTGCGCCCCACGCAATTGCCCATTCGCATTCTGCTCCTCAGCCCGCGACCCGAAGATAAGAACACCGGCTACATCGACCATCGCGTGAGCGCGAAGCCGCTCGTGGAAGCCGTGGCGAGTTTGGGCGAGTTGGCGCAGCTCACCGTGCTCACCCCGCCCACGCTTTCCGCGCTGCGCAATGAACTCAAACGCGCGGCTGACGCGAACCAACCTTACGATGTCGTGCATTTCGACGGCCACGGCGTGTATGATCGCGAGCACGGTTTGGGCGCACTCTGTTTTGAAGATCCGAACAGCCTCGACCAACTCACGGGCCGCGCGATGCAGCCGGTTTATGCCGATGATCTCGCCGGCGATTTGCGCGATCATCGCATTCCGCTCATCTTTTTGGAAGCCTGCCAAAGCGCGAAAGTGGAAGACGACCCCACGGCCTCAGTGGCCGCGAAATTGTTGGAATGCGGCGTGGCCTCGGTGGTGGCCATGAGCCACAGCGTGCTCGTGGAAACCGCGCGCCGTTTTGTGGAAGCGTTTTATCGCCAGCTCGCGGCCGGCAGCCGCGTGGGCGAGGCCATGCTCGCGGGCCAGGAAGCGCTCGCCGCGGACACGTGGCGCGGCAAAATTATGGGCGCGGGCGAGCTGCATTTGCACGATTGGTTTGTGCCCGTGCTGTTTCAAGAAGAGCAAGACCCGCAGCTCATCACCCGTTTGCGCGGCGAGGCTGTGCAGCGTTTGCAGCAGCGCCAACAGCAGCTCAGTTTGGGCGATTTGCCCGCCACGCCGGCGCACGCCTTTCATGGCCGCAGCCGGCAGTTGCTAGCGCTGGAGCGTTTGCTGCACACGCACAACTACGCCGTGGTGCGCGGCAACGGCGGCGCGGGCAAAACCACGCTCGCGGTGGAATTGGCGCGCTGGCTCGTGGCCAGCAAACGTTTTGGCCGCGCCGCGTTTGTGAGTTTGGAAAACTTGCACGACGTGCGCAGCGTGCTCGATAGCTTGGGCCGCCAACTGCTGCCCAGCTTTTCCGTGGCCGAGTATAAAACTTTGGACGAGGCCCTGCAGCCCGTGGCCCGCGCGCTGCAAGATCGCCCCACGATTTTGATTTGCGATAATTTGGAAAGCATTCTGCTTGATGCGAGCGGCGCTGCGCCCGCCGAGGCCGTGCCGTTTGCGGAATTTTTTGGCCTCTGCCAAAAGCTGCTCGCCAGCGATAAAGACACGCGCCTCGTGTTGACCACGCGCGAGGCGTTGCCCGCGCCGTTTGACCACAAGCAGCGCGAGATCGTGCTCGGCCCGCTCGACCGCAACGACGCGATTGCATTGGTGAGCAGTGTGATGAAAGCCGAGGGCCTGCAACCCAAAGCCACGGACCCCGGCAGCACGCCGCAGGAGATTGTGGATTTGGTGGAGGCCGTGAACTGCCACGCGCGCGCGTTGGTGTTGCTCGCCCGCGAAGTGGCGCGACAAGGCGTGCGCAGCACCACGGAAAATTTGCACGGCCTCATGGCGCAGTTGGAACAGCAACACCCCGGCGAGCGCGAGAACTCTTTGTATGCGAGTGTGGAATTGTCTTTGCGCCGTTTGCCGACGGAGATGCGCGAACAGATTAAACCGCTGGGTATGTTTTATGGCGGGGCGCATCTTGCGGTGATGGCAATGGTATTGGAAGTAGAGGCGGAAGGCGTGCAGGCGATAGCGCAAGGCCTGATCGAGGTTGGTTTGGCTGAAATGAAAAACTACGGCCACCTGCGCTTTGACCCGGCCTTAGCGCCCTACTTGCTGGGGCAAATGAACGACACCGAAACCGCCCAAGCCCGCGTGCGCTGGGCCGAGGGCATGCGGCAGTTGTTGGGTTATTTGTATAAAGAATGGTTTAAGAACGCTGAACTTGGAGCGCAGCTCACCCTGCTGGAATTGCCCAATCTTTTGGCTCTGCTCGATTGGGGCCAGGAAAATTTGTCGCCGGAAGCAGTGATCGACTTAACCAGTAGCATGGAAACTCTGCTCCAAATGCTCGGTCGACCGCAAGCTTTAGCGCGGGTGGTGGCTGTGCGCGAGGAGGCCGCAAAGAAACTCGGCGGCTGGAGCCATGCGCGTTATATGGCAGATCGCGCGCGCATTGAACGATTGCTGGAAAGCGGTGACGTGCAAACGGCTTACACGGCGGCGCAGCAACTTGTGCAAAATTGTGTGAATGCCGGTGCTGCCACATACGCGGAAGCCGCCTATGATATCGCGATGTCTCATTGGCAACTCGGCCGCGTGCTCAATATGGGCGGCGCGGCCGAAGCGGCCCTGTCGCCCTTGGCCGAGGCGCAACAACGCTTTCAGCAACTGGCCGATGCCGGCAACACCAGCGCCGCGCGGATGGCTTCTGTTGCAATAGCCCAATATGCGGATTGCTTACGAGATTTAGGGCGGTTGGAAGATGCTGCTGTTATGCATGAAAAAGGTATTACACTTGCCAATAAAGCTAATGATTTTAGACAAGTCGCGGCTGCTAAAACAAATCTCGGCACGGTGCGCAAGGATCAGGGGCGTCTTGCCGAAGCGCTGCAAATCTACGCCGAAGCGCGCGACATTTTCGAGAACCTCGGCGAGCCCGGCAGTGTGGCCACTGCTTGGCATCAAATCGGCATGGTGCATAAACGAGCCGAACAGTACGACCGGGCCGAACAGGCCTATCGCCAGTCCCTCGCAATTAAAGTGGCGCGGAAAAACCGCGCGGGTGAAGCGATAACCCTCAGAGAGTTGGGTAATTTGTATAATGAAATGAATAGACCTGAAGAATCAGCGGTGTTCTATCAACAGGCGATAAACAAGTTCATTGAATTAGGGGATTTGTCTAACGAAGGGAAAGATCGAAGCAATCTCGCCAACGCGCTGATCAAATTGCAGCGCTACGACGAGGCCCGCACCGAGCTGCTGCGCGCCATTGAGTGCGACAAACCCTACGGCCATGCTGCCGAGCCGTGGAAGACGTTTATGATTTTGTATAATCTGGAGCAGGCCACCAACAACCCGCAAGCCGCAGCCGCCGCGCGGCAACAGGCCATTGCCAAATACCTCGCGTATCGCCAAGCCGGGGGAGGGGAGCACGAATGGTGGGCGCAGGTTGGGGCCGCAGCAGTGCAAGCTATAAACGAAGGACGCCTTCGTGAAATGCGGAATCAATTGACCCAAATGTCCACGACAGAGGCTGGCAAACTCTACATTTCAAAGTTGCAAACCATTCTTTCCGGCGACCGCAACCCCGCCCTCGCCGCCGACCCGAATTTGAATTATCAATTTGCGGCGGAATTGCAACTGCTGCTGGCGCGGTTGGGTTGAACTCATCCCCCCGGCCCCC
>CAZXMM010000036.1:0-4311 GCA_964641255.1 uncultured Gammaproteobacteria bacterium | reverse complement strand
AGCCACTGCGACGGAAGTGCGTCTCTCCAATTGCTCATCTAGTCCCCCTCCCTCATTCCCTTGAACGGGTCGCCCGGTTGGCGCCCGTATCCCTTCGCCCTGTCGCGCAGCAGCTTCCGCCCCTCGCGCACCCGCCTCTGCTCCCAGGCCTTGCGCTGCCACTCCCCGCAAGTGACGCACTGCCCCAGCGCGAAGCCCGCGTCACCCACGCCCTCGACCACCACCCGCCCGCAGTGGACCCGGGCCCCGCTGGCTGTCTCGTACCCGCGGCAGCGCACCTCGGGGCGGGGCTGGCAGTCGAGGCAGTAGCGGGCCTTGATTCGCAGGGCCTTGTGGCAGACGCCGCACTCGGGCATCAGGCTTCGCCCGCGGGAAGCAACATCTCGCGCACGCGCCCGATGGCTTGGTTCTTCTCCTCGGCCGAGAGAAGTCCAGCCTGCTCGCGGCGCTCCGCAATCCGCTGTAGTTTCGAGACGGTCATATGCGCCTGTACCTGCTCGTCGAGTCGGCCCGAGGCTGACCCCCTCAACGCGAAACCGAACGGCTTCCCACCGCGAACGGCCGGGCTGTCGTTTTGGTCCACGACGCAGAGGCGGAAGGAACTGCCCTCCTCGACCATCTCCTTGATGCGAAGCCTCTCCTCCGCAACGGCGTCGAGCGCATCCGCGTAGTCCCTCGCCATGGCGTCCGGGACCGTATCGCCCGTCAGGTTCATCCGGCGCTTGACCACCGCCCCGAAGGACGCCAGCTCGGCGCCGGTTTGCAGCAGTTCGATGACGAGGTCGGCGGCCTCGCGAACACCGTCGCGCGTCATTTCCCAGAACGTCCTCGTCTTCTCCTCGGCCTTGAACAGATCCAACTGACGCATTCACGCCTCCAAGAGAGCCGCGAAGGTTTCGCCCCGGCCGGAACGCAGCGCGGCTGCCACATTCCTCACCCCTTCGGCGTCCCGCTTGAGCATCTCCACAAGCGCGTCCGCCACCTTGCCAGCCAGCCCGCGGTCGATCTCGTCAACGAACGGGATCAAGCGCCGGCACTCCTTCAGTACGTCGTCGTATCGACCAGTCGACCCCTCGCACTTGGCGATGAGCTTCTTCGCGTACACCTGGATGGTTGGAAGGGTTTCGACCCGCTTCCCAACCTGATGGGCCACCGCGTCGGCGCTGTCGCGACCCGCGCGTCGTGCCCCGTCCTCGATGTCCCGCGAGAACTTCTTGCTGGTGAACTGGTCCACGACCTCTTGCGCCGCCGCTTTGACTGCGCGGGAAACTTCGGGCTTGGAAAGGTGGGCCTTCTCGCCCGCCCGTGTCGCGGCCTTCACGGAAGTCAGAATGGCTTCGGCCGCGAGCGTGGTCTGGCGCTCCGGCGGGATCTGGGCGACATACTTCGGCACGTCCACGCCGTGGTCCTGCTTCGCGTGCCAGGCGTCGAACGCGATGCGGCAGTTACGGGACGCCATGCCGTCGCGTGTGACCCAGCCGAGGAAGTGCGCGACCGTCTGGAGCGTGTAGGTCTTGCCGGGCTGCAAGACCTTGACCGTGCCCTTCGGCGTCTCGGGATGGACCGCCTCCAGGTCGATCTCGCCCGCTCCGTAGGCTTCCACTACCGCGCCAACCGTCTCCTGCGCAACGAGCGGCGAGTGCTTGAACTCCTCCGCGTTCTCGCTCGCCATCATGCGGAGCATCGTCGCGTTGTCTCGGGCAGCGACCACGACGCCCAACTCCTTCAGCCCAGCCCGCTTTGCCGCTTCCTTGCGGTGATGCCCGAAGGCGAGCTGGAACTTCCCGGCCTTCGTCGGATGGGGACGCACCTGAATCGAGCCGTCCCAGAAGCCCGACTCGCCGTAGCTGGCGATAAGACGCTCGACCTTTTCCTCGACGATCTGGTACTTGTCGATGTGCCGGTACGGATTCGGCTCAAGATCGCGGATGGCGATCCTTTGGATAGACACCTTCACAGCCCCCTCCCTGACTTCACGCCCCTCACTCACCGGGGCACCTGTGCGTCTTGAGGCAGCGGGTGAGCTGCCCGCAGTAGGGGCACTCCACCTTGTCCATCTGGTAGCCCGTGCCCTTCTCGATGTCGTCGGCTTCGTCGCGCACACCGGCCGCGTAAGCCCCGATGCAGTCGTGCGCCGCGTCGGCCAGGAACACGTCCAGTGGACGCTTGATGCACAGGCAGGGCATTGGGGTGCCGCTGTCGCTCACCTCCACCTGGCGCCCGCACACCCGGCACGAGGCGGTCACTGCTGCGCCGCCTTCGCAAGCTGCCACGTCCGCGCCCGCTTACGCGCCAGCGCCAGATCAGCCGCGATGCGCCGCCGCATCTCCAGCCGCGTCGTCTCCCGCTCGTAGCACTCGCCGCAGAAGCCCTCGAGCACCATCGGCTCGGCGCAGTGAGGGCAGCAGGTGCCCGGCTCGGGCTCTTCCAGTGACGGGAGCGGGGCGGCGCCGCTCACCGCGCCATCCTCAGCTCGTACGCCTCGACCCCCGCCTTGAAGGCGTCGAAGCCCGTCAGGCCCCCCTGACGCTCCCTCATGACGTGGAAGCCGTGGATCAGTGCCCGGCCACGGTCCAGGTCCCGCTGGCTGTACTGCCTCGGCTCGGCGGCTTCGATCGGCTCGGGCCGGACCCGGGCGCACAGCGGCGCCCGCGCATCCTCTATGCGGCCAGACTCGGGTAGGTCCATCGCTCCCCCTGTTGGCCGGGAGAGCAGACGTCGCAACTAGCCGCTAGAATATGTCTTATCGGAAGTTGCTCAAACGTCTGAATCGCGGCCATTTGCCCCTGCGCCCCCGTCCGTCAGCCCTGTACGCTCGCCTTTCGCTTGGCCCGCAGCTTCGACTTGCGCCGTCGGCACGCGACCATGTGCAAGGCGTGGGCTCGCTTCTCGGTGTCGGTCTTGTCGGCCCACCGGCGCCGCCCCATAGAGCGGTATACCGCCGTGATCATCTCCGCGTCGACCTTGACCTCGTCCGCCATTGCCCGAGAGAATAGGCGTAGACTAGCGCCTTGTCAAGTGCTAGTTTCGCTCGAGCACGGCCTGGAGCGCGTCGAGGCCATGCGCTCGGGTGAGCCCGTACAGACGCGCCTTGCTCTGATTGGGGGGACGAGATGACTGCTCTGCTCCTGGCCGTGCTGCTCCAGGCGGCGCCCGATGGCTGCCTGAGGCAAGCCTTCGGGACGTACTGCGTCGGCGGCGCCGCGGACACCCTGCCGAAGTCGGAACGGGTGTCGGCAGACGGCGGGCGCGTGGCGTGGCGTGATGCCCAGGGCGAGACGATCGCGGACATCTTCGAGGGGAAGGTCGTCGCGGTGTCGCGCACCTACGAGCCCCGGTCCTGGCTGAAGTGGGACGAGCTGATGGGCGGGCTCGTCGAGGTCTTCGGGCCAGGGGAGGACCGCTCGAAGTACCCAGCGCACGCCAAGACCAGAGAGGCTCAGGCGACCAACATCTCCCTCGGGCGCGGCCGGGCGGCGCACCGCTGGGCGCCGGCCGAAGGGCTCGTCGTGATGATGGCCTGGGACAACGAGGCCCTCTTCGTCAGCTACGTGGCGACCGAGCTCGCCGCGAGGCGCAAGGCCAAGGCGAAGCCGGCCTTCTAGGCCGAATTGACGACGCGCGGTAAAATAGAGACGGGAGCCGTACGTCGCCCGGAGCGTCCGATACCGCGCCCCAACGCGGGATTTGCTCCGGGCGGCGCTTCCTACACCATCACCGGGAGAGGTTCCTCGACGACTTCAAGCTCGCCCGTGCGGATCGCGTAGCTAATCCGCGACGTGGTGAGCGTCTCCTGGGTCCTCCCCAGCACGCACACGTCGGGGTCCGTCTCGGTCGGCACGATGACGAGCGGCCACGCGCCGGCCCGCGACCCCCGGAAGAAGGTGTCGCGCACCTGCTGGAACTCGGTGTCGTTGCGGAACCGGAACTGCATCCCGATCCGCCGCGCCGCCCCCCCGCCCCGCCCGTAGACGTATTGCCCCCCTTGCGCCGTCGCCTGCCGCACCTGAGGCTCTTCGTACTCGACCGACACGGGGTAGTCCGGGGCGCAGGTGAGCGTCTCGTACTGCCCCAGCACCCACTCCCCCAGCCACGGCGCCGCCCCGGGGGTGCCCCCCAGCTTCAGCCGCCAGTACCGCACGTACTGGACCGAGCAGACCCCGTAGAAGCAGTCCCGGCGCAGGGTGGGCGAGATGCGCGCCGTCCACGCGCTGTTGTCCGGCGAGGAGTCGACGGTCGGCGTGACGGCCGCGCTCAGGTTGTGGCCGTGGACGCTCGCCCAGGTCGTGCCCGGGATGTCCATCACGTCGT
>CAZXMM010000035.1:0-4437 GCA_964641255.1 uncultured Gammaproteobacteria bacterium | reverse complement strand
ACCAAGCCATCGAAGAAGCGCGCCAAGTCATCGTCGTGCTCAGCCCCAACACGGTGAACTCGCCGTGGGTGCGCAAAGAAATTTCCAAAGCACTCGAAATCGAAAAGCTTCGTCAAGCCGAAGGCTATCGCGTCATTCCGCTGCTGCTGCCCGGGATTGAGCCTTCGGCGCTGGCGTTGTGGTTTGATGAAGAGCCGATGGGCATCAAAGTGCAGCTCAGCGCCGGTGGCCTCGCCGAAGCGATGCCGCAAATTCTCGCGGCGCTCGGCGAACAAATGCCCGACGATTTTCAGCCCGACCAAAACATCGACGCGCGGCCCGTGGAAGAACTCGTGCTCAAACTCGGTGATCCGAAAATTGAAACACACGCCGGCAAGCATCGCGTGACGGCCATCGCCACGCTCGTTTATGAACCCGCGGACAAATCCGCGCGCAACGTGGAAAGCAAACGCTACGCTTTCACCGCGCCGCTCGGCCCCATCGAAGCCGAAGACCTGCGCTGGTATTTGGAAAGCTACTTCCTCTGGCCCACCGGCGTGTTTCAACAGCGCGCACAGGGCATTGAAAAGAATCTGCCGCAATGGGGACAGGATTTGTACAATGCCGCGTTGCGCGATCCACTCGCGGTCGAGGCGCTCGCTGCGTGGAAAAATAAAGCCAATAACGCGGAACGCCGCTTCTCGATTTATATCGACAGCGACCCCGCGCCGAATGCCGACGACGCGGCGCGCAAAACCGCGTTGGAAGCCGCGAGTAGTTTGCTCGGCCTGCCGTGGGAATTGCTGCACGACGGCGGCGGCTATCTCTTTCGCGGCAAAAATGCCGTGGCCGTGCGTCGCCGTTTGCCCAATCGCGAGCAGCGCGCCGTGCGCCCCACGCAATTGCCCATTCGCATTCTGCTCCTCAGCCCGCGACCCGAAGATAAGAACACCGGCTACATCGACCATCGCGTGAGCGCGAAGCCGCTCGTGGAAGCCGTGGCGAGTTTGGGCGAGTTGGCGCAGCTCACCGTGCTCACCCCGCCCACGCTTTCCGCGCTGCGCAATGAACTCAAACGCGCGGCTGACGCGAACCAACCTTACGATGTCGTGCATTTCGACGGCCACGGCGTGTATGATCGCGAGCACGGTTTGGGCGCACTCTGTTTTGAAGATCCGAACAGCCTCGACCAACTCACGGGCCGCGCGATGCAGCCGGTTTATGCCGATGATCTCGCCGGCGATTTGCGCGATCATCGCATTCCGCTCATCTTTTTGGAAGCCTGCCAAAGCGCGAAAGTGGAAGACGACCCCACGGCCTCAGTGGCCGCGAAATTGTTGGAATGCGGCGTGGCCTCGGTGGTGGCCATGAGCCACAGCGTGCTCGTGGAAACCGCGCGCCGTTTTGTGGAAGCGTTTTATCGCCAGCTCGCGGCCGGCAGCCGCGTGGGCGAGGCCATGCTCGCGGGCCAGGAAGCGCTCGCCGCGGACACGTGGCGCGGCAAAATTATGGGCGCGGGCGAGCTGCATTTGCACGATTGGTTTGTGCCCGTGCTGTTTCAAGAAGAGCAAGACCCGCAGCTCATCACCCGTTTGCGCGGCGAGGCTGTGCAGCGTTTGCAGCAGCGCCAACAGCAGCTCAGTTTGGGCGATTTGCCCGCCACGCCGGCGCACGCCTTTCATGGCCGCAGCCGGCAGTTGCTAGCGCTGGAGCGTTTGCTGCACACGCACAACTACGCCGTGGTGCGCGGCAACGGCGGCGCGGGCAAAACCACGCTCGCGGTGGAATTGGCGCGCTGGCTCGTGGCCAGCAAACGTTTTGGCCGCGCCGCGTTTGTCAGTTTGGAAAACCTGCACGATGTGCGCAGCGTGCTCGATAGCTTGGGCCGCCAACTGCTGCCCAGCTTTTCCGTGGCCGAATATAAAACTTTGGACGAGGCCCTGCAGCCCGTAGCCCGCGCGTTGCAAGATCGCCCCACGATTTGGGTTTGCGATAATTTGGAAAGCATTTTACTTGATGCGAGCGGCGCTGCACCCGCGACCGCAGTGCCCTTTGTGGAATTTTTTAGCCTCTGCCAAAAACTGCTCGCGAGCGACAGAGACACGCGCCTCGTGTTGACCACGCGCGAGGCGTTGCCCGCGCCGTTTGACCACAAGCAGCGCGAGATCGTGCTCGGCCCGCTCGACCGCAACGACGCGATTGCATTGGTGAGCAGTGTGATGAAAGCCGAGGGCCTGCAACCCAAAGCCACGGACCCCGGCAGCACGCCGCAGGAGATTGTTGATTTGGTGGAGGCCGTAAACTGCCACGCGCGCGCGTTGGTGTTGCTCGCGCGGGAAGTGGCGCGACAAGGCGTGCGCAGCACCACGGAAAACTTGCACCGCCTCATGGCGCAGTTGGAACAGCAACACCCCGGCGAGCGCGAAAATTCTTTGTATGCGAGTGTGGAATTGTCGCTGCGCCGTTTGCCGCAGGAGATGCGCGAGCAGATAAAGCCGCTGGGTTTGTTTTATGGTGGAGCGCATCTTGCGGTGATGGGCATGCTGTTGAATTTGAAACCGGAGCAAGTGCTGCCGCTTGCGCAGAGCTTGGTTGATGTTGGCCTCGCCCAGCAAATGAACTACGGCCACCTGCGCTTTGACCCGGCCTTAGCGCCCTACTTGCTGGGGCAAATGAGCGACACCGAAAAAGCCCAAGCCCGCGTGCGCTGGGCCGAGGGCATACGGCAGTTGTTGGGTTATTTGTATCAAGAACAAGCTAAGAACGCCCAACTCGCTAGGCAACTCACCCTGCTGGAATTGCCCAATCTTTTGGCTCTGCTCGATTGGGGACAGGAGAATTTGACGCCGGAAGAGGTTGTCGACTTAACCAGTCGCATGGAAACCCTGCTCCAAATGCTCGGACGACCGCAAGCTCTGGCGCGGGTGGTGGCTGTGCGCGAGCAAGCGGCCAAGCAACTCGGCGGCTGGAGCCATGCGCGTTATATGGCAGATCGCGCGCGCATTGAACGATTGCTGGAAAGCGGTGACGTGCAAACGGCTTACACGGCGGCGCAGCAACTTGTGCAAAATTGTGTGAATGCTGGCGAACAAGCTTATACAAACGCAGATTATGATATTGCTGTTGCCCACTTTCTGCTCGGCCGCGTGCTCAAAATGGGCGGCGCGGCCGAAGCGGCCCTGTCGCCCGTGGCCGAGGCGCAACAACGCTTTCAGCAACTGGCCGATGCCGGCGACACCGATGCCGCGCTGATGGCTTCCGCGGCCATTCAAGAACGTGGCGACTGTCTGATTAATCTGGGGAAATTGGAAGAAGCTGTAGCAGCTTATGAAGAAGCCATTCGACGCACCGAAAAACTTGACGATCAAAGATCCGTTGCTTCTTCCAAATTCCAACTCGGCACGGTGCGCATGCTGCAAAAGAAGTATGCCGAAGCGCTGCAAATCTACGCCGAGGCGCGCGACATGTTCGAGAACCTCGGCGAGCCGGGTAGCGTGGCAATCATCTGGCATCGAACCGGAATTCTGCACAGAGGAGCGAGACAATACGATCAGGCAGAGCGGGCATACCGCCAATCTCTGGCGATCAAAGTGGCGCGAAATGATTGTAAAGGAGAAGCAGACAGTTTGACCGAACTGGGCACCCTTTATGATGAATTGGGCCGCTTGGAAGAAGCCGTGATCTTCTACCGGCAGGCCGCGGATATTTATGTTGAACTGCAAGATTTAGCAACTGAAGGCCGCGCTCGCAACAACCTCGCCAACACGCTGATCAAATTGCAGCGCTACGACGAGGCCCGCACCGAACTGCTGCGCGCCATTGCGTGCAAAGAACCCTACGGCCATGCCGCTCTGCCGTGGACGACGTTTAATACTTTGTATCGTCTGGAGCAGGCCACCAACAACCCGCAAGCCGCAGCCGCCGCGCGGCAACAGGCCATTGCCAAATACCTCGCGTATCGCCAGGCCGGGGGCGGGGAGCACGAACGTTCCGCACAAATCTGCGCAGCAGTGACGCAGGCCATGAGCGCAGGGCAAGGGGCAGCAATGCAGCAGGCGCTCGCGCAAATGGCTAGCGAGATGGATGATGAGGACAAACTCTTCCTCGCCAAACTGCAGGCCATTCTCTCAGGCGACCGCAACCCCGTTCTCGCCACAGATCCCAATTTGACCTATGATCATGCGGCGGAATTGCTATTGCTGCTGGCGCGGTTGGGTTGAACTCATCCCCCCGGCCCCCTTCTCTTAAAAAGAGAAGGGGGAGAAGGCGGTGAAGCTCGGAGGCATCTCTACTCGCTTTGCTTTAAAGTCCCCTTCTCTTTTCAAGAGAAGGGGATTTAGGGGATGAGTTCGGAATGACCACGACGCCGCGGAATTGCAACTGCTGCTGGCGCGGTTGGGTTGAACTCATCCCCCCGGCCCCCTTCTCTTAAGAAGAGAAGGGGGAGAAGCTGGATAG
>CAZXMM010000034.1:1653-4568 GCA_964641255.1 uncultured Gammaproteobacteria bacterium | reverse complement strand
GCAAAAGTCATACCCAAAAAGAAATGGACGTTATTGCGGGCAATTTTTGAATCTGAGAATTCTTGATCACTGCATCAATTTTTCACCCAATAGAAATGAAATCCCACAGAATTTGAATCGCAAAATAATCCTGTGGGATTTCGTTCTTACTGGGGAAATGAACAAGACTTTGTCCACCCTTGCTAATCCTCTGCTATTTCATAAAAGTCATTTTGCGGGTTTGCGCGAAGCTATTGACGCGCAGCTTGTACAGATAAACCCCGCTCGGCATGATCTGGCCCGCATTGTCCTTGCCATCCCAAGTGATCGTGTGATGTCCGGCATCCATTTGTTCGAAAACCAGCGCACGAACTTCCTGGCCATTGATATTGTAAACGAATAACTGCACCACACCTGCTTCCAATACACTGAACTGAATTGTCGTAACTGGATTAAACGGGTTCGGATAATTTTGCGACAACTCATAACTGGTCACCGGCACATTGACTTCAGTCTCCTCGGCCTCGGACTCCTTTGGAAAAATGCCTGGAGAAGTGTGATGATAAAACTTCACTTTCGGATCGAGGGTGATCGACGCGGCGCAGACCGCGCCTTTGATCTTGCAATTAGTTGAGAAATGAACTTCGGCATTGGGATTGATCAGCGTGCCGTAAATGATCACGTTCACGCCCATGTCGATTTTGTGTTTTTGTAAACTCGCAAAGAGCACCTTATCCGAAGTACCGCCGGTCAGCTTCACCTGCACGTTGTTGTCAAACTCCAGATCGCTCACCACGTAGATACTGACCGGACCTGCTGTCGCATTGATCGAAAGAATCACGTTCGGATCGGTGCTGAGAATATTCAGGTAATAATCGCCCGCGCTCAGCATCAGTGTGGCTTTGGTTTTCAAGTCTACCACGCCATACGATCCCGGCGCCAAGGCCTTCGAGGTGTTTGCCGCAACCGTCACATTGGGGCCGCCGGCAGAGTAAGACAAGCTTGGCAGCGGAAGCGCCGCAACTGCAGCGTGTGCGGTTTTCGTGCCGGTGACTTTGGCGTTGCCCAGGAGATAAAGCTCATCCCCGGCAGTGGCATTGCCCTGAATCGTATTTTTGTCCTCAATCTTGATGTCGTCGACCGCTTCCAAGCTGCCAATATGCGTGCCAGGCTTGCCTTTGCCAAATTCAATTTTGCCATTAGCATGAATATCGCCCTTGGAATCTTCGTTTTGATTGATCTTCACGATGCCGTTGCTGAGGAAGACGAAGTTTTGTACGGTAATGGTGACTTGGTCGGTGGCTTGACGGCCGTTCGCATCGGTCACTGTTGTGGTGTATGTCGTCGTATTCAACGGGTGAGCGCGCGGATTGGCGTTGGTGGCAGGATCCAATAAACCCGTCGTTGGCGCCCAACTGTAGGTGTAGCTTCCACTGCCGCCGCTCGCGGTCGGATTGCCGCCCAAAGTTACACTTTGACCGAGACATATCCCTTTGTCAGTTCCAGCATCAGCCACGAGCTGCTGACCACCGGTTTCATTAGAAACGTAGGTCGTATCGTCTGGGATACCGTCATTATCAAAATCAATCAGAATTTGAACTGGTACCTGTTCCAAACTGTTCCAATTTGGCATGATTCGATGTGAAGCATTCGCGGTGAGGGGTATATTGTGATGCTCAAAGTACAATTCCGCATTCGCACTAACGACTCTTAATCTGAGATCGTAGGCTTTCACAGCACCACTGTTTACCAATCTCAAATCGCTCTGATTTTCGAGGTTGAAATATAAGGAATCACCTTGAAGAGAATTCAACTTCATGATGTCAAACACCTTTTCACTTGTCTCTTCGATGGCGATGATTTGCAGGTTTGCGGATTTGGGTTGAATGTCGTGATTAGAAACAGACAGCCCATTGCTGAAAGTGAATCGATCCGTTTGGCTACCCACAGCATCGGTACGGGACCAACTATAAATGACTGAATTCGCCAACACTGAAAAGTGGGCCAGTGAATCGGGAAATTGCGCCATTTGGATTGAATACTCGCCGTTGGGGAGATAGTATCCAATCGGCGGGTGAAACGAGCCGGTGATTGGAATGATAGGAATACCATCATCGAGGTGATTGAAAGCCAAGCCATTTGCATAGCCAATGGTTTTTCCCGTAGCATTTGTAATCAGCGTCGCCGCCTCGGCAGTGTTGTAGAACTGGATGTAGTTATTATTCTGGTCGTTATTATCCTGGAATCTTGCCGCAATACTTCGCTCTTCCAAGTGTGCTGATTTTGATAATTCAGGACTCCGGAGATAGTTTCTGGCCGGATCCATTAGAAGTAGAGAGTTGAACCCCCACCAGCCTAACGGATCGTAATACCAGAAGTTAGGGCTTTTTATAATCCTAATTTCCGATGTAATGCCTGGCAAGTTGTTGTCATAAACGTAGATGAACTCAATGGTCTCGTCTGTAGGGTGCTTTTTCACTTTGTAAGGGTTTACCGCATGGGCGCCTGGCTTGCCATTTTGATTCCAAAAAACCAGAATTCGATCACTTCTGTTTTCATCCAGAAGCATCTGCTTGAGTTCATTTAACGTTTTGTCCACGCTTTTAAGTTTATTTGTGTTGATAACGTTCTGTTGGGCCGAACCATATTGGTAAATCATTAGTTCATTGATGAGCGATCTTCGATAATCGTTGAGGCCCAATTGAAATAAACGGGAAGCACTGCCAACACCGGGATACCGAATCTTAAAAGCCGTAGAATCATCGAACGCCAAAAAAGCGGAAGTCGCAAAACCAAAACAAGAACCGCGCCAGTTGCCTTTTATCTCAGACCATTTCCACACTGCAGATGGTCTATATCTTAGAAAGGATGCAACAATTTGATAAGCTTGGTCGATTCCGAATGCACGGACCATTAACGGCCAGTCGGGGAAATCA
>CAZXMM010000034.1:0-1553 GCA_964641255.1 uncultured Gammaproteobacteria bacterium | reverse complement strand
AATGGTATCTTTCTCACCGGCAACCCAAAGCTCTCCTTTACGCGGGTTGGTAATTTGTATTTTGGGTAACTCAAAACCGGAGACCCTTTGCGCGTAGATCCCAGTGCTACTTGTGTTACGGTTGCGATAGTCTGTCCAAGCGATGATCGCTCCTCCTTGTGTGTTACTAGCAATAACTGGTCCCGTCTGACCATCCGGCGCCGTACACAGCGCAACGCCGTTGACCGTCCACTGTACAACTCCGCTTGCATTGATTCGTTGGGCGTAGATGTCCTCGTTGCCCAATACCGCCGAGCCGTTTCGTTCGTCACTCCAAGCAATAATCGCTCCACCTGCACCGTCACTAGTGATCGCATCTGCGTACTGGCGCCCAGTTGCGATGCAAATCGCAGTACCATCGGTTGCCCATTGCACCTCCCCGTTTGCATTAATGCGTTGGGCATAAACGTCCCAAACGATTGACTCAGCATTCCTCCAAGCAATAATCGCTCCGCCAGCGTTATCGTTGGTGATCACCGGAAATGCCTGTCTATTTGCTGCCGTGCTAATCGCCACACCATCGACTGCCCATTGAACCATACCGCTTGCGTTGATTCGTTGCGCATAGATGGCGTCCGTGCCCGTGCCGCCACGCCCATCATTCCAGGCAATAATCGCTCCGCCAGCGTTGTCGTTGGTGATCACCGGCACAGCCTGTGTATTTGCTGCCGTGCAAATCGCCACACCATCGACTGCCCACTGCGCACCGCCACTTGCATTGATTCGTTGGGCATAGATGTCGTAATTGCTATTTCTAGGGTCTTCCCATACAATAATTGCGCCTCCGGCGTTATCACTGGTGAGCACGGGGTGCCACTGAGCGCCTAGTGCAGTGCAAACGGCAACACCGATGCCATTGAGGGTCTGCCAACGCAATGCACCATTGGAGTCGATTCGCTGGGCCCAGATGTCCCATGGTGAGACTGCATTGGGGTAACCATACCACGCAATAATTGCTCCCCCTGCGTTATCGCTGATGATAACAGGATCCTTCTGATCATTTAGTGCCGAGGGGCAAATCGAAACACCATTGGCTGCCCATTGAACAATCCCGTTTGCATTGATGCGTTGGGCGAGAATTTTTCGGAAGCCGTTTGGATTTTGCCAAGTGATAATCGCCCCCCCGGCATTGTCACTGATGAGCGTGGGATTACTTTCGAAAGCGGTATGATTAGATATGATAACGCCACCGGCAGTCCATAGAGCTACGCCATTGAAGTCAATCCGCTGGACGTAAATATCGCCAACTTGCTGCCATACAATGATTGCGCCTCCGGCTCCATCACTAATCACCCTTGGACGATTCGCGCCCGGCGTAATTGAGATCGCATTACCATCCGGGGACCATTGTGCAAAGACCACGGTCGAAAACCAACATAGAATTGCGCAACAAGTAAATGAGCGCATACCTTCCTCCTTAATTTGAAAGTTTACTTTATTTCAGCCGCTGCTACTAAATTCCAAAAGATACCCCGCCACTCCAAGCCAGGGCTATAGACAAAATTTATAAAAAT
>CAZXMM010000033.1:0-4659 GCA_964641255.1 uncultured Gammaproteobacteria bacterium | reverse complement strand
CTGCACCGTTTCTCATTCTCGTCGGTTTTGGCTTGCTGTATTGGGCGATTGACGCCGCCGGCGGATTGGGCATCATTCTCTCCGCCGAAACCGTGGCGAAAATCAAATCTACCTCTGGAAACGAAAACGTTTCGTTCTGGAAAATTTTCTTTCCCAATCTCACCGCGATGGTAGGTTTTTGGGCGACGCTTTCTTTAAACATTCCGGATTTCACCCGTTTCGCCAAAAGCCAAAAAGATCAAATCCTCGGCCAGTTTCTCGGCTTGCCCACAACGATGGGAATTTATTCTTTCATCGGTATCGCCGTCACTTGCGCCACAGTGGTTGTTTTCGGCGAAGCGATTTGGGATCCGGTGGCATTACTGGCTAAATTCGATCATCCGATTGTCGTGATTCTTTCACTCGTTTCAATCGCCATAGCTACATTGACTACGAATATCGCCGCCAACGTGGTTTCACCGGCCAACGATTTTTCCAATCTCAGACCGTCGCTGATCTCGTTTAAAATGGGCGGCATGATCACCGCCGTCATTGGCATTCTCATGATGCCGTGGCGCTTGGTGAATGATCTCGGCAACTACATTTTCATTTGGCTCATCGGCTACAGTGCCCTGCTCGGCCCAATTGGCGGCATCATGATCGCTGACTACTACCTGCTCCGCCGCGCGCGCTTGAAAGTAGAAGATCTCTACAAACGTAGCGGCGAATACACCTATCAAAACGGCATCAACTGGAAAGCCGTGATCGTTTTGTTTGTGTCGATTTTGCCGAATGTGCCTGGCTTCATCAACGCGGCAACGGGCAGCAAAATTTTTCCGGCAGTCTTTGATACGATTTACACCTACGCGTGGTTTGTGGGATTGCCGCTGGCGGCGGGATTGTATTATTTGTTAATGAGAAAAGAAGTGAAAATTTGAAAGGGGTAAGAAAATGCTGGTTTTCGTAGATGAGGCAGGTGATGTTGGATTCAAGTTTTCACAAGGCTCGAGTCCGCTCTTTATTATTACCTGAATTTTGCACCATTTGTGGCCGAACCCGTATCTGGCGTGGCTTTGCATGGTGTTTCAGTCCACCCATTGGATGGTGCAAAAAAAATTTTGCACGAAGATTTCGATCAATAAAATCGCAGTAAATCAAAAAATTTTTAATTTTGTGTGCAAAATTCAGGTATTACCATCGTTTTGTTTGAAGAGCATATTGAGGCAAAGCGTTGTGATCAACACATTGATTTGTTACGCAACGAATTAAAGCTTCCCAAAGAATTTGAATTTCATTTTAATCAAAACAGCCCGGAAATCCGGAAAGCTTTTTTGCGAGCGGTTGTTCCCTATAATTTTTTCTATTTTTCAATTGTTATCGACAAAGAGAAATTCAATGTAACGTCAAGAGCAAACGCTGAAGCCTTTTATCAATATGCTTGCGGCTTGGTTTTTGAAAATGCAAAGCCTTATCTAAATGACGCCGTCGTCATTATAGATGGAAGCCGTAGCATATATTTCAAGCAGAGCTTACAACGGTATTTGAAGAAGAGAATCAACTCTCCTGCCGCAGCAGTTCGTTATATCAGACAGGTTAAAGTTCAAGATTCGGAGAGGAATAATCTTTTGCAGCTTGTGGATATGGTGTGCGGGGCAATCAATCGGTCGTTTTTGCAAAAGCGTGACGCGCTGGAGTATCGGGAAATCATCGCCCAGCGCCAAATTTCGGTTGAAATGATCCCCAAATAAAAATCCCCACTTCCTATCCCAAATGTCTTTGTGAAAGCCACCTACGGTGACAAGGTCGGAGCGTGGGGCAATTCCGGTTTAACGCTTCCCCACCTCCTATCCCAAACATCTTTGGGAAAGCCACCTACGGTGACAAGGTCGGAGCATGGGGCAATTCCAGTTTCAATGGCGTCCTCACTTCCTATTCCAAACGTCTTTGGAAAAGCCACCTACGGTGACAGATCGGAAAGTGAGGTAATGCCACAAATGAATATAAAGGATTTGCTTGCAATTGTCAAGCGCTTTTTCGTCATTACAACATGCACAAAATCTTCATCAGCTACAGCAGCAAAGATCACGAGTGGGTGCGCAACTATCTGTTGCCCCAGTTCGAGAACAACGGCCTGCACGCGCAGATCGATTTTCGCGATTTTGCAGGCGGGCAAACGAGCCTGTTGAACATGGAACGCGCCGTGGAAGAATGCGCCAAAACCCTGCTCGTGCTCACGCCGAATTACGTGCAAGGCCAATTCACCATGTTCGAGGCGAGCATGGCGCAGACTTTGGATCCCACCGGCGAGAAAAAGAAAATCCTGCCAATTCTGTTGGAAGATTGCCCGCTTCCCACGCGCTTGCGCATTCTCACTTACCATGATTTTCGCAACCCCAATGAGCGGCAGGCGAAACTGGAACACCTCATTCGCGAAATCAAAAAAGACTTTGCCGCGTTGGAACCGGCCAAGCCCGCATACCCGCCTCTGGCCGACGAGCATGTGGCCATCGAGCGCCTGCCTTACACCGGCTACGAGTTGTTTGGCCGGCAGAAAGAGCTGCAAGCTTTGGACGAGGCCTGGGCCGCGACCGGCACGCACGTCATCAGTTTCGTGGCCTACGGCGGCGTGGGCAAAAGCACGCTGCTCAACAAATGGGTCGAGCGCCTGCGCTGGGACAACTTTCGCGGCGCGCAAAAAGTCTTTGCCTGGTCGTTCTACAGCCAGGGCACCAACGAGCGCGTCACCTCGGCGGATAAATTCATCAACGACGTCCTCGCCTGGTTTGGCGATGCCGATCCCACCCGCGGATCGCCGTGGGACAAAGGCAAGCGCCTCGCCGATCTCATCCGCCGCCACAAAACCTTGCTGTTGCTCGACGGCATGGAGCCGCTGCAATCCGCTTATGATTTTGAAGCGGGCGCCATCAAAGACCCGGCGTTGCGCACGCTGATCACCGAGCTGGGCCGCCACAACTCCGGCCTGTGCGTGATCACCACCCGCGTGGCCGTGCCGGAGCTGCGCCGCTATCCGCAGACTTGCCAACAGATCGATCTGGAAAAGCTTTCCGCCGAGGCCGGCGCCATGCTGCTGAAGGTGCGCGGTACCCAGGGCAGCGACGAGGCGTTGCAGCAGGCCACTGCCAATTTCGGTTTTCACGCGTTGGCGATCAACCTGTTGGCGACTTACCTGCACGAGATTCCCGGACATCCGATTGCAGCGGCAGCCACGATACCTGACTTAAAAAACATTCCGGAAGAAAAGGGCAAGCACCCGCGGCGGATCATGGCGGCTTTTGCCGAGAAGCTGGGCCAGAGCGCGGCCGCCGAGCTTTTGCACCTGCTCGGTTTGTTCAGCCGGCCGGCAGAGTTGCAAGCCATTGCCGCGGTGATGGCCAAGCCGCCAATTCCGAAATTGACCGAGCAATTGACCGGCGTGCGTGAGGCCGCGTTTCTCCAAGCCTGCGAAACCCTGCGCCGCTACAAACTGCTGGCGCCGGCAAGCTCGCACAACCCCGACACCCTCGACTGCCACCCGCTGGTGCGCGAGCATTTTGGCGAAAAGTTGCGCGCGGAAAATCCCCAAGCCTGGCAAGAAGCCCACCGCCGCTTGTACGAGTATTACAAAAATCTTCCTGAAAAAGAATTGCCCGACACGTTAGAAGAAATGGAGCCGCTGTTTACGGCTGTCGCGCATGGGTGTCAGGCGGGGTTGCATCAGAAAGCGTTGGAAGATGTGTTTTGGAAACGAATTCGAAGAGGCAATGAACAATTTAGTTATCACAAACTCGGTGCCTTTGGTGCAGATTTGTCGGCGCTCTCCAACTTTTTTGGAGTTCTATGGATCAAGCCTGCATCTGGTTTGACAGATGCTGACAAAACCGTTGTCTTGAGTTGGGCCGGCTTTGCTCTGCGGGCGCTGGGGCGCTTGGCGGAGGCGGCCGAGCCGATGCAGGCGGCGGTTGATAACGTGGTTAAACAGGAGAATTGGAAACACGCCGCAATGAACGCCGGCAACCTCAGCGAGCTGTATTTGACCCTGGGCGAGGTCGCCAAAGCCGTGGCCGCGGCGCGCCAAAGCGTGGACTATGCCGACCGCAGCGGGGATGGGTTCATGCGTCAATCAAGTCGTGCATGGTTGGGTGATCGATATCATCAAGATGGAAGTTACACAGAAGCAGAGAAATTGTTCCGCGAGGCTGAGGGCATGCAGCAGGAACGCCAGCCGGAGTATCGCTATCTCTATTCCCTGCCCGGCTATCAATTCTGCGATCTGCTGCTGAGCCAGGGACAGGTGGCCGAGGTCGTGCAGCGTTCAGAATATGGTTTGAAAGTCGCTCGAGAAAGTGGCTTTAGCCTTTTGACATTTGCCCTTTGCCGACTCTCCCTCGGCCGCGCGCATCTGCTGCAAGCCACTGACCGGTCGCTGCGAGCGACCGGTCAGTCTCTCACACAAGCGGAAGATTTTTTGAACCAGGCCGTGACCGGCTTGCGGGAATCGGGAAATCAAGATGAATTACCCCTTGGCTTATTCGCCCGAGCGGCGCTGTATCGCGTGCAAGGCGAGTTCGCCAAAGCCTGGGCCGATCTCGACGAGGCGCACGAAATCGCCGAGCGCGGCGGCATGCGCATTCATTTGGCGGATTATCATTTGGAGGCGTGCCGGTTGGAAAGCAAAGAGCA
>CAZXMM010000032.1:0-5202 GCA_964641255.1 uncultured Gammaproteobacteria bacterium | reverse complement strand
TGAATGCCAATTCGGATTTGACCGTGCGGCTCACCAACACCGGCACCGCGGACTTATCGATCAACACGACGAGTCTTGCCGGAGCGAATGCGAATCAATTTAGCATCGTCAGTGGCGGCGCAGCAGGAACACTTACGCCCAATACGTTCCGCGATATCACGTTGCGATTTTCGCCAACAAGCACGGGGAACAAACTCGCGTATTTTGTTTTGACCAGCAATGCCGCGAGCACGCCCGACACGGTGACGTTGACAGGAAGCGGAATTACTTCATTCGTCACATTTTCCACCGACAGTTTGAAGTACGGCAATGTGGTGGTGAATGCCAATTCGGATTTGACCGTGCGGCTCACCAACACCGGCACCGCGGACTTGTCGATCAACACGACGAGTCTCGCCGGAGCGAACGCAAACCAGTTTAGCATCGTCAGTGGCGGTGCAGCAGGAACACTTACGCCCAATGCGTTCCGCGATATCACGTTGCGATTTTCGCCAACGAGCACTGGAAATAAACGCGCCTATTTTGTTTTGACCAGCAATGCCGCGAGTACGCCCGACACGGTGACGTTGACGGGAAATGGAATTGCTTCATTTGTCACATTCTCCACCGACAGTTTGAAGTACGGCAATGTGGTGGTGAATGCCAATTCGGATTTGACCGTGCGGCTCACCAACACCGGCACCGCGGACTTGTCGATCAACACGACGAGTCTTGCCGGAGCGAACGCGAGTCAATTTAGCATCGTTGCCGGCGGCGCAACAGGAATACTGGCGCCGAGTGCATTCCGCGATATCGCGTTGCGATTTACACCAACAAGCACTGGTAACAAACTCGCGTATTTTGTTTTGAGCAGCAATGCGGCGAGTACGCCCGACACGGTGACGTTGACGGGAAATGGAATTGCTTCATTTGTCACATTCTCCACCGACAGCTTGAAATACGGCAATGTGGTGGTGAATGCGAATTCGGATTTGACCGTGCGGCTCACCAACACCGGCACCGCGGACTTGTCGATCAACACGACGAGTCTTGCCGGAGCGAATGCGAATCAATTTAGCATCGTCAGTGGCGGCGCAGCAGGAACACTTACGCCCAATACGTTCCGCGATATCACGTTGCGATTTTCGCCAACAAGCACGGGGAACAAACTCGCGTATTTTGTTTTGACCAGCAATGCCGCGAGTACGCCGGACACGGTGACGTTGACGGGAAGCGGAATTACTTCTTTAGTCACATTTTCCACCGACAGCTTGAAATATGGCAATGTGGTGGTGAATGCCAATTCGGATTTGACGGTACGACTCACCAACACCGGCACGGCGGACTTGTCGATCAACACGACGAGTCTCGCGGGGGCGAATGCGAATCAATTTAACATCGTTAGTGGCGGCGCGGCAGGAACACTGGCGGCGAGTGCATTCCGCGATATCACGTTGCGATTTTCGCCAACAAGCACGGGGAACAAACTCGCGTATTTTGTTTTGACCAGCAATGCCGCGAGCACGCCCGACACGGTGACGTTGACGGGAAATGGAATTGCTTCATTTGTCACATTCTCCACCGACAGCTTGAAATACGGCAATGTGTTGGTGAATGCGAATTCAGATTTGATCGTGAGATTGACCAACACCGGCACAGCGGATTTGTCGATCAACACCACGAGTCTTGCAGGCACGAATGCGAATCAATTCAACATCGTCAGCGGCGGCGCAGCAGGACTATTAGCTCCGAACGCATTTCGTGATATTGTACTGCGGTTTGCGCCAACGAGCACGGGAAACAAACTCGCGTATTTTGTTTTGACCAGCAATGCCACAAGTACGCCGGACACGGTGACATTGACAGGAAACGGAATTACTTCATTCGTCACATTTTCCACCGACAGTTTGAAGTACGGCAATGTGGTGGTGAATGCGAATTCAGATTTGATCGTGAGATTGACCAACACCGGCACCGCGGATTTGTCGATCAACACGACGAGTCTTGCCGGAGCGAACGCGAGTCAATTTAGCATCGTCAGCGGCGGCGCGGCAGGAACACTGGCGCCGAATGCGTTTCGCGATATAACACTGCGGTTTTCGCCAACAAGCACGGGCAATAAGCTGGCTTATTTTGTTTTGAGCAGCAATGCCGCGAGCACGCCGGATACGGTGACGTTGACGGGAAGCGGAATCACGCCGTTGGTTTCTTTTTCCACCGACAGCTTGAAATACGGCAATGTGGTGGTGAATGCGAATTCAGATTTGACCGTGAGATTGACCAACACCGGCACAGCGGATTTGTTGATTAACACCACGAGTCTCGCGGGTGTGAATGCGAATCAATTTAGCATCGTCAGCGGCGGCGCGGCAGGAACACTGGCGGCGAGTGCATTCCGCGATATCACGTTGCGATTTTCGCCAACAAGCACGGGCAATAAGCTGGCTTATTTTGTTTTGACGAGCAATGCCGCGAGCACGCCCGACACGGTGACGTTGACGGGAAATGGAATTGCTTCATTTGTCACATTCTCCACCGACAGCTTGAAATACGGCAATGTGGTGGTGAATGCGAATTCAGATTTGACCGTGCGACTCACCAACACCGGCACGGCGGGTTTGTCGATCAACACCACGAGTCTCGCAGGCGCGAATGCGAATCAATTCAACATTGTCAGCGGTGGCGCAGCAGGAATATTAACTCCGAATACGTTCCGCGATATCACGTTGCGATTTTCGCCAACGAGCACTGGGAACAAACTCGCGTATTTTGTTTTAACGAGTAACGCCGCCAGCACACCCGACACGGTGACATTGACAGGAAACGGAATTACTTCATTCGTCACATTTTCCACCGACAGCTTGAAATACGGCAATGTGGTGGTGAATACCAATTCGGATTTGACCGTGCGACTCACCAACACCGGCACAGCGGACTTGTCGATCAACACGACGAGTCTTGCCGGAGCGAACGCGAGTCAATTCAGCATTGTTGCCGGTGGCGGAACTGGAACACTGGCGCCGAATGCGTTCCGCGATATCACTTTGCGATTTTCGCCAACGAGCACGGGGAATAAACTCGCCTATTTTGTTTTGACCAGCAATGCCGCGAGTACACCCGACACGGTGACGTTGACGGGAAATGGAATTGCTTCATTTGTCACATTCTCCACCGACAGTTTGAAATACGACAATGTGGTGGTGAATGCGAATTCAGATTTGACCGTGAGATTGACCAACACCGGCACGGCGGATTTGTCGATCAATATCACGAGCCTTGTCGGCACGAATGCGAATCAATTTAGCATCGTCAGTGGCGGCGCAGCAGGAACATTAACTCCGAATACGTTCCGCGATATCACGTTGCGATTTTCACCAACAAGCACTGGAAATAAACTCGCGTATTTTGTTTTGAGCAGCAATGCCGCGAGTACGCCCGACACGGTGACGTTGACGGGAAGCGGAATTACTTCATTCGTCACATTTTCCACCGACAGTTTGAAGTACGGCAATGTGGTGGTGAGTGCGAATTCAGATTTGACCGTGAGATTGACCAACACCGGCACCGCGGACTTGTTGATTAATACCACGAGTCTCGCGGGTGTGAATGCGAATCAATTTAGCATCGTCAGCGGCGGCGCGGCAGGAACACTGGCGCCGAGTGCATTCCGCGATATCACGTTGCGATTTACACCAACGAGCACTGGGAACAAACTCGCGTATTTTGTTTTGACGAGCAATGCCGCGAGCACGCCCGACACGGTAGCATTGACAGGAACTGGAACAATGCCGCTTGTCTCATTCTCTAATGACAGTTTGAAGTACGGCAATGTGATGTTGAATTCCAACGCTGATTTGACGGTGAGATTAACCAATACCGGCACAGCGGACTTGTTGATTAACACCACGAGTCTTGCTGGCACGAATGCGAATCAATTTAGCATCGTCAGTGGCGGCGCGGCAGGGACGTTAGCTCCGAATGCGTTCCGCGACATCGCATTGAGATTTACACCGACGAGCACGGGCAATAAACTCGCTTATTTTGTTTTGAGCAGCAATGCCGCGAGTACACCCGACACGGTGACGTTGACGGGAAATGGAATTACTTCATTCGTCACATTTTCCACCGACAGCTTGAAATACGGCAATGTGTTGGTGAATGCCAATTCGGATTTGACCGTGCGGCTCACCAACACCGGCACCGCGGACTTGTCGATCAACACGACGAGTCTTGCCGGAGCGAACGCGAATCAATTCAGCATTGTTGCCGGTGGCGGAACTGGAACACTGGCGCCGAATGCGTTCCGCGATATCACTTTGCGATTTTCGCCAACGAGCACTGGGAACAAACTCGCGTATTTTGTTTTGAGCAGCAATGCGGCGAGCACGCCCGACACGGTGACGTTGACAGGTGCAGGCGTTGGAATAAATGTACCGCTCGCTTCATTTTCCACCGACAGTTTGAAGTACGGCAATGTGGTGATGAGTGGCAATGCGGATTTGACCGTGAGATTGACCAACACCGGCACGGCGGATTTGTCGATTAACACCACGAGTCTTGCAGGCACGAATGCAAATCAATTTAGCATCGTCAGTGGCGGCGCGGCAGGAACACTGGCGCCGAGTGCATTCCGCGATATCACTTTGCGATTTGCACCGACGAGCACGGGAAATAAAATCGCTTATTTTATTTTGACCAGCAATGCTGCGAGTACACCCGATACGGTGGCATTGACCGGAGCAGGCGTTGGAATAAATGTGCCGCTCGCTTCATTTTCCACCGACAGTTTGAAGTACGGCAATGTGGTGGTGAGTGGCAATGCTG
Source organism: uncultured Gammaproteobacteria bacterium (assembly GCA_964641255.1). Classification (GTDB taxonomy): domain Bacteria; phylum Patescibacteriota; class Microgenomatia; order JAMCZE01; family JAMCZE01; genus CAZXMM01. The sequence continues at coordinate 399 of CAZXMM010000032.1, read as the reverse complement.
ATTTGACGGTGAGATTGACCAATACCGGCACGGCGGATTTGTCGATCAACACCACGAGCCTTGCAGGAGCGAACGCGAATCAGTTTAGCATCTTCAGCGGTGGCGCGGCAGGAACACTGGCGCCGAATGCATTCCGCGATATCGCATTGAGATTTACACCGACGAGCACGGGCAATAAACTCGCTTATTTTGTTTTGAGCAGCAATGCCGCGAGTACACCCGACACGGTGACGTTGACGGGAAATGGAATTACTTCATTTGTCACATTCTCCACCGACAGCTTGAAATACGGCAATGTGTTGGTGAATGCCAATTCGGATTTGACCGTGCGGCTCACCAACACTGGCACGGCGGACTTGTTGATCAACACGGCGAGTCTTGCCGGAGCGAACGCGAGCC
>CAZXMM010000031.1:0-5243 GCA_964641255.1 uncultured Gammaproteobacteria bacterium | reverse complement strand
AAACATGGTGCTGTCATATTTAAACAAGGAAAAATACTTTCTAGAGGCTTCAATGAAACACATCGTGGAATCTCACAATACAAAGGCTATTGGGAAGGGAGTTGTCACGCCGAAATCGCAGCAATTATTCGAGCGAAAGGTGGTGCTAGTGGTAGCAATCTGCTCGTCACTCGCGCTAATTATCGAAATTCTCGCCCTTGCGATGTTTGCATGGCCTCCATGAAAATTGCAGGAATCAAGAACGTGTTCTATACACAAGATGATGAAATTGTCAAGGAAAGAATTAGTTAATATTATTAATACCTAGGTATGGGGTGGGAGAAATCTCACCCCTACCCCTTGACAAACTCTCTAAAGTATGGTATAATATACTTGTAAGTGAGGAAATATGTAAGTAGATAAATATATATATATATATATTAATAATATTAATAATATAATAAAAACAATAATATAAATGAATTTAGATTCTTTAGTAGTAAAATATTTACTTAACAGTAAATATTACAATAAGTATTACAAGTATGTAAATTTAGATCATTATAAGAATTATAATAAAATGATCTATAAAATTCTTGTAGTCCTTGCAAAACTCCATGAGGACTACGGGAAAGAAGCTTACACTCCTGTAGAGCTTCTGACGGCTGTCCATGCTGCTTACCCTGCCCTCAAGCCTGACGAGGCAGAATTCTTCGAGTCCTTCCTGTCCAAACTGGATGCCTCGGAGGTTGACCCGGCCCTAGCAGACTCTCTGTTCGACAGCTATCGTCATAAATCCGTTGCACACACTATCGCTGCCTCAGCCATTGATGTAGTCGAAGGCAGGTCAGAGTTTTTACAATTTAAAGATTTTGTTGTAAAAGAGCTAGAAAACGATGCGGGCTCTAAAACGGCCTCAGATCAATCTATTTGGCTTGATGTAGGCCTAGATACCATCCTAGCCCCTAGCGTGGCTTCTAGGGGCCTTAAATGGCGTCTAAAGACCCTCTCCAAGATATTCGGAGACCTACAACCCGGGGACTTTGGTTTTATCTTTGCTAGACCCGAGGTTGGAAAAACAACATTTCTAACTTCTGAGGCTGCTAATTTTGTTAAACAATCTGATCGACCCCTACTTTGGGTCAACAACGAGCAGCGTGGGTCGGCTGTAATTTTACGATTTTATTCTGCCTACTTCGGCGTATCGGAAGCCGAGATTCGTAAGAATGCTGCCCACTATAATGAAATCTTCAAAAATGAGGTAGGTAACAAATTCAGGTTTATTGATGATCCTGCTATCAAAAAAGAAAAATTAGAGCAGCTTTGTGAGGAAATTCAGCCCGCCGCCATGATCTTCGATCAACTAGACAAGGTTCATGGATTCGAAGGCGAGCGACACGACTTAATTCTAAAGTCGAAATACCAGTGGGCTAGAGAACTAGCAAAGAAATACGGTGTCGCTATCGGCGTATGTCAGGCCGGCGGCACAGCCGAAGGGAAGAAATACCTCGATATGAATGATGTTGACAGCTCACACACTGGAAAACAGGGCGAGGCGGATTGGATTATTGGGATTGGAAAGACTAACGATCCCGGTTTTGAAGCAGTGCGGTACTTGAGTGTTTGTAAGAACAAGCTACCTCATACCGATGGGATGGAGCCATCAATGAGACATGCGAAAACAGAAGTTTTCATTAATGAAGATATCGCTCGATATGAGGATAAATACCAATGGTAAAACTGCGAAAGGTTGCACTTGCTGTAATGTACTTCGTGCTCGGCACAGCTACAGGTGCCTTAGGCATTAATCATATGCTGACGAAGAAGTATGAGTTTCTCGATAAAGAGATTTACGAATGTGCAGTTGGGGTAACTTATCTGGATGCAAACCTATGCTTCGTTTATGCAATCAAGGGGTTTATTGACAAAAATGGCTCATCTAGTTCTGGACGTAGAAACAACAACAAGCAACAAGGGGAACCCTTTCGACCCACGGAACAAGCTTTGCCTAGTTAGTTGGAAAACTAAAGACTCAAAAGGCGTCTACAAGATCGAATATGATGATGAGCCTTATGGAGCTAACATTGCAGCACTACAGCATCTTATTAACATCCATGACACACTCATTACTTTCAATGGTAAATTCGATCTTCATTGGCTTCGTAAGTATGGGATCAAGTTTGCTGATAAAAGAGTGTTTGATGTTCAGCTCGCTTACTTTATTCATACTGCTCAAATAGAGCGATTACCTAGCCTAAATGCCGTAGCTGAGTATTGTGGCGCTGGTGCAAAGTTAGATGGTATTACCCAATATTGGTTAGAAGGTTTAGATACACCTGAGATTCCATATGTGGAGCTAGTTGAGTATGCGCTGCAAGATGTAATCTTGACGGAAAAGTGTTATCTACATTTGCTCAAGTTGTTTGAGGCTAAACCGAAACAACTAAAATTGGTGAGGCTTGCTTGTCAAGACCTGTTGGTTCTAGAGGAAATGGAATACAACGGGATGAAGTATGATGTTGCTGCATCGACTGGAGAAACTCAACATATCCTAGTGCAGATGCAAAACATTGTAGAAGAGCTAAATACTCTTGTAGACGTTGCAGACGATGTTGAAATAAACTGGAATTCTCCAAAGCAGATATCTGCAATTCTGTATGGAGGTGTTATTGAGATTCCATACAAAGAATCTTACACTTTTGTCTACAAGGATGGGAGAGAAGCAACTAAACAACGTAAAAGCATTAAACAAGCCGTATTTCCTCGTCTTGTAGAGCCTTCTGATAAGCACAAGACAGATACGGATGGTGTTTGGTCTACAGCAGAACCAGTAATTTCCAACCTTAAGGCTACTGGTAAAGCTAAACAGATCATCACCCTTCTGCTTGAGTATTCTAAGTTAGAGAAGTTAAGTGGTACGTATTTGCTCGGTATTCCTGCGATTATGGAGAAACACCAGTGGGGGGACTTCCTTCATGGACAACTAAATCAGACGATTGCTCGGACAGGTAGGCTATCTTCTTCTGCTCCAAATATGCAGAATATGCCGTCAGATGTTGATAAATACTTCGTCAGTCGCTTTGATGATGGTATGGTAGTGCAGTTTGACGTAAAGGGTTTAGAGGTTGTTTGTGCTGCATATCTATCCAACGATAAGGTTCTAATCAAGGAACTGAATGATGGGGAAGATATCCACGCGAATAACCAAAAACACTTTAAGCTGCAAGATCGCCTTGCTGCCAAGCGATTCATGTTCAAGATGATCTATGGTGGTACAGCGAATGGCTTTGCTAGCGATCCGGATTTCCAAGGGTTAAAAATGTCTGTCAAGCGTTGGCAAGAGGTCATTGACGCTTTTTATGAGAAGTATTATGGTATTGCTAGTTGGCATAGGCAGCTAATTGCTAGCTGTCTCCGTAACAAAGGTTATGAAATACCATCAGGGCGGCAGTACGATTATGCCGACATTATGAGAAATCCTGAATGGTACTATGTGCCAAAATTCAAGAACTATCCTGTTCAGGGGTTTGGTGCAGATATCGTTATGATGGCACGTATCTCTCTTTGGCTTCGATTAAAAGCCTCAGGACTACATGCCCTAATGATAAATACCATCCACGATTCAATAATTCTTGACATGGAGCGAAAAGAATGGTATAATATTAGTATACTGGTTAAAAAAGTGTTTGAAGACCTTCCTGTAAATATTAAAAATATTTGGGGAGTTGATTTAGGGCTTGAGGTAAAAGTAGAAGCTTCAATATTAACAACAGGAGAAGAGATTAAATGAGTGTTAAAACTGGTAAAGTACTGTCTGTAGGTTTTGATGTACAAATTGAGAAGAAAGATGGTGGTTACTACCCCGGCTGGCAGTTAGTGCTTAGTGACAATGGTAAAATTGAAAACATTGCAAAGCATATGAATAGCCTTAAGTTTAATCCGGGCTTACTCACAGCACTAGAGAGTCTTGTAGTTGGAGAAGATGTAACTGTTCATATGGAAAAGAAGGGCGCTTTCCTAGAGGTTACCGGCGTTACGAAAGGTATTGATAAGGTTGCTGAAGTTACTGCCTCTGCACCTGTAACTAAAGTAGCTGGCTCCAATTATGAAACCAAAGAAGAGCGGGCTGCACGGCAGCGGCTAATTGTTCGTCAGTCTAGTTTTACTTCTGCTCTTGAGGTTGTTGGTCCAAAAGACCTTGATGCAGTGTTTCAGACCGCCGAAAAAATCTGCAATTGGGTGTTTGAAAAACGAATTGAAGACCTAGAATCGGAGGTACTATAATGTATTGGGCTGATTACTACGAAGTCGTAGATTTTCAAAAAGACACTAAGGTATTTAAAGTGACAGCGAGGTATGCTTTTGGCCCTGCTGCAAAAGAATACGAGTGTCTTACGGATAATGCAAACGATGCCCTAGAGATTTTCCGTAAATGGCGGGCTGAGTTTAAGCAAAGCCTAAAAGCCCCCGCTCCCCAAGCAGAACAAGTAGCCGCTTAATGTTAGCCCTTATCGACGGAGATAGCGTCGCCTATCGCTGCGCCGCAGCCTCAGAGAATGATGAGGATTGGATTGCTATCTCTCGTTGTAAGGAATCCATAGAGCGTATTCTAGATAGCACTAGAGCTACAGAATGTCAAGTCTGGTTGTCCGACTCTGCTGATAAGAACTTTAGGTATAAATTATACCCGGCGTATAAGGCCAACAGGCCACCTGAACGACCACGCTGGCTCGGGATGCTAAAGACTTATCTTAGCGAAGAGTGGGATGCTAGTGTTGCAGATGGGCAGGAGGCAGATGATGCCCTTGGTATAGTCCAATGTACCTTATCTCGTCAGGGTAAGCAGTCCATTATCTGTGCCAATGATAAAGATATGCTAATGATTCCCGGACATCACTATAACTTTGTGAAAGAAACATACCTATTACAAGATGAAATAAGTGGTATGCGGCATTTCTACAAGCAGTGTATGTCAGGTGATCGTGTAGATAATATTATTAAACCTGCCCATCTGAAGGGGTTTGGCGAGAAGCGGATTAATTTACTTCTCGATTCCGTTGATGATCCCCTTGAAATGTTTGAGCTAGTGCAATCTAAATATAATAATAATGAAGCCTTGCTATTAAATGGGAGACTGCTTTGGGTGCGCCGAAAAGAAAACGAACTTTGGGAATTTCCGACTACACGACAAGAGATGGAGGACACGCTAGAGTCTTCTTCATTTGTCCAGAACAAGAGCGGGCTGCTATCGGGTGTTACTTCGA
>CAZXMM010000030.1:0-5390 GCA_964641255.1 uncultured Gammaproteobacteria bacterium | reverse complement strand
GAGCAGCAAAAATTCTAATAAACTTTCTGCAAGCTCAATTTTATGCAACCTTCTTTTTTAATCTTCTTTAATCCTCCGACCGTTATGCGCAATGCTAACCGCTCCGAACAAACGACACTGCTAATATGAAACTGACAACTCGCATCTACGGAATAATAGCAACTGCTTTTATTGCTGTGAACTCATACGGACAAACAATTGAAGATGCTTCTGCGCTTTTCGCACGCAAGCAATTGGATTCTGCTTTGGTTATTGCAAAGAATGTACTTGCTAAGGATAAGTCAAATGCCAACGCTTATGTTCTTGCAGGGCGAATTTTGGTTGCGAAAAAGAATTTTACTGATGCTATTGCGTATTTGGAAAAGGGGCAAATTTTTTCTGATGCTCCTGCTTATACAAAGGCGTGGGCAATGGCAGAGTTAGGACCATGCTACTATTTTAAAGGTGATTATAAAAAAGCAAAAGAAAGTTTGTCGGCTTGTATAGAACTTAATGCAACAAAAAATTCAACATCGTCAGCTACTTTTTCAATGTTCAAACTTGGCTTGGATAAATTCTATGACACTTGGACAACAAAAGAAACTTCGCATTTTGTTTTTCATTTTCAGGACACCGCATCAATTGAAAATGTTTCAAGGTTTGTGCAGAGAAAAGAAGCAGCATTTGATACAATCAATAATTTCTTTAAGGCAAAACTTCCTAAAAAGATTGACTACTTTGTTTGGAGCAATTCGCAACTTGCAGAAACATTATTCAGACATCCGCTTGCTTTCAGTGATGGTGCGCTTTGCATTACTCACACTGAACCAAAACACACCGTTGGGCATGAGATGACTCACTCAATCAGTTATTGTGCTGTTCAAAATGCTAAGTGGAATAGATTAATTGCAGAGGGTGTTTGTGTTTACTTTGACTTATCAAGGAAAAATAATCTCACATTGTTAAAGGAAAAGAGTGAAGTTCCCATTTCAATTGTTGATATTTGGAAAAGCGAATCAAAGTTAGGGGAGGAAATAATTTATCCACTTGGAGGAGAACTTGTAAAACGATTGATTGAAACATTCGGACGAGAAAAATTTATGCAGTTGCTGGCTGACCAAACATACGACAACGCGAAAAAGGTTTACGGTGCAGAACTTGACACTACAATAAATAAACTTGAAGCGGAAATCAAACAGTAGTGTTTCATAGAGACAGCAGCACATGCGCATAACAGTAAGCTTAAACGAAATTTAAAAAAGAAGGGCAGTGATAGGTAAACAAACAGTTGTACAAGTAACAAACACTCTGCAAGTGCAAAAAAATAAACCATGCTAAACTTTATTCGAAAAATCTTTCCCAACAAAAAATCAAATAGTGAACATATTATTATTGCATCCATAGATACGAAGCTGGTGAAAACGGAAGCTCAACAGTTTGAAGAGGATGTAAGTAATTTATGCAATCCTGAATCGAGATTTATAGATAAATATAGGGCATTTAAGAGGATAGGTAATAATCCACAAGTATTGGAGTGCTTAATATCAATACGACATCAGTTACTAACCGCAAAACCCGAACCTAATACTTTTGCTGGAGGTCATGGCACAGGGACTTTAGGAGAAAAATTTATTGTGGAAATCACAATTCAAATTGGCTTACAGGACGAAGCAAATCTGATTGTGTTTTTATCTGAAATCAAAAGACGAACACAAAACTATCCCATGTCTCCTAATGCCCCTTCATACTTTAAAGAATATTTAGAAGAAAGAAAAGCTTTTGTAGCAGAGATAGATAAAGCTTTAGCACAATGCGAAATTTAATATCAATGACAAGACACGATAACGGACTTCTAACAACCTTTGGTGCGAACTTCAAACAGTTGTGCCTTGAACGAGCAGTAGCACGAACGCATAACAGTAAGCTTAAACGAAATTTTTAAAATGGGGGCTTTAACCGTAACTCAAACATTTGTGCTTCTAACAAACAGTGTCGGTAAACGAACAGTGGTGCTTCTAAACTCCCATTTTAAAAACTTCGTTAAGCCCTTCTTCGTTATGCGCAATTTTAACGCTCCGAATAAACAGTAGTGCTAACTCAAAACAGATAACAAAATGAAAAAACAAATCCTCATTCTACTTTTAATCAGTATGTGCTTTTCCACAGTGACACTTATGGGACAAAACTGGATATGGGCAAAGAGCGGAAACGGAAGTTACAATGATGTTTCATTATGCAGCACAATAGATGCAGCAGGTAATATCATTATTGCCGGATACTTTTCAGGCGATTCTGTAACCTTTGGCTCTTTCGTACTTCACAATTCAGGTGCATCTGGCAAGCAAGATTTATTTGTTGTAAAATATGATGCCTTGGGAAACGTAGTGTGGGCAGTAAGTGCTGCCGGAAGCACCATGTGGGAACAAGTCAATTCAATCGTAACCGATAACAGTAACAGTATTTATATCTGCGGTAGTTTTTCCAGTGACACGTTACATATTGGAAGTTTCAACTTAATAAATAATGGAGCAATTAACACCAATGATATTTTTATTGCGAAGCTTGATGGTGTATCAAGTGTAGTGCTGGCAGACAGTTTTGTGCTTCGTATTCGCCACCTTCGCCAAGCCCCGGACCGTTAGCTGCAAGCATTTTGGCGACCTGCAAACTTGAAACTTTTAATCGGCAGTTTTGCGGACATTTTTGGGACTTCAACCGACATCGCTTTGAATGGCAACCGCACAATAAATTTCTTTTTTTAAACCCTCCCCTCAAAAAGTTTAAGCCACCGCACAAAATACACTTTCATTTTTTTGCAACCCACAAGCCCGACCCAAAAAAAATGAAAGAGTGTTTTCTCCAACGCTTTGTTTCGGCTTCGTAGTGAGGTTGTTGAAAAATATTTTCAGCAAAACATGTTTGGTTTAAAATCTTTATCGTAATATTGCAATCTAATTATACAAACATGGGTGCGACAAAGACCGAACATTTTACCGACAAGCACAACAACATTGCGACACTTATCAAAGCTCTTGGACATCCTGCAAGGGTTGCTATCATTGAGTATTTGCTCAAAGTGGACGAGTGCATTTGTGGTGACATCGTGAACGAACTTCCGCTTTCACAGCCGACAGTTTCGCAACATTTGAAAGAACTCAAAACGGCTGGGCTGATTAAAGGAAGTGTTGAGGGCAACTCCATTTGTTACTGCGTTGACGAAAAAGCAATCGCAAAACTTCGGGACTATTTCACAACCATGAGTGTCAAATTAGAAAAGAAAAATTGTTGCTAACAAAAATCAAACACAAATGAAATTATCAGAACTCAAACAGCACTTGCACAATTTAAAAGCTATAAACTTTGTGCAGCCAAACGGAACTTTTGTTCCAAGACATTTTCACATTACCGAAGCAGGTTTAACAAGCAAACATTTTGTTGACTGCGGTGGAACAATCCGAACCGACAAAGTGGTAAACTTTCAGGTGTGGACTTCGGTTGACTTTGACCACCGACTTGAACCAAACAAACTGCTCAAAATAATTTCCATCTATGAAAAAAACTTCGGCACAGACGATTTAGAAATTGAAGTAGAGTATCAAACTGAAACAGTGGGTAGATATGGTTTGGAAATTAAAGGTGAAAACTTTCTGCTGACACCAAAGCACACCGACTGTTTAGCAAGCGACCATTGCGGTATTCCTCAAGAGAAACAAAAACTTGCTTTGGCTGAATTAGAAACTTCAAACAATTCTTGTTGCTCACCTGGCGGTGGCTGTTGCTAAAACTATGAAAGCATTTATCATCAAGCATAAAAAGCCAATCATTATTACGGCTGGCATTACAATCTTAAATATCATCTTTGGTTTTGATGCACGATTTACAATCATCAACTTACTTTGGTTAATAGCATGACAAAAACAAAAATTCTATTTCTCTGCATTCACAATTCGGCACGAAGCCAAATGGCAGAAGCGTATCTCAACAAGTTTGGAAGCGACAAGTTCATTGCAGAAAGTGCAGGACTTGAAGCGGGCAAACTCAATCCGTTTGCTGTTGCTGCAATGCAGCAAGATGGCATTGACATTTCAGCGAACACAACTAAAGATGTGTTTGACTTCTTCAAAGAAGGACGATTGTATCATTATGTAATTACAGTTTGCGATGAAGCAAGTGCAGCACGGTGTCCAATCTTTCCCGGAGTTCACAAAAAAATCAATTGGAGTTTTGCCGACCCTTCTGCTTTCACAGGAACAGACGAAGAAAAATTACAGCAAACTATTGTAGTGCGTGATAAAATCAGGGAAGCGGTTCTGAATTTCATTAACAAAATGGATTAACAATGACAACAAGAAAAGAACATTGGGAAAAGGTTTACGAAACCAAGCAACCCAACGAAGTAAGCTGGACACAAGAGTTACCAAAAACATCTTTGGACTTTGTTCACAGTTTTAATTTACCAAAGACAGCAAGCATCATTGACATTGGCGGTGGCGACAGCAAATTAGTTGACTATCTTCTTGACGAAGGTTTTGAAAACATTTCCGTGCTTGACATTTCAGAAAAAGCAATTGAAAAAGCCAAACAACGACTTGGCGGCAAAGCCGCCAAAGTCGTTTGGATTGTAAGTGATATAACGGAGTTTCACCCGACTGCTTCTTATGATTGCTGGCACGACAGAGCAGCGTTTCATTTTCTCACAACTGCATCCGACATTGACACTTATCTGAACACCGCACGACAAGCGGTTAAGAATTTTATGGTTATCGGAACTTTCTCTGATAAAGGACCTAAGAAATGTTCAATGCTTGATGTTCACCAATACAACGAAGAACAGTTGCAAGAGCAACTTCAAAATGGGTTTGACAAAATCAAGTGTGTGACAGAAGACCAAACAACACCATTCAACACGACACAGAATTTTTTGTTTTGCAGCTTTAAAAAATCACAAACTCAAAACTGATGAAATATATTTTTCCATTTCTGCTTTCTATGCTTTTGCTTTCATGCAATCAGCAAACCGACCAGACACAGGTTTTGCAAAACCGCATTGATAGTTTGGAAAAGAAAGTTTCGGACACCTACATTCCGGGCTTTGGTGATTTTATGAGCAGTGTTCAGGTTAATCACAACAAACTTTGGTTTGCGGGACAAAATCAGAATTGGAAACTTGCTGACTTTGAAGTTCACGAAATCATGGAAGCCATTGACGACATTCAAAAATATCAGACCGAACGAAAAGAAAGTCAGATGATAGGAATGATAACACCTGCATTAGATAGTGTAAACGCTGCCATTCAGCAAAAAAACATTTCTCAATTTAAGAGCAGTTACATTTTGTTGACCAACACTTGCAACAATTGCCACAAGGCAGCCAACTTTGAATTTAATGTTGTAAAAATTCCCGACAACCC
>CAZXMM010000029.1:0-5493 GCA_964641255.1 uncultured Gammaproteobacteria bacterium | reverse complement strand
AAATTTCGTAGCCCCGCCTCCCGCTGCGGCGGGATGGGCGGCTCTTTCCAAGGACAGCGACCCACAAGGGGGCGGGGTTACGTTTTTGCCAAGCCACTTGCCGCATTCTCATGCGGTGGCGGGTATATTTTGCATTGGCGTTGCAAAGGGAAACAACCTGCGGCTGCCGCGAGTGGGGCACACAAGCTGACGATTGACTCTGCTCCGAAAGGCGCTGAGGCGATGCCCCAAAATTGGCTGAAGAATCGGCACTGCGGCATTAGGCGCAATAATTTCTTGTTCTGACTTCATCGAATAACGGTGATAGTATTAAAACTTGGAGCTTGTCGTCGTTTCAATAACGGCCAATAGAGAAATACATTAGACCGTCGGGTAGTTCGTGTTGTAAAAAACTGCATGTGTTACTGCATCGTTTCTACGCAATTACACTCCTCTTATCGAAAAGGAATAGATAATGATTAGCGAATGGTTGGCGAAAAGAAAACTTCGAAAACACCTTCATGGTTGTAACTATGAAATGGCGAAAACAATACTAGTTCGTAAGTTTTCAGGAGGCGTTATTCCGAACGAATTGGCTCGACTTCTCGATGCGTTCATTTCAAATCCCTGTTTTAATACTGCGATCAAACTCATACAATTTGACTCTACATTCTTCTCCGTTTTCGATTTGGCGAGACGTGGGGGGGTTACAAATCAACTGTTTCAGAAGGGCGATATAAGATGAGCAAAAAATGCAAACATTGTGGGACCTAACATTTTAAGAATTAGTAACGAGGTGTGCTGACGACTGACCAAAAGCAGCAGTAGATCAGTATCCGATCCATTAACTTTCGTAGTAATTAAGAATGCATTTTAGTATGAAACAACAAAGAAAGAGAGAATTACTCATAATTGGTGGTGTTCTTATACTTATTTTCTATGTACTGCCTCGCATATATGCGCCTACTGAATGCATATTAGATCCTTATGACTATAATATTGAGTATCGAGAAAAGAGATGGTTTCAGTCAGACAAAGTTGTAATGCTCCAATGGCGAGAGGATTCCGAAGGCAATGAGGGGTGGTGCACTAAAAATGAAAATGGTCAATGGTATATTTTCGTTGTTGAAGACTTCAGTAAAGACTATTGATTGTGCCTAAGCGGCTATGTGAAAGTATTATCAAAAAAAGTGAAACCAATCTCTCCAATAAAATTATACAGGTACGATATGCGAAAAATAATTTCTCTATTTTTAATACTACTCATCTTTGGCTTTTTTAATAATGCTGTTATTGCTCAAATCAATGAAAGTTTCACTGATATCTCAGCGCCATTGACTGGAGTTGCGTGGAGTTCCGCCGCTTGGGGAGATTATGACAACGATGGTGATTTGGATATATTCTTGTCCGGCTTCGATGGTTCATCAAATACTGTCTCAAAAATTTATCGAAATGACAACGGGAATTTTGTGGATATCAACGCGCCACTTGCTGGCGTTTATGAAAGTTCCGCAGTGTGGGGTGACTACGATAACGATGGCGATTTGGATTTATTATTGACGGGCAGGACAACAAATTCAGATTATTTCTCAATCGTCTACCGAAATGATGGTGGAAATTTCATACACAGTCCTATTTTGCTTACCGGTGTGGCTAAGAGTTCCGTGGCTTGGGGCGATTATGATAACGACGGTGATTTGGATATTTTGCTTACAGGTGAGAGCAAACAAAACTCTACTTCAAAAATTTATCGAAATGATGAGGGAAATTTTTTTGACATTGCAGCTCCGCTAACAGCAGTTTATTATAGCTCCGTTGCATGGGGTGATTACGATAATGATGCGGATTTAGATATTTTATTGACTGGTGGAAGCGCTACAAATGCTGTCGCCAAAATCTATCGAAATGTTAATGGAAGTTTTTCTGAGATTTCAACTCCAATGTCTGGAGTCGGTCCGAGTTCAGTTGCTTGGGGAGATTATGACACCGACGGCAATTTAGACATTCTGTTGACGGGGACTACAACCGACGTTCCTGTAATCTTTCAAAATGTTGGGGGAGGTTTTCTTGGTGTTGTCTCGTCACTTGTGCACGCGGCCTATGGTTCTGCGGCATGGGGAGATTATGACAACGATGGTGATTTCGACATTTTGCTCACGGGCGAAACCACGACAAACCGTATTGGTAAAGTCTATCGTAATGATAAATCCGATTTCACAGATATCGCTGCCTCATTGCCAGGGGTTTATGTCAGCTCGGTTGCTTGGGGTGATTATGACAATGATGGAGATTTGGATATTTTATTGACGGGGCAAATGCTCGCCAATGGCACAATTATCACAAAAATATATCGAAACAATATTAGCACCGCAAATACTGTCCCAACACTTCCCGCCAATCTCACTTTTTCAGTAGCAGGCAACGCCGTCACGTTAAGCTGGAACAAATCCACCGACAAAGAGACGGCGCAAAATGGTTTGACCTACAATCTGCGCGTGGGAACAACACCGAGCGGTTCGGAGATCGTTTCGCCGATGGCGAATGTGAGCACCGGCTATCGCAAAATTCCAAAATTAGGCAACACCAATCACAACACGCGGTGGACGATCAAGAATTTGCCGGCGGGCAAATATTATTGGAGCGTGCAGGCGATTGACAATGCGTTTGCCGGATCGCCTTTTGCCGGAGAGCAGAGTTTCGTGATCGGCGGGGTCGATCAAACGCCTCCCGCCGCGCCGCAAGGTTTGACCGCCATTGCCGGTGATCGGCAAATCACTTTAAAATGGCGGCAAAACACCGAGGCGGATTTTCTGCGCTATCGCATTTATCGCGGCACTTCGCCCAATCCGACCACGAAAGTTGATTCCACCAACAGTATCGCCGATACGACGAAAACCTTTGCCGGCTTGCTCAACGGCACGAGATATTATTTCCGCCTCACGGCGGTTGACCAAAGTTTAAACCAAAGCGGTTTTTCAAACGAGGCCAGCGCGACGCCGGCTTTGCTCGACCTCCCTCCTGCTGCGCCGAAAAACTTGCAGGCGACGCCGGGCGACAAGCAAATCACGTTGCGCTGGGACGCCAACACCGAGCTGGATTTGCTGCGCTATCGCATTTATGGCGGCATCGCGCCGAACCCGACGACGGCGATTGATTCCGCGCTGGCGGCTTTGGGCACGACGAAAATCATCGCGGGTTTGAACAACGGCACGAAATATTATTTTCGCCTCACCGCGGTTGATCTGGCGCTCAATGTTAGTGGCTTTTCTAACGAAGTGAGCGCCACGCCGGCGGCAAGTCCCGTCGCGCCCAATGCGCCAACGAATTTGGCGGCAACTGCGGTCAGCAGCACGCAAATCAATCTCACGTGGTCTGACAATTCGGTCAACGAGACCAGCTTTACAATTGAGCGCAAGGCCGGCACCGGAGGCACGTATTCCGGCATTGCAATACGGCCGGGCGATGCTTCGACTGGCGCCGACAATTACAGCAACACCGGGTTGAGTCCAAACGCCTCGTATTTTTATCGCGTGCATGCTTATAACGCTAGCGGCTATTCGGATTACTCCAACGAAGCGAGCGCCACCACGTTTCCCGCGGTACCGGCCGCGCCGATCAACCTGGTTGCAAGCGTCATCAGCAACTCGCAGATTCGGCTGTCATGGAATGCAGCCGGCGTGACGGGCGAGGACGGCTTCAAAATTTATCGCAGCACTTCTCCCAGTGTTGCCATCATCGCGGGAAATCTTGTTGGCAGCGTGGGAGTCAATATCGAAACTTTTACCGATACGGGTTTGTCGGCAAGCGCCACGTATTATTATAAAGTGGTCGCGTTCAATATCAGCGGCAATTCTGCGCCCAGCAATGAGGCCAGCGCCACGCCGGTGGCCGATGCAACGCCGCCAACTTTGGGAGCGGCAGCTTATGCCGATCCGGTGAATTTGAATAACGCGACGCCGGTGACGATTGCCGTGGCCGATCTTTCCAATCTCAAAAGCGTGACGTTGTTCTATCGCGTTGCCGGCGCGGCGAGTTTTTCCAGTCAGGCCATGTCGCCAAACGGCAGCAACTACACGCAGACGATTCCGGCGGCGGTGGCGACCAATCGCGGCGCGGAGTTTTATGTGACCGCGCAAGATCAGTACAACAACACGGCGAAGAGCCGCGTCTACCCGCTGCGCGTGTATTGCCCGAACGGCGTGGCGAATCCGGCGGCGCAACCGAGCGGCAACGAGGCCGGCGCGTATCGGCTCTTCTCCGTTCCGCTCGATCTCGACAACAAATCGCCCGCGGCGTTTTTGAGTGCCAATTCCAGCTTGGGCGATTATGACAACACCAAACTCCGCTGGTTTGGCGTGGAGCGGCCAACGCAGCTTTTGAAAGAGTATCCCAATTTCGGCAGCCTGCAAATGTCGCCGGACATGGGCTTCGCGTTGTTGACGACGCGCCGAAACGTAAAACTGAAAACGAGCAGCGGCACAACGGTGGTGACGACGGCGCCGTACAATATCGCGTTGTCTTCGAGTTGGAGTCTCATCGGCAATCCGTTCAATTATAATATTCCGTTTGACAGCCTGCGGGTTTCCAACGGCACGTTCGAGCTGTGGAGCTTCGAAGGCGATTGGCAGATCAACACCGCCGGATTGGAGCCGTGGAAAGGCTATGCGATTTGGCTGAGCCAAGCCGCCACGTTTTCCATTCGCGCTGGTTTGGC
This sequence comes from uncultured Gammaproteobacteria bacterium, assembly GCA_964641255.1. Lineage (GTDB taxonomy): Bacteria > Patescibacteriota > Microgenomatia > JAMCZE01 > JAMCZE01 > CAZXMM01. Next base: position 800 of record CAZXMM010000029.1, on the reverse strand, counting down.
GGGATTGAAGAGCGCGGCTTCATTTTATTCGGTGGAGAATAACGATGCGAAAAACTGGCTGATTCAAATCATCGCCGAGAATGGGCGCAACGCCAGCCGCTTCAATTTTGTTGGGCAAAATGAATTGGCCAGCGACGATGAAGACCAATTTGATTTGCATCAACCGCTGCGCCTTGCCGATGGCGTCGAGTTGGTTTTTAACCAGCAGCTCACCACGGATATTCGCCGGAGTTCCGCCAACGGCCACAGGTGGGAATTGGCCTGCGCGCTCAATCCGGCAGATGAAATGTTGTCGCTGGCGTTCGAAGGAATTCAAAGCGTTCCGCCAAGCTTTGAAATTTTTCTGATTGATCGCGAAACCCAAACGGCTTATGATCTGCGCCGCAACCAGCGCTTGCAATTCGCGACACGCAACCTGACGGAGAAAAGATTTCAATTGATTGCCGGCACCCAAACGTATTTTGATTCACAAAATTTGGCGGCGGAGCTTCAACCTTCAAGTCACGTGTTGCTGCAAAATTTTCCGAATCCATTCAACCCATCGACGCAGATTATTTATTCGCTGCCGGAAGCGAGCCATGTGGAAGTGAGCGTGTACAATCTTCGCGGCGAGGCCGTGGCGACGCTGGTGAATGAGAATCAGGAAATGGGATCACACACAGTGGTGTGGAATGCGGAGAAAGCGGGGTCGGGGGTTTATTTAATCAGGATCAGGGCGGGAGGATTTGAGAGCATGAAGAAGTGTTTGTTTGTCAAGTGACTCACCTGTACTTTAACAGTTCTTCCACTGTCAAGCCAAT
>CAZXMM010000028.1:0-5519 GCA_964641255.1 uncultured Gammaproteobacteria bacterium | reverse complement strand
GGGTTGGTGATTGTTGAACTGCGGGGCAGTTGGATAGCATGGCACGCGCTGCGCGCGAGCGGCGTGAAATGAATGTTGCACTTACGATCTTGGCAACTGCACGATAAACTCCGTGAATTTCCCTTTCTCCGTTTCCACTTTAATCTCCCCGCGATGTTGTTGTACGATGATGTCGTAGCTGATCGACAAGCCCAATCCGGTGCCCTGTCCCGTCGGCTTCGTCGTAAAAAACGGGTTGAAAATTTTTTCGCGAACCTCGGCGGGGATGCCGTTGCCGTTGTCGCGAATGCGGATTTCGATTTTGTCGCCGAGATTCTTTGTGGCGACGGAAAGCGTCGGCGAAAAGTCGCCGCGATTCTCACACTTCTTTTGATGCGCCGCGTAGGCGGCATTGTTTACGATATTCAAAAACACGCGGCTGAGATCTTGCGGCACGACTTCGAGTTTGCCAATCGAGTCGTCGTACTCTTTTTCGATCGTGACATTGAATGAGACGTCATTCGCGCGCAGCCCGTGATAAACCAGATTCACCGCCTCATCCAACAAATGATTGATATCCGCCATTTCGCGCTGGCCGGACGAGCCGCGCGCGTGTTGCATCATGCTCTTCACGATGCCGTCCGCGCGCTTGCCGTGGTAATTGATTTTTTCGGCGTTTTGAATCAACGTTTGAATAATCTCTTCCACGCTCGTAAAATCATCACCAACCTCGCCGTTCTCTTCTCTCCCCTCGCTTTTCGTCCCGCGCCCCGTGCTCTTCGCCTTTCGTTTCTCAATCTTCTCCTGCAGTTCCTTCGCCAAATCCACCGACAACACCGCAAAGTTGTTCACGAAATTCAGCGGGTTCTTGATCTCGTGTGCGATGCCGGCGGTGAGCTGGCCGAGCGAGGCCAGCTTTTCTTGCGTGACCAACTGGTTCTGCGTGTCGCGCAAGCGCTGCAAGGTTTGCGTCAACTCCGCGTTTTTCTCCTGCAATTCGGCGGTGCGTTGTTGCACTTTATCTTCCAGCGTGCGATTGTATTGTTCCAGCCTTTTATAAAGCCGCGCATTCTCGAATGACACGGCGATTTGCGCCGAGAGAATCTCCAACGCTTCGAGGCGATCGGGCACGAACACGTCGGCTGACAGATCGTTTTCAAGGTAAAGCATGCCGATGAGATCGTTTTGCTTGATCACCGCTTTGCACAACAGCGAGCGCGCGCCGCGTTGCTGCACGTAAGCATCGTGGGCAAACCTTCCTTCGCGCGCCGCGTCGGCCAGCACCACGGTTTCGCGCGTGCGGCTCACATAATGCACGAGGCTCGCGGCAACGGTTTCGCCGAGCGGCTGTGATTGCAAAACTCTCGGCGCGCTTTGGTCGGCAAAACCCTCGGCTTCGATCAGCCACTCGCCGTCGCTTTCAATCAAAAAGCAGCCGCGTTGCGCGCCGGCATTTTCAATGACGATGGTAATCATCTTCGCCAGCAATTTCGCCAGATCGATTTCGCCGGCAATGGCTTGCGTTGCTTTCAACACGGAAAGCAAATCCAGGGCCCCGCCTCCGCCGCTTGCAGTGCCGGCGCGGGGATTGGCTGTGGCTTCCTGACCATCGCTCGCGGCCGCAGTTTCCGGCAGCAACGCGTTATAAATTTTTTCTAGATACTGCACTTTGGCTCGCCCGCCCCATTGCTGATAAAGATAGCGCGCCTCTAGCAGATAGTCCCGGGCGATTTTTTCCCGACCGCCGGCCAGATGAAATTTTGCCGCCAATTCATTGGCCAATGCTTCTTCGTGAAGATATTGGCTCTTCCTGGCATTCATAATCGCGCGGTCATAAAGCGCCATGGCTTGCAAATCATCTCCCAACACCCGGCGGCGCTCGGCTTCCACCAGCTCGAAGCGGTGCTGATAATTCATTGGCGCCTGCGTCGCCCATTGCCGCATTTTTTTTTGATTCGTCCGGACCTTCTGCAAGTACCGTCGTTTTTCGCGCCCGTTGAGTTGCGGCAACAGCGCGATTCTTGCCAGTGAATTGTACATGTTGTTGACGGCCGTATCGATAGCCCCCATCGCATCCAGATATTTTTCCGCTTTGCGCAGATTTTCCAGCGCCTCGGCATAAGCGCCGAAATGATAGCAGAGCTGGCTTTTATGCACGCAGACGTCGTAAAGCGCGAAAGTATCATTCATTTTTAAAAGCTCCGGCAACGCGGCCTCTTCATCAAAGACTTCGCCTTTCAGCAAACCAGGATTCTCCACGCGCCCCATGAAATTCAACAGCGCTTGCTGCGCAATTTGCAGGGCAAGCAACGTGGACTTTTGCTTGAGGGGCGATAGCGCTTGGGTGTATTTCGTTCGTTCCTGCTCCAGCGCGGCCAAATTCTTGCCGCTGAAATATGAAAAAAGAAAATGCGAATACATGGAAAGCGCGGCATATTGCAAATCGCCGGTTTCCAGCCCGAGACGGTAAGTCTGCAAGAAAAGCGGCAGCGACTCGCGCGCGTCTTCTGTCCAGTGCCGGATCAGCGCATTGAAGAGAAAAATCTCCCGCGCCTCAATTCCCTTGGCATGAAGCGACTCCAGCACGCGCAAACCGAGACGGCCAAAACGATAGCCCGCGGAAATTTCACCCAGCTTGGCATTGAGAATGACCGCGTAGCCGATGTACGCGGAAGGCGAGATCGGCGAGTTGCCATATTTCACCGACAGGTTCAACGGCTTGAGAACGGTTAGCGCCAACATGCCGGGGCGAACCCAGTAAGCCGCGGTTCCCAGATGGATAAGAATGGTGCGCATCGCTGCCAGCTTGAGCGGATCAGTCATCGGCGGCAGCTCGTTCAATTTTTCGATGCGTTTGCCGGAGACCATGATTTTCGCTTTGATCAGCTCGAACACGGTGTGCAAAATATTCGGCTTGGCCGGAAAACGCACGCCCAGCATTTTCAGCACCACTAGCGAGATGCGGATGACCTCGTCGTATTGGGATTGCGCCATGCAGGCTTGAATTTTCACTTCGTAAATCTTCACGCGATCCAGCGCCGTTTGGGCGCGTTGCAGCGCCACTGCCACCAATTTTTCCATGCCCGCGTAGTCACCGGCAAGATATGCGGCCTCCGCGGTTTCCACATGCAAACTCAACGCCAGCTCGTATTGCTTTCCCCAATCTTCCTCGCGCAACAGGCCGAGACCGGCTTGCAAGTATTTGAATGCAGGCTCATAAGCCGCCGACAATTTGGCTTTGCCCCCGGCGCCGAGATTCAAGGCCGCCAGCTCGAGGCGTTCCGCCGCGGCGGCGATCTTTTCGCTGCCGAGATTCAGTTGATTGACGATGTCAAAAATTTTCTGCTCGCGCTGCTCCGCCGGCGTTTTCTGCAATAAAAGCTGCCCGATTTGCCAATGAACATTTTTCTTCTCCGCCTCGGAAATCAGCGTATAAGCCGCTTGCTGAATGCGATCATGGGCAAATTTGTAAATTGGCATTGGCGCGCTTTCGTTCGGCGCATTCGTTTTGAAATTCGACATTCCCATTCCAAAATCCCCCAGGGGAATGATCAAGCCTTCGGCCACTGCTTCTGACAACGCCGCGGCGGTTTCCGGCACTGTTTGCGCGTGTACGGTTGCGAGGGTGCGCAGATCGAATGGACTTCCGATGCAGGCCGCCAGCTTCAAAGCCTGCTGCGTCTCGGGGCGCAATTTTTTCAGCTTGCCGGTCATCAGCTCAACGACATTGTCGGTAATGCCCAACGCGCGAATTTTTTTCACGTCCCAATGCCAGGTTTGCTGCGCGGCCTCCGGCGTCAGTAATTTCTCCTCATACAACGACCGCAGAAATTGATTGACGAAGAAAGGATTGCCCTGGGTTTTTTCCATCACCAGCTCGGCCAACGGCCGAACCTGTGCGGGTGCGCCGTGCAGCGCGTCGCTGAGCAATTGGCTGACGTGTTCCAACTTCAGCGGCTGCAAGACGAGGCGAGTGAGACTGACGCCGGCTTTCTCAATCGCCTCAATGGTCAACATCAGCGGATGCGCCGGCCCGACTTCGTTGTCGCGATAAGCGCCGATGCCGAGAAAATAAGGCGTGACGGCTTCGGTGATGAGAAATTCCAACAGGCCCAGCGAAGCGGCATCCGCCCATTGCAAGTCGTCGAGAAAAATAACCAGTGGACGCTCTTTGGAGGGTAAAGCTCTCACAAAATTTTGAAAGACGAGCTTGAAGCGATTTTGCGCTTCCGCCGGCGACAGCGCGGGCAGCGGCGGTTGTTCGCCGATGATCAGCTCGATCTCCGGAATCACCTGCGCGATGACTTTGCCGCCGGCGCCGACCGCCTGCTGAATTTTTTCCCGCCAACCTTGCAGTTGCGCCTCGCTTTCGGTGAGAAACTGCCGCACCAAGTCTTGAAAAGCTTGAATCAAAGAAAAATAAGGAACGTTTCGCTGAAATTGATCAAACTTGCCGGAAATAAAATAACCGCGTTGAGCCGACAGCGATTTGTGCACTTCATGAATTAAAGAAGATTTGCCGATGCCGGCATAACCGCACACCAGCATGATCTCGCGCCGGCCCTGCATCGCGCGCTCGAACGCCGCCAACAGCGTAGCGCTCTCCTGTTCACGGCCATACAACTTTTCGTGAATTTGAAAACGCTCTGAAAAGTCGGATTGCCCCAATGGAAAAATTGCAATTTGGCGTTGCGCCTGCCATTGTTGGCGGCAACGCTGCAAATCCGCCTGCAAGCCGAAGCCGCTTTGATAGCGTTCTTCCGCGGTTTTGGCCAGCAGTTTCATGACGATGTTCGAAAGCGCCGGCGGAATGCCGGCGTCTGTTTGCGCCGGCGGCAGCGGCGTTTTGGCAATGTGGCTGTGCACCAATTCCGCCGGATCATCGGTTTGAAACGGCAATTGCCCGGTCAGCATTTCGTAGAACGTGACCCCCAATGAGTATAAATCAGTGCGATAGTCCAGCGCGCGGTTCATGCGACCGGTTTGTTCGGGCGACATGTAAGCCAAAGTTCCCTCAAAACTGCTGCGCGCGCTCAAATGCTCTTTCGGAAGCCGCGTGGCAATGCCGAAATCGATGAGCTTGATTTTCTGCGCGGCAAGATTGACCACGAGGTTGGAGGAATTGATATCTTTGTGAATGACGCCTTCATGATGCAGCAGGCCCAGCGTTTCGGCAAGCGGCGCCGCGAGAGCAAAGAAGGTTTCGAGATCGAGCCGGCGCGATCGCATCTCCGCTTGCAGTGATTGCCCGCCGAAATCTTCTTCCACGAGCACGGCGTTATTATGGTGCTCGACGAGTTCAAGAAATTTGACGACGTCGGCAATTTCCAAAATGCGCGCGATTTCAAACTCATGCCGCAGCCGCGCCAGCGCCGCCGGCTCGGGATAGTCCTGCCGCAACGTTTTGAGAACCACCGGCAAGCCGTCGCGCTTGCGCCGTCCGCGATAGACGAGGGTTTTGGCGCTTTCGTGAAGAATTTCGCCGACGGAATAGTCTTGCAGATCGAGCATTGAAGTCCCAAAGTTGATTACGCAGGTCG
>CAZXMM010000027.1:0-5996 GCA_964641255.1 uncultured Gammaproteobacteria bacterium | reverse complement strand
GAAATTATTTTACGGTTTTGCAAGCAGGGGAGACGAAGTTGGTGCGACGAATCGTACTGATGAAATAATCCGGCATGAAATATCATTTTGGGGATTCGACTATGAAAGCCGGAAGAGGGGCATCCAACATTAAAAGAATTCGAGCTATCTAAATGTCCAGTCGTTCCGGTTATCTATTTTTACTTGTGTTGTTGTTGGCCATTTTCAGCATAACGAAAATGGCAGCCGGCCAATCCACGCCGGTTACCGCTGGCTATAGGGATTTTAATTTTGGGCCCAACAGCAGCTCCGAGCCGACTTATGGCAAGACAGAAAGCAAGCTGTGGTGGAATGATGGCCGGTGGTGGGGAATGCTGTGGAACCCCGGAACCAATCGGTACGAAATTTATCGTTTCGACGTGGCCACGCAAAGTTGGGTCAGCACCAATACCGCGGCAGACACACGCAGCGCCTCAAAAGCCGATGCCTTGTGGGACGGCCAATATCTTTATATCGCCTCGCATATTTACACGACGACCAGCGTCGGCCCCACCACTTCCGCTTACTTCAGCAAGCTCTACCGTTATAGCTACAATGCCACCTCCAAAGTTTATAGTTTGAATGTCGGCTTTCCGGTGAATATTAACAGTTCAAAATCCGAGACGCTGACGTTGGATAAAGATTCGACCGGCAAACTCTGGATTACGTGGATAGAGAATAACAAAGTCATGCTCAATTCCGCTGCCGCGAGTAATGAGCAGAGTTGGGGCGTGCCCTTTGCTTTGCCGGTGCAAGGTAATGACACCGATCCCGATGATATTTCCGGGCTGGTGGCATTGGGCGGCAACAAGATCGGCGTGATGTGGTCAAATGAAAAGGACTCGACCATGTATTTTGCCGTGCATCTGGACGGTAACGCCGAGGCGGTTTGGCAAGCGCGTGAGGTGGCTCTCTCTGGCGTCGGCCTCGGGCCGGTGGCCGATGATTTTTTTAGTTTGAAAGCTTCACACGATGGCAGTGGCAATCTTTATGCGGCAGTGGCGACACTGCTTTCCGGTTCCTCTGCAACCGGCATTTTTGTTTTAAAACGTAGCGCCAACGGAATTTGGACCAAGCACGTTTTTGCAACGGTCAATTTGAATCACAGCCGGCCGTTGGTGATGGTCAATGATGAAAGCCAGCGGTTGTATGTTTTGGCGCGCAGCACCGACACCGGGCCGGGTTATGTCTATATGAAAAGTGCGAGCCTGAGTGATCTCGTTTTTCCTATTGGTCTCGGCACGCCAATCCTGCAGAGCAGCACGGATATCAACATCACGTATCCGGCCTCGACCAAACAAGAGGTCAATCTCGCGACTGGCATTTTGGTTTTGGCCGCTGATCGCGATAGCCGTAATTATTTGCACAACTATATCGATCTTGCGGGCGGTGTGCCGAAAATAACCTCTTTTACGCCGGCGACCGGTGCCACCGGCGCCACCGTAACGATTACCGGCAGTCAATTCACCAACACGACGGCGATTAGCATTAATGGCACACCGGCCAATTTCACATTTATTTCTGACACCCAACTTAATGTGACCGTGCCGGCTGGCGCGAGTACCGGCCCGGTCAGTATCACCAATTCTGCCGGTATCGGCACCAGTATAGCGAATTTCGTTGTGCAACGTAAGTTGACCGTAACTTCCATTGGCTCAGGAACAGTGAATTTGAACCCAATAGGTGGTGTTTACAACGAAGGCACGGTCGTGACATTAACCGCGGTTCCACCGACCGGGTGGAAATTTTATAAGTGGGGTGGCAATCTGAGCGGGAGCAGCCTTTCCACAACGATTACCATGAATGCCGACAAGCTGGTTACGGCGGAATTTCGCGCGTTGGCGCAATACACTGTAACGATCAACCTCGTTGGTTCCGGCAATATTGCGCTTAATCCGCCGAGTTCAACGGGCCTGCCGAACGGCGTTTATTATGATGGCGCCGTGGTGACACTCACCGCGATGCCCGGGGCCGGATATGTTTTCAGTGGTTATACCGGCGATTTCAATGGTTGGCTGAATGTCGAAACCTTGACGATTAGCGTCAACAAAAATTTAACCGCGACGTTTTCGGCGTTGCCAGACGCTCGCTACGCCAGTGGAATTTGGACGAGCGCAGCGGAAATCAGCAAGCTGCCCACCAGCGGTTTGGGTTGGGAAAATTTAAAGCTTGGCGCCGACGAGCCCATCGGCCTGCCGAATTTATCAGACAACGAGGATTCGGTGGGTGTGGTGATATTGGCCAAGGCGTTGGTCTATGCACGCACCGGCAATGTAATTTATCGTCAGGCGGTGATCTCGGCGTGTATGGCGGCGATTGGAACGGAACAAAACGGCGATGCTTTGGCGTTTGGACGGGAGCTTTTGGCCTACGTACTGGCCGCGGATTTAGTCGGTTTGCCGCCGACGGATGACGCAACGTTTCGCAATTGGTTGCGGAGCGCGCTGACGAAAGATTTGAAAGGACAAAGCTTACGCTCTGCCAACGAGTCGCGGCCGAATAATTGGGGCACACGTTGCGGGGCTACGCGTGCGGCGATTGCGCGCTATCTCGGCGACGCCACCGAACTGGAGCGCACGGCGCGCGTGTTCAAGGGCTGGCTCGGCGACAGAAATACGTTTGCGGATTTTACCTATGACCGTGATTTGTCCTGGCAAGCCAATCCTGCTGCGCCGGTCGGCATCAATCCGGTTGGCGCGATGATTCAGGGGCATTCGGTGGACGGCGTGTTGGCCGATGATCAGCGCCGGGCCGGGCCATTTGCCTGGCCGCCGCCAAAAGAAAATTATGTCTACGGCGCGCTGCAGGGCGCGCTGATGGAGGCGATCATTTTATATCGCGCCGGCTACGACGTGTGGAATTGGCAGGATCAAGCGCTGCGCCGCGCGATGAAATGGCTCTATGAAGTCGACAATTATGTTCCGGACGGCGACGACGAGTGGCTGCCGCACATCGTCAATTATTTTTACAACACCAAATTTCCGGCGCCGTTTCCGGCCAAGCCGGGCAAGAACGCGGGGTGGACCGATTGGTTGTACGGCTCGAAATATGCGTTGACCGTGAGCGACAACAACGGCGATATCATCATTCATTCTCTCGGCGTGAATAACGACAGTTTGGCCGCGATGGAACTTGCTGCGATTCCGAGCAGCGGTTATTTATTTAACGGCTGGAGCGGCGCGTTGAGCGGCGTAAAAAACCCCGATACGCTGGTGATGAACGTCAACAAAAGCGTGACGGCCAATTTTGTCAAGCCGAGTTTGTTCACATTGACGATCAACGTTCAAGGCACGGGCAGCGTGAGTTTAAATCCGCCGGGTGGCATTTATGGAAGCGGAACCGTCGTGACGTTGACGGCGAATCCTGCGTCGGGATTTCAGTTTGCCGGTTGGAGTAATGCCTTGAACGGCGCGAACAATCCGGCGATGCTCACAATGAACGCCAATAAAAACGTTACGGCAACTTTTATCTCAACAAATTCGATCAGCCCCATTCAACATCAGGAAACGCGGATCGGCGGCTCCTCTAATGTAACGAAAGTCAAAACCGCAACGACGTTGGCCGCCGTTAGCGGCGATCTTTATCTCGCGGCCATCTCGACCCGTCCGAAAGTGAGTGTGTTATCGCTTTCCGGCCTCGGGTTGAATTGGACGTTGGTGAAAGCGCAATGCGCCGGGCGCAACACCATCGGCGTGGAAGTTTGGAAAGCGCTCGGCACACCGTCGAAAAACGACACTGTGACCGCGAATTTTGCCAGCGCGCCGAACAACGCGGTGATTGCCGTCTCGCGCTACGCCGGCGTGGATGCAACGGCGCCGATTGGAAATTTAGTTTCAGCCAACACGAGAGGCATGAATGGCATTTGCTCCGGCGGCATCGACTCCACGGCCTATGCCTTCAATCTCGTCCCGCAAGGCGGGATGGATAAAAGCATGGTTTACGCCGCGATTGCGATGCGAAACAAAACGCACACGCCGGGCTTGGGTTATGACGAGCTTGTCGAGGCACAACAGGGCAGCACGAACACGGCTTCAATTGCGGTTGCGGAGAAAAGCATTGCCGCGGTTTCATCGATATTGGTCAACGGCTCATTCAACGGCAGCATTGATTGGGCGGCGGCGGCTTTGGAAATGAAGCCGAAATTGAATTTGACGGTCAACACGATAGGTTCCGGAACCGTGACGCTGAACTCTCCGGGCGGCGTTTACAATTCGGGCACGGTGGTGGCATTAACCGCAACGCCCGCTTGGGGATTTCAATTCTCTGGTTGGAGTGGAGATAAAAGCGGCGCGGCCAATCCCGATACGGTTACGATGAACGGCAACAAAAATGTGACGGCGACTTTCACGGCGCTGCCGCCTCCGCAATACCAGTTGACTGTGAATAATATTGGATCAGGGAGCGTTGCGCTCAATCCGCCGGGCGGCGCTTATGATGAGAATACTGTGGTCAAATTGATCGCGACGCCAATGGCAGGCTTTGAGTTTAGCGGCTGGGGCGGTGATTTGAGCGGTTTCGCGAATCCCGATTCGATCGCAATGAACGCGAATAAAATCGTGACAGCGGCTTTTACGCCGATTCCAACGACCGTGGTTCACAAAGAAACGCGAATCGGCGGCGCTTCCAACGCCACCACGGTGACGACGTTTGCTCCACAGGGCGGGGTTGCCGGCAATAACCATCTTTATCTGGCGGCAATTGCAACGCGGCCCAAAGTCAGCGCGCTTTCCGTCTCCGGCCTCGGGTTGAATTGGAAACTGGTGAGAGCCAAATGCGCCGGCCGCAACACCACCGCGATTGAAGTTTGGATGGCCCAAGGCGAGCCGGCGATTAGCGGGACGGTAACCGCCACCTTTGCCAAGGCGACGAGCGCCGCCGTTATCGCCGTGTCACATTATACCGGCGTTGCGGCTTCGAGTCCGATCGGCAACATGATTTCCGGCAACACCAACGGCGCCAATGCGAATGGCGCTTGCATCGGCGGCGTTGATAAAAATTCGTACGCGTTCAATCTTCCCACGCCGAGGAACGGCGCGATGATGTACAGCGCCGTCGCGTTGAAAGCGCGCGTGCATACGCCGGGCGCCGGTTACACCGAGCGCGCCGAAGTGCGGCAGTTGAGCGGCACGAACATCAGCGGTCTCGCGGTCGAAGATCGGTTCGTCGCCGCGGGTTCGACGATGATCAACGGCTCGTTCGACGGCGCTGTTGATTGGGCTGTCGTGGCGTTGGAGATTAAACCCGCCATGTCGTTGGGCAAAAGCGGCGAGTTCGCCGAAAATGAAACTGCGCCGGTCGCGCCTGCGGCGTATCGGCTTGAGCAAAATTACCCGAATCCGTTTAACCCTTCGACGGTGATTGCATACGCGCTACCCAAGGCGACGCGCGTAACGCTCAAAGTTTATAACCTCGTCGGGCAGTTGGTGGCCACGCTCGTTGACGGCGAGCAACCCGCGGGCCGTTACGAAACAATATTTGAAGCGGCGCATCTGCCGAGCGGAAATTATTTCGCGGTGTTGCACGCCGGCGAGGCGAGGCTGGTGCGGCGCATCGTGTTGATGAAATAGTGAGTTGCAAATTCTTAAGCGGCAAGTTGGGTGAGCACATTTAAAGATAAAAGGAATTTATAGCACCAACGGCGAGAAGGTTTATGGACAATTCAGGACGACGGTTGTTTCAGGCAGTGAGAGCGAATTTTAATTCAGGAGCAACAAGTTTTTTTCAATCATCTCTTCGCAAAAAAAAGCAAAAATCTTTTTCTGCGCTACTTTTGTTTTTCTGCGCTATCGCTTTTGGTTCAATAGTGCGGGCGCAGGGCCAGCCCATCACTTTTTCCGCCACCGGCGACGTGCCGTACAGCGCGAGCGAGACGGCGACGTTTCAGCAGCAGCTTGTCAATCACAACAAATACAGCTCCTCCGCATTTTTTGTGCACCTCGGTGATGTTTTTCTCGGCGGCGAGCCGTGTGATAGCGCGC
>CAZXMM010000026.1:0-6202 GCA_964641255.1 uncultured Gammaproteobacteria bacterium | reverse complement strand
CCGATAACGCATCAGGGCTTGGCGAAGTTTTAAAAAAGGGGGATTAGAAGCACAAATGTTCGTTAAAAAAAATGCAACAAATAGATAAAGATTTTTTCCGCTTTCCTCTGTTGCATTTTTTTTAGCTTGCACACACTTCATTAGAAGCACCACTGTTTGATTAACCACCAAGCCCCCCTTTTTTTAAATTTTCGCTAAGCTTTCTGTTAGCTGCTGCCATGCTGTTCATACGAAGCGTTACTGTTTGAAGTCAGCACGAAGGTAATTAAAAGCGATTTACATTCAAGGCGATGTCGGTGCAAGTTTGCAGTAACCCGTGCGGTGGGAAAAATAAATTTGTAAAAAAAGGAAGGGTGGATTTTTGGGTGGCAAAAAAACACTCTCTTAAAAACTTTGGTTCGTGAGCTGGCTTGAAGCGGTTTTTAAGAGTGTGTTTTTTTCTGCGTTGGCTTTTTCTTCTTAGACGATTTTGCTTTCTTGTTGAAGTCAAGCGAAAGATTTATCCAGTAGTCAAAATCTTTTTTTGATTTCATCCCGCTGTCGTCAACCATTACATAACCTTTCATTGGTCGCTTGGTAAAGTCCATTGTTCTACAACCAGTTTTTTCAATTGCTGTTTCGTGAAAGTCAGGGTCAATACGACACATCAATTCATCTTTGATAATTCCGACACACATTTTGTCGTTTACCATATATGTCAAACCTCCCATCATTTCTTTTTCTTCAACATTTTTCAAATGTTGAAGTCCTTCACGAATTCTGTCTGCAAGTTTTTCGTTATAAGCCATAGTGATTTTTAATTTTTTTCTGTGAATGATTTCAGTCCTGCAAAGAATTTTTTTATTCCTGTGTCCGACTGTTTGCGTATCATCATTGCATCAAGCAGCTTTCCTAAAAATCCAAACTTAACAGTGTATTCCATTACCTGTCTCACTTTTGTTTGATTGCCAATTCTCTCAAAACTGTAACTGTGTTGCAGTCCTTTGATTGGGAAAGAACAGTCAGTGAGTTGATATGTCAATGCCTCATTTGGTTTGAACACCGTTACTTTTTCCTCAAACCAGTTTTTACCGTCAAGCATATCAACTTTTCGTTTTGCTCCGATACCGCTTGTGCTTGTTGTGAGTGGTGTTGCCTTCTTAACAGTCGGGTCATACTTGTCAAGCATGTCAATGTTTGAAAGTGCAGTCCAAATCTTTTCCACTGGTGCATCAATAGTAATTTCGTTATGAATGATAGCCATGCTTGCTTATTTTTCTGTCAGTGATTTAATGTTGTTTAAAATTTGCTGTTGAATTTGTCCCATCTTTCTTTTCATCATCAAAGCATTCATAATTTTTACCATGATGTTTGCAGGTTCATAGTAAGATTCATTCACAATTTTTGTTTTATTGTCACCAAGTTTTTCAAGGTAGAAGCAAAACCGTGGGTCTTTCAGCATTTTGCTCATACCCATTGAATCATTTTCAATAACCCAAACAGTTTTCTTTTCGTGTTCCAGTTCTGCAAGGCGTTCTGTCATGGTTCCTTTTCGTCCACCGTTTTGCATTTCGCAAGTTCGGGTTTCGCCTTGCTTGTCCATTCTGCCTTTGGCAGTGATAACACCAGGATTTACTTTGTGTAAAACATTAATGTCAGTAATCACTGCCCAAACGCTGCTAATAGGTGCGTTAATGATGGCTTCGTTGTGTGCTTGTAGTTTGCTCATTATTTTATTGCATTGAATGTAAAGCGATACGGTTTCCTTCGGTATCAATGATGTGAGCCATGAAACCATTCTGTCCGATGGAAGTTTTTGGCATCACAATTTTGCCTCCTGCTTTTTCAACTCTTGCAAGCGGAGTTGCTAAATCTTCGCCACCATTGAAATAAACCACAGCACCTGTTTTTGATGGTTCAAAACCTTCACCTTCTACCAAACCTCCACCTACTTCTCCTGTTTCATAATTGGCTGGGAACATTCCATACTTGTAGGCAGGGTGTGGCATTTCTTCAATACTTACACCTAAAACTGTTTCATAAAATGATTTTGCTCTTGCGAAATTTTTAGCTGGAATTTCAAACCAGTTGATTGCGTTTGCCATGATGTTTAATTTTTTTTAATTGTGATAATTTATTTGTCGGGGCAAAGATAAAATAAAATACTTGCAAATTGCAAGTGAATTTGTAAATTTGTGCCGTGAAGCAGAAAAAGATTGAACACCGTTCCACTTGTCCTATAAGCACAGCACTTGATATTTTCGGTGATAAGTGGTCGCTGCTCATTGTCCGTGACTTGATGTTCAATCAAAAGAAAACCTACGGTGAGTTCCTTAATTCGGAAGAAAAGATTGCTACAAATATTTTAGCTGACAGATTGATGCTGCTTGAAATGGGTGGAATCATTTCCAAAGAAGAACATCCTGAAAGCAAAGCTAAAGTGCTTTACAAACTCACGGCAAAAGGCATTGACTTAATTCCCACGATGGTGGAAATTATTTTGTGGAGTGAAAAACATCACGAGGTTCATCCGTTTGCAAGTCAGTTTGCCAAGATGGTAAAGAAAGACAAAGACGGAATGTTAAAGCAGATTAAAGCTGACTTGAACAAAAAGTAATTGTCAAATAAACACTGTTACACTAATTTTCTTTCCGACTTCAATTTTTTCTTTCCTTCTAATTTCAGATTTCAAAGGCAACAAGTAAGTATTCACTTTGGTATCAAACCAAATAGCGGTTTTCCATTCGGTGTTTCCAATTTTTGCATTGGTTGTCAATCTTCCCCAACCTTGTTCTTCTTTTTTAAAGGTGTCTCTGATTTCCTTAGAAAGTTTTTTGGGTAGCGAAATAAAAATCCAACCACCTTGTCCAACATATTGCCACGGCTCGGAAGAAAAGCGATATTGAATTTTGAAGTCAGGCATTACACTTTGTATTTATTGCGGTGGGAGATTGCACTCTTTTGACTGCCACATGCGTTGGCATGTGTGAGGGGTGGCAGGCAAATGTGTGCAATGTGCGTTGGAGTGGGAGGGCTTTTTTTACAAATTTATTTTTTTGAAGCGTTGGCATTAGAAACAGTGTCGGTCGTTGTCCAAAGTATTAAAAAACTGTTTATTCAAAGCTCGTCAGTTGAAGGTTGCAGTGTCGTTTTAGGGTTGCAGCTAACGAAGAAGGGCTTAACGAAGTTTTTAAAATGGGGGATTAGAAGCACCACTGTTCGTTTGCCGACACTGTTTGTTAGATGCACAAATGTTTGAGTTACGGATAAAGCCCCCATTTTAAAAATTTCGTTTAATCTTACTGTTATCGGCAGTTATACTCTCGCCACAAAGCTGTTCAGTCCGAAGTCCGCACACATTTTGTCCGAAGCGATTTACAACTCTATTCAGCTCTGATAATTTTTCCATTGTAAATTATTTTGTCATTAAGCAATGTGAAAGAGTAAAGTCCCTTTGGTAAATTGTTAGAAGTAATTTCAATTTTATTTTTTGTGGTCGCTTGTTTCAAGATAAGTTTGCCAGAACAATCATACAAGCAAAAATCAAATAACTCGTTCGCTGAATTTTCAAATTGTAAAATTGTGGAGTTTGAAAATGGATTCGGAATGGCATTGATAGAAATAGGAGAATTGTAAATCTCAAAAATTCCTACACCACTTAGAGAACTGTATTTTTGTGTAGTGGTTGATGATAACGGATTGTCAAAAGTTACACCAGTTACATAGATATTTGCGCTGTCAGAAACTACAATTGAAAAAATAACATCATCACCGCTTGCAGTGTCGTTATATCTGATACTCCCTCTGTCATTTCCATTCATGTCGTAGCTAAGAACAACATAGTCGTAATCTGTAAGCTGCCTTTCGCTTTGTCCAGCCACATAAACATTTAAAGCGGAATCAAGAGTAATAGCATCGCCAATATCTGCTGCATTGTTACTTTGATATTCGTATCGCTTGCTCCATGTTTGACTTCCGCTTGGCGAATATTTTATAGTAAGAATATCACCGTTGGAATAAGTTGGTCCTCCATAATCATCTCCATAATGCCTTCCAGTGACATAAACATTTTGCTGATTGTCCGAAGTAATTGCTTTTAATTCGTCCGCTGTAACATTTGATGGAAGATTAGTCGGGATTGAATCAAACCAAGCAAACGTTCCGTTAAAATTTACTTTAGTTATTTTAAATGAAACTAAAGCTCCAAAATAAAAATTGCCGATGTTGTCAATATGATAAGAACTCATACCTCTTGTATATATTCCATCGTTTGCAAATATTAATAATCCGCTTGTGTCAAGGCGCATTGCAACATATTTGCTAATGTAATTTACACTGGAATAATAATTACCCAATACAGCAAGTTCGTTATTGAGAATTCTGATTTTATGTCCTTCATAATATCCTGTTGAATCAATGCCGTAAGGATAAGTCCAAACATTATTACCGCTTGAATCAATTTTTGAAATTAAAAGTTTGCGATGCCATGATGCATCAATAAAAGTGTAACCAGTCACATAAGCATTTCCTGATTGGTCAACCTCAATTGAATTTCCAACATCAATATTATTTGATGTGCCGTTAAAACTATTTAACCAGTCAAAGCTACCGTTAGGGTAATATTTGAGCGTAATAAAATCAGTGTTTACTGAATCTATTTGACTGCTACCAGTGATGTAAATATTATTTAAACTGTCAATGTCAAAGTCATTTGATTCATCGTCTTTATTATTTACTCCGTTAAATTGTTGTTGCCAAATTATATTTCCAGAAGGTGAGTATTTAATAAGAGTAATATCTCTGCCAGTTGTTCCGTTGTCAACACTTGCAACAACAATTAAATCTCCTGCGTTGTCAAATTTTATTTGCGGGTGGTCGTAAACATAAAAGTTGAAGTTGGAACTCGTGCTTGAACTCCATTGTGGTGTTGGTTGAGCAAGAAGTAAACCTGTCGTAAGGATTCCGTAAACGGTAAGTAGAAGTGTTTTCATTATTTTATGCTGTTTGTTTTATGCACTAATGTTGATGTTAGCACTGCCGCCAAATAATTGCCGATAACGCAGAAGGGCTAAACGAAGTTTAAAAAAGAAGGGATAGAAACCGCAACACTCTGAGCTTGCAGTATGTTTGTTACTTGCACTACTGTTCGTTTACCTATCAAAGCCCTTCTTTTTTAAATTTCGTTTAAGCTTACTGTTATCCGCAGTTTTTCTGTTCATTAGAATTCGTGTCGTTCAATGTTGCACTATAAACTTTTTGATTGAGAAATTTTTAGTGTCTGAATATTTCAGCAGATAAATTCCGCTCGATAGTTTTCGTGTATCAATTGATTCTCCAATAAAATTTAAGTTGTCGTAAAGAATTTGCCCTGTGTAATTCAGTACTTGAATACTTGATTTGTTGTTGACTTTTGTTCTATGTATTTTTAATTCATCCGAAGCAGGATTGGGTGAAATAGAAATCAAATTATCGTTTTGAATTTCTTCAATTCCTTCAATCATATCTTCAAAATGGAAGTCGTCAAACATTAACCCGTCTTTATTTGTCTGAATACTATCGCTGATGAAAGTGAAGCGATACAAAACAGTATCTCCCATATTCACTGGAACGGATGTGCATAAGCAATAATGAAAATGTTGCCATCCAAAAGAGTTTCCAGTAAAAATTGGCAAGTCTTCAGGTCCAGCGAAACAACAGCCGTGATTCCCTGCACTATCAGCATAAAACCAGGTACTTCCGTTGTCAGGAGAAAATTGAATATAACCGTAGTCGGTCAAAGTATCCGAGTTTACATTATACCAGCCGTCAATATAAATATTGGGATAGTTAAACATCCATCCTAAGTCAGCAATATGAATAATTGTAAACGATGATGTATCATTAATCGGATATGGATTTAATGTATCAGTCGCTATTACTTTAGGAGCGGAATGAGCAGTTGTGAAAATTGTTTTATTAGGATGTCCGATTTGCCAAATGTTGTTCGGATTAGAAGATGTGTCAATTACAACTCTATTCAAGTTAGTTGAATTATCAAAATTCAAATCCCACATCCATTGTCCAAATGAGGTCGCTGCTATCAGTGTCAGCGAAATTGAGAGTAGAAGTTTTTTCATTGCATTAAGTTTGAAGTTAGCACTACAGTTTATTCGGAGCGTTAAAATTGCGGATAACGGTCGGAGGATTAAAGAAGATTAAAAAAGAAGGAATATGAAACACGTCT
>CAZXMM010000025.1:0-6275 GCA_964641255.1 uncultured Gammaproteobacteria bacterium | reverse complement strand
CCAACGCAGGCAACACAGATCAGCGAGAAGTTCCGGATCATTGGGGATGGCTAACGCGTCTTTTTACTCTGCTCGTATCATTGTAGAAAACCTTCCCTCCCCCCTTCAATTTTTTAAAAATTGCTTGATTTTTCTTGAAAATCAGTATATCTTTTTCCAATTATTTGTTAGATGGTGCCCGCCCATCGCTAAGATTTGTAAATCTACCCTTCGATGCATTAAGCAGTCGGGCGCGTACTTGGCTATTATCAATTTCAGTGGACATATTTTTGTAGGAAGCGTGGCAGCGATGAATCTGGCATGCACGGGAATTTCTTTGAAGCCGGCTTCAATCCCGGCCTCGGGACAAATATTTCATGCAACCGGATCTCGCTGTGTCTATCGGGCTCAAGCGCTACGTCATTTTCGGTAAGGATTTTGATTTTTGGGAGCTAACAAACTAGGGTGAGTTTGTATCCGCGACGATAAGCAATTTAAAGAAGTGTAATCGTTCTTGGGAGGACGGAACTGACTGGACGTTGAAATTTTTTAGATTTAACCAGTTCTCGAATCTAGGCGACCAGTCAGTTTAACTTTCTGAGGTATCCCCTAAAAGCTATGGCGCCAATCAAATCATTCCAATACCAATAATGTAGAGATGCTTATGATAGCAAAACGGAAATACTATTATTTTGCATGGGAATGGGCTTTATTTATTCTTGCACTGCCGCTGCTCGCTTTTGCGCAAAACCAAACTTCCTTAATGCAAGAGTATGATTCACTTTCAATCCCGGCTTTTCGCCCAACTTGGGTAAATGCACGATCGCAATCTGCAGAGCCTGTTCTCGTTATCCTCGGCTATTTTCCAGACACAGATCGCGATGTGTTTACCAAAACGACGCAAGAAGATTGGACGCAGTTGTTTTTTGGCCCCAAACCGAGCGTCAAAAACTATTTCGAGCAGGTCTCGTTTCAGAAGGTCGGACTTGTTCCCGCTGCCGACGCCGATAGTAAACCGAATAATGGCGTGGTGGGATGGTATCCTTTGATCAATAACTTTAGCTTTTATCAACAACAATATGGCGATGAGTATTTTGTTTACATGGCGCGAGAGGCGGTTGTTTCAGCGCGAAATGACCTTGATTTTGCAGCTTATGACGCTAACCGTAATGGCTATCTCGAGCCGCACGAGCTGCACATTTATGTCATTGTTGCCGCTTTTGATTTGCAATTTGGCTTTTATGGCCCTGTTGATGACCCCAAAGTGCATCGGGTTCGTTTCCCATTCGTAACAAGCGATGGCAGCCGCAATATTTCCGTCATCGTCGATGGGGTTCGCATTGGTGTTCAAACATTCGGCGGCGGTGTTTGCTTTGCCGGGGAATTGTTATTTAAATATGAAGAAATTTTTTTAGGAATCCGAAAACATTCTCAAAGTCGAGTTGCGCCGCTTTCACATGAACTTGGACACGATTTGGGTTTGCCCGATCACTATAAAGAACCTGATAACGCTGACAGTTGGTGTATTATGGGTTCAGAAACTCGCGGATTGTCCGATCTCGACTATCCCAATGCACCTTGTGCGCCTCATCGTAGGCAGATCAATTGGATAACAACTGAGATAATTGGTACTGATCAATCGCGTGTAATCGGACAAATTAGCACATCCAGGAAGGGTCTAATTTTATGGGAAAACGGCAATTTCGGACAAGAATATTTTCATGTCGAAAATCGGTATAAGCAACCACCGAACGAATATGATTCTCAATTAACAGCCTCGGGGCTACTCATTTGGCATGTCGATTCGACACGGATGTTTGCTGACATTACACAAGGCATTGCATTGGAGCGGGCGGGCCATAACGGAGATGCTTTTTATGCTGGCGGGAATGCTAATTTTCTACCTACCGGTAGCCAGCCGGACAGTCGTAGCAATAAGGGTTTAATAACTGGTGTTGCGATTTCAAATATCGGCGCAGCAGGTTCAATTATGGATGCAGATTTGTCCGTAAACCATAAACCGGTTAGTTTATCACTTACCGCAATGCCGCAGGTGATAAAAGCTGACGGCGTTAGTACCGCTACGATTACTGCTAAGATACTTGATCTTTGGGACGAAGTTTTGCGATCTGCCACTAACCCAGTGACTTTCGTCATCGCTTCCGGTTCTACATCAGGGACTCTGCTTGGCAGCAACTCTGCAAATGCTGTCAATGGCGTTGCCACCATTCAACTTCGGTCGACTACAACCTCTGGCGATGTAAAAATAGAAGCCAGTTCTCCGGGGCTCACTTCAAGTAATACCAGCATCCAAATCTTTCTGGCTACTACCCCTGTTACTGGCCCGATTACCACTAATACAACTTGGGATTTGGCGCGAAGCCCATTTGAAGTCACCGGTGATGTGACCGTACAAAGTAATGCCACACTCACCATCGAGCCGGGTGTTGTTGTGCTTTTTAAGAGCAACACACAACTCCGAATCGGTAGTGGCAACAACGCTGCTGCTCTCATCGCCGACGGTAGTCAAACCAGCCCGATTCGGTTTACCAGCTTCTCAGGCGATAATAATGATTGGAAAGGGATTGTATTTGACGATGGCAGTGATAATGGCAAAACTTCGTCGATGACTTGGTGCCAGGTGGAAAAGGCTGGTCAGCCTAATAGTTACGGTGTCAAAGCGGAAGTTTATTGCTTCAGTACGACAATGCCAACGATATCCTCTTGCACAGTTGGACAACCACTTTCATTTGAACACTCTGGCAACGCGTTGTATCTAGACGCTTCGTCCCCTGCTATTTCGCACACCACTTTTTATAATAGCGGCGGAATTGAAGTAGTGCATTTAAGCAGAGGTTCATCACCATCTTTCACCAATTGCGTTTTTACAGGCAGTGGTTCATCGTATTGGATATATTCTTCTCACAACGACTGCAACCCCATTATTTCATCGTGCACATTCAACGGTTCAGTGAATAAAGCAGTGCGTGTTGGCGTATATTTTCAGATGAGCGGCAATAATTTCCAAGGTGCGCGTTCGCCAGAGCTTGAGATCTGGGGCGGGCAGATGAGCAGTTCTCGTACTTGGCGCAAGCAGAATGGGGGGTCGATTTATGCAGTTGTAGGAAGCAGTTATCATGTTTATGATGGCCGAGGCAACTTGACAATTGAGCCGGGAGTCACAGTGAAATTTGCCTCCGGCACTGGATTACTTATCGCAGCCGATGCTGGTCCTGGAAATAGTTTTGAGGGTTATTTGACAGCTCAAGGTACTAGTTCTGAGCCGATTATCTTCACCAGCCTTACGGGTGCAGATGGCGGTTGGCAAGGGGTTTTATTTGATGATGATAGTGATGTCGAAGGTAGCTCGTTAATGAGCTATTGTGTGGTCGAAAAAGCGGGAGAAGCCAATCGGTATGGTTCTATAGCCGCTATTTATTGTCGTTCAACTACGACACCAATAATGTCAAATATAGTTGTACGGAACGACATTGGTCCATCGCTGCATTTGACGAATGCATCACTATCAATTTCACATTCGACTTTTAGTCATAATGGCGGTTCTGAAGTTGTGCTCTTAACTGGTTCCTCCTCGCCATCATTTACAAGTTGCACCTTCACAGGTAATGGCGCGTCATATTGGCTGAACTCGCCTCAAGGTGATTGTCATCCGAATATTTCGTCGTGTACATTCAACGGTTCAGTGAATAAAGCAGTGCGTGTTGGCGTATATTTTCAGATGAGCGGCAATAATTTCCAAGGTGCGCGTTCGCCAGAGCTTGAGATCTGGGGCGGGCAGATGAGCAGTTCTCGTACTTGGCGCAAGCAGAATGGGGGGTCGATTTATGCAGTTGTAGGAAGCAGTTATCATGTTTATGATGGCCGAGGCAACTTGACAATTGAGCCGGGAGTCACAGTGAAATTTGCCTCCGGCACTGGATTACTTATCGCAGCCGATGCTGGTCCTGGAAATAGTTTTGAGGGTTATTTGACAGCTCAAGGTACTAGTTCTGAGCCGATTATCTTCACCAGCCTTACGGGTGCAGATGGCGGTTGGCAAGGGGTTTTATTTGATGATGATAGTGATGTCGAAGGTAGCTCTGTTATGAGTTATTGCATTGTAGAAAAGGCTGGGCAGCCTAATACATATGGCATTTCAGCCGCTATTTATTGTCGTCTTACCTCAACTCCCACTCTTAACCAAATAGTTATCCGAAAAAATAGTGGCTATGGCTTATATTTGGAAACATCCTCGCCACTGTTAACGAATTCCGATTTATCCGATAATTCGCTTGCCGCCATTCGAATCGCTGGTAATTCACATCCAAATATCGCTAATGCTTATGGCGCATCAAATAATATCTCCGGTAGCGGTGGTCAATATGATCTGGAAAACGTCAGCCCCAATATCATAAACGCGCGTTACAACTACTGGGGCACAATCGATCCGGCTCAGATTGCCGCGCACATTCTTGACAAAGCGGACAATCCGAATTATGGACAGGTTATCTATGAGCCATGGACCGACAGCACACATGTTGCCAGCCTTCCGGATAAAACCCCACCGACGCCTCCGAACAAGGTTTTCGCTTGGAGCGATAGTTTACGGCGCGTCAAGCTTATAGAGCGCGAGCCGTATAGTTACACCAATCCCTATTTTGTCTGGGGTGGCGCAAAAGACGCTAACGGCATCGCCGGCTATGCGGTCAGTTTTACTGCAGACTCATTAGCAAATCCAGAGTTAAAAATAACTCAACAAGATTCTTTTTTCACAGCAAGACAATCATTGCGGACGAATACTAAATATTTCTTAAAACTGCGGGCTCGTGACAACGCCGGCAACTGGAGCGGGTCCGTAACGTTGTTTGTTTATTTGTATCGACCTAACAGCAATAACCCGCCATCAACTCCCGTCGTGCTGCTGCCAAAACAAAACGAAGAGCTTAAGCCGGAGGGTTTACTGATTTGGTCCCAATCCCAAGATTCTGACTTGGGAGACGTTATTGCTTACACTTTGCAAATCGATAATGACAGCACGTTTGTTTCTCCCAAGGTCAATCATTCCGGAATCAGCAACAGTGCTTCGTCTAATTCCAATGCTAAAAGCCTATTGAATGTATCGGCAGAAAATACTTTCCAAGTAACGAACGCTGTGGCCGTGCGTCTCGATACACTTCGTGGATACGCTAATTTAGCTGACAATGTTATCTACTTTTGGCGAGTGCGGGCTTACGATAATCGTGGTGGCGTCTCTCAGTTCACCTCCGGTCGTGATCGATTCTTCTTTAACAAAATCAACACCGCACCTGGCCCCGTAACCGAAGGTTTCTCACCGCGCGGTGGCACGGAGGTTCGGCTTTCTCGGCCACAGATCAGTTGGTTTCCGGCAATTGATCCGGATAAAAGCGACCACAGCGGAACGCTGCGTTATAATTTGCAACTCAAAACTACAGCGGATTTTTCGACCGCACCACATTTCAGTTATCAAACTAAGATGGGGCTGAACACTTTTCAGATTACTGATAGTTTGGATGAGAATGTTCGTTGGCATTGGCGAGTACAGACTGCCGACGACGAAGGCTCTACTTCAGCATGGTCCACCGTGCAAAATTTTTTTGTGAATGCGATCAAAGAGCCACCCGGACAGTTTGAAATTCAATCGCCGGCCAACAACTTCATTGCGCTCGGTGATACGGTGATTTTTAAATGGCAGGCAACTATCGATCCCGATCCATTCGACAGCGTGCGCTACGTGGTGGAATGGAGTACAAGCCGCAATTTCTCTTCTTTCAATAGAAGATCCTTGCCGGCCAATACGACCCAATATCCTTTAATCCGGCCGAACCGCGCCGATTCGATTTTCTGGCGGCTTTCCGCGATTGACGGAGACACGCTTTCGACCTACGCGAGCGACAGCAAAGCGCAGCCGCGCCTGATTCGCTGGCGAGGAACTGTGGTTGACACAAGAGCGCTGAATGTGCCGACGGTATTTTCTTTGGCGCAGAATTATCCCAATCCATTTTTGAGCGCAGTGAAATCCCGTTTATCGGAAAATTCTGCAACCACGATTGAATTCTCGTTGCCCAAATCGGAATCTGTACAATTACGCATTTTCGACGTGCATGGCCGCGAAGTGCGGCTTTTGCTGACGGCGCCGATGAACGCAGGCGAGCATGCGGCGCAATGGGATGGCCGGGACAATAACGGCCGCAGCATTGGCAGCGGCGTTTATTTCTATCGCCTTGAGGCGGGAAGTTTTAATGCCATGCGGAAGATGTTGGTGGTGCGATAGATGG
>CAZXMM010000024.1:0-6706 GCA_964641255.1 uncultured Gammaproteobacteria bacterium | reverse complement strand
CTATGATCTTTCGGGTGAAAATTTATTGTTCGATGTCAATTTCCTCGCCGCCATATAACCCCAGTTCTTTCAACTTGTGCCGCAGATGGCTCCGATCCCAATCCGCCAACTTTGCCGCCCGGCTGATATTACCATCGGTTTGCTCGATAAGCTGCGTGAAATACGCTTTTTCAAAAATACGCTTGGCCTCGCGATAATCCAAATTGCGATACTCGGGCTGAGTGTCCGTGGCCGGCTGCGCCAATCGTAGACGAATGTTTTCCGGTTTGATTACCTCATCATTCTCCAGTAAAATTGCACTGGCGATGATATTTTCCAGTTCGCGAACGTTTTCAGGAAAGTGATAATTCTCTAGCAATTCCAAAGCCGGTAGAGAAATGTCTTTAATGTTTTTCGCGTTGCGGCGGTTGAATTTTTTGATGAAGTGGCGAACCAGCAGCGGTATATCGCCATGGCGTTTTCGCAGCGGCGGCATCTCGATAAAAACGCGGTTTAAGCGGGAATAAAGATCGGGCCGGAAATGATTCTGCGCTACCGCTTGGGCCAGATTCGCATTGGTTGCGGAAATGACGCGCACATCCACGCGAATAGGCTCTTCGCCGCCCAGCCGCTCGAACGTGCCGTCTTGCAAGAACTGCAAAAACTTGAGCTGCAAGTTAGGAGAAAGCACGCCCACTTCATTGACGAAAAGCGTGCCGCCGTTGGCGCGTTCAAATTTGCCGATTTTTCGCGCGTGCGCGCCGGTAAACGCGCCCTTCTCATGGCCGCAGAGTTCGCTCTCTGCCAGGTTTTCAGTTAACACCGAACAATCTGCCACAATGAAGGGTTTGTCTTGGCGCAAACTATGGTAATGAATCGCGCGCGCGATTCGATCTTTGCCGGTGCCGGTTTCTCCTTCAATAAGAATGGTTTCTTCAGATTCGGCAATCTTTTGGATCAAATCATAAACCTGGCGCATCGCCTCGCTTTGGCCGATAATGGTTTCAAATTGGAATTGCCGTTTCTCCTCTTCGCGCTGATAATAATTTTCCCGTTCGATGCGAAATTGGTTGATCGCGGCATCGATACGATTAATCAGATTTTCAAAATGAATCGGTTTTTCAAAAAAAGCAAACGCCCCAGTTTCGAGCGCCTTGGCCGGCGATTCTTCTCTGCTGTAGCCGGTCAGCACAATCACGCAAACATCCGGATAATCCTTGTGAAGCTGCTCCAGCACTTTAAATCCATTTATGTCTGGCAATATCAGATCAAGCAGAACCACGTTGAAATTGTTCCTTCGTATCGCCGCGAGCGCCTCTTTGCCATTTGCCGCCTGCTCGGTTTTGTAACCTTCGTGATCCAGCCATCGCATTAACTGTTCGCGAGTCTTTTGTTCGTCATCGACGATGAGAATTTTGGAAGACATGGTCGCCGCTCCTTCCCTCGGATTTAAGCCATTAATTTGACCGATAATTCGGGCTTGCCTAGTAGGCAATTATTGATCAGATCAAGGATTTTATTCCAAAACGACTGATTGATTTCGAGAAAAAAATCGCAATACATTTGCGGAACACCAAGCTGATCCAGCGAAGCGGAAGTCAAAATGATCGGCGTGGCCGGCGCCAGCTTTTTCAGCTCGGGAAAAAAATCGACCGCGGTTTGTGTGGCGCTGCGGTCTTTCTTGAGATGGTAATCCAAAACGATGACGTCAAATTTTTCCTTTTGGCAAATCTCAATTGCCGCTTGGCCGGATTCCGTGCCGCTCACCACGTGGCCCTCGCTGCTGATAAATTGAATGATCTTCTTCAGCATCATCGTGTCGTCATTCACCACCAGAATATTTCCAGTGGGTCTTGAGGCCTCATGCAATTTTGCGCCTGGCGGTTGCGCCACAATTTGTTGGCCTTGACCGGCATTCAGTGGGAGCCAAACTTCAACAGTTGTGCCTCGCCCTTGTTGGCTTTCAAGATAAAGCTTTCCTTGATGATCGGTTTCAATGATGCGTTTGGTGATCGCCAGTCCCAATCCGTAGCCGCGCTCTTTAGTGGTAAAGAAAGGATTGAGCACCTGATTGAGATTTTCTTCCGGAATGCCCATTCCCGTGTCGGCGAAAATAATTCGGAGGTGCTGATCTTCCGTTTGCGCGTCAATGCGCAAAGCCCCGCCCCCCGGCATCGCATCAACCGCATTGGCCATGATGTTGAAAAATGCCCTCATCAACAGACCGGAGTCCGCAAAGATTTGCGCGTCCAAAGCGCGATCATCCTTTTGGATCTGCACTGCCTGGCGCTCGGCCTTGGCGCTGATCAAGCGCACGGCTTCGTCAATAACCACTCGCAGCGTGAACCAACTTGACTGGGGAGGAAGCTTATAGGCGCGGCTTTTCAAATTGTTGGTGAAGTCTTCAATCTTCTGCACGTAAGAATTTATTTCCCGAATCGCTCTTTTGACTTCCGCAAAATCAAGTTGATTCGCACGGTCGCGCTTTTCCAGCCACTGCGTTTCGCCGGCGATGAGCGAGGAAAAATTTTTAATGTCGTGCGTGAGGCCGGCAACCGCTTCCTCGATCGCCGCTGCTTCCAACGCTTTTGCCAATGAAATCTGCGCTTTCTTCAAATCCTCGCTCAACCGCGCATTGGCGATAGCCACCGCTGCGTTGTGAGCGACCGCCAGTAAAGACTCCTGATCTAGCTGATCGAAATCGTCCGGCAGCGCGCTTTGCACGTCGATCACGCCGATGATCTCATCACGAAAGATCAACGGCACGGCGATTTCCGAGCGAATTGTAGAATGCCAGACATGAAATGCCGTTTCCAGCTTCGCATTGTTCACGATGCGTGATTGCCCCTGCCTGAGCGCCCAATCCGCAACGCTGTTTTTTTGCGCCGGTTGTGAGGTTTCAAAGTATTTGAGAAGGTTGCTCTCGCCATACGCCGCCTTGACCATCAAGCTATCGCGCGTTTCATCTTTGAGCAGAACCAAGGCAACCTTATTCGAAAAGCCCACGACGTTAAGGCACTCTTGCGCCACCAGATTCAGAATTTCCTGCAAGCTCGTTTCGGTGCTGATGGCCTCGCCAATGCCCTTGGCCGTGATCACTTGCTGGGTCTTTTTCTCGGCGATGCCATATAGGCGATGATTCTTGATCGCAATGCAGGCAAGATCGGCCAAGGTGGCAATCAGCCGCTGCTGCGTTTCTGAAAAGATACTGCGTTCATCGCATGCCATTGCCAGGCAACCGTTGACTTCTCCGTCAATCATTAGCGGTGCCGCAAATTCGGAACGCACATTTTTCCAAATTTTAAAATAAGGCGCCTCGTTTTGAGCATCGGCTATCAGGCAAGCGCGGCCCATGCTCAAAACGCGACCAGCGATTCCTTCTCCGTGATCGAGGTTTGGCATCCGCAGATTTTCATAATTCAAATGCGCCGGAAATTTAAATTGCCAGGAATCCGCGGTCGTCTCTTTATAAGCGAAATAAGCATTTTCACATCCAGTGATTCGGCTCGCTGCCGCCAGAATTTTTCCCAGGATGATTTCCAAATCCGCGTAGCGGCTCAGGTCTTGCACGACGTCCTGAATCGCCTCGAGATCATCATGCTGTTTTTCCGCGCTCTGATGCAGTCGCAGGTTGCGAAGCGCCATTGCCGCCTGCGCCGCCAGCACTTCTATAATCTTTATTTCATCCTGGGTAAATTCATGCGGCTTGCCGAGGCACAAATTAATGACGCCGATAACCTTACCGGAAAATTCCAGCGGTAAAGAAATCATCGCGCCAATGTTCATTTTGATCGCCATGGCGCGATCGACAAAATCCGGACACTCGATTTCATCGGTCACGTCGCGCACCACTCTGGTGCGACCGGTTTGCGCCACCCAGCCGGCGACGCCCTGGCCGGTTTTCAACTCAAATGCGGCAGCGTCTTCCGGCTCAAGCCCGATGGCTTCGATGATTTTGAGCTTGCTGCGTTCCCGGTCAAACAGCATGAGCGAGCCGTTCTGCGCCCCCTCAACGACATTCATGAACGTTTGCAAAATAGTTTTCGTCGCGTCCTGCTGTTTGATCGTGGCGCCGATGGTTTTGCTGTTGGACAGAAGCGTCTCCAGCGCATGCTTGGCGTCGATTTGCTGCGTCACCGCGGTAAAAAATAATTCCTTGGCGCGCTGATAGCGTTTCTGGGAAAAATAAAGATTGGCCAGGCGCTCGGTGGTAAAATAGTCCTGAAAAATCGCCGCGTAGATGCGATTGCGCACGCGATAGCTGCCGTTGTGCTCGGTCAAAGCGCCCAGCGACACCAGGGACTTGAGATGATGATCGAATTTGTAGGATTTGATGGCGCCAGCCTGCATCGTCTGCACCAAATTCTCGACGAGCTGGTTGTCGCGCTCGATTTGGCGAATAATCATCTCCGCATTCGTTTCGCCCTCGCGAATAATGCTTTTAATCGCCTCATCACAGGCCCTGATCGAAAATTCTGCAAGACTTTTTCGCAAGAATGCGGTTTCGAGAATACGGTAACAAATTTTTTGAATCAAATACCCCGTGCCGCCGGTGGCTTCGTAGAGCAAGCGCACAAAGCCGGTCTGGCAGGGAATCTGGAGTTGTTCGCTGACGCGGCCGACCATCTGCGCAATATCGTCATAACGAAAATCTTCCAGAAAAACTTTCATGGCATATTCGGAAAAGGCGCGATCTTTTTTCATCTGCATATCCGTCAGCGTCAACGTGCCGGCGACGATGAACTGAAATTTTGCCAGCGGCTTGAACGTGGCTTGCGAATGATACAAATTGATCAAACCCCGCAAAATTTCCTGGGCGAACGCTCGCGGCGCCGTCTCAAAGCTGTCGAGCACAAAAATAATTTTGCTCTCGTCGTTTAAGCGTTCGGCGATGCCGGCAAGCATTTGTTTTAATTCTTGCAGGCCGGATTGATTTGCCTCATTTTGCAGAGGTGGGATAAATTCATGCGCCAAAATTTCGCCGGTTTTTTGCCACAGCAGTCGATTTAATTTGAATTGATTAAACTTTGGCAAGTCTTCCAGGCTTACCATGACAAAATGATAATTGGCATGCCGTTTCTTGCACTCATCAATCAAACGCAACAGGAACGTCGTTTTGCCGGTTTTTTTGCCGCAGTAAAGTGAAAACCAATGGCCGAACTCGAGCCCGGTCATTATTTTTTGCAACAGGACATTTCGATCAATGATGACCAGATCGTCACGACCTGGATAAAGCGGGCGTTTGTAAACAAAGGGATTTTGATACATGATCTTTTCCTACGGGCAAAGAAAGACAAAACGATTAAATGCCAATAGTTTTGCCTTGTTTAATATCGAATCATACGAGCATTCTTGAAAGTTTCAATGACTCTATTAAAATCGATCGGCTTTTTCAAATAATCCAGCACGCCTAATTTTTTAATCTTTTCTTCTACCTGCCGGTTAACGACCGCCGTGAGCACGATCACCTTTAAATTCGGATCACAGTTTTTAATTTTTCCGGTTCGGATCAACTCGAGCAGAAACAAACCGGCCAGACGCGGCTCGACTTCGTGCATGAATCTTTTGCCTGCCGAGAACATGATGTCCAGCGACAACAAGTCAAATGTTTCCGCCTGCAATCTGGCAATGGCTTCATCCACGTCTTGTGCCAGGGCGCATTGAAAATCATTTCTCTCCAAAGCCTTAAAATAGGCATTGACACCGCGAGGTTCATCCTCGACAAAAAGAATTTTGGTCATGGCTCATTTCTCCGTCGAAATTTGGGAATGATGATTCTAAATGTTGTCTTATAATCCTGGAGTTCTTTGATCATTCGCGGACTGTGCGACAAAGGCACACTGGCGACTTTGATTTCACCGTCATGTTTTTCGATAATCTCCTTGCATATTTTAAGGCCCAATCCGGTTCCAGGGATGTAGCGTAGTTTGTCCTTCGTGCCAACCCTGGAAAAACCGCGAAAAACGGTTTCAAATTCATGCGGCGGAATGCCCAGCCCGCGGTCGGTGATTTCAACGTTGACGTGCGTGGCGTCATGAAAGCCGTTGATCTCGATATACTGATTGAAATGGGAGTACTTCACCGCGTTGTCGATGAGATTGGTGACCGCCTGCTCCATTTTGTCCTTGTCAAACACGATTTTGGGCAGATGTTTAACGCCGTCTTTCACGACGATGCTCAAGCCTCTTTCCAGGGCGCGCAGGCGGTAAGCGTCAACACAGCATTTAATCACATCCTGCAAGTAGCCTTCTTTGAAATCAAATTCCATCGTCTCTTGCGTGCGCTCGCTCAGCAGGAGGGAGTTATCGACCTGGCGCTTGGCGCGATAAATTTCCTCTTCGATCACATTGACAAATTGATCGATGTCCTTTGCGTTTTGCGTTTGTTCCAAATAATCTTTCAGGCCCCCGAGCTGGGTCATGATGTTGTGCAAGGGGCTGCGAAACTCGTGCGCCGTTTCCGCAATGTTGGCTTCCAGATGATGAATCGTGAGCACGTCTTTGATGTTACGAATCGCGATGGCCGACTGGCTGGCGAAAGTTTCCAAAACTTTCATGCGCCGCTGCAATTGCGCCTCGTCGCCCTGCACCAGCGCCGGCCACTCCGAGAGATCGATTTGCAGCGTCCCCACCGGCTTGTCTTTGACGATCAGCGGAATAACATATTGCGCTCTGATCTTGGCTTTGCTCACCAGCCGTTTGTCGCAGCGCGGATCTTTCAGGCAATT
>CAZXMM010000023.1:1434-6914 GCA_964641255.1 uncultured Gammaproteobacteria bacterium | reverse complement strand
AAATTTCTGTGATGTTCTTGCGTTAAATCCCTTAAGTTTTTCAATGCTCAATTCTTGCCTCTATCGGATGAACGTCATTTTTTTAATTAAAATTTCGCCGCCGCTTTGCATACGGCAGAAATAAACGCCGCTCTGTACAAGCTGGCTTTGTCGGTCACGGCCATCCCAAATCGCGACGTGGTATCCGGTTTCTTTTTCCACCTCATCCAGCAACGTCACGACTTCTTTGCCAAGGAGATCATAAATCTTCAAGGATACCCGGCTTTTTCGCGGCAAACCAAACTTGATAGAAGTCAAAGGAGCTCCCGCAAAACTGGAGGTCGCGGCGCTCCAGAATGGGTTTGGGAAATTCTGCGCCAACTCATACGTGGCCGGCACCGTAGCTAGATTAGCACTGTGCGCTGTAATAAAATCTGCCTTGCCAACCAAAAGCTGAAAACTCTTTCTCCCGCCGTCATGTTTTGAAAAAAAAGTGTACTGCGCTTCGCGACTCAAATCTTGTGTGAGCCCGAGGCTGACATCGACGAGGCGCACCTCAAAATCCGTGGGCACGGATTCGAGATGATCAAAACGCAACACAACTGGTTTGCCCGGGATATTGGTATCAATAATAAAATCCCACACGTAACCATCAGCAACCGGTGGGCGAAAATCAGAGGTATAAATATCGGCATACCCCTGCCATTCACGGTGTGGAAAAGCAAGTGAAACATAATCGCCAATCGGCGGCGGCTCAAAGCGCTCATAACGATCCCATTCCAAAGCCGCGTCTTTCAAAATTCCGACGATATTGTTGTCATCGCGAGCGCGTTCGCAAGCGGCTTCAATTTGAATTGACCAATCAGAAAATTTGGAGAGCGGTGGCGGCAAGCCCGTGGCGCCTTCGAAGGGCAAAATTTTTAAGATCACTGGCTGTAGAGTTTTGATTACATAACCTTCCCAGGGTTTTAGCAAGTCCACTGAAGCTGTCCAACCACTATTGTAAGTGTAGAAGTGCACGCGAAGGCTCTCTGGATAGACGTTGTCAATGGGAATGGCAAAGTTAAAAGGGCTGGCGATCATATTCCATCCCGGTTGCAGTTGAATGTCGAACGGGGTGACGGTTCTCGCCGTTTTACCGATTCCGCTGGTTAAATTTTTCGTATCCCGCGTGATAAGAAACTTTGCTTTGCCCGGCACCAGGTCATCAACGCTCGGGTATTCACGATAAGGAAAAAGCGAATGAGCACGTTGCGGATCGATATCCCACAAGCGCCACTTTTTAATATCTGGCGAACCCAAATCATCAAGCAGGGTTGACACCACACGGGGATCGTCGCTATCAAGCGGAACGGAAATCAAGCGGTACGCGTTCTGCGAGCTCCCGCCAGTTTGGGTCTGTTGCAAAAACTTATCGGGCAGCGACACTTGCACCGAACGCCACCCCGCACGCGAAGGTGGATTGATGCCATCCGTTGCTTCGATGTCAAATTCAATGCCACGGATGCTGGCGATTGTATCAGGAAGTATGGTGGCGTATCTCGAGGAATCACCGAGGCTCATGCCGATGGCTCCAAAATCAGACTGACCACCTTGGCGATACAGCAACCGCACTTGCTGTACAACATTATTGTCATAGACTTGAGCGTAAACGTTGAGGCGGGTTTTGTATGGAATGCTTGCTGGTGCACGAACCCCACTAATCACTGGCGGCTCTAAGTCAACACCTGTTCCGGCCAAAGTGGAGAAGCTATATTTTTCCGGACCATCGTGATAGATGATCACCCTCGCAATTTTGTTGCCGAGTGTTCGCGGCTGAAATCTTATCGGCAACGTGTGTCGCTCGCCGTTGTTCAAAACGAAGCTGGTATCGCCGCTGAAAGAAAAGTTCATGAAATCGACGCCGGCGATATTAACATCAAAAATTTTCAAACTGCCGGTCTGGCGACTAATGATGGTAAGCGCCGTGTCGCGATTCGCTCCGATATTCACCTCGCCAAAATCGAATTGTAAGGGATCGATCACAACCGATTCGGAGGTAATGATAAAACTTTTTTCCGGCGCAAAGACTGAACCTGCATAGGCCGGATCAATGGCTTGGACGCTCCAATAATATTTTCCTGCCGGCAAGTTCGCAATCTTCCATTGCTTCGCATGGCCCATATTGCCGGACTTGTGCACTCTCCGATAACCCGTGCTCGCTTCGGACATCGGCGAAACAATTTCACCACCCCCTGGGGTTACGCCGACACGGAGATTGTAAGTCAATCCTGGAGAGACGGTTTCCTGATCGCTGGCTTGCCCCCAGCGCAATGTGGCCGAATACGCGCTCACGGTGTGAACCAGGCCAGAAGGAGGAACGGGGACATGGTTGGGTTTAGGCGTATCATTGCGATAAATTTTCGAGCAGGCGAGAATGCCGCAAAAATCGGTAAACAGAAGATCGAGGTCGCGGTCATTATCATAATCTCCCCAGGAGATCGAGCCGCCACGACCAAAGTTCGTCGTCCCGATCGGACTGAGAGGCAAAGACGCAGAAATTTCCGTAAAACTTTTTCCGTCATTTTTATAGATCCGGCTGGTACGGCTGAGAAGAACGTCCAAATCACCATCGTTGTCATAGTCCCCCCAAGCCAAAGTGCCTTC
Source organism: uncultured Gammaproteobacteria bacterium (assembly GCA_964641255.1). Lineage (GTDB taxonomy): Bacteria > Patescibacteriota > Microgenomatia > JAMCZE01 > JAMCZE01 > CAZXMM01. Next base: position 4,289 of record CAZXMM010000023.1, on the reverse strand, counting down.
ATTGACAGTAGCGAGGGCCACACCGATATCGGTAAAACGTCCGTTATCGTTTCGGTAGATTTGTGTTTTCTCTGCTCCGGAGAAGGGAAAACCGGATAACAAAAAGTCCAAATCACCGTCATTATCATAGTCACCCCAGGCGGCAGCGCAGTTATAAACACCCGTTAAACGGGCGCCAATGTCAACAAAACGGCCATCGTTATTTTGATAGATTTTTGTTATCGGACCGTAATGAGCGCCCCTGGCTTCGCCAGCCAGCAAAATATCCAAATCGCCATCGTTGTCGTAATCGCCCCAAACGGCGGCGCTTCTGAACGCCGGTTCAAGCGGAGCGTTGATGTCGACGAAATGGTCGCCACTGTCGTTGCGGTATATTTTCGTGGCGGCCCCAATATCGCGAGCCAAGCCGGTCAACAAAACATCAAGATCTCCATCATTGTCATAGTCTCCCCAATCGACCGTCCCACCGCCAACACCGAGCAGATTTGCCATAATCTCGGCGAAGCGTCCGTTGTCGTTGCGATAGATTTTTGTCGCTCTCGGGGCATCGGTACGAAATGCATCTTTCGTCCAACCTGCCAACAAAATATCCAAATCGCCATCGTTATCATAGTCGCCCCACGCCACGGAACTGCCATGCACGCCGATCAGGGAATTGCCGGAGTCCACAAAAAATCTCCCGCCCGGGGCGGGATCATTTCGAAACACTTTGCTAATGAATTGAGTATATTCCGACGAAGTCGCGCCGGTCAGCAGAATATCCAGATCGCCATCATTGTCATAATCACCCCAGGCTGAGCTGCTGCCAGCGCCGGTTAGCCAAGCGGCGATATCAGTAAAAGGACCTTGGGTGGCCCCCAAAACGGAAACTGTAAACGAAGTCTGCGCTGAGGCCCCAAGTTTATCGCGCGCAATTAACGTGATCGTGGTCATCCCCTGATTTACCGGCGTGATCGTCAAGACGCCGTCAGCAATGTTTGCCCGGGCGATTTCCGGAGCTAGGGACTGTGCCAGATAGAATAGCGAGTCACCATCAGGGTCGGTGAAAATCGCTGGCGCAGTATACAAATTTCTGATGAGCGGTTCATCATTTAAGGTCATGGTCAAAGCCGGAACCGAATTGATGACGACGGGCGGTTGATTCGTTGCCGTAATTGTAAAGGCTTGCTCCGGAGCGAAGACCGAGCCCGCAAAAGTATGATCGACTGTCTGTACGCTCCAATAATATTGGCCGGGAGGCAAGTTTCTGATTGTCCAATTGCGCTTATGATTGACATTGCCCATTTCCGGAATTTTGCGATAGCCATTTATCCTGGACATTGCCGACATAATTTGGTGGCCGCCGGCGCTGGTGCCAATTCGCAAATTGTAGGTCAAACCATTTTGCGGGGTTTGATTATCTGCGCCTTGGTTCCAGCGCAGCGTCACGGCATTTTGGGCAATCACGGAAGTCAACCCCGAGGGTGGGTTGGGAGGCGTATTTTTAATGGTTCCGTCGTTGCGGTAGAGAATGGTCACGGATTTCGCAAAACCGGAATTGGAATTTCCCGCCAATAGAATATCCAAATCGCCGTCGTTGTCATAGTCACACCACGGAAAGGAGCTGCGCGCCTCGCCCTTTAATTCAGCAACACCGATAAAAACGCCGTTATCGTTCTGATAAATTTTAGCGATACTGGATGAGGTGGTGTGGCTATAACCGGTGATGAGTGCATCCAAATCTCCATCATTATCATAATCCGCCCACGCCTCGGCGCCGCCTTCGAGGCCAACAAGGTCAGCCGCGAGGTCCACGAATCGGCCGGCATTGTTGCGAAAAACAGCGGCTATGCGACGCAATGCGGGCGTAAGGCCGGCCACGAGGATATCCAAATCGCCGTCATTGTCATAGTCGCCCCAAGCCCCGGTGCTGAGAGCAACTTCGGGCAAATTCGCTGCCATGTCTGAAAAAATTCCGCGCTCATTGGCATAAACGGCGGCAACATAAATGCCGTTTTCGTGAAACCCGGTCAACAAAATATCCAAATCGCCGTCGTTGTCATAATCACCCCATCTGGCCGAGCCACCGCTCACTCCTTTTAACGGCGCATTAATGTCGACGAATTGCCCTTTATCATTGCGATAAATTTTCGCCAGACTTTTTTCATTGCGGCCGGTCAACAAGACATCGAGATCGCCGTCATTGTCATAATCTCCCCAACTGGCCGCGCCGGCGACCACGCCAATTAAAGGCGCTTTTATATCGACGAAAGTGCCGTTATTGTTTCGATAAATTTTGCTGGCCCCACCCTCGCCGCATAGCAGGACGTCCAAGTCGCCATCGTTGTCGTAATCGCCCCAAACCCCGTCGCTTTGCGCGAATCCAGCCAAGTTAGCGGGAATTTCCACAAAGCTTCCTCCCGTATTTTGATAGATTTTGGAGACGAGTTGATTTGCCGCGTTCAAACCGGTGAGCAGAATATCCAATTGGCCGTCGTTGTTATAATCTCCCCACGCCATAGAGCTGTATTCCACTCCCGGTATGGAAGTCACAATCGCAGCAAAAATCGGCAATGCGTTGCTTTTAAGAGGCGAGACAGTTTCATGGCGGCTGGGGAAATTTTGTGCATGGGCGCCAATCGGTATGGAAAAACATAAAACCACCCACGGCAAGGCAAATTTTCTCATGTTTCCATTCAGGAATGATGAATTGATTTTACAATTGTATAGCTATTATTATAGCCAATGTGCGGCTACTGCGGATTGAGGTGTGGCCTTACGATAGCCATACTCGGTTAAAATTACATTTGGTTTTGCGCGTTTCCGTTTGTATTATGTTGCGTAGCCCGGATTGGAGCACTGCTTGAGTCAGACTT
>CAZXMM010000023.1:0-1334 GCA_964641255.1 uncultured Gammaproteobacteria bacterium | reverse complement strand
TCCAAATTGGATTTCGCCAAACTGCTCAACGATCCCAACCAGCTCGCGCCGAATCTGAACAAGTACATCACCAGTTTTTCTTCGAACGTGCGCGACATCATGGATCGTTTCGCCTTCGATCAGCAAATCGCACGGATGGCCGAAAAGAATCTGCTCTTCGAAGTTGTAAAGAAATTCAGTGAAATTGACCTCGCGCCTGAGCGCGTCGATAACGTGCAGATGGGCTACGTCTTCGAAGAACTTATCAGAATCGGCGCGGAACAATCCAATGAAGAAGCCGGCGAGCATTTCACCCCGCGCGAGGTGATCAAGCTCATGGTCAATCTGTTGCTCTCGCCGGAAAAGGATTTGCGCCGCAGCCACGTGGTGAAAACCGTTTATGATCCCGCATGCGGCACCGGCGGCATGCTCTCCGTGGCGAAAAAATATATCCGCGATTTGAACGCCGAGGCTGATCCGCATCTCTTTGGGCAAGATTGGAACGATGAAGCTTGGGCGGTGTGCAAATCCGACATGCTCATCAAGGGCGAGGACGCGGAAAACATTCGCCTCGGCGACAGTTTTTCACAAGACAGTTTTGATCGTGACGAAAAAGGTAAGAAGATCACGTTCGATTACATGCTCGCCAATCCGCCGTTCGGGGTGGAATGGAAACAGCAGGCCGGCTTCATTGAAAAGGAGCATAGCACGCTCGGTTATCAAGGCCGTTTCGGCGCCGGCCTACCGCGCATCAACGACGGCTCGTTGCTTTTTCTGCAACACATGCTCTCGAAGATGCGCCAACCCAAAGAGGGCGGCAGCCGCATCGGTATTGTGTTCAACGGCTCGCCGCTGTTTACCGGCGATGCGGGCAGCGGCGAGAGCAACATCCGCCAATGGATTATTGAGAACGACTGGCTCGAAGCCGTCGTCGCTTTGCCCGACCAGCTTTTCTACAACACCGGCATTTCGACTTACATTTGGATTCTCACCAACCGCAAAGAGCCGGAGCGCAAAGGCAAGATTCAACTCATTGACGCGCGGCAATTTTATGTGAAGATGCGCAAGAGTCTCGGCAACAAGCGCAATAAGATCGGCGACAAGGCTGAGGGCGAGCCGGATCAAATCGGCGAGATTACGAAAATTCACGGCAATCTCCGCGACAGCGAGACGCGCACATTTTCGAGTGATGGCCAAGGGAAGAATCTTGTGGTCAGCAAAATTTTTGACAACGCCGATTTCGGCTTTCACAAGATCACGGTGGAGCGGCCGCTGCGGTTGAATTTTCAAGCCAGCACCGAGCGCATCGCGCGATTGGAAGAAGAAAGCGGCTTTAAAAATCTCGCGGCCAGCAA
>CAZXMM010000022.1:0-7177 GCA_964641255.1 uncultured Gammaproteobacteria bacterium | reverse complement strand
CGTTTCTTGCACAAATGTTCGGGTTAGCACTGCCGCCAATTTATTGCCGCTAACGCATCAGGGCTTGGCGAAGTTTTAAAAAAGGGGGATTAAAAGCACAACTGTTCCTTAAAAAAAATGCAACAAATAGATAAAGATTTTTTCCGCTTTCCTCTGTTGCATTTTTTTTAGCTTGCACACACTTCATTAGAAGCACAACTGTTTGATTAACCACCAAGCCCCCCTTTTTTTAAATTTTCGCTAAGCTTTCTGTTATGTGCTGCCCTGCTTTTCCCACGAAGCACAACTGTTTCAAGTCCGCACACACTTTGTCCGAAGCGATTTACATTAGATGCACAACTGGTCGTGTTTGCAGTAAGCCCGTGCGGTGGAGAAAATAATTTATTAAAAAAAAGAAGCGTTGGCAAAAATTTTTCTTGGGTGGCAGAAAAAAATACTCTCTTAAAAGCTTTGGTTGTAGCGTTGGCTTTAGCGGCTTTTAAGAGTGTATTTTTTTGCAGCGTTGGCTTTTTCATTTCATTATCTCATTGATTTTATTTTGCCATTCATCTTCAAACACAACTTGAAATTCAAAGTCATGGTCTGGAAATTCTTCAAACAATTCTTTCCATTCTTTCTTTGCTCCTAAGTCGTTGCAGAGTGCAAATACATCTTGCTTGTATTTGGTGTCTTCGTTTTTCAGGTGAACACCTTTTGTTTCCAAAACATAAACCTTGTCGTAATCTTCTTTTTTCGTCTTGCTCTTTTTCGCTGCAATAAAGTCAGGATAAATTTTATTTCGTTGCCAACCTTGAATGTGAAAGTCCTTTCTAACACGGTTGCGATACCACCAAAGCAACTGCTCCTCTTTGTCCAAATAGATTGCAACCTTCTTTTCTGTTTCATTCAAATCTTCATCAGGCACATAGTCAAACAAAGAATTTTGTATTGGCGAATTATCGGCACGGACTAATTGTCGGTTGCTTTTTACTTTGATATGAGAAGGCAACAAATGATGTCCTTTCTCATGAATTAAAAAGAAGCAAAGTTTTTTCTTATCCAGCAATTTTTTGAAAACCTTTTCTGCCAACTCATTTTTCTTTTTGTGCAAAATCTTTTTCAGTTCTTCAATCACAAAAACAAAATTGGCTGCAATGGTTTCTTTGTCATACTTTTTTGAAAGCAGTTGCAATGCCTGTTGTCCTAACTCAAAAGCAACCCACGGATTTGGAATTTCATCACTCAATTGTCTTGCAAAAAATGCTTCATCAATTTCCAAAGTTCCTTTTGTTTCTAACCTTCCAGTTTCCTGCAACAAATCTTTTTCCTCTTTGCTCAAACCCAAAGTCAATTCCTGTTCTTTGGTTTGTTCCTTGCTCAAAGTACGTTCAGCAATTTCACTCACATCAATTTTCTCCCAATCAATGTTGCTCAAAATATCGGCTTCAAAAATTATATCTCTCCAACTTTCTTTTTCCTGTATCACAAACTTTGGTAAGTAAATACTGCCTTCAAATTTTTTAAATCCTTGTCGGTAATTCAAAACTTTGTCTTGCAAATTCGGTTCACCGCCTTCGCCTTCATCGTTCACCAATCTTCCTGCAATGTCGCCAAGTCCTTCACTCTCCAAACCATTTTTAATTTCTCTTACCAATGTTGCAGCGTTTGGTTTGAATGTGTAGATGTAACATTCATCCAATTCTTTCACATGCGTTTTAATGGCTGATGGTTGCCGCAAAATTCTTCCAACCAATTGTGTAATGCCTGTGGCTGATTGCGGATTGGTAAGGATAGTAAGCAAGTAAGCAAACGAACAATCCCAACCTTCTTGCAACGCTTGCTTGGTAATGATGTAGCGTATATCACAATCCTTTGAAAAAATATCTGCAACCTCAATCAATTCATCTTTGTCGCTTGTCTTAATAGCAATATGACTTTCGGGAACATTGCATTGCTTCATCAAAAATTCTTTCGCATGGTTTGCATGTATCCACTGTGGGTCGTTGGGGTCTGTGCCTGTGCGTTCTACTTGTATCAAACAAATTGGTCTGATATATTTTCCTGTGTTCTGTTCGTATTCCTTCGCTTTCTTTTCTAAATCATTTCGCTTTTCAAAACTTGCAAGCATGGTGTCTTTCCAATCCAAACTAGTTTTGTTGGTCAGGTGAATATCCAACTTTATCATTTCCTCCTCATGCAATTCTCTGCCTGTAATTTTTACCAACACATTCACCAACTCTCTGCCGTCTTTATCTTTTGGCGGTGTTGCTGATAATTCTAAAATAAAACTCGGATTAAAGTTTTGTAGTGTTGCTCTTGATTGTTCGCTATATGCCTTGTGTCCTTCATCAACTATCACAAGCGGTTTCAGCAACTTCAAAGTATTCCCTAACGAAGTTTTTATTTGCTTCTGAAAAACTTCTCCTTCTTCTCCAAAGCAATCAAGGTTTGAAATTTTATCTAACAATTCTTTTTGTGCAGGGTAATTATCTTCTGCTGGAAAAAATTCAGTAAAGCCACCTGCATCACGAAACACTTTCAGCGTTTCTTTATTCTGTCTGTTTGCCGAAGGCAACATCAGCATCAGCACAACTAAATTTTCTTCTACATCCAAGCGATTAAACATTTCTGTTTTCTCTTTGATGAGTGTTCTGCCTCCGCTTGAAATATCTAATGTTTGCCGGTAAGGATGCTCACGATTTTTCAGAGCCAAAATTGTTTGCCTGTAAATTTGTGTTGACGGAACAATCCACAAAACCAAACCCGTTTGTTTTTTGAGATACGATTTTTGTATGAGGTCAATCGCATGACAAGCCAACAAAGTTTTTCCTCCGCCTGTCGGAACTTTTAAATACACATCGGGCAATGGTTCGCCTAATCCATTTTCCTTAGCACGATAATTTGTTTTGCCTGTTGCTTTTTCCCATGCCTCTCTTGGAAAATTTATGTGCTTCGCCAAATGAGGTTTCAACTCCGTCATTTCATCAAATTCCTTTCGGGCAATATTCAACTCACTCAAATAATCTTTGAGTGTGGTCAATACTTTTTCCTGATAGTGCTTTAACTTCATTTTTGAATGCGATAAATTTCGTAAGGCAATTGGCAATAGTCAACACGATGTTCCCGTAATGTATAATCGTCAACATATTTTGCAGGAGCAAAAACCAAACGCTGTTTTGTTTTGAATTTTGGTAATGCTTTTACTTCTTCCAAAGTCAACGCATTTTTCTTTAACCAATCGGTGTCGGGTTTGTAGTGCAGATACACTTCATAGTTTTGGCTTTCGCCAATGAAACCTGTTTTTTCATCAACCACTTTTTCATTGAACTCATCACCTGTTGCAGTGTAAAATAAATATCGTGCAAACTCTTTGAACGAAGGCATTTTCTTTCCTCTCAAAATACTTTCCATTTCAATCTCATTGCCTAACTCAAAATAGCTGAATGTTCCTCCTAAACCTTCTTTGAAGTTTGTAGATTTTGGAACTCCTTTAATTACTCGTCTAACTCTTTCGGCTGTGATGTTATTTGCATAATCTTCTTGCTCCACCAAAATAAATTTTCGGTTGCCTCCATCTTCTTTGTTTAATTCTAAAACTGCATGTGCTGTTGTTCCTGAACCAGAGAAACTGTCAAGAACAATATCTTCATCGCTTGTTGCTTGCTGAATTAATTTCTTTATTAAAGTTTGAGGTTTGGGAAACGCAAAAGTTTCAACTCCTAAAATTTCTCTTAGGTCTCTTGTTCCATGCAAAGTATATCCAACGCTTTCATCTAAGATGCTTGAAAACCCTGTGAATTCATCTGTCAATTCAGAAAGAAATTTTTTCTCTCTTGGTCTGCCATCATCCTTTTTGGGAAACACAATTCTGCCATCATCAATTTTCTTTTGCATTGTGTCTTTTGAATATCGCCAACCAGTATCAGGCGGACAATCAAACTTTCTTCCTGTCTTTGGGTCTTTAATTGAGTAGTGAAGATTAGGTCTGTTTTCTTCATTAGCCAAACCCAAAATACTGTTGCTCATCCAAACTCCTCTTGGGTCTTTGTCAGGATTTGAATATTTGCTTTTATCTGATTGCTTACCTCTAAATTTTGTTTCTGAATTTTTTGCAAATGCAATTACATATTCATGGTCTGTAGAAATTTTATTTTGATTTCTACTGTCAACAATCTGTCTGCTTTTCCAAATGAAGTTGCAGAGGAAATTATCTTTTCCGAAAATTTCGTCCATTAAAGTTTCTAAGTAGTGATGTTCAATTTCATCAATGGAAATAAAAATTATTCCGTCCTCACTCAATAACTCACGAAGTAATTTTAATCGTGGCATCATCAGGCAAAGCCATTTGTCGTGCCGTGTCAAATCTTCTTTGTCAACTACTTTACCTAACCATTCTTTAATCATCGGGCTGTTTACATTGTCGTTGTAAACCCAATTTTCATTTCCTGTATTGTAAGGTGGGTCAATGTAGATGCACTTAATTTTCCCTGCATAAGTTGGGAGTAATGCCTTCAATGCTTTCAGGTTGTCGCCTTGTATAATTAGGTTATCGTGCAAAGAAACTTTATCAGTCAAACTCAATTCCTTTTTTGGAACAAGTTGATGATACTTCACCGCAAGGTGATGGTTCTGCACAAAAGTTTTTCCTTTGAAATGGAGTGTTGGCATTGTTCTAATTAAGTTTAGCTGTAATCGTGTTATACAAGTTTATAAATTCGTCTGTTCCATTATTCCATGTCAAACGCAATTCGGCAAAAGTCAAACTGCAATAATGTTTGTCGGCTACTTTCTTTCCTCCTAAATGTCCTCTCACATTATCGTCAGGATAAGTTTTGCAAATGGTTTTCACATTTTCATAGTCAGCATAAGCAACTACGGCAGCCGGCACAAGTCGTGTCAATGCTGTTGGATGAATGTAGTTTTCTAAGTTTCTCTTTTTTGAAATTAAAAAATCAGTTCCCGAAACCAGTCCGTAAGATGTGAGATTGGTTTCATTCTTTGATGCTTCGGCTGCTGTTTCTTTATCGCTGTCTAAGAAAATAAAGAATGGTTTTTCAAGTTTGGTAAATAAGTCCAAGTTAATCCAATGCTGAACACTGTCGCAACCACCGATAGGAATGATGTTGATGTTTAACTCTGAAAATGTATTTGCAATTAGTCCAGCAGTTTTGTATTCGTTTGCGTTGTGGTGCATTGCATTAACATCATCTATTCCCTCAACTAAAAATAATAATTGTGAAGTTGAAAACAGGGGAGTGAAAGTGTTGTCGGGTTTAATTCCTAAATCAATTGCCAATGCTTTAAAGTCAATGTTGGTTTGATTGATGGTGTAAATATTATCGGGCTTTGAAATGTGAATGATGTTATGGCGTTTCGTGTTGCCAACAATGTTTGGCGAATGAGTTGAAGTAATTACTTGATAACCGCTTTCAGAAAGTGAAGTAAGTTTAGAAAACAAATTCTCTTGTGCCGAAGGATGCAAAAAAGTTTCGGGTTCTTCAAACCCAAAAATTATTGGTTGCGTTGCATCTGTTCGCTTTGCTTCAGCCAAATATTCAAAGTAACTCATCATAGTAATTCTGCGAAAGCCGTCACCTCTTGAAGTTAAAGGCAAACTGTTTCCTGTTGCTGTGCTTTCAAAAGAAGTGCTGATAAGTTTTGTCCAGTCAAATTCAACTTTGGGTTTTACTGTTTCATTTGTCTTTACAACCGAATTTATTTTGTCTGTGATTTTGCTTAAAACACTTTCAAGTTGTGTTCTAACTTTTTCCTCCATTTCGTCAGTGTCAATTTCATCATCAATAAGTTTTGTAGCCATGTCCTTGAAATACTTTTGAATGGTTGCATCAGTATCAGAAAGTGAAGTGTCGGCTTTGAAGTATTGAAATGAAGGAAGAAGTTTATCTATTGCATCACCGATTGCTTTTGTTTTTGCTTGTCCAGTTGAAGGTATGTCCTCATACTCGTATGTGAACGCAACATTGTTCGCTGTGTTATGCTCACGAAGTTTTTGGCGTTTCTCTACATTGTTGAATTCATCTCCATTGCCTTTTGTTGTCACAATGTTTTTGCTTCCGCACAAAGCAATTAAAGCATTTTCGGCTTTGAAAATAAAATCATCGTTACCTGCATATTTTTTTCTTAGGATAGATGTTTTTGGAGTTCCAACATTTGTATCTGTAACAGTCCAAGTTTTTTTAATCACCAACAAATTTTCAGCATTGACAATTTCTTCTGCTTCAATTGTGGTTGTAATCTGTTCGCCTAAAAAACACTCTTTGTTTTTACAATCAAAGAAAAGTTCAACCGAAAAAAAGTTGTCGGCTGATTGCACATTCATATCTGGTCTTGTTGGTTTCGTTCCATTAAGAAAAATATCAAGTGCTTTCAAAACAGTTGACTTGCCAGCATCGTTTTGTCCAACGATGCAATTAAACAAGTCAAAGGATATTTCCTTTGAACCGTTAATGCCTCTGTAATTTGTAAGTATGGCTTTCTTTAAAATCATTTCTTGCTCTGCTTTTTTTGATACTTGATTTGTTCCTCAGCAACCTGCATTGCTTTCAATGCTAAATCTTCTTCGCCAACTTCGTTCACAATTCTTTGGCTCAAATAAAGAACTGTCAGTTCTTCTTCATCGTGCTTGTAAATTTTTGCCAGCTTCGTTACCACATCTTTTGAAAGTGGTCTTTCGCCTCGTTCCATTTTACTAAGAATAGAAACATCAATGTCAAGCAAAGCCGCTACTTTTCGTAGCGGCATTTCGTTTTCTTCTCTAAGTTTTCGGAGTTTATCTCCAATCGTTTCTTTGGACATTTTGCCTATGGACAATTTTTGTCAAAAGTAGGAATTGGTTTTGGAATTTACCTTTCAATTTCTCCAAAAGTTTTCAACAAACCGTGAACTTGATAGAGGGGTGGCGAAAACACTCTTTCATTTTTTTTCGGGGTGGTTTTGTGGGTTGCAAAAAAATGAAAGTGTGTTTTGTGCGGTGGCTTAAAATTTTTGAGGGTGGCTTTTTTTTAATAAATTATTTTTCAGCGTAGGCATTCAAAGCGGTGTCGGTTGTTGTCCGTGTTGTCAAAAAACTGTTCATTCAAAGCCCGTCAGTTGAAGGTTGCACTGCGGCAAATAGGGTTGCACATAACGGTCGGAGGATTAAAGAAGATTAAAAAAGAAGGAATATGAAACACGTCTG
>CAZXMM010000021.1:0-7187 GCA_964641255.1 uncultured Gammaproteobacteria bacterium | reverse complement strand
GATAACCAAAAACTAAACTGCCCGCTAAAATGGAGCCGTAAAGAAAAATTCGTTTTGTGTGCATTCTTAAAATATTTCAAATCGAAGATTATATACATCCTGAAATCCCATAGTGCTGAAACGCCCGTTCCAGTTTGATAGAGCCATCCTTAAATTAAAAGCTTGCCATGTCGCAGGTTGTTACAATTTGGCAACACTCGAAAAAAAACTTGCATGTTTTTGACATTTGTGTTATAATTATCGTTCAATATTCTTCGGCGCGAAAAATCTGTTGTCTCCCAAATAAGAAAACCGATCGCTCATAGAATCCGAACCAGCTCAAAAAATGAGTTGGCGCGCTCAGTCGTAAAGCTATCTCAGAAAAGGTGGATGGACAGCACAAAGCTTTGTGCTTTTTTCTAACAAGAACTACAACTGTTCTTTGGTGAACTGCAGCATCCAGCGTGATCGTGCTCCGAATGAGCATAATGATGCGGGATAAAACTCAGCATTCAAAGAACAACCGCAATTTCACCTCTTACCCCATAGGAAAGGAGTAATTATGACTACCACCGAAATGGGTGCGACTATTTTTGCGCTCGGCGTTCTTTTGGCGAGCACGCAGTTAATTGGTTATTTGTTCGAGCGCTTGCGCCAGCCGCGTTTAGTCGGCGAGATTCTTACTGGCATTCTGCTTGGCCCATTTGTTTTGGGCAGTTTCGCCCCGCGGCTTTCCGAGGCCATCTTCGGCATTCCCAACGAAACCAATAAAACCGATGACATTTTAGGCTTCATCTTTTGGTTTGGCCTGCTGATGTTGATGTTTATTTCAGGCAGCAAGGCGCGCCGGGTACTGGGACAGGAAAATCGCAAGCAGACCGCCTGGCTCTTGAGCATTGGCACCCCGTTGCCTTTTTTTCTCGTGCTCAGTCTGGGAATGTTTTCCATATTGCCGATTGATTCTTTGGTCGGCCCGGCCGGGCAAAAAACGTCTACCTTATTAGTGCTGTCAATTGCCGTCGCGGTTTCCTCGATTCCGGTCATTTCCAGAATTTTTTATGATCTCAAAATATTGCACACGCGCTTTGCCAGTTTGATTCTTGGCTCGGCGGTGATCGAAGACATTATTCTTTGGGGTGTGTTGGCGGTGGCCAGCGCGCTGGCTTCAAGCGCAACGCTTGCCCAACAACATGTGATGAGCAACATGACCTCACACATCGGCGCCACGATTATTTTTGTCACCATTGCGCTCTTCATTGCGCCGCAGTTGTTGAGGAAATTCCATGTCTCGCGCTGGAATGTATTTCACAAGTCTTCTGCTTTAGCTTATGTAATCCTAGTTCTGTTCGCTTATATCGCTATCGCCACTCTGCTCGAGGTCAATTTGATCTTTGCCGCCTTTTTGGCCGGTTTTGGTATAATCGGTGGCATCGAAGGAACGGAGCGCGCCCGCTTTACCAAAGTGTTTGATTCGATCGAGCATTTTTCTTCATCCGTTTTCATACCCATTTATTTTACTTTAGTCGGCTATAAGCTGGTTTTTGGAACAGCATTTTCGATGTCATTGCTTGCGACCTTTATCATCGGCTCTTCGTTTCTGGCGTTAATATCTGTTGGGTTGGGCGCCAAGATGGCGGGATTTAAGGGGCTGGATATCTTGAATATCGCCATTACCACCAATGCCCGCGGCGGTCCTGGAATTGTGCTCGCCAGTGTGGCCTACGATGCCGGAATCATCAGCGCGACTTTTTATACAACTCTCGTGTTGTCTGCCGTGTTCACTTCCCAAATCGCCGGGGTCTGGTTGCGATTTGTCTTGAGTAAAGGTTGGCCGTTGCTATCCACCAATCCGGAAGACGGGCAGGAAGTTGAAATTGCCACCGACGAATTGCCGGAAGCGCGGCCCGCAACGGCGCCAGCCAATGCAGTTATTACGTGAGTCTTACGCCTCAGGCAAACAACCTTGCGCTTATCTGAAATAAGCCTTACTCATAAGTTGGTTTCAGAAACAAACGATGAGTAAGGCTTATTTTCATGTTTTATTTTGCCGAACCCAGCGCCAGCGAATGATTTGCGGAAAGCAGGACACTATGCACAGTTTGGGCAATACTTTCCGAAATTTCGAGGTTATCCTTATTCCCTTTGAGCTTGCTCGGAAGATACAGCAGATCTTCAGCGGCTTTTGCCACTTCAAAACTTGCGCTCAGGCTTCTTCCCACAAATTGCGCCAGAAACTCGTCACTTACGACCGCCGGTTCTTTGACATTCACTTTGACGATTTTTCCCTTGAGGTCCACGCCGATCAGCAACTCGACTTCCTTTTCCTGTAGAGACATCGTCTTGAGAAAAACGTACCCCAGCAGCTCGCGCGGATCGTCGTCGCGATCCCAATACACCTCGCAGTAAGGCGTGCCCTCGGGTGTGCGCCGGTTCTGGTAATCATCAGAAGCGAGGAATATCTTCCGGCATTGCGCGTCAGAAATTTTTTGCTGCTTTTGCGCTTGCACGGAAGACGCCGCCAGCACCAGTGCCAGCAGCATCAAAACCATTTTGTGTTTCATATCAAACCTCATGACAAATTATTACAAACTGCACCGTTAAATTTTAAGTATATTACCGGCCAAACCACGCATTGCAGAAATAGGAGAAAACCTCATGAACGCCAACTCGATCACCTTAACCGAGCACGATTTGACTCGGTTCTTTTTCGCTATTACCTTGCTGCTGGTTTTTGCCCACAGCCTGGGCTACCTCTTCAACAAGCTGAAGCTCCCCAAAGTCATCGGCGAGATTCTCGGCGGCCTTTTGCTCGGCCCCACGGCCCTGGGAGCGCTTTCGCCCGCGACTTACAACTGGTTGTTCAACGCTTTTGCCTTCGAGGGGAAGCTGATCTCAATCGTCTATTGGCTTGGCCTGCTCTTGTTGATGTTCGTTTCCGGCTTCGAAATCAACATGGCCATGGAGAAAGAAGACAAAAAAACGGTTTTTGCTCTGCTCATTGGCTCAACGCTGCCGTTCTTTGCCGGATGGCTGGCGCCGCACTTTTTCGATCTCTCGCCGCTGCTCGGCGCCAAACAAAATATGTTGGCGCTGCAAATTGTCGTCGGCATTGCCGTCGCCGTCACTTCGATTCCGGTCATCTCCAAAATCTTTCTCGATTTGGACATCATGCACACGCGTTTTGCCAGAATCGTTTTAACTACCGCCACTGTCCACGACGTGCTGTTGTGGGTGGCGCTGGCAATCGCCACCGGCATTGTAAGCACGGCGAACTTCTCGCTTTCGCATATTATTTCAACAGTGACGCTGTCGTTCGCTTTTCTCGGTGTTTCGATTATGTTTCTGCCCAAGCTTTTGCCGCGTTTGAGCAGCAGCAGTTATAATTTGTTAAGGCTGTCTTCGGGCACGGGTTACATTCTCTTCATTTGTTTTTTGCTATCGGCGGTGGCCAGTCTGCTGAATGTTAACATTATTTTTGGCGCCTTTTTGGCCGGCGTTGCGATCGGCGTCGTGCCCAAGGATTTGAAGGCCGCGCCGGCAAGCTTCAGCAAAGAAAAAGATCATATCAAAGAAATTGCGTTGGCGTTTTTTACGCCGTTGTATTTTGCCATCGTTGGCTTGAAATTGGATTTGGTGCATCAATTCGATCTCAAATTCTTTTTGTTCTTTCTGCTGTTCACCGCCTTGTTTGAGACTTTGGGCACGTTGGCCGCCTCACGGCTGCTCAAAAAAGACTGGTTGACCAGCTTCAATTTTGCCGTGGCAATGAACACGCGCGGCGGTCCCGGCATCGTGCTGGCTACTATTGCCTTCGATCTCGGCATCATCAGCGCCACATTTTTTGTTACATTAGTCATGATCGCCATCTTCACGTCACTGCTCGCCGGCACGTGGTTCAGATTCGTTTTAGCCAAAGGCCATGAATTGATGCGCGCCTGATCATCGCAAACAACTCAGTTTTGAAATCGCGATTTTATTAACTCACTGTATTGATTATGAGCAAAGAAATCTGGTGTACGCTGGGCCCCACTTCACTCAACGACCGCGTGATTGGCCGGCTCGAAGCGTTGGGCGTGAGTTTGTTTCGCCTGAATCTGTCACATACCAAATTGGAAAAAGTCGCCGAGATTGTGGAATATGTGCAAACGCGAACCGAAGTGCCGATTTGTCTGGACACCGAAGGTGCGCAGATTCGCACCAGCAGCTTGGCCGCCGGCAAAGTCGTGGCGCGCGAAAACAGCACCATTCGCGTGCATTATCAACGCGTGCCGGGCGATGCGAGCGATTTGAATCTACATCCCGATTACATCGCCAGGCAGCTCAAGATCGGCGATCTGCTCAAAATCGATGCAGAGGTTTTGGCGCAGGTAATCGCCCTCGAAAGTGAATGGGTGGTTTTGTGGATATTGAACGGCGGTGAGATCGGCCAAAACAAAGCCGTGACGCTTTTGGAACGTGACGTCGACATGCCGGCGATGACGGAAAAAGATCAGCAAGCACTGGCCATCGGCAGGAAAATGGGCGTGCGCTACGTCGCGCTTTCGTTTGCAAATTGCGCCGCGGATGTAGATGCAGTTCGCGCGCTGGCCGGGCCGGAGGCGATGGTGACTTCGAAGATTGAAAGCCTGAGCGGCTTGCGCCGTCTGCCCGAGATCGCCGCCAAATCGGACGCGTTGCTCATCGACCGTGGCGATCTATCGCGGCAAGTGAACATCGAAAGAATTCCGGCGTTGCAAAAAGATATTATTCGTCACGCCAAACTCGTCGGCAGAAAAATTTATGTTGCGACCAATTTGCTCGAGTCGATGGTCACCTCGCCGAATCCGACGCGCGCCGAAGTCAATGATGTGTTCAATACATTGATGGATGGCGCCGATGGCCTCGTGTTAGCAGCGGAAACCGCGATTGGCGCCTTTCCCGTTGCCGCCGCCATGATGGTGAAGAAAGTTATTCGTGAATATGATCGGAAGCAGGGCTGGCAGCAAACGCATTATGCCTCCGCGCCGATCTCGACATTGGTCGAGCCGCACGGCGGCGTGCTCATCAATCGTGAAAGCGTCGAAACCAATCCGCGCGCCCTGCAAAATTTGCGCTCACTGCAAGTGCAAGACACCGTGTTGATGGATTGCATGCAAATTGCGAACGGCACGTATTCGCCGCTCACCGGCTTTATGAGCTCCCAGGAATTGGAGAGCGTGCTCAATAAAAATCGACTGCTCAACGGCCAGGTGTGGACCATGCCGATTATTTTGCAGGCCGAAGAAAGCGCGCTCGCTAATATTTCGGCGGGCGACCGCATTGCCTTGATCGACGCGAAAGAACGCATTCACGCCACGCTGAACGTCAGTGAAATTTATGCTTTTCCGTTGGAAGACTTGGCGCAAAAATGGTTTGGGACGACGTCAAAAAAGCATCCGGGCGTGGCAAAGCTGTTCGAGGGCGGCAATTTTTGGGTGGCGGGAGAAGTGACGCTGGTGGCAAAAATCGAATCACCGTATCAACGCTACGAATTGAGTCCAAGCCAGACCCGCATGATTTTTGCGCAGAAAGGCTGGAGCCGCGTGGTGGGATTTCATACCGGCCACATTGCCAATCGTTTGCACGAGTATGCGCAAATGAAAACGCTCGAAGCCGCGCACGTTGACGGGCTTTATCTCAGTCTGGTCATTCGCCCGCAACAGGCCGGCGAATTTTTGCCGGAGACGATTTTCAAGAGCTATCAACTGTTGCTCGACGGCGACGTCTATCCCTCCGGTAAAACGGTGATGGGCGGCTCATTGCTCTATCCGCGCCATTGCGGGTCGCGCGAGGCGGTGTTTGCGGCGCTGTGTTATAAAAATCTCGGCTGCAGCCATTTCATCATCGAATGCGATCACGGCCACTTCAACGGCTTTTACGATCCGGCGCAAACGCGCGAGTTGTTCAAAAGCCTCGGCGATCTCGGCATCACGCCGGTCTTTTTCGATGCGATTGAATACAACCCCGAAACCCAAAAGTATTTCGAATCCAAATCCGCAAAAAAGATGGCGATGAGCGATAGCGCGATTCAAGCGGCTTTGGTCAACCGCGAGGCTTTACCGGATTGGATCATGCGCCAAGCCGTGCAGGAAATGCTACAACAGGAAATGGCGGCCAATCGGCCGGTTTTTTATATTTAATGAAGCAATTTTTGGCCGATCAACACCACACCGTAAGCAAAAATAAAAATCGTGATTAAGAGCTGATACACCCGCTGCGAGGATTTCATGTAAATGAGATTACCCACCGTTCGGTACGTGAGCAAGGCGACGGCGGCAAGAACCAGACAATGTACGCCAAAGGCTTCGCGATGCAGCGCGGCCAGCACGAGAATTTGCGAAAAAGCAAAAACGAAATACCCGTAAGCAATATTGGCGCGGGTGCTTTCTTTGTCATGATAAATCGAAGTCGCCAGCATCGTCAGGAAGCCGCCGCCCATATTCGACAGGCCGTGCACGAATCCCGTCAACATCAGATAAACCTTCGTGTGTTTTTTGAGCACGGCGGCCATCGCCTGTTGGACTTTTGCGTTAAACCGTATGATTGCGGTGCAAACCAGCAACACACCCACCAATAGCTTGACGTCCAGCACCAAAACCTTGCCCAACACCAACGCCAATCCCAACACGATAAAGGGCACGGCGTAAAGCGGAATGCTTTTTTTCAGCGCGCCGACGTACTCTTTCCCCTGCCATGCCTGCATGAAGCTAATCACCAACGACGCGGGCAATAACGCTGCTATCGTATCGACAAACGAGTAGCCCAGCAAAAGTAAAGTTGGCGTTCCAAACACGAGCAGGCCGACGCCGAACAACGATTGCACCGTTGCAAAGAAAAAAACGGTAACGGCCATGGGCAAATAATTTTCCATATACCACCTACACTAAAAACTATGCTTTGTGCTCAAGCCCTCGACCGCGCTTGTCAAGGTAAGAAGATGGCGGAAAGCCGCTTCGAAAGAGACTTCGAGTGATGGCCCCAAAATTCCATTTCTGGGAATGAATTGATAACTTCTTAAGTCACTATGAACGACTGCGAACGAACTTAAGCCGGCTGATAAACCGGTTGCGGGCGTCTGGCATGAGTGACCCGATTGACGCGCGCGTAAAACTCGGCGACCAACTCCCCTTCTTCCTCGGTCATAAATTTTTTCCACTTGTCGGCAAAGTTGTAAATCTCCGTGCGCCGAA
>CAZXMM010000020.1:2298-7205 GCA_964641255.1 uncultured Gammaproteobacteria bacterium | reverse complement strand
AGGTAAAAGCTGTGCTTGTGCTTTAAGAGCCTCTCTGTACTTATCACTATCCAGCCAGATGTTTACATTCTTGTATTTCCTTGCAAGTCTATTGGCAGTTTTCAGAGAGATAAATGACCCCAGTAAAGCAAGAGCATCCGTGTGACGCGCTACCTTAATTGCCGAGATAACGTCCTCGACAATCGACACCGTTTCCGATCCCTCTTTGTGCGGAAATAGACACAGCATATCCTTACTCCCGTAGGTCACATATTTTGGGTATTCCTTATTTTTACCAAAGTATCTACCTTGCCAAGCAATTAAACTCTTCTCTGCATCAAAGAAAGGAAAGATTAATAAATCCTTCTCTTGTGAAAAATACAGATGTAATTCTGCTATTTCCTGTTTTGTCAAGTGGTATTTTGACAGCCACCCCAAGGCAACTTTAGGTATACTTTGCATTGCATCTTCTGGTAAATAAACCCCCCCTTTCGAGGGGGTCTTAATATTATTAATTCTTGCCTTTAGATTTTCTATAGACTTTGTGGGTGGTGTATATGCATGACAACCAAAACACCAAGTTGATCCATCTTCCCACAATCCTAAATTATCTTTAGAATGGCATTTTGGGCATGGGAGATGCATTACCCACGACATTCTTATCCTCCCGCTTCATTAAAGCTACCTCAGGTTTACGCTTATCGAGATCAAGAATCGTATAAGCAATTATACTTTGGCGATCAGTCATGTAATTATATTCTAATCCCGCCTTATCAATCATTTCAATATCTTTCTTATTATTTTCTTGTGCCATATAATCATATGAGATTTGGTACTCTCTCATAAAATGACTATGAATCAAATTAAATGGCCTTCGTGTCCAAGTGAATCCAAATTTTTCTAACAGTTTGAATGTCCACTCATATTCCTTGGTGTCTCCAGCCCAATATATCAGATTGGGGGCACTATTACACACCAGCCATGTTAAGAGATTAGCCATTTGTTTGTCGTTATGGAGACTTCCCTTATAGAAATTATTTTGAAGAGAGAGTTGCTGTATTCCACAGCAAGAGGAGCCAAAAATGTCGTAGTTAAACCCATTTTTACCAAAAGCTTGTCCTGCCTTAGAGAGCTGCGGATCAATCTTTGCTTTTTGCTCTAGAAAACTACGAAATTTAAGGAAATCTTCAAAGTCACTCTGCCAATCATAGCCAAGAAACTTAAGCAAGATTTTACGAGGGGCAATCGTATCAAGCGAGATTAAAGGCTTATTCATTGCCAGTAGCTCCATAATAAGCAGTCATTTCGTAATTGAACCAATTGTGATTTGTGTTAATAAATTTAGCAGTGCATACCCAACCGAGCTTTTCTAAAGCCTTAAAGATGTGCTCTGGCTTCTGTCCACAATTATCTGCTTCTGCCTGCCCATTATTGTAATACTTAAAATATGGATTTACTTTATACGAATTAAAAGCACTTGCTAGTTTAATTACCACATTTTGATAAACATGTTCTTCTGTTAATACATCCTCTCCTGCTTCCTCGTCTATGTCCTCGGCGTCATAATCGTAATACCCTTCAAACGACATTTCACTAACTCCACAACATGTGGAGCTGTCAATAGGTTCATACCCACGTCTACGATTCGTTGCAAGAAGTTTTCCAATGTGCTTAGTAAAATCGTTCCACGTGCCTGTCGCAGCAGCTTGTGCATCTACTTTATTACTTTTAGCTGATGGCAATACATCACCTAGAGCAGCCAAAAAAGTTAAACGCATTTCTTTGGGGTTAAATTCAGCTTTCCCAATCGTCATATCTAAACATTTCTGTTTCGCCGGTTTCTTCTTCGCCACAGGCTTCCTCGTCAGTTGCATTTGTATTCTCCGAAAATGTGATGTCTGTATCTTTTAGGCAGTGGTTACACAGCCCGATGAATTGCTCTTCTGGATTACTGATTTCTTCGCAATGCTCATATTTCCTTGAAGCTTCACGATCAGATAGTAGTTTGTCGCAGGCTAGGCAGTGCATATTAGTCCTTTATGTAGTTGTTGTTAGTAGTGTCAATATGACAAGAAGCACTAGTCCTATCCTAGCGACCATACCTCCAAAAGTTAAAGCTTTGAGCATTTAGTTTTTGTTGTTTTTCTGCTATGTAAGCTTTTATTGCGTTGGCGTAACTGGTAAGAGTGGTTCCTTCAAGGCCGGGAGCAGTATTGACCTCGAAGATTACATACTTACCTTCGTCGTCAACAGCACAATCAACTGCCCCAAAATCTAATTGTAACAGATTACAAGCTTTAATGCAAGCTTGTTTAACATCTTCTGAGATTTCTAAGCCAGCGCGTGCATAAATCCACCCATTTTCAAGGTTACGGATAAGCTGATTCCTTGTGGCCTCAATAGCTGCACGCCTCTCCTGATTAACAAGGCGCTTCTGTGCTATGTCAATTATCTTTCCCTTAAACACATGAACGCGATACTCTACTCGCTTCGGGAAGTATTTAGTATACAGCGGAGCATTAACTAATTCTTCCGGCGAGCGTGCAATTACAATCCCTCGCCCTCCATGAGAATTCAGTAACGTGCGGCAAAACACTACGCTTCGCCGCTGTGTAAAGAATTCCTTAGCCTGCTCTTTGCTGGCAGTAAAGGCTGGCACTGCGACACCGTTTTCTCGAAGGATGCGAAGGGCCGTCAGTTTGTTCTGTGCGTTGCCAATCCTATCCCAATGGTTGATAACTTCCACTCCACGCAAGGCTGCATAGTGGCCCCAGTTAGGCGGGGTATGCGCTCCGAGAGACACTACTAAATGGGCTGCCTTCGGCACATAACGCCCATTAGCACGCACACGCCTAGTGTTAAGCAGAGTTGCCAGATTGCGGGCACTATGGCTTCCAAGTTTGTAAGGATAAATAATGGGAATCATTGATAACTCCTATTAATTTGTTTAATAGATTCAAGATATGTGTGTTGGTAATAATCATCAAAATCCTCTTTAGCTTTATCGTGGCAAGTTGGACAGACAGTAATAGTAATTGAGGTTGTAGCTCTCCCATCACTATCCGTAAAGAGATGTTGAGTGTATGGCTTCATGTCTTTTTTGTTAGTAACGAGCCTACATCCCGGACATGCTACTAGATCATTAAGATCAACATTTTTATCTTTATCAATCTTGCTAGGCAACAAGAGTGCCGATTCTTGCGGTTTAGATTTCTTTGCAGCATCGGCTGCGACTTTGGCTACATCCAAAAACTCACTGATGCGTAAATCCCCCATCTGTACCACATACACAGTCCTTCCAGCCTCTTTAATTTTATTAATACCCATCACCATACCACACAGCATTTTATTGGTAGACTTCAATACTGCACTTTTTTCTGGCATATTCCCCATAATCCTAACGCGATTTTTTGTTATGGGCTGCGCCGGTTCCCCAACGATAGCACAGAAGCCTTTGTGTTCGTGGACTTCTGTAAGGCTGAAATGATATTCTGTGCTTCTCTTAAGACTGAAACCATTAGCCCTATGATAGATTTCTTTAATCATTCCATTCTCAATAACCTCACTAACAAATAAAGAGGTACTATCAAGAGTAGTAGGCCGCTGATCTTTTTCTTTTGCAGCCAAAATTTCAAGATAGTCTTTTGCAGGCTGAACAGCCCATCCAGTAGGGAGAGCACGATGAGTAGCCACCCACACACAATCTTCCCATTTAAGCCTACCAGCTTTCTGAAATACCTCAGCGGGGGTTAACTTTGGGTTAATGGGTACTACAGTTGCAGGGCTCCTCTGTGGACGATCAATTGGATATCCCATAGAGACCACTTCATCATCATCATAATTAAGACCGTCGAAAAAATCATGTGGTTGTCGATAAACCGACGACTCACGTTTCTTAATTGGTCTCGAAGTAAACTCCAAATTATATTTCTTATACTCAAAAAGAGTATGTGTTGGCACTTCAACAACTGCTGTTGGATTAGCCAAGCCATTCCGTTTGATAATCCAGAGAGCCATTTCTGGTTCTGAGACATAAAAATGTCCCTGTATGTGCTCAATACGATAAAGTGGCCGATCACTATTCCTAACCACATTCATCGTTTCTTTGTCTTTGTCATAGAACATCAGAGCATAGGCACCATAAGCCCTGAGTAGGGCCTCATCAATACCTAGATCAGCAACGGCATGAGTAAATGAGGCAGAGTCTACCTCATGCTTATCATTGTGATCCTGCCCAACGTAAGTAAAATTACCATTATGCACAAGTGTAATATGCTTGTGTTGAAATGGATGTGCATTATTCTTTAACCACTTCTCATCAGCTTTGGCTGGGCGTTTAGTTGCCGCTCTACAATGTGCAACTGTGAAAGGGGCATTGTCTGTAAGCCTCAGGAGTTTTGCAAAAGGCTTCTCATACATGGCATAGTCAGGGGTAAACGCAGATTTCTCACAATCTACAAAATTGCCACCAGTTACTTGAAATAGCCCTGACCCATCTACACCACGTAGTTGTGTGGCCCACCACATTTGCCTAAAAGCGTCACAGACATCTAAAGACGTATCAGCGTGTGGGCGAATCAATCCAACAATGCCACACATTAGAATTCCTCCTCGGCTTCTTCACGCTCTGGCTCAAAATCATCAAACTCATCTTCGCGCACAAGATCATAGCCACACTGTAGCATTCTGATAAAGATATCCCTATTTGGATCAAAATCCAGAGCGTTAATAGTCATAAATCTTAAAATAGAGCAGTTAAAAACTTCCATGTCAGCATTGTGATGTACCCACCAAGTGCTTCTTCCATCGCTAATAGTTACACGATCAGCAATACCAACCTCGTGCTCGCGTGGCAGCCTTGAGCCATCCAATTGCCCAATCCAACGCTGTCTAAGAGATCGGCCACCGATAGATTCCCTAACTGCCTG
>CAZXMM010000020.1:0-2198 GCA_964641255.1 uncultured Gammaproteobacteria bacterium | reverse complement strand
CTAAAAATTCTTCAAATGGAATGCGTCCACTAGGTTTAGCTGGAACATTCAAATACGAAAGATCACGACTATCGAGCAATAAATCTTTAGCCTGCTCAACACCAACAGCAAGACGTTCTACTGATAGATGGTTCATCAATAGGTTATAAGATTTCGGAAATACAATCTTTGTAAATTGTTGGATACTATCAAGATCATCTAGACGCCCAATAATATTATTAATACCCCCGTAAACATCAAATCTCTCTTTTGCAATACCAGCAGACACAAGATCAGAAATAATACAGAGCCAAGGATTAATATCGGAACTTAAATACGTTCCCCTATGCATACGAAACTCTATGGTTCCTTGCGTTGTCATAGGTAGTAGATTCAAGCCCATGTATTTCTTGGAGTACCTAGCTAGAAAAGTTGACAACTCTTCTCTGGAAGAGATACTTTTCAGATGTTCGAAAGGGAAATTCGTTTCCGATAGTGGGACACAAAAGATATTGTTCTTTCTATCTCCTGAATAAGCGAATAATACTTCTTCAAAGATCAGATACAGCAAAAGAATCTGTTGCACTTGCACTAGTTGCAAGTCACGCACATCCACATGAACGTGCAGTCCTGTACGTGCATTTGCCGTAGCGTCCGAGTAAAAGAGTTTAATGTAATGCTCGAACGCTTTCAACCAAGCAGACGTAGACTTGAATGTTAGTCCAGTCACAGTTTTAAATTCAAGACCATGATTCCTCAAACTACCATCAATCTCTTTGATGAAAGCATGAGAGAACAAACCATCTTTGCTAATCCCTACTAATTGTATAAATTTCTGTGATGCAGCAGCCTCGGAAGCCGAAGTCTCGTGGCTATAAACACAATTCTCTAGTTCAATTTCAACACCGCACAAGCGATCAGGAAGATCAAGCGGGGGAGTCGTAATGAAGAAGGTTTTCCAAGGTTCTTGAGCGCGATTAAAAATCCTTTCTACAAGGTCCGCGTATGGTTTTGTTTTTCTAGACCCCTCTAACAACGATTTAATTGTAATCATCGTTTCTCCAACAGCTTATTGATTTCAGTTTGAAAAAGCTCACATCCACTCTGCAAATAAAAACTACTGGGGTCATTAGAAAAGAAAATCCCTACTGGCATATTCTTACGAAAGAGCAAGAATTGCGTAGCTCCACATTTGTCCTGCATCTTTTGCATCCAATAATGTCCACCTACTGCTCGGGCAAAACATGGATTTTCTTTACGCGAAAGTGAAAGTAATGCCTCTCTCACGGTTGAGTACGACGGAAAGAAAAGAGTTTGTGCAACAGATTGTGTAATCTCTACATCACGAGAACCTGTTGACTTTTCAACCAACACGATAAGGCCCTGATTCCCGACACCATATTGCCATTGACGTGCTCCTGATTTGTAGCAGCGGAGCACGCTATTTTCCCAATTAGTAGCGCCTAGCGGCGGGAACGCTTTATACAACCTTACATAATCCCTTTTAAGGGCAAACGAATCTCGATCAATGGTGGAGAATTCAATATTTGGTTTACGGAAACCATGAATCAAGATAACTTCAATAGTTTCAGTTTTCATATCCTTCTTGATCGCCGCTAGAACATACATTCCTCCAAATTTCCGATAAGTATCCTCGTCGTTTTGCTCCAAACCATCTGGAGCGAAGAAGTCAACTGATTTATACTCCATATTAAGTAAGATGATACTTGTTGATAAGCTGGCTTGCAAATTGCTTATCGTTATGATTGATGGCTTGTTGAATCAATACACCATCCTCCTCTCCAATTCGCTCATTAGCATTTACGTGTGCAATCGCTTTGATGTAGCGGTTATATACCAGCTCTATCGCAACAGGGTCTTTAATCCAGTAGTTTGAGAGCACACGATGTTCGACACCGTATGGCTTAATGCGGAATGCTCCAGCCTTGCCATATAGCTCACGGCGTTTCGTATCCATATCCTCGAAGATCGCAGGAATAGCAACGCACAGATCAGCCCATTTGATAAGCTCATGTCTATCTTCGTCAGTGGGATTGTCCCATCCGATATGCACATGGGCGGCAGCCGTGCGAAGGGTAGGATCAGCAGCTCGCGGACGAGGATTCACCTTCCTTGCCCACGCATTCAGATCAGGCTCACAGCCGAACACACACGCTTGGTCGATATTGAGGAAAGCTGCGTCAATATTGCCAGAGGCA
>CAZXMM010000019.1:0-7396 GCA_964641255.1 uncultured Gammaproteobacteria bacterium | reverse complement strand
CTACGCGAAGCTCAATGTCCACACCCGCACGCAGGCGGTGGCAAAGGGCAGGGAGTTGAAGGTGTTGGGGGAGTGAAGTACAATTTGCATTCTTCATATTTTTTGGTATATTCAAATAAGGCGGTGTAACGCTTCATCTTTATTCATTCATTTCCATTATAGGTTTACGCTATGAGCACTTTATCAAGCCGACAGCAGCATTACGAAGAGATTCGCAAGTTGCTCGCGTATCTTTCGGCGGAAGAGCAATTACAACTCATCAGTGAAATCTCGAATAAGCTGCATAAAATAATTTCAACACAGGCGTTAGAGAAAAAAACACCCATTGCTAAAACCGGTACAGTGAGAGGCAAATACGCCTACGTTCCGACCAGCAGCGATCGCTTTGCGCAACGCAAGCAAGAAGAAATCGAGATGGAAGGGTAAGGCATGATCAACGTTTTGGACGCGTGCGCCATGATTGCATATCTGCGAGATGAACCTGGAGCGGATGTAGTCGAGGCGTTATTGTTGGATAAAAACAATTCTTGCGTAGCGCATGCCGTCAATCTCTGCGAAGTTTTTTACGATTTCATGCGGGTGGCAGATGAAAACGCAGCGCATACAGCAATTGCCGACTTGGAATCTATGGGCCTTGTCGTTCGCGAAGACATGGACGCGCAATTTTGGCAAGAAGCTGGAAAATACAAAGCAACAATCAAGAAAGTCTCTTTGGCAGATTGCTTTGCGATGGCTTTGACAAACCGAATTCAGGCCGATCTGTATACTTCGGACCATCATGAATTTGATTCAATAGTGGCAAGCGGTATTTGTTCCGTGAAGTTCATTCGATGAAGACAAATGGGGGGAGTCAAAAAATTTTCACGGCCCACCATACTATTTTCCAATTTTCACAGCAGCCAAAGTGTTTCATTTTTGGCGACCAGCACGGTGAAGCGGCACATCAGTAACATCTACGCCAAGCTGAATGTCCACACCCGCACGCAGGCGGTGGCAAAGGGCAGGGAGTTGGGGGTGTTGGGGGAGTAAAGTATTGACTTGTCTCGAAATTCGAGTTGATTTTTCGCCAAGATTTGTTTATATTTTACTTATTTCAATGATTCAAGGCCATCGAGAATCACTCTCAATGGTCCAAAATTATGGGAGTATCGTGATCGTAATGAGTATGAAGCAGCTTTGGATGTCATGATTTGAATAGTGCTCTACATCAACTGTCTGTTACCGACTGATAGAAGATACTTAACGATTTCGCTGGTGGCGGGTAAGAACCCCTTTCAAATTGTAGGGGCTAGCCTCCAACGCTCCGCACGATTTTCCCACCTCGATAGTAGATCTGAAAATCGCTCAGTCTCTGTTGCTCATGAAACTGAATCGGATAGTGGCTTGCCTTGCCATAGAACCATTGGTCATTTATTGCCGATCTCAGAACCACCATCGCAGCATAGGATGTGACAGAAGTAATTAAGGATGATTAACTAATGGCCTACGAGAAGTTCAAACTCAACGAGCGTAACGATTACCAATTGTTCCAGGCCATGTACCTGAGTGTCGGGCTTATTGCGACTGCTGAAAACGAAATGGAAGGGCCAATAGAGATCGGCTCCGAGATTCTCAGCGCGGACGACTGGGACGATGTTGCAATATTCTCCTGGCGTGCCGGCGTCGTGACTGCTGAGCATTGGCAGATCAAATGCCAACACACTCCTCTCGATATGCAAAGCCTACAGAGGATGCTTGCTGGGGCACTCAACCTTCATAGGAACGATCCGACACGCACCTTTAAGATAGGCATACCAGGGGATGTGAATATCTGTGTTTCCCGTAGTAATTGTTTATCGTCCCGAAAGCTCAGCGAACTCTGCGAAAGGTGTCACGGACCAGGATCCCCACATCTACACATTGCGTCAAATCCAGCCAAGCTGCCTGAAAAAGCCCTTCAAGATTGGTTCGAAGTTATCAAGAGCGCTGCGGGAAGTGCCAACACTGCAGCGGAGCTCCTCCGATGCATGTCTGTTGAGAACATTGGCGAAATCTCCCTCATCCAACAGCGCACACATGAAGCTTTGCGATATTGGTACAGTGACCCACTCGTGGCAAGCCAAGCAATTGAGCGAGTACTTCGCAAACTTAATCCGATCGGTCGCGTTTGCTACAATGATCTAGCCGAAGAACTTCGAACAGTCCCACGTGTTGGCACGAGTCGCTCGTGGGCTTCGTTCCGATATTCCAATGAAGGATGGTGGCTACGAAGCACGCTTGAAAGTAGTGACATCGTTTCGCCGGTATGGAATAGCGGGGGTGGTGGCCCAGAACTTCGTTTTCTCACATCCCCCGGAACTGCAGGCCCGTTGGTTCCAGCTTTATTGCGGCTGGCTCTCCACTCAGATCACGGCGTAAGCCTGAAATGCGTCGAACGGGACAACTGGCGAGACCGCGCCAAACAGCTGACTGGCGGGACCCTTGGCAACGACGAGTCGAATCATGTCGATAGCATCTTTTCTCCAGGGTGCAATCAATCTTGTCCCCCACCGATTACAGCCAGTCTCGGACAGACTCAGCTTCCTGACAGCCTGAGGACCTCGTTGGAATGCCAGATGCATGCTGCCACATGGACACGAGTAGCCTATGAGGTGGAATCAAAGCTCAATGACCTCTGTACCGAGAATGCTCTTCACAAGGAAGCATTCGCCGCGTGGGCGGATATCAAGCGATCCATCGCTCCGCCGGCCACCGCTGGTCGCGAACTGCTATGCAAGCTTCTCCATGCCCCTATTGAACCCAAGTGCATTCGAGGTGATATTCGGTGTGGACCCCTAACCGCAGAAACAATGGCACAAGTGCTTGTGCTTATCGTCGCGCTCCGCGTCGCCTTTCGTCAGAAACTCGCCATCGGCGCACAAGGAATCATCAACATTCAAGGTCTCACCGTTACAGCCCTTGCCCTAAAAAAATGCTTCGATCCAGATAACCAGCAGGTCATTTCCATCCTGGATAGCGTCTCCAAGATCGCCTTTTCGGGCGGCGTTCTAGTGCTAGGAGGAACTGATACGCCGACATCAGATTCGATCTTGGACTTAGTGAAACAGGAATACAGACGCTCCTTCGCTCAGTCTTCGGCCCCACCGCTTGACGCCGACGCCGCCGAACCAGACATCGTCTTCTCATGGGGACGGGATATGCGGCTTGCGCTTAAGGACGGCAAGACTGCTCTATGCAAGTGGGTCGAAGAACGTGTGATAAACGCACGAAAGCAACATCGAGAAGCGCTTAGTAATGCACTCAACGCGATTCGTGAGGAGGAAACGCTTGTCGCTTGAACCATCACACATCGCGGCCATTCAAAAGCTGGACGAGGAGTTGCGATCCCGAGCATCGGTCGAACCGTTTTTCTTCATTGTGCAAGACATTCAACCTAATTGGTTTAACACATTTCCCCCTGAACAACTCCAAGTCGAGAATGGCTTGCTTCAAGACGTAACTGAAGAGGAGACAATGGATACCGCACACATACGAGCCATGAGGCTCGCCTCTGAAAAATTCGGTCCACGAATCTTGGTCATTGCACAGCTCGTCGAGCCAATTCTGAGTGCAGGACTTGGCCGAAATGCTCTCTCTGTTGTGGCGCACATTCGGTCGCACATCGATGATGTTGACACTCGCGTCGATCTGTACTTAGTGCTCGTGGCACCTCCCGGTTCAGACTCTTCAGAGATATGGCAAGATGCAGTTCGGCGCGTGGAGCGAAACGAGCATATCTGCCGGACTTTCGCATGGCTTCCTTCAGCTGACAGTACTCTCTGGTCAGAGGCCATCGCGGAATTCTTGAGCCGAACCTTTCTGGCTCGACCATTTGAACATCGCACTATTTCACCACAGGTTTTGGACCCGCTGCGTGGCCTTCTCATTGACAAACTCAAACAGGCCGGCGGGTCCGATGAATTGCTATTCTCAACCGAGCAATTGAATTTGTTGGAGACTATCCTCACTTCCTCAGAACCCGGCCGTGATACCGCTGAGAAACTTATCGACGCCTTTGAGCGATTCAACTCATGATCAATTCCAACACAAATCGTGTTTACCTCTCGAAGGTTCATATTCAGGACTTCCGCGCGTTTGGAAAGTCTGACATCTCATTGCACGCTGGTCCAAGCATAGTGCTCCTCGTCGGACCAAATGGGATAGGAAAAAGTTCTTGGTTTGAAGCAATTGAGATGGCGCTTGCCGGAGATGTCCGCCGGTGGCAAAAACCGCCGATCAATGAGATACCGCCAACCGCGCAAATCCGCCGAGGGAGTGTGTCGAAGCAATGGTCAATCGATTTGACGTTCCAACAGCCACGGGATGACCAACTGCAAACCGTATCACGAAGCGGCCCATCTCCAATCATCGGCACGTCCGTCGATCAGGTGATTCATCGCGTGCTGGCTCTCGACCCTGACGTTTGGGCACTGACTAAGTTCAATCTACTCTCATTCTTGCATGCGACGCACATACTATCTCAGTCAAGTCAACTACGCTTCTTTAGCAAGACACCTCGCGAACGCTGGGATGAGATTCTGAGTCAAGTCTCAGGCTTCGCCCGAATGTTGCGGGCCTCTCATAACATTGGTCAAGGCACCAAGCAACAGCTCACGATCATGGAGAATAAACACCAAGATCAAGCCTCGGACGCAGAAGAAGAGTTGAGAGCTTGGCGCGATTTGCGTATGCTATATGACGATGCAGAACGCAGACGCGCCAACAGGCTAGAAACAATCGACCCAGAACATGCTCGGATTTCACTCGAGCTCATGCACATCACAATACCCCTTCCACCTTCGCAGCCGTCCGCAAAGGACGATGCAGTCGCGATACTTTCGACATTGCGAGGAATCCGAGATGTAATTCTTATTCGCCAGTCTGAGATCGCAGCACGCATCAAGAACTGTGAGGATCTTCGGGGAGTACCGGTGGAAATGACGCAGATACTCACCCTCCATAGCGAAGCAAGCCGACGGATAGATGCTACACAAACTGCGTTTGACGGCGCTGAGATTGCTCGCGCGACGATTGAAGCAGAGAAGGCTGAACGGGTTCTCGCCCTTGCAGAAGCACAAAAGCAAGCGGATAGAACACGCAACGTGCTTGAAGGTATCGCTGGGCTTCGGGCAATCAGGTTAGAAATCGCCGCAGCGACCGAAGCTGAAAGAGAACACGAGGCGGCGATGGCCGGAGCTGTAGCCTCCATATCCGAAACCGAGATGCTCTTAAAGACAGTGGATGAGCGTCGGCAGCGTCGAGCTACGTGGGAAGCACAAGGAGATTCTTTCCAACGTCGGCGGACTCAGATAAACGAAGCGAATCTCCGACTGGATCAGATTGTCGCTCTGTTGGAAAAGCTACAAGCTGTCGATCAAAAGCTTCGGGAGACATCAGCATTTCTTGTGATTCACCAGCGCGAACGAGAAGATATTGCGGCGAAGGCTGTTGCACAGGAGACGAAAGCACGGGCCGCAGAAACTGCTGTGCAAGAGTCGCTCGCACGCAATGATGCCATCAAGAATGCGATCGCGGCAATCGCTACTTACCTTCATCCTGATGCTGTCTCATGCCCGGTGTGCTCGCAAGAGTGGAAACCTGCAGGCACGCTGTTGGCGAAGGCTAAAGTTGCTGCTGCCGCTTTCGAGCCGAATCTCACCAGTATTGAGAATGAATCAAAGCAGGCTAAAACCGAGCTTGATAGGCTACGCCTCGAGCTCGATCGAGTTAATGGCCGTATTACTGAATTAAGTGCATCATTGAAACAGCTAGAAACAGATGCTATTTCACATCGAGCCGATATTCAACACCTACTTCAATTTTCTTTTTTCCTTGGCCACGACCAGACAACGCTCCGCGCCCATATCCAAGAAATTGCAGAACAACTTACTTTAGAGGAAGTCGCTTGGACTTCAGCTTTCGAGAACTCGCTACCGCCCGTATCGGAACAAGATATAGAGATCATCGGAGTTCGCGGGCGGCTTCACCAAGCACGCGAATATCTCGTCGATACGACCAGAAAGCGAGAGCAGGCGCATGAGGCGAGGGCAGTGGTTGAAGCTCAAGCTATCGCATTGCTGACACGCATTCATGAACTCGACGCCTCTGTAGATGGGACAGAAGACGACCGTGTCAGGTATGAGCAAATGCGCCTCAGTCTGGATCAGCATGTCCTGAATCAGTCGAACCAGCTTTCGGAGAGTGAACGTCGATTGGCGGCAGCGGTTGCCAGCGTCGAGGCACACCGACAGGAACTAGTCAAGGCAAGAACGCATATTGCAGAATTAGACGCCCGCAGTGCTGCCCTAAAGGCAAGGTGGGTCCAATCAAGTTTGGCAGAGCCGGTGACGTCGGACGTATTAGAAAGCGCATTGGCGGAATTGCTGACCCAGCATCAAGATATCGAACAAGACAGAAACGTTGTCGAACGCGTTGCTCTCGCGTTGTCTCACTGGCTCGAGGACCAAGAAACTGCCCAAATCAGAGAACGCCTAATCGCACAGTCCAAAGGTGACACGCCAGAGGCATTTGCCGCCCATGAGACAAGGCTGGCCGATGAGGTCAAACGGAGAAGTGCATTGCTCGACCGTACAAGGAGAGTACGTCGGATGGTAGAAATACTATCTTCCCGCCTCGGAGAGGATGCCGCCGAACTACGAAAAAGCATCAGCACTGCTTTAAAAGAACCTATAGGCCGACTTCTTCCCACGCTTGTGCAAGATCGAAACTTCCACAAGCTACACCTGGAAATAGAAGGCTCATCGCAGCGCGCAGAGGTTGGCGCAGCGCTCGGGGAGAATGTGGAGAGTCAGGCAGAGCACTTCTTAAGCGAGGGCCAGATGGCCGGTGTGTCTCTCGCCGTATTGCTTGCCATGGCAACCACCTTTCGGTGGTCACGATGGCCCGCACTGATCCTTGATGATCCGACACAGCACAACGATCTCATCCACGCAACAAATCTAATTGAAATGCTCCGAACTCTGGTATTCACTGAAGGATTCCAAGTTCTCATGTCAACCCACGATCGCGAATTCGCGGAGTTCGTCCAGAAAAAATTCAAAAATGCTAGGATTCCTGGAACGCTCTTGCGCTTCCGTGATGCTGCGGACGGAAAAGGCGTCATTCCAGTGCCGATCTCGTGGGAGTGATTTTCGCATTTTCATAACCGTTAAGTAGTGGTTTCCAGAAAA
Organism: uncultured Gammaproteobacteria bacterium; assembly: GCA_964641255.1. Classification (GTDB taxonomy): domain Bacteria; phylum Patescibacteriota; class Microgenomatia; order JAMCZE01; family JAMCZE01; genus CAZXMM01. Next base: position 188 of record CAZXMM010000019.1, on the reverse strand, counting down.
AGTTCCGCCCTTGCGGCCAGCCAGTGGCATTACTAGGGCGAAGATTTCTCAAGCTTCTTTACCAACACCGCTTCTCGCTCTAAAATCTCCCCCCAATTCCCTCCCAAAATCCACCTCTCGGCTCATGTCGCTGCACCCCCTGGCGGCGTATATTGATCATGTCAATTGATTCGTTCTACAACGCGCCG
>CAZXMM010000018.1:0-7707 GCA_964641255.1 uncultured Gammaproteobacteria bacterium | reverse complement strand
GACCAAACCGATAAAATAATACCCGGCTTTGTCAAAACGAATTTTCGGAATATTCATCGGATAAACTTGTACATTCATATTTTTTTTCTCCTGCGCTTTCAGGCAATTATATTATCCGGCGATCCAATGGCAAATATCGCGCGTTTGCTCAACCTTGCCGACGCACCATTTCGTTGATCCAGATCGGGGCGAATGGTGAGGTGCAACCTTTGGAGACCGGATAGTTGCGATAGACGCCCAATTTTTCTCCGATAGCGAGGGCGCGCTTGCGATGCTTGGCGAAGTGAATGCCGATTCCGGCAAGACAGGCATTCATCGTCCATTGCGCTGCCGGATCCGCGTTTCCCATTTCAGACTCGATGCGATCGAGAAGCGCCGGCAAATCAAGCCCATCCGGACTCCTCGCGATTCGCCCTGACGTCAGGCTCCATTCGGCGCGCGCGGCCCAGGGGTCATCATCCTTCATCCATGCTTGGCGAAGCGCTTCCTTGTCGGGATGATTCTTGACCACATAGGAATTGAGCCAGTCTGCGAGTTGAGCAAAGTTGGCGGACCGCACCATCCGATCCATCTCGTCGCGAGACAGGTCTTGGGGCTTGATCAGAAGGATTGCCAGGAGCCGGGCATCGATGTTTCCGGTGTCCCAAAGCGCGGTGGCCAACTGGTGGTTGGTCTTGATCTTCGCGGCAAGCTTGCGGATGTCACCGAGCTTAACGCCGAACTGATTGTCACCGGCGCCATGCTTTTTGTTGTGCGCGCGGACCTTCGCGTCGCCGAGAGCTTTGAGCTGCGCGAGAATTTCTTTGAGAGTCATGGCCATGTTTGTATTTGGTTACGAGTTGGAAAACGGGATAACGTTTCGACGGCGTGCTCTGAGTTACCTCGTGATGATCCCGATGGTTCCGAGCCACGTCTCCACCAGTTGAGGCCATCCCGTGATGGGAGATTCCGTGCGGCGCAGCCCAAAGGCATGCCCGCCCTTCACAAACACATGTATATCCGCGGGAACTCCAGCCTTCCTGAGCGCCGCATAGTAGACGAGCGAGTTCTCGACAGGATCGATCGGATCATCCTCCGCCTGCAGCAAGAACGTCGGCGGCGTTTGGCTGCTGACCTGAATATCCGGATTCAGCGCGAAGTCCTTTTCGCGGACCGCCAAATGCCCCGGATAGAGCGCCACGGCAAAATCCGGGCGGCAGCTCTCTTGGTCGGCCGCGTCGACAGTTGGGTACAAGCGCTTCTCGAAATGCGTGCTGATCGCGGCGACCATATGCCCGCCCGCCGAAAAGCCGAGCACGCCGATCTTGTGCGGATCGATATGCCACTGCGCGGCCTGGAAGCGCACGAGTCCCACCGTCCTCTGCGCGTCTTGCAACGCCGTCGCACAATCCCGATACGGCCCCGTTTTCACGCACGGCACGCGGTATTTCAGCAGCACGCACGTGATTCCCCTGGACGTCAGCCAGTCACAGACTTCCGTGCCTTCAAGATCGATGGCCAGAACGTTATAGCCCCCGCCGGGGAACACGACGACCGCCGCGCCCGTGTTGCTTCCCTCTGGCGAATAGACGGTCATCGTCGGTTGCGAGACTCTGCCGACGTAGACCCACGGCCTGCCGGCAACGAGCTTTTTGCTGCCATCGCGCTCCACAACCGTCTCGGACTCATCGGGCCCCTCGACTGGCTGCGCGTCAGGGACCACACCCGGCCATATCGGCACTTGCGTATGGCCCGGCGAGGGCTGCCATGCAGGCTGCCCGGCGCACACCCGGGGCTCCCTAACTGCCAATGCCAGAAAGGCCAGGAGAGCCGTGCCCACTCGGTACCCAACTCTCATCTGCGCTTCTCCTGGTCGATAGTCCGTCGAACACCGCGCGTGTGCGGCTGCGTTGGCGAGACAGAGTTTGATCGAAGACGAGACGTTGAAACTGGCACAAGGTGAAAATCATGCATCTGCCCCGCAGGCCGCAGCACGCACAGTTAGATCAACTGTCTTCTCATATCCCTGCATTTTATGTATCAAAATAGAACTTTTAATTCAATTAATGTCTTTCCTTTTCTCAGGTACAAAGTATAACTGCAAACCCATAGCTTGTTTGGATGTAAATACAAGTATTAGGATGTTTTGGCTAACTCTTTTGTATGGTCTAGATTCCGATGGCAAAGCTGAGTGCTTGGATGATCCTGTCCCAAAGCCTTCTCCATGATAGACAGAGCTTTTTGAAACAAAGGTAAAGCGGCAGGATAGTCGCCTTGGTTATAGTGTAACAGTGCTAAGTTATTGAGGGCGGTACCGACTTGATGGTACTCTGGGCCGAATTGTTTCTCCCATATTTCCAGCGCTCTTTGAAATAAGGGCAGTGCAGCGGGATAATCGCCTTGGTTTCCAAGTGACATTGCCAAGTTGTTTAGGCCCGTCGCAACCTTAGGATGCTTTGGACCTAGAAGTTTTTCCCATATCTCCAGTGCCCTTTGAAACAACGGTAGGGAAGCGGGATAATCGCCTTGGGCTTGGTATATCATAGCTAGGTTGTTAAGACTTTCAGCAACGTCAGGATGATGCAAACCGAGCTGCTTTTCTCGGATAATTAGCGACCTTTGAAATAAGGACTTTGCTGAGTCAAAGTCGCCTTGGTCTCTAAGTATTGATGCCAAGGTATTGAGGCTTTGGGCGACATGAGGATGATCGGGCCCGAACTGCATTTCAAATATCTCCAATGCCTCTTGAATCAAAGCCAGGGCTGCCACGTAGTCGCTTTGGTCATGGTATAGTCCTGCTATGTTGGTTAAGAGGATGGCTACAGAGGGGGCCTCTATTCCATTTTGTTTTTTCTCAATCTCGAGTGCTCTTTGAAACAAAGGCAGCGCAGCGGAATAGTTACCTTGGGCTTGGTATATTCCAGCTAAATTGTTGAGACTATTAGTAACAGAAGTGTGCTCCGGTCCACGTTGTTTTTCCTCAATTTCTAGGGACCTTTGATGCAATGGGATTGCAGAAGTATAGTCACCTAGTGCGCTCAAAGATTCTGCTAAGTTGTTGAGGCTGGTAGCAACAGAAGTGTGCTCTGGTCCATGTTGCTTTTCAGCAATCTCTAGTGCCCTTTGATGAAAGGGAATCGCTTCTTTGTAGGCTCCACGGCTATTAAAATAAAGCCCCACCTGATTAAGCAACAGTCTAACACGACTCAACGCTACTTTTTTAGCTTCAGCATGGCGCGTGGTCATCAAAGCGTGAGTTAACCAACGTTGGCAACTAGGCCAGAAACGGACATCATATGCATTATTGGGGAATAGCTTCGCTATCAGTCTCACTGCGACTTCAGCCCATTCACTTTGTTGCTGTTCATTCAACCGATCGTGTACCACCGCTTGCACCAACCGGTGGACAGTCAAATTATTTTGTGTAAACGTAACTAAGGAATATCGGCGCAACCAACTGAGCATTTCATAGAACAGTACATTATCTTTGCAAATTTTTATCAGCTTGGCAGGGGCTACTCCGCCTATCGGGAGATTTGTGACGTCATGCCCCAAAATGCTAACTGCCTTCAGTAAATAGTCTGCAATACGTCCTCTTGACGTTTGAACAAGCTTTTCTCGGAGTTCATCAAAGTAGATTTCTTCTGGTGCCATAAACGAACATAGTTCAAGAAAAGTAATGGCAGCTTTAGATTCCTTATTAATCTCACGAAAGGCCATTTGCCAAGTCGTCGCCACTGTATCTGGATATTCAGTGGAGAGTTCGCCGCGATCCAACAGTTCAGCACGCTGTTTTTGAAAGCACTGCTCATAATCAATAAAGGACATCCCGGTAATCTCGATGAACGCCCCAGCCTGCTCCATCGCCAGAGGAAGATCGCCCAGAAGTTCCGCTATTCTGCCAGCGCCGTTTTCATCACTGTAGGTTGTGCGTTTAAGCATGAATTCAATCGATTCAGGTCGTTGCCATTCTTTCACATGAATCAAATGAGCCACGCCCGACCATGCAGAATTACGACTTGTAATTAGTATATGGCCCTGAGGATTGTTTGGCAGATAAGGCCTGATTTTGCTCAGATCCGGTGCATTGTCAAAAATAAGAAGCCAATTGCTGGCTTTTTCTAGCCAATGAAGGACAGACTGAATAACAACATTTTGGTCTGGGTTTTTCTTTTGGGGTAAATCAAGTTCTTCGGCTAAATTGGCAAAGTCAATTCCTAAGGTGATCTGACCTTCAGAGCGCAGCCAGCCTACAAGAGTATATTCACTCTGGTGTTCAAGTGCATATTGCGCGGCCAGTTGTGTCTTACCGATTCCACCTAATCCCGAAACTGCAGTAATAGCTGCTTTGCCACTTCTCTGTAATGCATTACGTATTTCTTGAAGATGTTCTTTTCGACCTGTAAAATTTGGATTTCTACCATAAGGGACGTTACGAACGGGTCTGGTTCTCGGTATGTAGGGTCTTTGCAGAATTTCAAGCAACTGCGCGAATCCGGTATTAAGTTGCTCTACCTTCAAGTAGAGAATATCATCATATTCCTGAAGTAAGGGCGTTTTATCTAAGCGTACCGGAATGACGCGTTTACCCATAGCTAATGCAGCCCGAGGTTCATCGCGACACCAGCGTGATGCACGCGCATTTTTTGACCACATCAAGAGCACTGTATGACAACCATCTAGAGCTTCACGGATTCTTTGCGACAAAAAATCGCCCGGTCCCGTCTCGCGTTTGTCCAACCAAACGGAAATACCATTTCTTTTCAAATACTCTACGAGTGGCTCGACTATGTCTTTGTCTTCCCAGCAGTAGCTGACAAAAAAATCCTTCATAGGCTCTACTTTTATTCGCTATTTGAGATATTGCAGCCAAATATTATTCAGTGACAGAATGTGCATTTTTAGTTGCAGTTAACTGTAGAAAAAACAGAGCAATTCAATGATGTTTGGTGCAAGATTTTTGCTCAATCAATATGATCACTCATAAGAAGCTTACCATTGAATCACACGGTGCCCTCTTGTCAGCAATGTTTTTGAGTTGAAGACTGATGCGCTTGTAATCGGCGGCGGCCTCATAAATAATGGAAAGTTTTGCGCTGGCACATTTCTCGTTCCATAATATTTTCATTTTAACGGAAAAACCAACCGGCTGCAAGGCAGCCTTTTTAGACAAAGGAGGGGATCACAACATACTTCCCAAATGGCTGAGGTCCAGCGTTCAATGCTTCGATAGGGGAGCCGACAACTTCTCCCATCGGCTCAACAGTGACAAATGTAAATAAACTTTTCAGAAAAGTCAAGAAGGTTAGCCGCACTCCATCACGCACTCCATCGGTTGCACAACAATCCCTATCCGTAGCAATTCTTTTAATAAGAAATTTTTTTAAAAAAGAAACGTTTTTTATCACTGCGGCAGAACAACTATGCTCTTTTCACAAAACGAAGGTAACGCACACGGCCTCCGGTGATGGTGAATCCGGCAATGGCGCCCTGCGCATGGCGTTGGAACTGCACGCCGCGAAACCACCATTGATTGCCGGCGAATTGGTCCGTTACCGTCGGCGTCAGGCTGACCATATCGTTCCGCTGGTGGAGGGCAACGAGTTTTCCGTCCTGAACCTTTAAACGATAGCTCGTTTCCAGCTCTTCGCTGTAAAATTCTCCGGTAAATGCCTCAAGCTCGGTGGCGCTTGGCGAGAACGCAAAAACCCGCGGTGCTTTCATGTTCCGATATTCGATCGTGTCAACATTGTTCTGCGGATCCGGCTTAAAGATGACAGCCGCCTGATAAGCCGCAACAAAGAAACGTGTTGGCGTTTCGGCGCGCATCGGGAATTTTCCCTCGCCGGTCGCCTGGGTCATCAATTTCCCGTCTTCCAGCGTAATCGTCAATATCCAGCCTGGACGGAGCTGGAACATCCCGGTATATTTTCTGAGCAGCGTGGTGTCCACCTGCGCTTCAGCGGGTTGCGGCTGGTGGTTGCTCGCCGGCGTTGCCGGCATCTGGTTGGCAAGATAAATCTCGGCAATCTGCTCGCTGAGGCGGGAAGGGTTGATCGCGTTGGTATTGCAGAGAATGGCCACGGCAAATTTTTGGTCCGGAAAGCGAACCAGATGCGACCGGAATGCCGCATCACCACCAGAGTGGCCAATCCTTTGCAGCCCTTTGTAAGTGTTGAGACCCAACCCAAAGGCGTAGTTGATCGTTTGCCCATTGTTCAGCGTAAACCGCTCATGCATCTGGCGAATGACTTCGGGTCCTCCAACGATTGGCTGGTCGAAATTATTACTCCATTTCGCCAAATCTTCAACCGTCGTGAAGAGACTCGTTGCTCCGGCGGTGGCGTAGTTGAGCGCCGCCAGGCGAAACCCTCCCTCCGGGCTTGAAACATACGAATACGCGCGATTTTTCACGATCATCTCATGGCTGTCATGAACGTGGGTGTTGGTCATGCCCAGCGGCTTGAAGATCGCGGAATCGGCAAAAGCCCGGAAGCTCTTCTTGCTGACGCGGCTGACAATTTCCGCCAGCAGCGTGTAACCGGTATTGCAGTACAGCTCTTCATCGCCGGGATTGAAATTCAGCTCGCGGGCGCGCCACATCATCCGCAGAATGTGATCGGTGGTGATCACATCATCCAGCCGCCAGCCGGCCATCGCCAACAGCTCCCACTGATCGCGCAACCCGCTCGTATGGTGGATCAAGTGCTGAATCGTAATCTTTTTGCCGAAGTCGTGCATCTCCGGCAGGTACAATCGAATGTCGTCGTCGAGTGAGAGTTTCCCTGCCTTCGCCAGAAGAGCGATGCAGAAAGCCGTAAACTGTTTGGAGACGGAGGCGACGTGAAACACCGTTGCCGGCGTGATGGGGACGTCGTATTCAAGGTTGGCATAGCCGTACCCCTTTTTGAAGACGATCTTGTCGTTCTGAATGACAGCAACGGCGGCGCCCGGCGAACCAGGCTTATCCCACGCCACCAGCAACTGGTCGATCTTGCCGCTGGCGCTTGTGGCCGCAGGCCGCAGCGCGATTATGCTGACGACATAATGGCCCACTGGTGCATTAGGCTCAAGCGGGCTGACTTCGATGCGATAGTCGCCCGTCGAATCAGCAATCAAAGTCATCGGCTCAGGACCTTGTGTCCCATTTGGACTGTCAATCTCCTGAAGGCGCTTGCCATTCGGCGCAAACACCCGCACGACCACGTCGACACCGCGCTGATCGACCTCGGCGTAGCAGAATTGCCCCTTCTTCAACCTCAGCGCGTAGTTGTGTGATGCCGCGCCTCCGATGGTCCGTTCAATGGGCCGGTCTTTCTCCAACCTTTGCGGTGTCGGCTGCTGCGCCCACCCGAGGGAGGGGACGAGAGAAAGAAAAGCGAGTAATCGAATAATGGTTTGTGTTCTCATGGGGAAATTTTTAATGGTAATTCGGACGTCATTCCTTTGTGAAGTTCGACCGTTGAGCGCTCAATCGTTGAGACACTAACTATTGGCACATGAGATAATTTTTCCAGGTGCAAAAAAGTTGCTTTTTTCACCGGTAGCGGCTATACTTAAAATACAATAATTAGTCTTTCTTACAATATGTAATATTCAGTCTTGAGTCTGTTTCTGTTCTCTTCAAAAATAAAATGCTCGGCAAGTGTTAGCGCACCTGTCGAGCAGACTTAAAAGGAATCCGGATGGGAAACCTTATGCAGCTTTAAGATAATATCTTGCCGCTTG
>CAZXMM010000017.1:6847-8194 GCA_964641255.1 uncultured Gammaproteobacteria bacterium | reverse complement strand
CTCGCCCTGGCTCTCGCTCTCGCCCTGGTCGTCGCCTGCTTGCTCTGTCTCTGTACTGCTGCTGCTGCTGCTGCTCTCGCTCTCGCCGGGGGCTGGCTCCGGCTCCGGCTGGGAGGGCTGGGACTGGGACTGGGACTGCGCGGGCTGCGGCTGGGGCTGGGGCTGGGGGCGGAGGGTTTGCAACTCTCCTGCTACCTGGACAAGCGTTGCTGCGACTTGTGCGAGCATCTGTGCCAGCCGGTCTATGGTGTCCGGCTGCGCGGGCTGTTGTTGTTCTTCGGTGTTCATGGTGGTGCGGCGGGAGGGTTAAAACCCGGCGAGTTCGAGCGCGATCCGCTGCGCCTCGGCGGCATGGGGGGCGAGCTTGCTGCCATCTTCGGCCCAGCCTACGAGCGTTTCCGAGAGCAGCCGCGAAAGCTCGGCCCTCGCTTCGTCAAGCGTGGAGGATTGCTGCAAGGCGAAGGCGAGCGAACGCAAGCAGGCTGGGTATTGCAAGAGTCCACCCTTCACGGCGCGGCGGCTGTTGTCGAGAACGTGCACTGCCATTTTGCAAACCGTGTCCTTGTCCTTGCCAAAGGATGCCGCGTACTCCGCGATGATCTGCCGCTCGTCGCTGCCGCTGCGCTCTACCCGAATGTGGCGAAAGCGTTTCCAAAACGCCTCATCCACGTTAAATACCCCGTAGTTGGCCCCGATGTTGGCAGTTGCAACGATGGTCAGCCGATCAACCGGGCATTCGATAACTTCCTGCTTCCAGCCGACGCAATTTTTCTCTGGCTTGCCTGAGCGGTAGCGATAGACGAGGCCGCCCGCCGTTGGAATTGGGTCGAGAGTCGTGAGCAAAGACTCTTGCATTTCGGGCGACGCTCGGAGCAATTCGTCAAGCAGGATACAAGCCGTCTTGCCCTCGCTCGCCGCCTTGAACCCGTCGCGAAATGCGCCCGAAACGAATGCAAAAGTACCATCATCAGCGGGGGCGGCGGCTCCAGAAATATGGTGAGGCTCCAAGTACTTGTGGAAACCAATGGGCGCTTCTGTATGCCAGTCGTGAAGCCGTGCAAACTCGCGGGCTTGGTAGGTTTTACCCGTGCCCGAAGGGCCGACGATAAGAGCATGATTTCCGGGGTTTTCGCCGGGTGGGCAAAGCGAAAGCAGGCGGTCGTAAATCGAAATGTCTCCTTTGCCGGTCTTTTTGGTGAGAGTGGAACGGGCCTTGACCTTGGCGGCGGGCGAAGCGGTGCTTAGCGCGGCGAGCACGGCGGCGAGGGCGGCATTTGTCTCGTCGCGGTTTTTTGTGGCGGCTTCGTTTGCTGCTGCTGCTGCGGTCTCTTTAATAGTGGCAAGCTC
>CAZXMM010000017.1:0-6747 GCA_964641255.1 uncultured Gammaproteobacteria bacterium | reverse complement strand
GGGAGTTCGCCTTTGTCGAGGTAGGCGAGGCATTCCGCCTTGTCCATTGTGGTGATGAGCCACGGGGAAAGGTTGCGCGGGTTGTGTGCCTTGTCCTTGTCGGCGATGAGTGTTCGGAGTTCTATGATCCCCATGCCCTCGTGGGCAGAGGCCGTCGTTGTAGTGTTCTCGGTGTGCATGTTCTCGGTGTGCGGGTTCGCCGCGGTGAGAACGTAGGCACGGCGGCAGCCCTCGCAAGTCTTTTTTTCGGGAATCGTGAAAGTCCCCCCTTGTGCCTTGGCATACTTTGTGCCGCGAAGTTTTCGCGATTCCCGAAAGTAATGGTTGCGGACTCGCCGAGGCGCGTTATTTTCTCTCGCCATGAAATTCCCTTTCCGCCCTCGCCGCTCTTGCGTTGCTGCCTTCGTTTGCCGCCATGTTTTCGGCCTTCCTCGCACGGCTGCTAACGTGGCGGCAACTCGCGAAAAAATCCGCACCCTGCTCATCCTCGCCGCCGCCCTTGCCGTCGTGCCGTTCGCCGCCCTTGCGCTTCACCTCGTCGCGGCCCTCGCCTTTTCTCTCGGCTCACATTGAGCCGAGGCAAACACAAAACAACAAAACACAATGAGAAGACACCGCTCGCATAGGGGTCGCGATCTCGCCGCTGGGTACGCAATGCTCGCCGTAATGCTGGCCGTGGTGGTGGCCCTCGTTCGCTGGCTGGCCTCTCTCGGCGGCTAGGTGCGGCAAGGCCGCTATTGTGCCCTATTGGCTCCCGGCTGGCTCTCGCTGGCCGGGAGCTTTTTATTTGCCCGCCGCTCCCCTTCCTCTGGCTCTGGCTCTGGCCGCCCGCACCGCGGGCGGGATGGCCGCTTCGCGGATCGCCTCAAGCTCTTTCTTCAACGCGGCCCTGGCCTTCTCAAGCGCCTCCGGGCCTGAGTTTGCAAAACTTGCAAGCCGCTCGCCTCGCCGGGCCGCGAACGCCCGGTACGCCTCGCCAACAATGCGGTGATACTCCGCCGCCTCCTCCGGTGTCATGTCACGCGAGCGATTGTTTGCGAGCGGCACCTTCCGGCCCTTGGCTGTTGGCTCCGAGAAGAAAAGACCGGCTTCCGCCATCTTGTCCATTTCAGGGGTCGAGGCATAGGCCGCATCATCTTTTTTCGCGATGCTTTCCGGTGGCTTCAACCTGCCGCTTTCGATGTCTGCCCTCACCTTGAGGGCATGATCGAGCAGCCGCTTGGAAGCCGCATCAACCTCTTGAAGCGTCTTTGCTTGATAGATTGGCGGCACAAGGTCGCGAAGGTACACGATCTCTTTCAGGTTGGTCGCATTCTTGGAAGCCGCCCAGTCCATCACGAAATTGTACGGGATGGATTGCGAGCCTGGGGGCAAACGCAAAAGCCCGGTGCCTTGCAAAATCACGCGGCTCATGTTCGCGTTCGCCTTGGTGCTGTCCACCACCAGGTTGCCCAAGCCGCCGAATGATCTCAGAAAGTTGTCAATGTGGCGCGGATCAACCCTGAGCGGAGCAGCGATCAGCTTGCCAAGCTCGCTTGCAAACTCTGTTCCCTTGCGTAGTTCCAAATCAAGGTCGCGCTCGTGCTCAGGGACAATTTCGGAGTCGGAAAAGAAATTCCTGTTTGCTTTGCTTTCGAGAAACGGCTGCCAGAAACCCGCGAGATTGATCGGATCGTCAAACGGCAGCACAGCCTTGGATAGCGAGCCGAAAAGACCGTCGAACGCGCTCTTATGGCCGAGAACAAAGCGGTCAAAGACACGCTCCAGCGCGGATGCCGCGGCTCCAAGCTCGTGAGGCTTGGGAAAAGAAAACCACATGGGGCCAATCTTGACGTTCCAGAAGAAATCCCTCTGCCATGCTGGCAGGTTTCTATATTCCTCATCGTGATCCTCGCCCCTCAAGTATGCAAGCAGGCGAACAGAAGCCGTTGGCAGCAACACATAAATTGCCCAGCGGAGGCCAAAGGCTGCCAGACGCTTGTTAAGCTGCCCCTTGCTGAGCTTGCCGTCGTACATAGCTTCCCAAGTTCGGATCAAGCCGCGGATGTGGGCGTTCGAGAAAGGCGAGAGCTTGTTGATGTGCTCCATCACGGTTCCGGCTTTCGCGTAGTCCATGAGTCCGCGGGCTTCGTGCATGGCATAAAATGACGCATTCTCGTCGTCCCATCCCATTTTTTTTGCCTTGGCGAACGCGCTGCGAAACTCGCTGATGCGCCCGGCCATCTCAGTTGATGAGACGACATCCTCCCACCAAACTTTCATGTCGGCTGGCATGAGCGCGACGTTGTAGCGATGATCTTTTGCAAGATGCTTTGCCGCGCTTGACATCTCCTTGCTCCAATCGCCAACGCTGCGGGCATAGTTTCCGAACATGCCGCCGCCGTAAGCCATGAATCGCCCGACTTCCTCCTTCGAGTATCCTTGCAAGACATCCCAGGGCTTGTTGCCTGATTCGCTGACAACGGCCCGGTGCTCGGTGTCTCGCAGCGGGTTGCGGACGGCGAATGCTGGCGAATGAGTGATGAGGTAGCGTTTCCAGGCGACGGGCTTCGTCAAAAAGTCGAAAATCCAATGTGTTCCCGTGTCGCCGATGCCAGCGAGAGCCTTGCGGATTTCTGGATCAACCTCCCAGTACTCAGGCTTTCCTTGCACCCAGTTGACAATGGTGTTCTTGTCTTTTGAACTTGCAAGAGAGCCGATTTTCTCCAGCTCCACGGGGCCGTTGCCGCCGTAGAGCTTGCGGCTTGATTTCAGCACGTCGAAAAACTTCTGCTTTGCCCTCGTCCGCAAAGCCTCGCGCTGAATTGAATCTGTTTGCTGCAAAAGGTTGCCCCAAACATCGGCGATCTGCATCGTTGAGCCGCGTAACCTTTTGAGAGCGCGATCCCTCGACGTTCCAGACCAAAAGCCGGAGCCGATGCCTCTTTCCCTCAAGCTCTCCAGTTCAAAGCCCAGCTCGTTCTTGCTGTCGCCGAAAGCAAGCCTGTGCATGTCGATGTAAAACTCGTTCTTCGCCCTGATTTCGTGCGCGTCCTTGCGCGACATGCGTCCCACATCAACGAGCCAGCTAAGGTTCAGTTCGGCGAGCATTCGATAGCGGCGCAAACCCTCTTGCAATCTTGCGTACTTGGCGGGATCGCTTTGCGCGTCAATGACGATTCGCTCGGCCTGCTCAACATCGGCAATCATGCCGTGGCCGATGCCGGAGATGCGGTCTTTTTTGATCTCGGCTTTGTTGCGAATCCCCTTAACCATCGCCGCATAGTCTGGATGGGCTGGATCAAGTGCCGCAATCGCCTGGTCGGCTTCCTCGTCGATGATTGCCGCTTTCTCGATTGTTCTTTCCGCGATGCCAAGAGCGGCGGACTCGTTCAAGTCACGCTCCACGTCCTCGGCTGTGTCGTTCTTGGCCCAACCAATAAGCCACTCTTTGTTCATCACCTGGCCGGTCTTGGGGTCAACCTCTCGCGATGCCTCCAGCTCGCCGTCCTTGTTGACGAAGGAGCGAACATTGAAGCGGAAAAAGCCATTCTGCCATTGATCCTCGATGCGGGCAGGGTGCGAGTTGAGCAAGTCGATGGCAACGGAAAGAAGGTCTTTAGGCTCGATGTTTCTCCAAGTTTTGCCCTGCATTTCAAGGGCTTTGCTCCACCCCTGCATGATGAAGCGATGCTTGTCAGAGAACATTTTTGCAAAGTAGTTTCCGCCCCTTTCCCCGGAATCAAAAGCCACTGGACTGCCACTCCAGAAGTTGCCAAGCCTCTCGAAAAGGCTGACACTTCTCTTTGCATCCGCTTGATCCAAGGCTCCCTGCTCAAGCGGGGTCGCGCCCATGTAGGTTCGGACATCGTTGCTGAATTGGTCGATGGCTTCCATGAAGTCGGCTGGAATGGACTTTTGGAAGTACGCAAAGAATTTTGGGGCTGCTGCTTTTGTTGCGGCAGGGTTCATCACATAGGCGCGAATGAACTCGGCGATGCCCTCCGCCCTGCGAAGTTTGAGCGTGGCAGCCGGGCTGCCGTGAATCCAAAATTTTGCAAGCTCGTCGTCGTATGGCGATTTCTGCCGCCTGCCCATCCAAGGCTTGCCAAGGCCGTGCTTGTCATCCGTCCAGTGACCGGCAAGCTCGTGGGCAACCGTGTCGATGTCGCCAGCCTTGAGAATGGCCGTCTTGGTCGAGCCGGTGCGGTAAAATCCAAGCTGCATTTTTTTCATGCGCCTCGTGCCAACGCGCTTTTTGATGGCTCTTTGGAAGTCGCGAATGAACTCGAAGGGAGATTTGGCCCGATTGTCTGCGGTTGGCTTGATCGGGTCAACTTGGATGCGCGGAGGCGGCGGGGGCCTTGGCGGAGGCGGCGGCCTTGGCGGAGGCGGTGGCTTGGGAGTGGAAGAAGCCGCGGCTTGGGCGGCCCGCGGAGTTGGAGGCGGCGGGGGCGGCGATGCTGGCGGCTTTACTCCTGCCGGAACCGTGTTTGCAAACACATGCCTGAACCATTCGGCCCTTGCTTCTGCTGCCGCCGCAACCGCTGCATCAGCGGACTTGGCTTCGGTGAAGAATTTTTTCAAAAGCGGTGTCCAAACCGGCTTGTCGCTGATCTTGATGGTTTCGAGGAACGAATAGAAGTCGTTGTTTGCAAAGGCGATGTCGAACATCCTGGCAAAGCCAGCCGGGCTGAAAGCCTGCGTTGCCTTCGCGCTCGGCAGCTCCGCCTCGTTGGCGAAACTCGAAGGCATTTCGTCAAACGGATATTGATCGCGGAGCATCTGCTCCAAGTCGTCAAAAGCCGCTTCGTCGCCATGTGAGGCGCGATCCCAAGGGTCTGACCATTCTTCCGGCCTGACATGCGAGCTGGAAGGAGCGGAGCGCGAAAGTTCATCATCCTCGCCCTCCATCGAGTCCGGCTTGGGTTCTTGTTTTGCCTGTTCGCCGCTGTCGGTAAAATTGAAAACCTCCTGCCATTTCTCGGCCTCGGCTCTTGCCCGCTCGGCCTCTCTCCGTTCGATCTCGGCGGCTGCCTTGGCTTCGCGAAGCTCGCGAGCTTGGCGTTCCTCTCTTGTTTCCGAGATGAGATTAAAAGGCTCCTGGTCGGTGCCTGCGAACATGTCGGCTTGCCCGGCATCGCCTGCCTTCGGCTTTTTGCGAGTTTGGAAGGGCTGGTCTTCCTCGCCTTCCTCCGGCTCTCGAAGTTGAACACTGTCAGGGTAGAGCATTTGATCGGCTTGCACGGTCTGCCTGCCGTACGCATCGCCGCCGTCGAGAGTGATGCTGATGATGTCGGCAGCATTACCGTCAGCGGCCTCGTCGTTGAAATTGACCGAGACAACAGAGACGGTGTTGCCAGCGACTTGCAAGGTGTCGCCACGCTCCAGCGAGCTTGCTTGAACCGGCTCGATGCCAGTGCGCGAAGCGAGAACTTGTTTTTCAAACCTCTTGTCCTGCTTTTCCTGTTCCTCCAAGTTGCGCCTTTGCGCCGCCTCATGGTTGGCGAGGGCGACAGCGGTTTTTGAAGCCCGCTGGATTGCATCGTATAGAGCCTGGGTGCTTTCCTCTGCGAGCGGGCCGCCAAGCCCTTGTTCTTCAAGGCCGCCAGCTTGGCCGCGGTAAAGGTCGCGCGCCGCGGAAGACGGCATCTTGCCGCGGAATGATGAATAAATGACGTTGTGAGTCGGATGAGAAAGCGATGGCGCATCATCCCATTCCGCGGCATTCGCCGCGACAAACTCCCCGCCCCTGGTTGCACGGGCTTGCGACTTGCTCATCAGCCTTCCGCCCGCGAGGATCGCCTGGATGATTGGCATTTCCTCGAAGATTTGCTGGACTCGCGGCTTGCCTCGTCTGCGCTTCTTGACACTTGCGCCTTCTTCACTTTGTGCCACAATGTTTTGTGTGGATTCAGCAACGGCAGCGGACGAACCCGGTGCCGGAGCCGTTTGGCCTATGGGAGCCAGTGGGGACGCTCCCGGCTCGCTGACTGCCCTGCCGCCGGGTTGATCTCCGGCGGCGGGGCTGCTCTCCTTCGCGGCTCCAGCAACCTTCTCGCGGTCAATGGCCTGCTGCTCAACATTGAGGGCTGACTCAAGCCGTTGGCGATGCTTGGCCCTCGCGTCACGCGCCTGGGTGGTGGTAAGGGTGACAACCCTGTCCCGCGGGTCTGCAAGCTCTCGCATTGCCTGCTGAACTTCCGGCAAGTTTTCCGGCGACGCGACGGCAGAAGCCTTCTCCATGCCGCCCGGCGAGGCGAGCATGACGATGCTCATCCTCTCATTAACCGCCTGTTCCTCGGCCTCCTTGGTTGGCAGCGTTTGGAGCTTTTGCTGGAAGGCGGCGATGGCTTCCGGGTTTGCAATCTCCGCTGGCTTACCGGCGACTCCGTAGCCAAGTTCGATGCCGATGGCATGGCTGTTCGCTTTGCGAATGATCTCGTCTGGCCGGTGAAGGTAGGAGTTGTAAATGACTGCCCCGGCTTCGGTGTCCACGATGTCAAAAGCGAAGTCTTCAACTCCATGCTTGGCCTGGGCGGCTTCAATGGCGGCCTCGATCCCGGCGTTGTCGAGCTGGTCTTTTTTCAAGCCGTCGAAAAGCACCGCGGTCTTGGGCTTCGTTGGGTCAACCATCGCCTCGATCTGCCATGCAAGGGTGTCGGGGGCCTCCGGCTGGTAGGTGCCGGGAGCCTTGGTCTTTGCAACATCGTTCTGAGCGGAAAGGATGTTGAGGGCATTGCGGATGGCGGCTTGGGCATTGGTTTC
>CAZXMM010000016.1:0-11299 GCA_964641255.1 uncultured Gammaproteobacteria bacterium | reverse complement strand
GACCAGTTGCTGCTTCCATCCACATTAATGCTACGGATTTCTTTTCTAACTTCGGGTATCGGTTAATAATTAAAAGTCAAATCAATTCTTCATAGAATTCTTAACTACCCGAATAAGCATACTGTACTAGAGACCTCAATTTATGTAAAGCCCTGCTTACAGTTGTAGATGAGGATTATCGTAAGCAAATCGTCTTTAAAGTAGTGCGGGGAATTTTATTGCTAATTTTCATTTCAATTTCCAAAATATCAGTTTTCTGAGCACGATTTGCACCTCACAAACCCACTAGCTTAATATAGCTCCTGCTGGCGTGTTACAAACAACGGTACACTATTTTTGAAAGAACCGCAGAATGATTAAAACAGCTGGATTCTTATTTTATGTCTTTCCTAGAACATTGACAATCAAAATAGATAAATCCCAAAAGTGAGGCACTCGCTATCAGCCCAAACCCGATAGCGCCTCCTATATAACCAGGCCTTGAATATTCATTATTAATTGTTACAAGGTCTGCATCAAATTCAAAAACTAAATACGCAGATACAGAGAATATCGCAATAAGTATAATTTTAATAACAATTTGTTTTATCATTCTCTAATATTTACCCGTTATATAATATAAAGTATGCCATTTGAATTTTCGCAATAAATTACAATAGGTTTTTATAGTGATCCAGGTTTACAAACACATACAAAGTATCCTGATGCGGATTATTAATATCGACTTCATTACTCCAATAATATACTTTATTCTCTTACAAACAATCATAAAGTGGTTATTCCTTTTTAAGCTCAAGTATTGCAATAATTACACCAAACAATACAATTATAGTAGCCAAAATTAAAGAAGCAAGATTAACATACATATACAAAAGAGAAGCCGCTAAAAAGGAATTGAAAATCAAATTTTTCTTATGTCTAAAAAACAAATTTCCATATAACAGAGCCGCGAATAAAAGTATTATTATCGAAGGCATATACCTATAAAATGATTGCCCCTTATCCCGCACCTCCTGACTATAAAATATCTCCTGATTTAGAAAACAGATCTGCCAAGCAAAAAAAATAAGTATAGATAACATAATCGATAGTAATAATTGCGTAATATATTTTCTTTTTCATCTTATTTAAGTTTAACTGGAGAGACAAATGTACCTGTTGTGTTAACTGTAACTATAATATTTTTGCTACTATCAAAATCAAACATAACAACATCATCAAAACGGACACTATAAGTTAATTGAATGTTACAATTATACTGATATCCTTTTATTGAATATTGGGACGGTATCGAGGCTGTGTTTTGCTGCTGAGACCTAGGCTGGAAAAACCAGCCGCAGGTGCTTGAGGTAGTTTATAACTACCGCCCTTCTACAAAAAACACAAACAACTTACAAGTCAAAAAGACAAACTCTATCGAGTTTGATGCTGAGACACAGTCTCAGCATAGCAACCCTATAGTTTATATATTTATCAAATAACTGAAGACTAAAGAGAACGGGGACGGATAACCCTCATCATTTTCAATTTACTAAACATTACGTCTTACGCAGGTTTTAATGGCAATCTAAAGCCCCGCTGTCAATTAAAATTTGATATCTGCCATTTTGTTCTTTCGATAATGTAGCCATTGCAAAAAAGGTTATACTTGAATTGTTGTTATGTTTCAAACTGATTTTATATGACTTTGCAGATCCATTTGTCCACATAAGTTCAGCATTTGCAATACCTTCACCCTGATATATCTTCCCTTTAGCATCCTGACAAGAAAAGCCAGTAATACTTACTACTTTCAAAGACCTTTCAAGGGTTAGTTTCATAACAACTGTACCACTTAAAGCTTTCCATGTCTCACCTGAACATAAATTCAACATTGGAAATTCGCTAAAACTTGCACTTACAATATCATTGTCTTTTAAGGAGACAAGAATTTGTGATGAATTATTCCCCGCAGAGTTTTGAGGGTTATACAGAGTATCTTTTCTGCAGGAAGCAAATAGTGAGAAAATAAAGATAATAATGATTGAGTTCTTCATATAAATGAATATTTATGCTTTTTCTCGGGAACAGACAACAACGGTCGCAAGGGTAAAATCCTCGCTCATTGCTCAAATTCAGCAGGATTTAGTAACAGTAGATAAATATTAAGCAGGAAGGAGACGCAACTAGATTATTCAGCTATAGATGCAATATAAACAGGCTATTAATAGATTACGACTAACAAAATATCGCTATTTTTCTCGCTAAATTGATATAATCAGCACATTACCCTATGGACAATGTCTGGCATTCTTAAAGTAAACGTACAATATTAAATCCGATTTTTCTTGACAATTTCCTCTTATTGAAAAGAGGAGTTGCTAAAAAATATTTGACCTGACTGGATTATCTATTCGATAATGAGATTGTTTGCAAGATCACATACAAAGTCTTACACCTTATCTCTCCATTTACAAACCAAAATCCCGAAAGTGATCAATGAAGTACTGCTTACAATTGCTAAACCAATTAGAAAAGAAAGATTATAATTAGCATAATTCGCCTTATTGTCTAAGAATCCATATGCTAAAATGACAATTGGTAGAAATGAGATAATGAATACTACCAATAAAAATACTGAATATAGAATTTTGATTTTCATACTTACACAAGTTATTTTATTGGTGATGAAGTAATAATAATTGCAGACGTATTTACCGTTACTTGCCTCTTTTTATCACCCCAATCCAACCCCCCTTGAGCATCATAACTTATAGTATAGCTATATTGTATGCTACTATTATACCGGTATCCATCAACTTTATATCTACTACTTTCAGAAACTGTGAAAGACGTTGAACTTGAAGATGATTTTTCTACACTGACCGCCGCCTTTCCTCCTGCCTCAGTTACCTTACTTCGCTCCGACTTTCCGCCCACTGAGCCTTCCATAATAAGGCCTGCACTTGTTGCTTCGTTACTGGACATGGATACTGTTTTACCTGTTTCTTTGTCTAATGCGACAACACCTATCAACTCAGCCTCCCCATTAAGCTTAGCACTATTTAACGTCACAGTTGCCTCATCGTTATCACAAACCGAACATTCGTTGTACTCAAGATTTACTGATACAGGAGAAGTGCTTCCTTTTAGATTATTACTTATCATGCCAGAAAGTTTATCTTTTGAAACCTGCGTGAGTTTGTCAAAATCCTTTACACCCTTAGCGCCTTTGTTTAATTCATCATAAAAATCAGCCGAGTTTTTATTTGTTGTTTCAATGGTTGAGCCTCCTGGCAGAGACCTCCCGCTAACGTTTACTCTTTGTGGATATGGGTCGTCATTTACAGGTAAGCTTTGCATCCCATCAGGATCTATAAATCTAATTGGATTATTAAAAGCATAATTATAAGGAGTGTATCGTCTCATTTTGTCACCTAAAGGGTCTATCACATGCCATCTGCCAATTTGGTTATCATACATCCTTGCTCCGTAGTCTAACCATTCAAGACCGGAACCATCGCTGAACTCTTGTCTTTGTTCTGCTTTTCCGTTGTATTTAAATTTATTCTCTGTTGCATCATTAAAAGCCTTGGAGCTTATACCATCCATTATCAACCCAAACGGATAATAATGTGTCTCCTCCAATATAGCGCCTCTCGTATGCACTACCTGCAGGTTGTCAAAGAACACATTTATCGGACTTTCATTGCTCACATAAATATATACATATCCGTTCTTTTGAGCTACACGATTTTGCAATTCATTGAAGTGATCTTTTAGCCCCGCTGTATTATTCACAGCACTAAAACCACCATCCACATATTTAAACTGCTCATCAAGGAAAATGTAGTTAATAAATGCTTTGGGGCGTTGAGGATAGCTCGTATTATTCCTTCCGGGGTTATTTAAAAAATTACTGTTGATCGGGCCTGTCACATTTGTAATTCCGTTCAACTCCGTGGCTGTAGTATGGCTGCCGGCCGTAACACCACTCGGTGTTCCCATCAGCCCTGATAGTAATTCCAGCACAGGAACAGATGTATTCGCCCCGCCACCCCCTGTATTGTTCTGAAAATAATAGCTTTTGCCAAAAATATCTATCTTATCTCCTGCCATTACTTTTAAGGTAATGCCGAGCCCGGTTTTATTTGTGTTGCTATTCAGCTTGTATAACTTTTGACTGTTTGCGGCAGAAAAAGCAGCATCCACCGGGTTATTACCTATACCATTGTCATTGTTGTATGTTGGCAACCCGGTTACCGTATTAGCGGCTACTATATTACCCGTGTTGATAGTATAATAATCATCCTCCGTTGCAAGCTTGGCATCTTCCAGGCTCGCCACCGGGTACTTGTCCTGCTTTTGCTCCTCCGTGAGTACCATACGCACATTACCCAAATGGTCTTTTAGCATATAGTCAAAATACAGGCCTCCTCCAACTCCCCCTACAGGGGGAGAGTAGCGAATCCTTCCTTCTTCATGACCAATAAATTGTAATACGTCGTTTTCATATATAACCCCACCCATGTAATCAGTGGTAGTGGTTTTCGTTGGGCTCACAGTATTATCCACCGTTACTTTTCTCAGTTTGTTACCTGCAGCATCATAAGTGTATGTGATGGTGCCCTTACCGGTTACAGTTATCACAGCAGGCAGGTTCAGGTAGTTGTACATTATGCTGCTGATGGCTTTGTTGTTGTCAAGCGTCAGGTTACCGTTTACATCGTAGCTGTAGTCGTCTGCCGTGCCATTGCTGCCGTCTTTAAAATCTCCAAGTTTGGTATTGGCATCGTTATTGGCATCTGTCACTTTTGCCAGTTTATTACTGTTGGTTTGATATACATAAGCAAGATTATCTATCTGCACACTGCCCGTTATTTTCAGGCCCCATTGCTGCATCTGCAGTATGTTGCCATTGCCATCATAAGCTGTATTCACATCCACCCCATCCCCCATCTTCATATTAAAATTCACCCCGGCGGTTTGGTTAAAGCTGCTGCCGGTGTATTGCGTAAAATCCGCTTTCAGCAGCCGGTTAGCCGCATCATAAGCAAAATCATATTTTCTCTTCTCCCCATCTCCTTTGCTTTTCCACACCATTCCTTCTATATTACCGTTGTACTGCGGGTTGGTGTAAGTTTGGTTACCAATAATGCCATTATTGGTTTTATCATATCCCAGGTCAAAGCCAAAATAATTGTTGCTGCCAGCATCTTTTGCATAATCCTGGTTCATACCAAGCATCCAGCCACGGATATTGTAATCATAGCTTAGGGTTTCAAGGCCGGCCCCGCTATTAAATGCGGGTGCAAGCTTTTTCCTTTTTAATTGTCCTAATTTGTCATATTCATTCTCGGCAATCGTCTTATAGGCCGGCATAGTTCCGCCGCTTAAATTTGTATTACTTACTTTCTTCTCCGTTTTAACCAGCCTGCCTAAATCATCGTATGTCAGTTGTGTAACCACCACGGTTTTTTGTGCATTGGTTCCCGACTTCTGCTGTTTATGTATGCTAACCAGCGGCTGGCCCGCCCATGTGTACTGTGTGGTCATTATGTCAATACCCCCTGACAGGTTGGTGCCTTGTGCCTGGATCACCCGTCCTTTGGCATCATAAAAACTCACTGAATATAAGTAGGTGCTGGTGCCCAGCGCTTTTATTCTTGTGCCGGTGACCACACCCTTCAGTTGGCTGCTCATAGCGTTGGCCTGTGCATAAGGCCCTACGGTGTTAGAAGCTGTTTGAAAATAAGCGTCAAAGCTATTGCTGTAAGTATTTGGTAATGGATTACCATATCCAGCCAGCCAGGTATAATCATCATAAAAGGTTTTGGTCAGTTCCTCATATCCGGAAGAAGTAACGGGGTATGATGTGGAGTTATAAGCGCTGCTGAGATGAGAGGTAAAAGAACTGGCGTTAGTCCACAGCCCTGTTTCCACCGGGCGGTTCAGGTTGTCATACTTAGTCACCATCCACTTTCCTTGTTGTCGCATACTGGCATCCTGCATCATCACCAGCCGGTCCCTGCCATCATACACCATGTACACTTCCCCAGTACCCGGTACTTTTTTCATGATCATCCGGTTTCTTCCATCATATTCATAGCGAAAACACTGCTCATTGAGTAGTGTGCTTGAAAGTGACCACCCGCCCGCGGCCAGTGCTTTCACTCCTTCCGGCTGAATAACACAGCGCAGGTTGCCAATATCATCATACAAATAATAAGTACAAAGCCAGCCGGTATAACCGCTTCCTGTGCCGTCATCGGCTGATGCGGTCAGTTGTACTTTCTTTAGTATTACCTGCCCGCCTTTGTCTTTAAACTCAACTACTTGCTTGCCATGCTCATCTACTGTTACATTCTTCAGCAATTCTCCTTCAGCATACATGCCCGGGGAAGTGCAGCTTCCAAAATTGCCCGCAGATACAAATGATACATTCCATATTCTCACGGCATCTGCGCTTTTGTTGATCCAGTATTTCATCTCCACTCCACGGTTACTGCCCACCCAGCTATTGCCGGGGCTCATGCTTTTCAACGTTCTGTTTAAAGGTGAGGCTTCGAAATCTGTTTTGCCATAAAAATAGTTTTCCCCCTGGCTGCCATATTGGGTAGTCATAAATGTTTGCTGTTGCTCAAAGGGGTTTAGCTTGAACAGACCATTGCTGATGTGCGTATTCCCATTTGTGTTATTGGCTGGCGAGGGCAGAAACTTATATAGTTCACGTCCAAACTCATCATATACATTGGTGCTGGTCAAATCAACAGCCGTACCTCCTGTTTCCAGTGATCCCTGTTTCACTACTATTTGTAACGGTCTTCCCAATCCATCAATATACTGAGTAGCCTGCTTTACATCTTTTAGCGGCCGTGTAACTAGGGTATTTGGATTGGTTTCCGGCGCTGTGGCATCCCAACTGCGAACATAATTAATATTGATCCCGCCTCCATAAGGGGGTGGTGGTTGTTGCTGCGCAAACAATGAACCTGTGTTCACAATCAGGAATCCCTGGATAATCACAAATAAAATTTCTTTTCTCATACACTATTTTTCAATGGCTGAATTATTTTTTTTTAAACTTGTCCTGGCACTACTGCTGAGCTGGTTAGTGGTTCAGGACTGATATCAATCAACAAATAAGATCTCTCATCCGTATCAAATCGCAGTTTGTAAATCGGGCTTATTAGTATTTTAGCAACTCCTTGTTCCCTTGGAGATACTAGATCAGCTGCTTTCATGTTTCCAATATAATGCCCCTGGCTCCAGTTGGTATTGTTTGTATGTTGTATAATACTTTCGGCCGGCACACTTTCTGAAGAATAAACGGCTATATAAGAATTGAACAATGGCCAACCCTCCGAAATACTAATTGAAAAATGAGCAGTGTTTGCATTGGCTAATTCTGAAGCATTATTATTGGCTACAACTCGCTGTACTGTAAGCAACATTATGGTTATAACAACTGCTTTTAAAGTACTATTTCGCATATTAATAAGATTAAAGATTATAAGTAAGAGTTGTGGTGTTCATCGTCGTATTTGCATTCAATGTGGGTGAGCCAGTGTTTAATTTCCATAGCATCTGTCCGCCCGTGGTTATAGTTATTGTCCAACTCCTTCCCCCCGTTGAATAATTAATGGTGCGAGTAGCAGAAGGTCTGCAACTACCATTAATGGTGGCAATACTATACGTATTCCCCGCTGTCATAGCCGAAGAAGAGAAGAACGTAATGTAAAATGAAACGACACCACCGCTGCTGCTGATCGAACTAGTGGGGATGGTATAACCAGGGAACATGCTGAATGAACAGGCTGAATAGCATGCGCCATTGGCATTCGCATAAGCTTGCCCATTGGCATTTACATCAGTTAGAGCTTTTTCATCCGCATCGGCCTGGCTGATAGGAGATCCGTATGTACCCACAGGTATAGTATATGTTGCCGCACCTCCTGTATAGCCTATGCCACAGTTATTGCGCACAAATGATCCGCTCTGAACCGCATTATAGTAATAGTTACAGTTTTCCGGCTGACCTGCATAGTTATAGCAAAATCTTTTGACCACATTATTATCCTGATCTCTAATTAAGGCAAGTCGTCCCATATCATCATACTCATAATAATTGGTCTTCCCGTTCGGATCAGTAACGGAAGTCATCCCAAAAACCGGATCATAGGTATATGTTGTTACAAATGCATTTGGCAGATTTACTCTAAGCTTATTCAACTCCTGACGTAAAGCAGCGTCGTTCGCAGGCATATTTAAGACAGATGAATTGATGATTCCATTTGCTGTAACATAATCTGAACCTACAATTTTTGCAACAGGGAAATGAGCATTGTACCCCCACAAATAAACTTCTTTTACATCGTTAGGCTTTTGCTTTTCCAGCAGGTGACCAAAATTATCATATACATTATAAGTTTGTCTTGTTTCCATCGGATTGCCTGCAATTTGTATTTGTGTATTTTGAGGCACAAATATGCCGGAGGAAGGGTTATGATAGAGATTAAAAACAGAATCGACCTGTACACCATTTTTCATCACACGGGTAGAAAATACAGGAGTGTTCATATTCCTGGCTACCATTTGATAAATAATACTAGTGTTTCCATTTAAACCTGAAGCTAAATAATCATACGGCCTTGTATAAGAAGTAGTGTTTGCTGTACCGTCGGAGTTATTAATCGTTTCCGATTTCACCTGATATTTTGCATCATATGTAAATGTTTTTTTCTGAACAATTGTATTGCCTTCCTGGTATGTAACTTCTTTTATACTATCAATGAGTATATGAAATGATTTGGCAGGGGATACAAAGAGGTTTACTGGTCTCAGTCCGCTACCCCAGGCATTATGGAACGTACCAGTGCTGGGACAAGGATCAAACGCCGACACCCTGTTTTGAATAGCTTTAACGTCATAATAATTATTTGTATAATTACCTAACCTATAATAATAACTTACATTTTTTAGAAGTTTTCCGGAGTTGTCAAAATATTGCTCATGCATTAGTTTACCTTCCAGGTTGCTGGAAGGTGTAGGAGCAAAATTCTTATACACCGGGCTAAGCCAGGTTACAAAAGTCCAACCCAGCACATTTGATTGTTCCTGCGGGCCATAAATCGGTGCTTTTAAATCGTAACCTAATCCGTTTGCATAGTTTGAAGAAGGGGTACTGATATTAAAAGTTTTTATTAAAGAGCCATTGGTTTGTCCTGCTGCGTCTTTTTGAGTCACGGTAATTTGTCCATATCCTATCAAGATGTCATTATAATTTACAGCCCCATCCGATGAATATTTCCAATGACCTTTTATATCGCTAGGGCATTGGGCCAGCACCCCGGCATCTGTTGTGAAATAGTTAATTGTTCCCATATATTTACCCGCTGAGTAAGTATATTCCTTTATCCCCGCAATACTCCCGGCCGAATAATTCCGTATTAGTTTTACCCGCATTCCCCCACCAGTAACGGAGACATAAGGTGGCTGACGGGCGCTCAACATATTGGACTGATGCGGCTCATAAACAAACTTTGTGCTACCTCCAGTTGGATAAACAATGCTGTCCAGAGCCAGGGTTGTTAATTTATCAGGGGTACAGTCCCTGTTGTTTCCAAAATTAAAAGCACTAAGCCCAGATCCGGATGGTAAGGTGTTTTGAACCCCGAATGAACCATAAAATGGCACGAGGTAGTTAAAAGAATAGTTTCCGCCGGGGGTAATACCGTTAAAATATCCCCAATGGTCCTTTGCTAAAGTATACTTGTCAGGAACTCCATTTAAGGTATTATAATAAAACCGGTAAGGAGGCGGGTAATTATTATTGATGCCGCTTACTGATACGGAATCAAGCCTTAACCTAATATTTGAGCTTGCTAAATAATTACTTTTAGATAAAGTGGATGGAAGATAATATTGTAGTGAATTAAGGTAATTGCGGCTACTTTGATCAACACTACCCTGAAAATAACTATAGTTGAAATTTACGGTTGATTTGATCGAGTTACTTAGCTTATCAGTTACTTTTATTTGATTTAGTTTTCTGCTGCCCGGCCCATAAAGATCAGTTCTTGTGTCTAAAACAAGATCGACTGATACATTCGGAGATTCAATCCGTGTTAAGTAATAAGGAGATTGAATGCTTATGTTCTGATGCTGGTCACTGGATATTGTTGCCACACCCCCGGCAACCACATCTATTGAACCAGACATATGAAAGGCAGGCACAGAATAACCGTAGCTATTATAGGTAAATTGAATATTATCGCCACTGGGGTGTTCTATTTTAGTCAATAGCCATGCAGACGTAGTTGTAGCCGGAACGATTGCACTGCCCGGCAACGTGTTGGTTGTGGTTTCTGTCTGATTAAAGTAATAACTAACACCTTCGTTATCGACAATTGTCCATCCTGTTATATTATGATAGGAATCTAAGGTATAAGCGATTTTAAAATTACTCAGTTCCCCTAAAAACTTAATATTATTCGATATTTTATCGACATAAAAAGTAACGGAATGTCCATTAAAATTTGCTCTGAAAATATCTGGTTCGCCAGTACCAAATTGAGTTATTTCTGAAATTCCAGTTCCATTGAAATAACTTGTATTACACATTGGGCCGGGGCAAATTATTCCCGGATCATTAAAAGTTGCCGGAGTATAAACAGCATTTTCTCCGCTATTACCCACATGGTTGAATATTTGGGTCATTGCTGTTTGGGTATTAGGAGACATTAAACCCCATGTTGCACTACAAAAATCAACGGTACCTCTTGTCTCTACAGTGACTCTTCCTCCAGCCAACAAATCAAATCCTAAACCTACCCACGAAGATTCCTGGTTAACTTTAACGCCGGTTGCCTGATACGAAAGTGTAATAGGAACTGCTAAAAACCTGCTTTTTAATGTATAAAGAGGTATTGATATATTCGTTGTTCCAGTGAATTCACTTACCTGGTAATCACCATATTTTTCAAATCCTGCTGATTCTGGTGTTTTAGGAATATTTACATTCACGTAATTTTTAGCCGGATCAGTATTCGTGGGCTGTGGCTGCGTAATGCCCTGTTGTAATAATCCAGCGATTAACAAAACACACAATGAAAATCGTTTTATCATAAATTCAGGTTTTCTTAGTTCTTATTTTTGATCATCTTTATTTTTTAAAACCCATATCCCACCCTAAACACTACAGCTGGCGTTTTTACCGACTGCCGATAACTCAGAAAATCCCACAGCAAACTGGCTTTGGTCTTCTTAAAGAAGCCCCCTCCAGCTCCCCCTTTAGGGGAGCGCAGAGAAATTATCTTAC
>CAZXMM010000015.1:0-12423 GCA_964641255.1 uncultured Gammaproteobacteria bacterium | reverse complement strand
TAGAAGCCAAGTTAACAACTTGGACTTTTCCTGTTTTGCTAAATATTATGATGAGGATGTAGGAAGTCAATGAAAAAGCTTTTTTTTGGTCTACTACTACTTGTTACTTTGGTAGGGGTTTTAGTGGTGACATTTTGGCGAGTGAGGCAAAGCCAGCCCACGATCAGTCGGCCTCGGGCTGACGCGGCTTGTGAGACCCCCTCCTGTTGTAAAACTATGGCTACTGGGGGTTACGACGTTTGTAATTTTGCCGATCGAGCTAAATGTTCTCCTGATGAATGTCAAGCGGCTGTGGGTAAGGGTAGTCGGGATTGTGAAAGTGGTTCTCGCTGCAAAATCAGTCGTAAACCTTGCGACCAGTGTGATGGAGGGAATGACACCTGTGTGCAAGTTGATGTTCCCGGCTGTAAATGTGGTATTGCCTTTTCCTGTAGTGGCGGCGGAGGGGGCGGTGGTGAGCCCACTGATCCGCCAATAACCCCACCAGCTGATACTAAACCCGGTGACCCCCGGGGGTGTAATAGTAGTAGTCCGAATGATGTCTGGGCGTGCTACCAAAAGACTGGCAGTTGCAGTGGCAGCTGGGCCTGCCATGATAGTCCTGGATCCAGTGCCTGTCCCGAAGCCTGTGGTGGACTCTCTAGCTGTAGTAAGGATAAGGACTGTGAGAGTGGGGAAATGTGTAAGGACGGCAAATGTACTGGTAACTCCTGTAAGAGTGACAGTGATTGTAGTGGAAATAAAGCCTGTATTGATGATACCTGTTACCGTCGGGGTCAAACCCACCTGGCCTGTATAGAAAATGCCTGTACCCGGGTAGTAGGTAAAGGTGACCATCAAGACGGTTGTACCAGTGATAGTGCCTCCTGTGTCACTCCCGTCACTACTCATCTCACCTGTGGAGTGGATAACACCTGTAGACGGGTGGAAGGTAGCGGGACTAGTACCTGTTTGTCAGAAGGGAGCGTCTGTGTCCAGAGAGCTACTTATCTGACTTGCAGGAATAGTACGTGTACTAGAGTCATTGGCACTGGCACTAGTACCTGTGTGTCAGAGAATAGTGCCTGTGGGACTCCCACTGCTACCCACCTCACCTGTGGTACTGATAAGACGTGTAAACGGGTAGCTGGTAGTGGCACTAGCACCTGTAGTTCAGAAGGTAGTCCCTGTGGTGGAGTCAGTGAGTGTTGGGGAAATGAAGGAGTGGATGGCCAGTGCTACGATGTCAATGGTGACTCTGTTATCAATATCCTGGACTTCTCCTGCGTCAGTAACCTCTGGTTAGCGGATATCACTCCCACTAGTAGTCCTAAGTGTGGGGGGAGGTAGAGGGAGTCATTCTCGTACGATTTACATTTAGTCTAATTTGTATAATGGTACTATACAAAATAGTATAAATATGCTATAGTACTAGCATGATTGGTCGCACTGTTGAAAAAAGTATAGATGCCTACCTAAGGTCAAACAATCACAAGATATTGTTTATTTGGGGGCCAAGACGGTCTGGCAAAACCACCATTTTAAAAAAACTGGCAACAAAATTGAAACTGCCAATTTTTAATTTCGATCTCCAGTCTGATCGGGAAAAGTTTTTGCCAAAGCGGGAAATTTTAGAGAAAATAGCAAGCGAACATAAGGTTGTTCTTATCGATGAGGTTCAAAACTACCCCGAAGCGACCATTAGTCTTAAGATTTTATTCGATGAGTTCAAAGTCAAGATAATAGCCACTGGAAGTAGCGAGCTGCGACAAAAGACTGCCAATTTTGATTCTTTGGCTGGTCGCTTCATTGAACACTACTGCCTGCCATTATCTGTTGACGAGATCATAGTCCATAGTAAGGTGCCTGCTCACGACATGGCTACTTTTACCGCCGATCTAGCCGTTCAGCTACAAATTTTTGGTAGCTATCCAGAGGTCTATAGCCTAAAGAAGGTGTCTGGCGAGGGGAAAATTGATCTGTTACAAAACATTGTCGATACCTATGTTCTTAAGGACGTTATCAATATCTATGATTTAAAAAATGAGAAACTTGCCAAAGATATCTTGACTAAAATTGCTTTACAAATTGGTTCTGAGGTGTCGATTAGAGAAATAGCGGCTAGTCTACAGGCCAACGTAGTGACGGTAGCGAACTACATAGAGATTTTTATTAAAAATTACATTCTTATTCCCTTACCGTCATTTAAAACCAATTTCCGTAAAGCGGTATCGGAAAATAGAAAATTATACTTTTATGATCTTGGGGTCAGAAATCTCCTAGTACGAGATTTTAGAGACCTAGAACTAAGGCCGGATCGCGGGGGGGTCTTTGAAAATTTTATCGTGAGTGAGGTGGAAAAGAGAAGAAGGAATCTTAATGCCAAACGATCGATGTATTTTTATCGAGAATATGGGGGACGCGAAGTAGACTTAATACTTGAGGACTATAGAAAACAATATCTAGCCGCGGAGATAAAAGTAACTAAACAAAGGGTGAAGGATATTTTCCCGTTGCCTCACCAAAGGGCGACTATTAGTAGCGACAACTATGCCGAAAAATTGATTGAAATTTTACCCTAAACTAAACTATTGGGGTGGTAGCTCTTTCCAGGTATAAGTGGGTCGGGTAATAACTCCGTTGACGATGCTTAGGTAGCGGGGGTCGTAAGTAAAAACTTCACCTGGGGCCCCTGCCACACTGCGTTTTAGGCCACTGCCCAAATTAACATTGCCAGTGGCAATTAGCACCCCCCTAAGATTGAGGGTACCGGGGGAAGGAAGGTTGTCAGAGTTGTCGTCAATAGTTCCCGGCATCACAAAAGCGCCGTCAACTGACGTGGTCCCGCCACTAATAGACAGGGAGGTGGGAGAAGTATTCATAATTGCCGTCAGGGTGGAGGCGGGGTAGGCGGTGATGTTACCGGAAATGCTTAGGGCGCCGTTAACAAACACAATAATGTTTTTGGCTGCCCCGGTAAAGTTTTTAGCCCCGATAGTTTGAGAGGCACTTAGGAGAGTCGGGTGGGGGACCACGATGTGGAAATAGCTGGGGGCAAGCTCACTAACGGTGGCGATTCGAGCAAGCACTGCTTCCAGTGTCACTGTCGGCGTGGTACACCACAAGTGATAAGTGGTTGTTCCCCGGACGATTCTATCGTTGTTGGTTAGACTGCCCGCGCCGCTGTCGGCACTACCGTTACAGTACCTAAGGGGAGTATTAAATTCACTGTAACTGAGAAAGCCCAAATTTTTAACGACGTTATCCAGGAAGGTGCCGTAAGTGGGATCAGCCCCAGTAATTGGACTGGTGGTAAAAATTGGTGTACTTAGAGGATAAGAACTCGCGCCCACTCCTGGGGCCGTACCTAACTGGGTAATATTAGTCGCGGGAGACAGGGTGGTACTACTTAAGACTACTCCAGCGTCAGTTCGCCCTGGGGTATTACTAGAGAGATAGTTAGTTCCCGGACTGGGATTAGTAATGGAGCCACTCTTAGCCGAGATATCTCCCCCTAAGGTAACAAAATATCTAGGGTTAGAGACGACGTAATCGGCAAAAAACACATTGTTACTTTCATTAGCTCCTTCGGGAATAGTATTGGCCGTATCGAGTCTGACACAGCCGGTATAATTGCCTGCGGTGGCCGGCAGGGTAAAAGTTAAGTTGGCCGTAGTGTTACCGTTTCCTGCTAAAGCTGGAATTGTATAGTTAGTGTTATAGACGCCGGTACAGTTAGGGTTGGCAGTCCGGGACGTGTTCCAGATAAAGCCAGCGTTAGCACTACCCAAAGTAGCGTTGCTACTAGCGTTACGAATCACCGCCGTTGCGGGGTTATTTGTTCCCCCGGTCAGTCCTGAGGAAATGCTAAAGACGGGTGTAGTAATTGTCAGATCCGGATTAGCCGCGGTATAAGTTACAGTTGGTCCAGTAGTATTAGCACAGGCTACCGCCACCGGATTAGTCCCCGTGACAGCTTTAGTAAAATAGTTCACATTAGTGGGTGCTGAGACGGTGTAGGAAGTATTACTGGGGACAGTTAATGACCAAGTACTAGTACTCTGGTTGGCACAAATAGCATTGGCACAAACTGATACTGTTCCCGCCCCGTTTAAATTTAGTGGGCCACTCAGGGTGACACTGGCGGGACAAGTTGAACTGTAAGTGAAACTGGGGCCGGGCGCATCGGCGCAGCCAACAGTTAATCCAGTCGGGCCTGGTGTCTCAGTATAGTTAGCTAAATCAGTAGTAGAGAGAGTGTATGAGTTGCTGGGAGGAGTGGTGATTGTGTAACTTCCACCACCAGCGGCAATATTATTACTAGTGTAGCAAGTGCCATTGGCTAAACAAGCACGTACATTAACAGTTGAGGGGTTACCGGAAACATTACCAGTAATGTCAATGGTTGACGGGCAAGCTTGAGCAGAAAACAACGATGGAGAATAGTCGTAGCTCATGCAGTAACCTTGGGTACTAATACTTCTAGCTGCAACCGTGTGATTACGATTGGGGGCGTTGTCAATAATGCTTCTTACTCTAAAAGCATAGCCAACGTTGTTATTGGCGTTATTGTAGCGGATATCTACGTTATTCTGACTATTTTGACTATCATAGTAACGAAGTAATTGATTATTTAAACTCTCAGAATTTCTGCCTTTGACACAAATTGTGCGGACCTCTGGGGGAATAACTAGAGGAGCGTTAGAGTGGGCGGCATAGTTTAATGAGGGGAAGGTGGCTGGATTACAGACAGTGCCAGTGGAATAATTATTACCATTATTCAGTATAGCTCGCTCAGCAGCATTGGTAGGAAAACCAATTAGAGTGTTAGTTCCCGACGGTGTACAGTTAACTGCTACTCCGCGAGTACAAGAAGTCCCCCCGTCGGTACTAATGGTTAGCTGGCAAGTTCCTACCCTAACAGCGTTGTCAGCATTTGAATATCCGCTACAGTTACCCCCAGGTCCACTACCAATGGTACATGGGCTAGTACTATTGCCTACCAAATTGTCACAAACCCCAGCTGTTCCCCCAGCTCCAACTGAAATATTAGTAATCCTTCTTCCTGGTTCAATCCCCACCCCCCAATCTATCCTTTGTCCATGTTGGACGGAGTCTGGAGCAGTGATGGAGCACCCGAGTCCTGCAAGGGGAGAAGAAGAACCGGAACCACAATATCTTTGCGCTTCACCAAAGGAGCCGCAGCTGGAAATTTCTGTATTACATGTATAGTAATCATCATACGCTGGATTTGATTCGCAGTCTAAGCCGAACTCGATAACCTGGTTGTTAGAAACTTGACACCTATAGTTTGGGTTAGTGGTGTCAACTGGATATCTGTTTACGCTTTGACAAGCAGCCAAAGCTGATTGCGGAGAGAGTATTAAATAAATAGCAAACGAAAAAATAATAAAGCAGCGGAAAAAGGATTTTATCACAATTATTATTTATACCCGTTTTTAGGTTAACTCACAATACTATCTACTGGTAAGAACACGCAATGCCTTCAGGTAACAGCCTTATAGAATAACGTGACTTGAGCAGTTTTACCTAAGCTTTAGCCCAGGTGAGTATTGATAATAAGACTAATCTGAAGACCTGACGTAGGTAAAGCGAAAAACTCGGAGCATACTTTATCTCTTCACTCAAGTTCTTAATTGTTTGTCTATCTGAGGTAACTACTTTTAGTAGCCCGTCAGTAGCTAATTTATCGGGCCCGTCGAGTGTGGCTTGAATATTGCCTGGAGTATTAAGATGCTTAGGATCAGGCCCCGTCAGTTTTATCTAAACTTAACTACGACCGGGATTTTGTCTTATACCGGTGGACGATGCGCCTCGTGATCACATTGTTTCTCCTAGTTTCATTAATGGGAGCGATCCTGATTACGAAGCTAATGTCGGGATTAAGTTTTCGGGCTCTTTTTATGAGTTAACTAGCTGCAGTTCCACTAACATCTAAGATGATTGCAAGGGGAAAATCAAGACTGGTGTTTATGGGTGCTGGGGTACCAGGGGTAGTTTCTGGTCAAATGTTTTTTCAAAAGACCCTTTACCAAAATTCTTCTCATAGAATTCCTTCAGTCCTCTCATATCACCGACAGAACCATAGTTGATAAGCACAAAATTACCATCAATGCCAAGGCTGTTAAATCGTTTAATGATTAGGTCTCCCCAGTTTTCCGCGATCCTATTAACCATACCCTGAGTTGCTCTACCTAAATTTGGGTCGTTTAGGTATGGTGTCAAACCTCTATTTGCCATCCAATTAGTATAAGTTTCAAAAGCCGTGCTAAGTAAGGGATCCTTGTTATACCATTCAGATCTTTTAGTAATTGCATCGTGGGCATGTTGCCCGTCATGTATTCGTTCGTGCAGCGCGTAATAAATTTCTCTGGCCTGATTAGCAGGAGACTGATAAGAGTGGTCTATAAGTAAATTTCCGTTGGGGTCTTTTCGTGGGTAGCCGTCAGAAAGAAAAATAGAATCAGTAATAAGTCCGGTTGTTATAGTGATGGCGCCATTTCCGTTCGAAGCGACTGCTCCCTCGCTGTAAGGAATAAAATTAGCGCCATCGCGATCGAAGTGCCTAAGCATGATTGGTAAATTATAATGTTGATAGATACGATTGATCTGATCGACTCCAATATTGGATCTGATCAGAGTGTCTCTTAGAACTGAATTATCTGGTGCAGGTTCGCTCGCTGGTTTCCACGATTCTTTCAGTTGGCTTGAAATGAGTATCTTCTGAGGATCATTGACTTCGATTGTTCTTTCTTGGCCATTTATGTTGGCTACAACTATGAGCGTAGCAGGGAGTGAATTAAATGTTGCAGATTTCGGGCCAATTATTCTTACAGGGGTTAAGTCTGGGATACCGTCTATTTGATAAGCTACTGCGTTAGCGCCTTTTATTGCGTCTGAAGAAGTAATCTTTGCAAAGACTTGTGAATCTGCTATGTGAGCTGGAAGTTTTGCCTCAATCCTAGTGGTGTAGTTAGGGTTTCGTTGAATCCAAACGCCTTGTATAGGTAGGGATTTTCGTTCGCCATTACCTAGTACTATAGTTGCAAGTGTTTGGCCATCCTTTGCTTTTGTAACGTTTTCAAATTTTGTTACAGAGTGTTGGTGATAATTCCCCTGCTCATCTCTGCTCCACGTGTAAGCTGAATAATATCCCGAGTTTACACGAGCCCCGACCGCTTTGCCTGCATCAACCCTTTCCTGGATTGTTAAGGTGGGGTCCATAATTGAGAAATCTGAATCGGTGCCCATCATGGGATGTAGAACCAACCCATCGTTTGTTGTGCAATCTATCGGCAGTGTCATGTCTGCACCAGGAAGCAGTCTATGTTGCTCTATATTGCTAATATCGTTAGCTGCGGCTAGTTGCTCCAGCGTAACGCCTCTATCCCGCGCTATTTGCCAGAGGCTTTCACCTTGTATCACGTGGTGGCGGACTCTGCCATCTACTACATCGCAATAATCTCCTGGTCCGAAATTGGGATTAACTGAACCGTCAGCTGAGACCCGCTGATTTACCAGATTGTCTAATAGAACTGCGGTGCCGGTCCCTATGGTTGCCAAAATTCCGACGCGGACTGCGTTTTTTGCAACTTTATGGAAAAGCGAGGCATCAGGTTTAGAAGCTCTACCCTTCGGATAAGTGCCTACAGTAGTTGCTCCTGTAATTGCTGAATCGTGACTAGCAGCTAACTCAGCAAAAGTTAGCTCTCTCGGTTTAGCCATCCCTGTCATAATAGCATGACCTATAGCAGTTGTCAATTATATATATGCGTCCATGGGTGCAAGTTAATATTGCACCACTTTGGATGGGTAAAATCCGAAGTATGGATAAAACAACAGCAAATAGTATTGGTGGAGCTATAAACTAACTCCATAATTTGGTCCACGGGGGTCTGAGGGGATGAAACGAGTCCCCGCGGTTTCTAATGGCCTAAGTCTTCTTTTGGTTCTAAACGACAATTGTTCTGTGGCAACTTCAAACTCAAAAATTGGTGTGTAGTCGTCACGGAGCCTAAGGTCCATCTCAGCATCAAAGATGTTGGCTATTTCTTCGATGCTCCAGCCGTCGGCTGAGAGACTAGCGGCTATTAATGCGGCTTCTAGTGAGGCGCCCACGTATTTGGGCCTGGCATTGGTAGGAATATTTAGGGTGATACGGACTATCTGGGGAGACTGGGGGTATTTTGGATCACGCTCAATTTTTACCTGATTGGGCTTACCCTCACCGTTACTTCCTGAAGCCAAGATAACGTGGTAAACATTGGTATTATTGACAGCGGTGTCCATAAGCTCGGCTAATCGTTCTTTATCAACCGATTTCATTGTAACCGCGGGATTTTGATCATCAATTCTAACACACAAATGGCTATCGGCGAGTACAATCAACCCTTGTTCTTGGGGGACGGCATCCGGGCAACGGAATTCAAATGGCGCAGGGGTAGGGGAACCACAAGCCACTACGGGAAGTAG
This sequence comes from uncultured Gammaproteobacteria bacterium, assembly GCA_964641255.1. Classification (GTDB taxonomy): domain Bacteria; phylum Patescibacteriota; class Microgenomatia; order JAMCZE01; family JAMCZE01; genus CAZXMM01. The sequence continues at coordinate 3,951 of CAZXMM010000015.1, read as the reverse complement.
TAATACAGAGGCCGCTGCTACAATTTCAGGCCGGAATCTTAATGGCATTACTATATTATAGGGTATTAGTGGCCAGAAGCAATTATCGTTTTTACCCTCTTTTCCGTCGGTGTCCTCTTTGGTGACTAATTCGTTTGGATCGTTTTTGAGGCGAATCCTTACCTGCTCCCCGAGCGACTAACTGCGAAAAGGAAGGAATATCTTCAGGACGGACTGAGGCTAAAAATTCTCGTAGCTCAGCCCCCTTTTCGTTAATTTGTTCTAGGTGGGTTAGCTCGTCCCCCCCCCCAACCCTAGAAGAATTGATTTCTTTTTCAGTTTCGTAACTGGCCATGTGCCGATATTATAGGGTGAGGGGTGAAAATTTCAAGGTACAATGCTGTAATCTAACAACATACTTAAAGATAGATACCCAATATAACAAAACTTTTAGAAATCCCTTTGGCCCTAGGAATAGTACTGAGCGTGGGAGCCGTCGCCAATGATTTAGTCCAGCCGGTGCACCGATGTAGTGTGTTGGAACAGGAGATAAGCCAGGAACAGCGACAAAGAATAACCAGAATTGATCGTAGTCAGCCAGTTAGTCCCGTGGTGGTAGCCCTAGACGATACTTCAGAAGCGCTGGGCGCCCTCACCTTTAGAGATACGGGACGGCTAGTCGGTCGAGTCATTGGGGTAGATAGGGCTGGAAATTATGTCGTTAATACGGACCAAAAAGCTACCAGGCTGTTGTTAAGTTGCCAATCTGTCAAACCACTTGATCGGCCAGGACTAAGACTTGGCCATTCTATGGACGGATTCATCAGGGGAACCCGAACTCGTTTGCTTGGTGGTGGAGAACTGGGCGCTTTTGCTCGCGACCGAAGCCTGGTGATCTATTCAGATTGATAGGCTGATGGTAAAATAGAGTGATGAAGCTGCCAAAAAAGATCCCCCTAAGGTTCAAATCTCTTTTTTGGGACGTTGATGACCGTTTTGATCCTTCCCAATACCCTTATCACACTATCCAGCGGATATTGGATAAGGGAGACCAAGAGTCTGTCAGGTGGGTACGAATGAATTTTGGCGATGAGCTTATCAAAAAGACTCTCGAGTTAAACCGGGACTTTAATGAAGGAACTGGTAATTTTTGGAGACTGTTTCTTAATATTCCCACTAATAAAATTGCATGTTTGAATCCACGCTATCAAGCAATGCGCAAGGCACTTTGGCCCTTCTAGGTAGTGCCAAAATTTTACCTCTCATGTCCTATTTAGCTGGGGGGACAGCTCTTGCGCTCCAACTAGGGCACAGGATATCGATTGACTTTGATTTTTTCACCCCGAGTGAATTCGATCAGGAAAAATTGTCAGCTAGCCTGTCGGAAATAGGTAAATTCGCTAAGAAAAACATTGCCAAAAATACACTAATGGGTAAATTTAATGGGGTGGACTTTAGCATCTTTACCTATAAGCCTTCACTACTATTCCCCACGACAAATTACCAGGAAATTAGCTTGGCAGATCCAAGAGAAATTGGGGCTATGAAAATCTCAGCGGTGTTGACCCGCGGAGTTAAAAAGGATTTTGTAGATCTCTACTTTCTTGCAAAAAATGCTGTCTCAATTGATGACTGTTTAGATTACTTTGATCAAAAATACCATCAACTCGACAATCAAATTTACGGAATCATCCGCGCCCTGTCCTATTTTGTTGAGGTTGACACTTCGGCTATGCCCCAAATGCTTAAAAAAGCGGACTGGAAAGATATTAAGGTTTTTTTTGAGCGGGAGGCGGTTCGTCTAGGAAAAAAGTACCTGTAAAACATTATGACAGCCCAACTTCAAACCTTTTTAGGACCCGAGTTATCAGCCTTGTGGGCGGATGGGAACAAACTTATTGTCTCTGCCTCCGGTGGTTTCCATGATTATTCTTTTGTAGTTTTCCCCTTTGCCAAAGTCTATGAAGGGTTTCTGAAGAAACTGCTCTTTGCCATCGGGGCCATTGGCGAGCAGCAGCTAATAAGTGAACGCTGGCGAGTGGGTAGAGCGCTCAACCCCGAACTGGAGAAGGGCCTGCGTCACGAATCGGTTTACGACCACATTGTTAGCTCCTGTACGAATGGCAAGGAGCTGGCAGACCAGCTCTGGCAGGCGTGGAAGTGGGGTCGCAACGAAATCTTCCACTACTATCCCGACCATACTAAACACCTGAGCTTTACTGAGGCGAGGGAAATTGTGGTAAGGATTGAAAAAGCGATGGAAGCGGCCCTAATGGGATGTAAACTTAATAACCAAGAAACAAGAGACAAGTTACAAACAAATAACCAAGACACAAGAAACAAGAGGCAAGGCGGCGAATAGTTAAGGCGACCTGTCCCTTTAGCCTCTTTCCGGCATGTCTTGATTTTCATATAGAAATCTCTCTGTCCCAAAGAGTCGTTAGCCTTTCTATAATTTGCCCCGACTGATGTGGCCGATCGTACAAGCTGATTAACTAGGGGGAGTTAATAGTACTGGCTGGGAGACTTCGTACTAAACCTAAAATATTTTTGCTAAACAGCAAGGTCCGTTTCTCTAAATCAAATTCATGTTTTTGGCTATTATCTTGATTGATCATTACTTTGGTTATTGTAACTTGTTTCTTGTATCTTTAAAATAACTTTTGCTATGAAACTGACTTTGACTGATGCCAATTTCGATGAGGAAATAAAAAAAGCCACTGTCCCGGTGTTGGTGGATTTTTATGCCGACTGGTGTGGGCCTTGCAAGATGATGGAGCCAGTACTGGAGGAACTAGAAAAAGAGTGGGTCGGGAAGATAGTTATTGGTAAACTTAATGTTGACGATAACCAACAGACGGCGGCTAAATTTCAAGTCATGTCTATTCCCACACTTTTAATTTTTAAGGGTGGTCAAGTCGTGAAGCAGCTTATTGGCTATCAAGATAAGGCCTCGCTACTCCAAGCTGTAAACAGTATTTCATGATCTACGACGTCACCATTATTGGTTCTGGCCCAGCAGGGTTAACGGCGGCTACCTATACTTCAAGAGATAGTCTTAAAACTTTGGTGCTCGGAGGGAGGAAATGGGGTGGGCAGTTGATGCTTACTTCCGAAGTGGAAAATTTCCCCGGCTTTTCCAAGGGAATTTTGGGACCAGAGCTGATGGCGGCCATGAAGTCCCAAGCCGAGCGCTTTGGCAGTGAAATTAAACTAGTCAACGTCACTGGAGTAGATTTTGGCACTAGGCCCTTTACTATTACTACTGATGAAGATAATAAAGAAAGTTATCAATCACGAAGTGTTATTGTGGCTACCGGAGCCGATACGGTTTGGCTGGGAGTTCCTGGGGAGAGCCAGTTAATTGGTAGAGGAGTTTCCTCCTGTGCCCCTTGTGATGCCTTCTTTTTTAAAGGGAAAAAAGTCATTGTGGTCGGGGGAGGGGACGCGGCCATGGAAGAGGTCTTAACTTTGTCCAAGTTTGCCAGTGAAGTGACTATTGTTCATAGACGAGAGGCCTTTCGAGCTAGTAAGATAATGATAGAAAGAGTACAGAAATTATCCAATGTTAAAATGGTGTTTAACACTACCGTCATGGAGATTTTAGGGGAGGCTAGGGTCAGTGGGGTGCGTCTTGAGTCGACAGTAAACGGGGAGTCTTCCACCATGGATACTGACGGCGTTTTTGTGGCCATCGGCCACTCTCCTAATACTGGGATTTTTACTGACCAGCTGGAACTTGACGAAAAAGGGTTTATCAAAAAACAAGAGGGGATGCAAACATCACTTCCCGGGGTTTTTGTCGCCGGGGATGTCCACGATAACCACTATAAACAAGCGGTAACGGCGGCGGGCTATGGCTGTCAGGCAGCTCTGGAAGTAATTAAATATCTTCAGTCGGTTGAAAGCCCTACATTCTCATCATAATATTTAGCAAAACAGGAAAAGTCCAAGTTGTTAACTTGGCTTCTA
>CAZXMM010000014.1:0-12546 GCA_964641255.1 uncultured Gammaproteobacteria bacterium | reverse complement strand
GAACGTCATAACCAATTCATGTTGGCCCATTGTAAGGGTTAGGGTGTTGGTGTCAACCGTTCTTTTGCAATTGGCGGCAGACAACAAATCATCAAGCGCGCTATCGGCGGCATGGTGCCAAGCGTGATGCGCGGCAGTCCATTCGAGCAATGCAAGGCACTGTGTCAGGTTGTCATCATCTGGCAGACCCTCAACAATGCCACGCAAGCGGCGCATAACGGTAAGCATTCCTTTTCCGTCATTGCCAAGCAACTTGTGTGAAAGCTTCTCCATGCGTTCAACGTGTTGAAGATACTTGATTGACTTTGCCGGGTTCATGCTGTCACCGTTTCGTCAACAACAATGCCGGTCTTGCCTGCGGTCTTTAACGCAAATTTGCGAGCATCAACAACGCTGGCAAACGTCTTAAACTTTGCGTTCAAACCTTGCAACCAACTCACTTTAACCTCGTTGGTTGTAAACTTGATATAAACGTGTTTCATTCGGGTTTTCCTTTTGTTAGCGTTGAGCGGTTCCCGGTTGTATCCCTTGCCAAGCCATTAAGCCGCTTGAACCGTTCGTTTAGGCTTCCAACCACTCAACACAATCAACCTACCAAACCCCGTTCATTACGTCCAATCACGAATTGTTACATTGACTGGCTTGCTAGTTCTTACCCCATTTGCCGCGTTTCATGGCTCTATCATCTTTTCTATAACGCGCTTGTTTGGCCTTATCCGCTTCATCGTATCCCAAAATCCAAGCTTGATACAGGTTGTATTGAGTTTGCTTGTCATATGGATTATCGGCCATATACTTGCCTTGGTTGAACGCCATTCGGCCTTTAGCCTTGGCGATAGAGCGCGGGGTTTTCTTTGTCACTTTGCTTTTCCCCACTTGCCGCGCCTCGCTTTCTTCGATGGCTTCGCGTTGTTGGTTGTCCGAATGACTGCCGTCTTATTTCCTTTGGCGTTCTTCCACGCGGTAGTGATACCGGGGCCACTTCTGCCAACCATGCTTTTAAGATACATCATCACAAATCCGCCTTGTTTGCTGCGGGGGAAGCCTTAACGGTCTTTTCAATCGGTATGGTGTCGGCGGGGTCGGTTCGCAATTGGTTTGGTACAATCGGGATAAACGTTTCACCCTGTAACACAACGCCAGGGTAGAGATAAGATTGTTCAACGCTTACAACGTAAAGAGCCTCTTTGTCGCGTTTGATGCAATAAGGCTTGTTGTGTTGCACCGCCAATTCAGCGGCACGGTTACGGGCTTTGTCCAGTGTTCGCGGGTCCATTGTCACTATCTCCATTTGACCCATCACCTTTAACATAAGGCGCGGGGTCTGTCAATGACTTTGGGCGGGTGTCTTGCTTGGTGATGACCTTAACCGCCGCGCGCAATTTCGCGTAATCAATTATCAATTGCGTTGTGTTAGGGCAACAAGCTTGAACCGCTTTCATTTCATCAGCCGCTTTATCTAAGAAGCGGTCACTATAGACAACAAGCGGCGGACCAACTGCAACGTAAGTGGGGTTTTGCTGGCACCCCGTGAGAGTGCCAGCGACCACCAACGCGAATAACGCGCGTTTCATCATGGAAGAACCTTAGCCCCTTCTGGCCAGTAATTCTTGACAAACCAGATTACAATCAATGTACCGACTACAGAGCCAACAACATTGACAACAATATCACGACCAAAAAGCATTTTCAAACCTCAGAAAGTTTTGTTTCGCATAGCCGCTTCTACATCATCGGCGGACACTTCGCGGGTTACTTCTTTTGCCGCCTCTTGTGTCGCTTTGATCGTTTCAGCGTCAAGACCATGCACAACAGCGGCGGTTGCCTCTGTTGCGGCTTGTGATTTAGTAGAACGAAGCAACAGCCATAGCAAGAAACTTGCTGCAATTGCCCCGGCCCCAAGCAATACGGTTGACCCGTTCAAACCAAACATCACACAATCTTTCCTTTGTTTTCCTCTTGCACCTTTTGCACCGCTTCGATGATTGGGGCAATGGCAGGATATTTCTTGGCAAGCCACGAAAGAACGAAACCAAGGCCCATAAGAGCGGCACCCGCGATAGTGTCAATCATATCAGGGGTAAGATATTGAGCGGCTTTAGCGCCTAGAATACTTGCACCCAATGCGGTCACAAGATGGCGAACAAAGCCAATGAATTTTTCTCCAAACATTTTATCTCCAATCGGCTTCAAAGAGTTACCCCCTTGCACGGGGCCGAACCGCACAAGGGGGTTGCGAGCGTGCCACGAAAGAACAACACACTACACAAACAAGACCCGATGAGTACGGGCATTCTTTTGAATTTGCTTCTTTCGCTTTGGTGCCATCTTCTTATTTTTGGCGCATACATGGCGCGTAACTTTGCTCTTGCGGCAATCTCTTTTCACGGGGTCACCCATAGTAACCGTTACGGTTACGCATACTGTCTATGCGTTCTTCTATCTTCTCAACTTCATCTTTGGTTGCGAAATGTTCGTGCAACGTTACGCGCAATGAAGCTATTTCGGCTTTCAAATTCCACAACACCACTATAAGCGGCACAATGCAAAAATTCAAAACCGTGTTGACAAATTGAATGGGTGTTATTGCGTCCATTGGCTACAAACCTTCCGCACCTTCATCGGTAAAGTTGAACGTCCAGAAAGCGGCGGTTACAACGCGGTTGACTGTTGCTGATATGACAGAAATTTGCGGTTTGTCCTTGATGTAAAAGAATATATTTTCTGGCCGCGCTATGCCATCATTCCAACCCACGTTTGCTGCGGCGGGAACAATCGCATTACCGCCAAACGATGCGAAGAAATCGCCATCACCAAACAAGCGAACAATTGACGCCATATCGGGCGTATCAATGTTCTGTGCAACGTTAGCCGCTAACAGTTTCGTTATGACAAAATTGGGAGGTGGCATGATGGGCACAAATGGAAACTGTGCTCGCAACATCATCAATTCGCGGTTAGGCGTGCTAGAGCGCATACCCAACGCGGCGGCGGGGTCAACTGTATCAAACTCGCGAGAAATTAGTTTCGTATCTTTGACCGCTGAAACTAGATTAGGCTTTACCGGCTTCATTGTGTTGCACCCATTTGAAAAAGGCTTTGCATACTTGACCACGCAAGCGCGATTATGATTGCAAAGGCGAGAATATAAACGATTGAGCTAGTGAACCATTCAGCGACACCCGCCGCCAATGGGATGTTTTCGCCAGTAGCGGCACCAACTGCCAACGCTGCGGGCGGGGAATATCCAAGAGCCTTGCGAACCATATCCCAAGCTTGACCGAATGACTGCCCCATGATTTGCGAGGGGTCAACAACGAATGGAACATCATCGGTGGGGGTTGTCGCGTTCTTCCCGTCATAGCCCATTGATTGAGCGCGGGTCAAAACTTCGCTTGCGTATTGTTTGCCCGCGTTGGGGTCGCGTTGCGCTCCCGTGTAACCTTGATTATACGCGCGTAAAGCCTCCGACCAACTGCCAGTCGCCTTGAATTGTTTGGCCAGATATGCGGCACCGCCTTTTAAGTTGCTTATCGGGTCATAGCGGTTTGCGTTGACTTCATCGGCGGCACCTTGCTTTAACTGAGTAAAGCCCCATTCGCCAGCCGTGCCCAATGCGTTGGGGTTCCAACCGCTTTCCTGTTGTACAAGGCTTAGAAAGATTTGCTCGGGAATGCCAAAAGAAGCGGCGGCAGATTTTGCCGCCGTTTCGTATTGGTCTTTATAAACGCTTCCAACATCGGCCATTGCGTTTCCTTACACCAAAGCGTTAGCGCCTTTGGCGGTGTTTGTTACCTTACCCGAAACACGTCCAGATTGAACCGTTGTATTGCTTGGGTAGCTGGCAGGGGCCGAAACGCTGACAGGGGCAGAGTTGGAAGGTTGACCGGCATAAGCGTTGTTTGTTGCTTGCCCCACTCCTGGAACATAAGGGGCTTGGGAGGTGCCAGCGTATCCATTGACAGTGCCAACAGGCGCGCTTGCCGGGTTGACCGGCACGCTTGTGAAAGATTGGGGAATGCCATAATTGATACCCATTGCGTTAGGAACGGAATAACCAGAAGGTTCTAAGCGGTTAGCCGATAGGTTGTTGACAATGCCGGGTCCGCCAAACAGAGCGGTATTGTTATTGATAGTCCATTTGCCCTTAACATCATTCTTAAAGACTTTGGCCAAATCAAACGCAACAAGCCCGCTCCCGTAAGAGCCAACATCAATAGTACCGGAAAGGGTTTGAACGCTCTTGTCATTCAAAATGGTCTTTGAGAAATCAAGAGCGGCAAGCGTTCTTTCCGTCTGGTTGGTGTCAAGCGCGACCTTCTCTTGCGTCAACAGAGAAGCAAGACCCAATTGCATTGTTGCAGCAATATCGGCCATACTCACATTATAACCAAATTCGGCTTTGGTCTTTTCGAGGTTGGCCAATAGTTCAACGCTATTATCTGCCACAATGCCGGTAGCCCCGGCTGACCCCGCGCCAGGGGCTCCATAGCCACCAAGCAATAAAGGCATTCCCGTTCCCGTGGTAGAGCCTTCGCCATCATCGGCAGAAGCGGACCCGCCACCACCAAAAAGCGAATAACCTACAACAAGAGCAAGAACCGCCGCGCCACCATATAGAACCCACTTGTTAGCTAAGAGGCTTTCCATTTTGTTTCTCTCTTATATCGCAGCAATCGCGGCGGGGGCAATCTTGGCAATAGCCCCGATTGCCGAACCCCAAATTTGTGCGTTGGCTTGTTTCTTCGCGACATAGCGAGCGGTTGCGCCTTGCTCTTTCGCAACGCCAATATCCCTATCAAAACTTGCCATTGAAACGGTAGCGCCAACACGTGCCAAAGCGATACGGTTTGCGTTCTGTTGTCTGTCGAGTTGCAACATCGTGTTTGACGTGATAAGCGAATTGCGAACACCCGCCGCGCTTTCAATTTGTCTCACACGCTCAAGGCTCGCGCTTTGTGCCATCGTTGTCATTGACGCCAACACGGCTAACGTGCGTTGGGTGTTTGCCGTTGTGTTGGCTTTGGTGACACCCGCCGCAATGCTCGCAAGTTGAGTGTTGGTGTTCAATTCGGCTTGATAGTTGCCCGATTGAATTTTGAAGGCTTCAAGGTCAATACCAGAGCCCCCACCACTGCCGCCGCTTCCGCTCATTACAAGCAACAAGACGCCAATGGCAACGCCACCCATAAGAACATATTTGTTGGTGATAATTTCGCCTATGCCGTTCATTGTGGAAAACTCCGTTTGTCCAAACCTTCAATGTTGATTTGGTATTGAAGGTTTACGGGGTATTGAGTTGTGCCGGGCCCAAAGCCCGCTTTAGCAACACCCGCATAAACAATGGAGCGAACATCAAACAACGGCAAAAAGCCACTGAGCAACCCAACTATCGGCGGGGTTACTACAGGGGCTCTCATGTCAATAAACCTTGTGCGGCGTTCACCCGCATCAAGGTCTAAACCGTATTCACCCGGCACATTGGTTCGCGGCTTCCAAGTATCGGCTGGCCAATCGCTAGGCTTTGCCAATCCAAAGTAGTCTTGCGAGCTTTGTGGGGGTTTGCGCTTTCTAAGCACTGTGCCCCCTAATTGCTGAAACCGTTGCTAACCGGGTTTTGGAATGTCGCGGTTGCCAACAAGCCTTGGTAAGTAGAGCCTACTTGTTGAATAATCGCGGTTGTTCCCTGATAGCGATAGACTAGCATAGAGACTAGCGCAATCGTGCCAAGGAACATGAAAATTTCTGTAACGTCTCTAGCCATTTCAAGCCTCTGTTGTCTCAACGTTGTAGATTTTGAATTGGCGGGCTATCGCCAATAGAGTGTCAAACAATCCCGTTTGCCCGCTTGCGAAGTTGCTCAACGCTGACTTGAAATCATAGTTGGCGGCAACATACAACACAAGCGACATAACACCCAAGGCGACAAACACCCAAGTTGGTCCGCTAGTCCATTTGTTGATTGTCAAGTTGTACAAGACGAATAAGGCTACCAAAAATTCAAGGTATCCAACTTCTTGCATCAACAGTTTAATCAACTCATTCAGTTTCCCATTGAACACGGTTCCGGCAAGATAGATACCGGCAAACGCTCCACTGATAGAATTGAGAACGGGTAGCATTTCGCGTCCTATTCCGTTGCGGGGCCTTTGGCCGCGCTCTGAATGCCAGCGCCTAGTTTGTCCCATGCTCCATCAACAAGCGCGCTATAAAGTTTGAAACGGTCGCGCGCAACAAGGTAGAGAAGAAACAAACCAAGCAACATCGGAAAACTGAACATAAGCGGACCTATTGCATGAATGAGAGAATGACACCCCAAAGGTAAATCATCAGCGACAAAGCGCCAAGCCAGATAAACCAACGGTAAGCGGGCTCATCGAGAAATTCCCAATTCGCCAATCCAGAAAGGTATTCCATTTCAATTCCTCTTTGTGTTAGTGGGGGCGGAATGACCCGACAACATCCCGCCCCCTGCCAATCGGTCTATAGCGTTGGCTACTGACCGACACCCGGCAACGCTTGGCCTTTGGTAAAGAAGCTTTCCCAACCAACTTCAACATAGGCACCCGCGCCAACAACGGCGGGGTTAATGTACATTTGCACATTGCCGTAAAGCGAAGTTTCGATTGGCTTCTCACGGTGCAACTCGAAATAGGCACCCGCTGGCAAGTCGGTGTTGAGGTACACACGTTGCTCAAAACTCTTTGAGCGGTTCGTGTGTTCTCGCATGATGTTGTTGGAGTTTGCCACCAACTTAAAGCCGTTGATGTTGGCAAACGCAACAGCGCCACCCGACACATAAGAGAAGTATGCACCAACAACCGCGCGCATATTCGGATAAGAGATAATCTTATCCGAGTTGACCGCGAGACTGTCAGAAGTGCGAATGTTGCCAACAAATTCATAGACTGTTGAAAGGTCTAGGAACGGCATTGGCAAGTTGCCGCCGATGTTTTGCGGCAAGAGGTATTCTTGCCAAGCGGTCACGGTAATGTAGTTGGTCGATTGACCGACAACAGTAGTTGTACCGGCACCCGCGTAAACGCTTTCAATATCGTTGTTCGTGTAAAGCGAACCCGTCCAGTCGATATTGAGATAAGCCTCACCAATCGCGGTATGCGTCAACATTGCCCCGCGCAAGTCTTGCAACTGTTGCACCATGTTACCCGGATCGAAGGCAACAGGAACATCAATGAAGAATTGGAGTGTTGCCGATGCAACGGCGGTTGGCACCAACGGATTTACGAAAAGCGCGGTACCGCTTTCGTTGTTGAAACCAAAAAGCGTTTTGTTGCGAACACACGCCAACAAAAAGAGTTGGTAGCCCGAAAGGTTCAAGCGGTCTGTGCCGTCATAGTCAGTCAAGCGCAAACGGTTGATAAGGTTCCAAGGGGCTTTGGCGCTTGGGGTCGCAATGGCGGTGCCGATTGTGATAGCCGCGCTAATGTCAAGTTGGAATTTGGTAGTGATACCAACGTTGTTGATTTTGATGCGCGTTGTTTGTGACGTGCCGCCTGTAAACGAATTGAGGTTCTTGCGAAACCTCGGTGCGGTAGCAAGTAGAGCCGCGCGATTGTTCGCGTTAATCTCTTGCAATTCTTGTGCAGTAAATTGGCGTTGCTTTGCCATGTTAAGACGCTTCTCCAATTGCCTTTTGCGCTACCATGTCAAACCACGGTTGGAAAAAGATAGCGCAGATGATTGCGACAATCCCGATAAACAAAATATCAGGCGCATTGAAAAGTTGACCGTTGAGCATGTGCGACCCTCTCAAATCCAAGACAGGTCATAACCTGCCCAAGCGGCCACTAGCTTTGCAATGGCGATGAAAATGAGAGAAATCAAACCAACGGTAATGAAGTTGGCAACGTTGACATTGAGCATTGGTGGTGGCCTCTGTTAAACCCAATTGAAGTTTCGTTTGCGGGGCTTCGCTGTATCGTCATCGGCCACAACGTCAACAGCATCTAGCGCGGCGGAAATATATCCCGTATCTAATTCCGGGTCAAGCTTTACCTTTCCGAATTTATGGAGCGCGCGCGACCCGGCACGGAAAAAATAAAAGCCGTGTTCTGGGGGGTCTGCCATATCTTCAAAGTTTGGAATAATGTCGCTCAATCGCTTTTTGTCTGCGCCATCGCCAACATAGAAACAAAACAAATTTTGGCTTTCAGTGATGCAAGAACGGCTAATCATTGCGGGTCGTTGAGCGGCAACTATCGTTGTTATCCCGCGCGACCTGCCCCGCGCCATCAATGCGGTTAGACCTTTGAACGCGCGTCCATTCCGATGAAATGCCGGGGCTTCATCTATAACGGCGGTTATCCCATGAAGCCTTTCATAGTGCTTCCACAAGTAGTCATCTAACAACTCGGGTTCGCCAAGAATGTCAGCCGGGGGACGCACAACAATGTAATCACTTTCGGCTTTGTCTATCGCTTCCAGAATTCCATGGTGATGGGTCACAATCGTTGAATAGGGAAGCTTGGGAAACTTTTCCTCGTCTTTAATGTCATAGATGACAATCGGGCTCTGTTCCAATCGTTTGAGAAGCCAACAAAGGAAAGCGGTCTTGCCGCTCCCCGTCATTCCGACAATCAAAGAGCGTTCACCCAAACCGGGTAACAACGTAATTCCTTTGTTGGCTTTCGTCATTCAAACACCAAATGCGGCACGCGCAATAACGAGCATATCACGGGCCTTGGCTTCGCGCTTGGGATCACCACAAGCGGCTTCATCTTCAATGCGTTTCAACACGTCATCAACAGAAGGCAACACGCTAACGATGTTACCTTCTGCCGGTTCGCCGTCTTTGTTTGTCTTGGTTGCCTTTGCGCCAAACGTGGCAACGTCATCAACCTCAACTTCAACAACCTGTGTAACTTTCTTCTTAGCCATTTTATTCCTCTATGCAGCGTTTGCGTTTGTGTAGTCGATTGGGCCTTGAGGCTTTAACACCATATCAGAGCCCGGAGCGTTGGCCTTAGCTTGCTGCGCGGCTTTGGCCATTGCGTTCATTTGCTGTATCATCATAAAGCGCGGCATGTAAATCATTCCAAGCGTTGCCGCCAAGTTGACCCACAAAGCGATTGGGCCCGCAAAGTCAAGTTGATAGTGAGTTGCCAAGTCCGCAACCGCTTTGGCTAGCGCCTTCGCTTCATCATCTTTCAACTGAAAAATTGGTTGGCCGGTCATTGCCGCCGCTATGGCGTGCAAGCCTTGAACCTGTTGGGCTAATAGACCAACCTCTAAACCCAACTGCCGCGTAGTTTTTCGGCTCTCGTTTTCTTCTTTATCGGCTCCGGTTCCGGTTGCGGCTCTGGCTCTGGCGTTTGCTGCTTTTTGTTCTTCTGTAAGAGCCGGTCTGCCTCTACGCTTTTTTGCCTCAGGTCCGCCAATTCGCTCAGGGTCGTTTGCAACTCTTTCCGGGCTTCTGCCAGGTCCGCCTTGATTGCTTCCAATTCCGTCTTGCTGGCCCCCGTTGATTGGGCCGCTTGCAATTCCGTTGTTAGGTTGTTCAACAGGGTTTGCAATTGTTCCTGTTGGGTCGTTAGTTCCTTTTTCCATGCGTCTAATTCCTCTTTCGTGATTGGTTTGTTTGTGTCATCAACTTGTGACATTCGGCTTTCACTCCATTAAAAATCATACCAACAATCAACAACGTATCTCCATGAAGCAGTTGTTATGACGGTTCTAGCGCCTGTAGTGAAATTTGTAACATCGGGAGTTGCGCTATTGCCAAACCTGATATTCACATTGGTATTATCACACACAACACCCGCCCACGATATGCGCGAAGTGTTATCAGAATGGGAAGGTACTTGCGTTCTTTGTCCAATCGAATAACCAACGTTGGCCGCGATACATTCGCCAAATGTGCCAAAGCCGCTAGGAACAACGTTGAGCCCGTGAGCTATGGTAAGACCACCCGCCGCGCTAATGGTTTGTTGCGGCGTCTTAAATGAGATATGGCCACGTGCTTGCCATTGCCCGCCATCATTAGAAAGCATAATGCTATTTTCTTGCGATAGCATTAGAGGGTTGGCGTTAGTCCATATACCGTTAATCGTTTGACCGGCCAAAGGAACAATTGACCATCTACCCGCCGCCGCGTTTCTAATGTGAGGGTTTAGGTATCCATTCGGTAATGACGTTGCATCGAGCAACGTATAGTTTTGAGCGGTTGCCGCACTCAAAAGTAAATTGCGGTTTTGGTCAGTCGCTTGTAATTGTGCGCGACCCGCCGTCAATGTAATCCATGGATAACTCACGAATTGGTTAGCCGCTTGTTGGATTGCAATTTCATCTGCCGCCGCTTCCAAAAAGTCTTGGACGTTTGAAACGATGACATTAACATCAGCATCAAGCGTGAGTGAGATTGCACGGGCTTGGCGCGGCACGCGATAGACTGCGCGACTGTAAGCGGCAACCACTTTTGTAAGTGGTCCCATGTTGACAGTTTGAGTAGTTCCATTCGCATAGTTATCAATCAACACCCATTCAACAGGAATGGAAACGTCTCGCAACGAAATGTTGTCAATCCCGATTGATACGGGGCTGTCAGTTGCCAAACACGTAACAGTCGCGACACAAGCCGGGAGCGGCTTTCTATCATCACAAACCTGCCACTCGAAAATTTGGACATTTGACACCGCTTACACCATTTGCGCCAAAGCGTTGCGAAGCCGTGAACCGTATTCAATCACATTGCCGGGTCCGTTGTATTTCTTCGCGAAAGCTTCGCTATGCTCTTTGGTCAAGAGTTGTTCTTGTGTGTAGCGGTCAAGCCCATTGCGCTCTAGGAAACGTCTAATAGCGTTGCGCTGATTTTCGCGGGATGACAAAAAGAAACCAACCGACACATGCGGGGCATTCCAAGAGGCATAGAGATTGAACCCCATCAACTGCCAACAACCGAAAGACGTTGAATAGATAACGGCGGCAGTATGACGCGAACAACGGTTAGCTTTGACAATCGCATCAATGACGTGTGAAGGGTGGCTATCGCGTTTGGCATAAACAAGCGGTTCAAAGCGTAAGGCGTCAATTCGGTCTGCGCTCTCAATCTTCGCTAAGGCTCTCAATACATTTTCAGCGGGTGGCATGGTGTCCCCTCTTGTGAAAGAAGCCCGCATAAGCTAGGGTGACGGCTTCCACACCCACCCCGCCTATGCGGGCTCCAAAGTAGGTCCGCAAGACCGTGACGAAATCTAAGCCCCCTTCCAAAACAAATCAAGCGAAAAAATCGCGCGAGGCACAAAAAGCCCGCGATAAATTACGCGCGCAAAAAGACAAGCAACGCGCAATCAAAGACAAAGCCCGCGATAAAGAATATCAACAACGTTTGAAGGCTCTTGAACGTGTTGGCGGTTATGTCCCCAAATCAAAGACCATAACGAAATATCGTAAGACCCGCATTAATAAGGCTTGGAAGTGGTATAGCCCGTTTCTGGACAAACAAAACTTCTTTTTCATTCCGGCAGGCAAACGCGGCAAACAAGTATTAGAACGCGCGGGCAATTTAGGAATGCCAACAAGCCCCAAAGGCATTTTTGTAACAAGACCGAAAGGCGGGGTCAAAGCGACCCTCAAGAATGAAGGGGGCGAAACTCAAATCAAAATTAAATCATATGCGGAAGATGCAAACGGGTGGCGTGTTCGCGTTGAGCGTATCCCGCTTGTTGGTGTTGATGCACTCCAAAAACAAATAGAGCGGTGGAGAAAAGAAGCCGATAAAATCGGGCCTATTGATGTTGATAAGGGAGAACGCATAGCATTCAAAGTAACTGAAAAAGACCATGAAGGCTTTAGCCGTCGCATATTCCATACGGTCGATGATATGATTAGATATATGGAAGGCTATAAACATGAGTATGGGGACCGTGTAAAATTTTTTCGCCATATCACGATTGTAAAGACAACAACCGCCAAATGGTTTGTAGAACACCCAATCGCAACCCGCCGCAAAAAGCGCATTCGCAAAATCAAATGGGCTCGCAAATGATTGACGCACCGACACCCGATGACAGACCCGAAATAGATAGACGCAACCTATGGAGAAAAAAGAACCCGTCTCGTCGCCGCGCTTGGTATCGCGTCCAGACCGCGAAAAGAAACGGCACGCTTAAACCGCCTAACAAATGCGAGCGGTGCGACAAATCCAAAAAGCTTTACGCGCATCATCCCGATTACAGAAAGCCTCTTGTTGTGATTTGGGTCTGTTGCATCTGCCACATGAAAGAACACAAACGCATATGACCCGCAAACCCGCAAAGATTGCCGTCATTGATTTTGAAACTGACCCTTTCAAATATGGACGTGAGCCGCGACCGTTCGCGGGGCAGTTTCTAAGCGATGATAAGTGCGAAGTTTTTTGGGGTCCAAATTGTCATTTGGATTTGATGAAGTGGCTAGAGACGCTACCCGACAAATATATCATCTATGCCCATAATGGTGGCAAGTTTGATTTTCATTTTTTGCACCAAGCAATAGACAACCCGCTGAAAATCATCAATAGCCGCATTGTGTCCGCCAAGCTATTTCATC
>CAZXMM010000013.1:0-12971 GCA_964641255.1 uncultured Gammaproteobacteria bacterium | reverse complement strand
GATGGAGAGAATGCCTGGATCAAAGTCAAGGAAGGTGTGCTGGCTGGCTTCAGCATCGGTGGCCGAGTCAATGACTGCAAGATGACTCAGATGATGATCGATGGCAAAAAGAAGATGGTCAATGTGATCGATGATTATGATCTTGGTGAGACTTCACTTGTGGATAATCCTGCTGTGGCTTCAGCTACATTCCAGATCATCAAATCAAAGGGTGGCAAGCTGATTCACGAGGAGTCATTCGAGAAGCAACTTGGCCGACCAGTCGCTTGGTGGGAGAAGCAATTCCAGTATTCAGATTCGCAAAGCATTATGAAGGGCTCTGTCATGTTATACAATGAAGATAGTATGGGCAAACAAGATACACTCGCAAAAAGTCTATGGGAAGGAGCTATGCTCGCTGACCTAGCCATGTGTCTGTCAGACTATATCTTCTGGCAATCATATGATGGTGAGAAGGATCTGTCTGGATTGAAGACTGCCCTCGAAGCTATCCAAGCTGCTGCTGCTGAAGAAATTCTTGAGCCAGAGAACTTCCCCGACTACGAGGAAGCCATCGCCAATGCAGCAAAGGCACTAAACATTAAGAAGAGCGAGGAGCTAATCACTATGTCTAAGCAAGTCAAAGATCGAGCAAAATCAGTAACAGGTGCAGAGGATCGTGATGCAGATGCTGCAGTCGTGACTTCTGCTGAAGACAATGGCCGACCAGTGAATGACACTGAAGATCGAGCAGCAGAAGCAGGCGTGCCTGTAGCTGGTGCTGAAGTCGAGCAAGAAGTCATCGGTGAAGATGGAGAGCCAACTGGTGAGAAGGAAACTGTGGTCCAGCCACTTGTGAATTCTGAAGGCCAAGAGCTTGTCGAAGTCGATGATGAAGGCAATGAAGTCGTGACCGATACCGATCCTGCCGAAGATGAAGAAGTAGAAACTCCTGAAGATGCAGAGGAAGAAGAGCCAGAGACTCCTGCTGCCGATGAAGACAAATCTGGCAAGGGTGGCAAGCAGAAGAAATTCGCTCCAAAGGCCACCATTCAAAAGTCCACTGGTGAGAGTGATCTTGCAAAGATGGTATCTGCTGCAGTAGAGGCAGGGATTGCGAAAGCAGTCGAGCCTCTAAAAGAGGAGATCGCCAGTCTGAAGAAGCAGCCTGCTGCTTCCAAAGTCCGCAAGACCTATACAGTGAAGAAGGGGGAGGAAGTGGATAATCCAACAGATCCAGATCCTAACTCGGAGGAAGGTCAGAACAAGAAGAAAATGGATGAGCTCCTAAAAAGAGCTGATGAACTAGCAGCAGATCCTGCTGTCGGTACTCACGATGAGCGACTCAAAGTTGCCTTCGAGCTCCGCAAGTATTCTCGTCTTCTCGATCCTGAGAGTCGTGCCAAGCATGCCTCAGTCCGAGCCAGCTTCAGCAAAGGGTAGATATTCAGTTACAAATAATTGAGGTGCAAAGATAAGGTAGTTTTCAGATGGAAGCAAATCAAATCGCTCAACTAGTACAAGATGAAATCCGCAAGGCTGTGACATCTAGTACATACACATTCAGTCCAAGCTCTCGATCAATCTATTCTCCAGAGAATCTTGATCCTGTAGTAAAGACCATTGTGCCAACAGCCACGCCTGTTCGCAACTTCTTGCCTCGTGTCTCTGGCATGGGAGAAGCTGCATCATTTAACAAGCTAACAAGTCGCCTCGACAACCAAGCTGGCGGTACAGGATCTAGTGTCGGCTTCGCTGATGCTGGCCAGCCTAACCAGACCAGTCAGAGCTACTCATTCGTGAGTTATCCATACAAGCTCTTGGGTCGTGATGTAGAGATCGGTCGCAAGCAGATCGCATCAAATCGTGGTGGCAACCTGGAAGATGTCCGAGCTCGTGAAGAGCTTATCAAGACCACAGAGGTCTTGCTTGGTGAGGAAGTGATGACTCTCACTGGTGACGCTGCTCTGTACAGCACAGAGTACTCAGGCTTCAGCAAGCTCATCACCACCAACTCAGGAAGTGCTGGTCTTTTGACAGCATCAGGTGTGAGCAACTATGCTCAGACTCTCTTCCAGAATGGTGCTGACTTGGTGTCTCACTTGGTCTTGAACCCTCGACAGAACCGAGCTCTGTCTGATCAGCTCGAAGGTACTGGAAGCATCCAGAGGATTGTGATCGACAATCAAGGTGCTGCAACAGGTGGCCAACACTTGAGCAACATCGTGGATGGCAACACAGGTAACTTGATCAAGGTAGTGACTAGTCGCTATGCCTTGTCATGGGCCTTCTTGCTCAGTGTTCGCTCCGCTGCTGGAGAGAACTGGATCGAGATGGAAGATCTTGAATCGATCAGTATCTATGATGTGCCTACGAGCAACCACAGTATTCAATCTCGTGTATTCGAGACCACAGTGCTGAAGGTGATCGGTGAGCCATATCAGTACAAAGTCGGTGGCCTAGCTACATCCTGATCTGTAGCCTAGAGCGACTCCTCCCGAATCTATCGGGGGGAGTACTCTGAGCTATAATATATACAGAGAGGGCATGATGGCAGAGAATCTTATCACACAAACAGAACTCGAAGCATATGCCCCTGATCTCGACCTGTCTACCTTCAGTCAGGCCACAATATCAGGGATGATAAGTCGTGCCTCAAAGATCATCACTCAGTACTGTGATGTCGAGGGCTTCTTCAAAGTAGCTGTGACTGGCGAGCGAGACCGAGCATTGATCTCTCCGAATGGAGACATGACCATCAGCTTCAGACGAAGGCCAGTCCAGGATGGAGATATCCAGGACATTCGCCTTGTCGGTGTCGGTATGAGTCAAAGCCTCACACTAGAGGATGGTGGCAATCGAGCCTACTTCATCCCGAGCCCAAAGACCTATGTGATATATCCGAGCAATTATCTGATCAGCATGGGTCGTGGCCTATTGCATCTGGACTCTTCAGATCTATTCTATGAGGTGGACTATACTGGTGGCTACGCTACCGACATTGCCGATCTGCCAGAAGATCTCAAGGAAGCAGCCACTCTGTACATCCGAGACATGGTGGCTCGCAAATACAATCCATCTGGAGCACAGAGCTTCACACAGGGTCGAGTCAGCATGAGCTTCGGCTATTCCAGCGGTCGCTCAAAGTCTGCACTGATCTCTGCTGCTGAAGATATCCTGGACTCTGGAGGCTATGCCAGGAAGGTGATCTGATGCCTCCTATACTCGACAAGATTGTATTCGTGGCTCGCCTCGAGAAGAAGTCCAATGACATCGACAAAGAGCGGTATGTCACTCACTCTGGATACTATGGTCCAGGCCAGATTCGTACTGCTGCAGTAAGAGTCAATATCCAGCCATCCTCGGCCGAGACAACTGTCCTGGTGGATGGTGTATTCGGCAAGACCTTCGACATGTTTACTTCTTCATCTGGCATCGTGGAAGGTATGCAAGTGACTGTCTCTGGTACTGGCGAACAGTACTTTGTGAGAGGCCGACAGGTGCATGACAATGGCATTCTGCCAGACCATTATGAGCTAGTGCTCACGAAGGATAAGCGATGAGTGGCGGACTAGCAGTCGATGTAGAGGTGGTCGGATTGAATGACCTGATCCGAGACATCAAGAAGGCAGGCGGTGATGCTGAGCCTCTGGTGACTGCTGCTCTGACTAACTCAGCCACACATGGCCAGCGAGAGATCCGACAGCGAGCTCCGCATGCATTCGGTACACTGCAGCGATCAGTGCTGGCTGAGGTCCGATATCCTGAAGCTGAGATCAGTGTGCAGGAATCATACGGCCGAGATGTCGAAGAAGGCACTGGACCACACACGCCACCTTCAGACTCCATCGAGCGATGGATCAAGAAGAAGGGTATACCAAGCAAAGCATTGTGGCCGATCATCAAGACTATCGAGAAGCGTGGTACTCGAGCACAGCCATTCTTTGCTCCAGGATGGGAAGCCTCACAGGGATATATTGATAACCAATTCAGCAAGGTACTTGATAAGCTGATGTCAGCACTAATGGGAAGGAGAGCTTGATATGTGGAATGATCTATCTGCAGCAATAGTAGCTGTGGTCCAAACAAGCACAGAGGTGGATTCGACTGCAGTATTCGACTATGCCAAAAGTAAGATGGTGGACTATCCATGCATCACTGTCACTCCGCTAGACAATACTGAAACATATTTTGCAGATACTTCAAGGGATGGCAGGACCTATAACTTTGCGATCCGAGTCTACCAAGAGCGGATGGAGCAGGGTGAAGAAGCCAGTGAGCGGATCATGCGGACCATTGTCGATGATCTGATCAGCAAGTTTGACAATGATATCTACCTGGGCTCGACTTTGCAGGGGCGTGGCTTCTGTCGGCCGATCCCGAGCAGGTGGTCATTCGTGCAAGGTGAGCAGGTGAATACCCGAATGGCCGAGATAATTCTGGCCTGTGTAGTTATTCAATAAAGCAAATACTTATATAATACGAATAGAGGAGAATAAATCATGTCACTAGATATCGGAAGAAAAGGATGGGCTGGAGTCGCAGTAGAAGCTACTGCTGGTGTGCCCGTACCACAGACGGACATAGTACCATTCACCGAAAATACATTGATGGCCAAACATGAGCCTATTCCAAACGAAGCAGCTTATGGTGTACGAGAGAAGACATTCGATGCAGTGATCGGCAAGAAGTGGTCTGAAGGATCAATCTCGATCAATGCAGATGCAACCAATACAGGGCTCTTCCTGTATGCAGCTCTCGGTACTAACACTCCAGCGAATGTCGCTGGCTCAGTTTATGATCACACGATGGTCCGCAATAACAGCAACACTCCAAAGACTCTGACAATCAATCAGGCTCGTGGATCTATCGACAAGCAGTACTATCCTAATGTCGCAGTCAAGACTCTGGAATTCAGTGTGAGCGATGCACTAGTGGAAGCGAAGGCATCCTTGCTCGGCAAATTCCCGATCACCACAACTTCAGGAAGCCTGACTACTGCATCTGGTGGTATCTATAGCTTCGCTGATTCACGCTTCGCATTCGGTGCTACAGTCGCTGCTGCAGGTGCAGCAACCAACCTGAAGCCACATGACTTCAAGCTAACTCTGGAGAATAACTCTACTGCAGTATTCCGACATGGATCTGCAGAGCCAGACACAATCAATCATGGTGAATTTGAAGCAACTGTCGAAGCCTCACTATACTTTGAAGGCACTACTCAGAGAGATGACTTCTATGCTCTCAACCGCAATGCTGCAAGCTGGAAGGTCAATGGTCCTGGGATCGGTGGCGGATACAGCTCGAGCCTTGAGGTCCGCATGTACCGCACATACTACGAAGACTTCCCTCTGGAGACTGGACTATCAGACTTCTACGCTGTGAAGTTTAAGCTCCGCTGTGCATACGATAATGCCAATAGTGCCAGCGTGGATGCAGTGCTACGCAATACAAGATCAAGCTACTAACAACTAGGGAGGTGCAACATGGCTTATTTCAAAGAAGGTAGAGCGACTCGCAAGGTCACTCTGCCAACAAACAAGGATTACTGGGTAGAGATCTATCTCGGTATCAAGTGGGGTCAGACCAAGCATTCGATGGTCCTGAAGGATGATGGTGAAGTCGATATGGTATTGTCGGCCGACAAGATGCTGATGATGATCGTGAAGGACTGGAATCTCGATGGTGCAGATGGCAAGATCGCTGAGATCAACGAAGAGAATATGGATATGCTTGAGCCTGCAGATGCTCTATACCTGATCCGAGAATCTGGTGCAGATGAGGCAACTGCCAAACAGGCAAAAAAAAACTCAGCCAAGAGCTGATATCCTACTTCAGCTCTGATGACAAAGAGCGACCAGTGCCAAGACCATACCTTGACTATCTGCTCTGCAAGGAATTCGGGTGGACTATCGGTGAGCTTGACGATCAGCCATCTGATAGGATACTCGAATTCTTGACTATAATAAGAATAGAGGGGAGCTTCAAAGACCTAGAGCGACAAAAGCTCGAAGCCGAGATGAAGGGATAGCATGGCAAACACAAGAGATCTACTAGTCAAAATCAACGGAGACACCAGTGGTCTTGAGAAGGCTCTCGGCAAAGCTGAGAAGTCTGGTGGTGGACTGGGTGCTGCATTCAAGAAGGCCGAGGGGAGCTCATTCGCTCTGCTCGGAGGTTTGACTGCTGCAGGCATAGGGGCTGCTGTATTCGGTGCAAAGTCGATGGAGGCATACAATGCTAGTGTCGAAGCATCTCAAAAGCTCAGGACCAACCTGCTCAATGTGAAGGGTGCTACAGAAGAACATGTCAAAGTACTCCAGCTTCAGGCTGCCAATCTGCAGAAGATCGGTGTCATCGAGGATGATGCAATAATTGCAGGTCAGTCTCAGCTCGCTACATTCAACCTGCAGGGCTCTACAATCGAGAAGCTAACTCCGAAGATCGCTGACATGGTAGCTCAGCTCAAGGGCCACAATGCCACCGCTGAAGATATGGTCACAATCAACAACCTTGTCGGTAAGGTGATGACAGGCAACATCGGTGCTCTGTCTCGCTATGGTGTGACTCTCTCTGATACTCAGAAGGAGCAGCTCAAGAATGGCGATGAGACTCAGAGGGCCAACATATTGAATGAGGTCCTGGCACAGAATTATGGCAAGGTGAATGAAGCACTCCGCAAAACTCCGCAAGGCCAGATGACCGCATTCAAGAATACATTCGGTGACTTCATGGAGCTTGTCGGTGAATTCACAAGCAACCTGATCGGACCGCTGATCACTGGATTCAATGACTGGTTCGAATCTATGGGTGGTCCTGAAGGTGTGATGAAGGCACTCAAAGATACCCTCGAAGCAATATCCCCCTGGTTTCCTGTCATTGCAGGAGCGATAATCGGTGGGCTTATTCCTGCATTCGTGGCTCTTGGTGTATCAATCTGGACAGCACTTGCTCCGCTCCTACCATTCATTGCTGCAGGTGCAGCACTCGGACTCGGTGTGAAGCTACTCATCGATCACTTCGGTGGGCTTGATCAAGTCATGAAGAAGCTCCAGCCTGCCATCCAGGTGATGTCAGATCTGTGGAATGTATACCTGAAGCCTGCACTGATGGAGGTGTGGAAGGTATTCCAGGAGCGACTCTTACCATCACTCAAGCAGTTATGGGATCAGATCTCTCCTGTGCTGATTCCAGTCCTGAAGACACTCGGCATCGTACTGGGTGTGATCATCTTCGCTCAGATCATGCTATTCGTGGAGGCACTCAGGATCGGCATCGGCTGGCTCAGCAATATAATCAACTGGGTGAGCAACGCAATCAAGTGGCTCAAGGACTTTGTGGGAGCGGTCGGCCGAATCGCAGGTGATATCGGCAGTGCTCTAGCTGGTGTATACAATGCGATCGTCACACCATTCCAGAAGGCATTCGACTTCATCTCAGGTATTCCAGGCAGGATTGTCGGAGCGGTCGGCAATATCGGTCAGCTCCTGAGAGACAAGCTCGGTGACTGGGATATACCAGGACCGCTTGGCAAGGTCAGAGATGTCATTCCTGGCTTCGCAGAAGGTGGCTTCACTGGCCGAGGTGGAGTGAATGACATTGCTGGTATTGTCCACAAGGGTGAGTATGTGATCCCTCAGAAGGATGTGGATCAGCTCACAGGTCGGCCGAAGGTATTCGGTGATGATAATCGAATCGACACAGGAAGCACATATGCAGGCCCTCAGACAGTCGTGAACTTCGATCCGACTATACAGGTCGGAATGTTTGCTGGCATGCCTACAGAGT
The DNA here is from genome assembly GCA_964641255.1 of uncultured Gammaproteobacteria bacterium. GTDB lineage: Bacteria > Patescibacteriota > Microgenomatia > JAMCZE01 > JAMCZE01 > CAZXMM01. The sequence continues at coordinate 5,204 of CAZXMM010000013.1, read as the reverse complement.
ACCGAGAGATGGCTGAGAGGCTGTGGGTAGAATTCCAGCGGATCGCTATGAGCAATGGGATTAAACTAGAGAGCATCGGAGCGAGGTCACAATAATGGCAGTACTACCAATCACAGTAAACTCAGGCACACTTCCTCGGCAACCATCAAAGCTCAGGGAATGGCGTGAGTATATTCAGACAGACAAATTCGCTATCGATGGAGCGGTCCAGAGGAATCGGATCAGGACACCTGCCAATCCACTCGGCTTCAAATACAATGCCGAGATGATCTTCGAGAATATATCAACCTCAGAATTCGGGCAGCTCGATGCATACTTCACCGCTGGATCTGGCGTGAACTACTACAATCCGAGCTCTAAATATGGGGTACTGAGCTTCTCTGGCTTGCCATACCCTGATGAGACTGATGACTATGCTCCTGGAGATTCGCTCTTCACTACATACAAAGTCAAGATAAGGCAATTCTAATGCAGACAGTATCGAGCGGATGGGGCAATAAGATCTCAATCGGAGCTCGCCACATCGGCTTCGGTGTACTCATGGCATGGATGCGGACTACCGCAACTGGTGTGAGATTCTTCACAATCAATCAGAGTCGCATCGGTGGTCCAGATATCTTGAAGGGTGGCGGTGACTTCGTGACCTTCTTCGACAAATTCCGCTTCGATGATGTGTCTCCATTCGTGACTTCGGTCTCGGTCCAGAAGAATATCGGCCAGCTACCATATGGAGTGATCATGGCTCAGGCTGATGTCGAGCTCGACAACACTACCAAAAAATTCCTGCCAGGCTTCGATACTACAGTCGGCTCTGGAGTCGGCCTGCCGAATCGGCCGATCAAGATCTCAATCGGTATAGAAGATGAATTCATGAAGCTCTTCACAGGCTACACCACGCAGCCAAAGGCCACGCTGAACAATAGAGTTGTGCAGATGCATGCCTTCGATGCATTCAATTATATCAATGGCTACCGCTCCACAATCAGCGGTGCATTCCAAAATGCTCCATTCCATAATGTCATTGCATCGGGCATGTATGAGATGGGCTTCAGTGCCTCTCAATTCATAGTCGATAAAAGCCTACAGCAGAACATCGGATACCTCGCCACATACGATCGCAAGTGGGGAGATATCTTCAAGGATGGCACAGAGGCCGAGCAGGCTCTGATGTTTGTGGATGAGAATGGGATTATCCGCTTCTGGAATCGACAGCACTTCACGACCTTCTCGGGTGTAGCAAAATTTCAGCTCAATTATTCCAAGCTATCTGATCTGCAGTGGCAGAATACTCCGATCATCAATGATGTTATCGTGAAGGCCAAGCCTCGAGCAGTCCAAGCACAGCAGAAGATATGGGAGGCTACAAGCAATATCGAGCTGGCTGCAGGCGTGGACACTGAATACTTCGTGGACTTCAGTGATGACTTCGGTCCACTGCCGACCACCTCTGTGAGCATACCTCGCCACATCACAACTGCATCGGGATCTCAAAGCTACTATGCCAGCAATGAATTCTCTGATGGCTCAGGCAACTCGAGGAGCAGCTATGTGTCGGTCGTGTCAGCATACAGCTTCGGCACAACATACAAGCTGGTCTTCCGCAATACATTCACGAGCATCATATATCTGAATCAGCTTGCGATCTATGCTACTCCAGCGAAGGTGACTCAGGTGATCGAAGAGAGATACCAAGATCCGACAAGCATTGATGCCTTCGGGCGGAATCCTTCGAACAATGGCGAGCCGATCACCATTGAGAATGATCTGATCCAGGATAAGAGCACAGCTCGATCACTGGCATATACACTGGTCAAAGAATATAAGTCTCCAGGCAAGCGGTACATCTGCCCTGTGGCCAGACAATCTGATCCTGCTCTGCAGATCGGAGACCCTGGGCTGCTTCAGATCAATGACACTAATGAGACCAAGACAGTCTACATCACAGGTATCACCAATGTCATCGGTCGCAATGCAGATTATCAGCAACAGCTTGAGGTAGAGGAGCGAGCCATCAAGCGGTACTTCACCATCAATCAGTCAAGGATCGGTGGCACTGACTCTATTGCTCCATAAGATTCAGGCTATAATAACAACAGAGGAGATCGAATGATATTATCGAGTGAGACCATAGCAACCGATGCAGATCAGATGCTTGCATTCTACAAGCAGCACTTCGCTGTCGTTGAGCTGGTGAGCTGCAGCAAGTGTGGTGTGATGCTTGCATTCGAGTGTAGTGGCGGTGAGAGCATGGGCCTTGCTCCGAATGAGCTCGGCAAGTATGTGATCCCTATCGGTGATAAACTTTTGAGCCATCGAGTCAGGCTGGATGAAGCTCCAACTGGTGAGCGAATGGTGGGGTATCAGTGTGGCAATATGATTCCTAATCCAGCTTATGCAATCGAGAAGGCTGCCTTTGAAAAAGAGCTGGCAACATATGAAGTCTCGTATAAAAAAGATGTTGCTGCAGCCAAGAAGAAAAAGCAGGCCGAGCCAGAGTATACGCCACCATTATTCACCACACCAGAGACTGTGGCTTGTGGCAATGACACTCGTATATCAGATGCTGAGCGAGGCAAAGTGCCAGTCGGTGCAATGCAGACCGCTCTATCGCCATTCGAAAAACATCAGATTCGTCAAGAGATCCAGAAGGATAAATCACACAAGCCTGACTTCCGCAAAGCTGGCAACATAAAACACTTTGAATCATTCCAAGTAGAGAGGGTATAACATGTCATATTCAGCAGACACATTCGTAGCCGATGAGCAGCCAACAACAGCAAAATGGAATAAGCTCTGGAGCAATGATGCCAGCTTTAACGATGGCACTGGCATCGGTGATGATGCAATTATTGCGAGACATATTGCTGATAATGTTGTGGGTGTAGGTGCTCTTGCAGCGAGTGCAATTTTACTGGGGTATGATGACAAGACCGATGGTAGCTTCAACACTACAAGCACAACTGTTGTGCAGATCACAGGGCTCTCTTTGACCTTCACCGCTCCTGGCGTGAGAGATGTGCTGGTGATAGGCTATGCCCCTGAACTTTATGCCTCTGGTACGAATAGGGCGGTCTTTGAGTTGTGGAATGGTACTGTCGGCTCTGGCACAAAACTCAATCACACATGGGGCTCTGGTGTGAATGGAACATTCGCAGCCAATGGCGGTATCGTCATGGCTAAATTATCAGCTCCTGCTGCTGGATCAGTGACCATAAACGGAGGATTGCTTGCAGCAAACGCTGGCACAGCCACTCTAGGCAACGCAGCTACTGCTCCAGCATTCATCATGGCTCTGGCCATATAGGGGCTCTCGTGGGAGCTCAGGACCTAGCACTCCGAAAGGAAGCCATCCCATACTATGCGAATGTGTGGGGCTACAATAGGCGGACCAATTCAGACTATGATATCTCCGACACAACAGTGCCAGGTGATCTATCAAGCATGATGCCATCAAGCTATACTGGCCAGACAGCTATCAGCACGATCAATGCGATCCGAGTACTTCAACCTCAGTATGGTGATATCATTGAAGCCAATCTGAATATCAAATTCACTATGGCTTCGGCCGAAGGTGCTCGGCAATTCCGAGTGGCCATCGGCAAATTCTCTGATCTCTACACTGCTCAGACTTCATACACTGATGCTGAGATAACTGCCAGCCATCGAGCGATCACTGGCCGAGACACGGCATTCGCTATTGCTCCAGCAGGATCATTCACCTTGCCTCGCACAAATCTCTATCAGGCAATGTATCACAGAGGTGAGACCAACTTCCGAGATGATGCCTTCGTGGTCCTGCTCTGCTTCGACACAGCTCCGAGCAAGGGCTCTGGCTATACCTTCACAAAGTTTGAAGTGGACTGCACGATGCAGATGGGGCTGGCATAATGGGTGCTCAAGATACTCAGCAGGTCGGCTACCCGAAGAGCCTGCAGAAGAAGGACTGGACTCTGTATAGATATTGTGGTGGCGGTGGCGGTGGTGCATGTCCATATATCCAGAATAAAACGCAGATCAAATTCGCTATCGATGTGAATCCATACCTGGTCAAGAATAACTCGATCACCTTCCGCAATCCTGAATTCTTCGGTATTGTACTCTTCCAAGATCTCGGCAGCGATGGCTCATGCCCGAGTAGCTACAATGTGAACAATCCGCAAGACTGGTATCTCGGACTGTCGGCCGATGGGGTGATGACCGATGCTGAAGTGATCGCACAGAATCTACTGCAGGATAACCTGCCACCACCATTCGATATCGAAGTCACTGGTCGCAATGTACTGCCACAGCCAAGCGATGCAGGATGGGATGGGAAGATCTGGTGTCACATAGTCTGGACCAACTCGCTCTATGTGAGTGATCAGCTCTATGTGGACAATGTACAGTACCTGAGAGTGGTCCAACATAACTATGAGGTGAAGCAATAATGGGAAGTCAGAACAAACTCCAGCCATATCCATACAGCCTGAAGACTGTGCTGGCTTCTAATCAGGAAGGGTGCTTGAATAGATTCTTCCTGTACATGTTGCCACCGAAGGATGCTCTGACTATCGAGCGACTGTACTGCCACTTCGTATTCCAATTTGATGCAGGTGTAGCAGCAGCCGATCGGGTGGTCCAGTCAATCGGCATTGTCGATGAGCTGACTCCCTTCCCTATCACTGCCACTTCAAACTACCAGAGGAGACAATCGGTCAACCGCTCGGCCGATAGCAATCGCAGGGTGGATATATCGATGGATCTCACTCACTTGCTCAATCATAATAATGTGGCATACGAGGAGAGTGCATTCGATGATGGCCCGAGCAATGGATACACAGCGGTCGAGATCCTTCTTGCGGATGCATTGCAAAGTACATCAACAGTAGGCACAATAGAATTATGGAAGATAGACGGACTATTCACTACCACAGGAATACGGTGATCGTACCGAAGCTCGGCAGCAAGTCGATGCAGAAGATGATCAAGCGGTCGCTGGATAACATCAGCGATGGTACTCAGACTCCTCAAGACACGAGCCTGAAGATCTGCAGTACACTGGAGTGCCCTCGCTGTCGTGCTCAGCAGACAGAATATCGAGCAACCTGCAGGCGATGCATGGCCTGCTTCTACTGTGGACTGGTCGGAGGCAGCAAGTATCAGTGTCAAATTTGTGGCAACCACATACCCGAAGAAGATCGCAAGCCATACGAAGAGCGGTCTAT
>CAZXMM010000012.1:0-14798 GCA_964641255.1 uncultured Gammaproteobacteria bacterium | reverse complement strand
GCTCAGGGTTTAGAATAAAATTCTAAACTTTTTTTGTGCCCAACGGACGGAAAAACGACCAACGGATTTAAAAGCTTTGTTTTTACATAAAGTTTTATCAAACGTTGATACGTTTTATTTTATCCGTTGGTCGTTTTTTAATCCGTTGGAAAACTTTTTTGAATTTAAAGCTGTCCCGTTTTCGGGACTCCAGTTTTCAGCTTGTTTGAAAATCTGGCGTAGGCCATTGCGCGGCAAAAGTTAGAAAAAAATTCTGCGTTTTTAAAGTCGTAAAGAAAATATTCATATGAAACTCACCCCCACCGCGCGGCGGAATATTTTGCGCGCGAATGAATTGGCGCAAATGCATCGGCATGCGCAGCTTGAGCCGGAGCATTTCCTGATGACCGAGCTGAGGCACAACGAAGCCGGGCTGGCCGATTTTCTGCGGGAGAACGAGATTTCCGCGGCCCGCTTCGAAGGCGAGCTGGAAGAACGGCTGGCCCGGTTCTCGCGCCGGAATGGCGCGAGCAATCCCCAAACTTCGCCGCGGCTGAAATCGTGCTTCCAACGCGTGAACGAGAAGCGTGGCCAAGAGGCGGTGGATTGGCCGGATTTCGTTATCGAAATTCTCAACTTGAAAGACGAAGCGTTAACCGAGATTTATCGCGGCCTGGCGTTTGACCTTGCCGATTTCGAGAAGCGCCATCGCGAGGCGCCGGTGGTTGAAGAAGCGATTGGCGCAACGCTTTCCGAGTCCAAGAAAAATTTTCTGCAGCGCTATTGCAAAGACCTCAATCATCTGGCGGCGCAGGGCAAGCTCACGGAAGTGATTGGCCGCGACGAGGAGATCAAGCGGATTATCGTCACACTCGCGAAGAAGTGGGGCAACAATCCCGTGCTGGTCGGCGAGCCCGGCGTCGGCAAAACCCAGATCGTCGAGGGCCTGGCGTTGCGCATTCAACGCGGCCAGGCCGCGGAATCATTGCGGCACAAGCGCATTCTGGCGCTCGACCTTGGGCTGCTGTTGGCAGGAACGAAACATCGCGGCGAGTTTGAAGAGCGGCTGAAGGGCGTGATCGAGGAAGTCGGCCGGTCGCAGGGCAACGTCATTTTATTCGTCGATGAAATTCACACGTTGATGGGGGCCGGGCAAACGGGCGGTGCGCTGGATGCGGCGAATCTCATCAAGCCCGCGCTTGCCCGTGGGGAACTGTGGTTGATCGGCGCAACCACCGAGGCGGAATATCATCGCCACATTTTAAAAGACAAGGCGTTTGCGCGGCGCTTCGACAAAATTACGGTGGCCGAGCCGTCCTTTGATGAAACGTTGGCGATTCTCAAAGGCATGAAGCACGTCTTTGAATCGCACCATCAAGTTGCCGTGCCGGACGAGGTTCTGGAAGCCGTTCTGCGTTTGTCGGAGCGTTTTTTAGGGGAGACGTTTTTTCCCGGCAAAGCCGTGCAGGTGTTGGATCAAGCGGGCGCGAGCGTGCGAATTAAAAAGCTGTTGGGAGAAAGAGGCGGCAACGCACTTGGCAAAGACGACGTTGTCGAGACTGTGGCGCAACTGAGCGGCGTGCCGGTGCGAAAAATTTTTGGCGCCGAAACTCAACGCTTGCTGCACCTCAAGCCGCGGCTGCAGGAAAAAATCATCGGCCAGGAGCAGGCGATTGCCGCGGTAACGGCGAAGTTGCAACAGCTCGTGCTGCCGGCGACCAACAAAGATCGGCCGCGCGCGGTGTTTCTCTTTGTTGGGCCTTCGGGCGTCGGCAAAACCGAGCTGGCCAAGCTTTTGGCGGAAGAGTTATTCGAAAGCCCGCGCCACTTCGTGCGCCTCGACATGTCGGAATACGCCGACGCGCACTCGGCGCGCAAGCTTTATGGCGCGGACCCCGGCACGGTCGGCTATGAAGAAGGCGGCGTGTTGACGGAGGCGGTGAAAAAGCGGCCGCATTCGCTCGTGCTGCTCGATGAGATCGATAAGGCCGATCCGAAAGTTTGCCAGTTGTTTCTGCAATTGTTCGATGAAGGCCGGCTGACGGACAACCAGGGCAACGTCGTGCGCTTTTCCAATTGCATTTTTATTCTCACATCGAATTTCGGCTTTACACACGAGGCTTTGAAATGCGGGCCGCTGGGCGAAGAGGAAAAGCAGCGCATTCTCAAAATCATCGAGTCGCGCCTGCGCCCGGAAATGATGAAGCGCATTGACGAGCACGTGTTCTTTGAGTTTCTCGATCCGGCAGCGATGGGCCGTCTCCTGCACTTGCATCTCGACCAGATCAAAAAGACGTTCGAACGCGAAGCGGGAAAAGAGATGGCTATTGAAATGACCGCGGAGGCGCAGCGCGTGATCTGCGAGCAGGGCTATGAATGGCGATACGGCGCGCGCTCGATCAAAAATTTTTTCGATAAAGAGGTGGGTAGCCGGCTGGCGCGCGAGATTTTGCAAGCGCGCGACGCCCGGGGCGATAACACGCTGTTGCCGGCGGAAATTAAAATCTTTGTCGAGGATGGCGGGAAAATCGGGATTGAACTGCGGTTTGGTTGATAGCGTTCCCCAAAACAAAGTAGCGAAAATGCTACGAGTATTCTTCACTCTATTTTCAATTCAGCGATTTGTTTGATCCAATCAATTCAAATAAACAAGAACTTGCGGCGAAGCGGCGCCGGACTTTTCAGAAACTGGCATTCTTTTATCAACGGCATGGCGATTGCGTTAATTAAAACTAAAAAGGTCCTTATGCACAAACATGGAATCGCCCACCAACCATATCTCGACGCCGTGGGCGCGTCATCAAAGCGTAGCCGCATGGCCGTCATTGTCATGGTGATTGCAAGCGTGTTGGCACTCGATGGTTTTTGGAATTCAAGGCAGGGAAGTTGGACGTCTTGCCGCTTGCGCGTTGCTCGCGATGCCGCGGACTGGTTTGTCTTTGCAGACAGCGACTCAAGTAGTTCTAAAATCTCAAAAGGCCAGAATGAAAATGACACTTTAAAGATTGCTGCATTTGTTCGTGACATAAAACGACGGCTTAAACCCGAATTAATGTCTTGTTATAAGCTTCCGCCCGGCGTTCGGTTCTCACTACCGCTCGGCATTCGCAAAGAATTGGCGTCTGGCAAAATAAACACATTCAGCCAAGATACAATTGATCGCATCGACCAAGCCTGGCGCTTTGTCTCTACACACGAGTTCACTTCGGCAAAACGTTTGGATAAGTTTATTGAGATCTTGGAGCAGGCCCGTATCAACACCGTCATCACCTTGCCAGTGCCATTTTTTGGAGTTACGTTCGATGTCAATGATTTGGGACTGCTAGGCGGACTTACGTTTATCATCATTCTTTTAATGTTGAGATTCTGCCTGGCGCGCGAATGGAAAAATTTGAAATATGTTTTTGAAGTAGCGCGCCAGCGGGATGCTCTTGAGCTTTACTACGATTGGTTGGCAATGAAACAGGTCTTTACGGTTCCACGCATGCGGGAAAATTCGCACGTGGGCATGTGGGAGGCAAGCGTACGAGCCTTGCTTTTCCTGCCCGTGATCGTGCAACTCTGCGTCTTTCTTCACGATCTCATTTCGTTCGACATTGGTTTTGCAATCAGCAAACCAAACACCTGGATAGTCTGTGTCGCGAGCTTTGTGTTTCTCATGGTGATTGTTTGTTTGACGTACTCTTGCCGCAAGCTCTGGAAGGGAATCGACTCTGAGTGGCAAACCCAGGCGCGAACACTAAAAATAATTGCATAGGCGAACGATATACACCTTAACAATTTTAAATTTGCACAATTAACAACTCAAAGGAGCAAGACCGATGAACCAAAACCAAGTTGCCGGAGCCGAAAAAATTGTCAACTTCCACGCCATTCCCGGGGTGGTGGACATTCCCAGCAATCCGGCGATTATCATCACGACGCCGAATCCTAGCACCGCCGGCCGGGATTTGACGCCGAAACGCTGCGGCTCGTTGGAGCAAGTTGTGGAAAATTTTCTGCCGGAGCAGGATTATCAGCTTGTGACGCTCAACAATCTGGCCGGTGACGCAGTGGAAACCGGAACGACGACCGTGAAAATGCGCTACGGCGCGAATCCGAAGCAGATCATGAATGATTTCGAGGCGGAGCATCTCGTCGTCAAAGCCAAGGACGAGAACGGCCGCAAAGTTTTGCTGGAGCAGCGTTTAGATTATTTCACGCTCGACAATCTGCTGCAATTAACCGGCAGCGAAGCGTTCCGCAAAGCTTTTGAAAACGGGCGCGAGAGCATGCTGGCGTTTTTGGAAAACGAGATCGCCCGCCTGCAGGCTTTGAAGGAGCAGGCCAGGCTCAATGAAATAACTGAGGAGAAATAAATCATGATTGAAACACGGCTGACTACACCACAAACCGCCATCGCAAGCGTCGAGCCGGCGCTGCAGGCCAATTACGCGCCCATGCTTTTGCCGGCGCACAAAACCAGCTTGCTGGAACACGGCGAGACGCGCAAGGTGCTTCCGGATTTTCGGGAAGCGGAAAAAATCGAGAAACGGCTGCCGGTGACGAAATCGGATGAGGATCCGAGCAACGTCGATCTGCAACTGCACCGGCTGAAACTGCTGCGCGAAACGTTGAATGCGGCAACGGATCTAAAAATGCTGCGCGAGCGGACCAAGGAGCGCCGGGATCTGGCGGCAAAAGTTTTCGCCGGCAACATGCAGACGATCTTTCGCGAGCAGCGGCCAATGGAGAAAACCTATCGCGAGCTGGAAGCTTTTTACAACGAGGCACGCCTGTCGCCGGACGACACGAATCTGAACGTGTCGATCATCAACGCGTCATTCAAAAACAATTACAACGAATTAATGGATGCAGAAACCGGCCTGCCGGGGCACGTGCCGAAACGCTCACGCCTTGATCTCGAAGGGATGATCGGCTTGATCGTGGTGCCGGAGTGGCTGGAAACCGAAGGCCGTATCGTCAAGCTCGGGGAGGTGGCGCAGGAAGGCATGGCGCACGCTTTCATCGGATTCAAGGATTGCGCGCTGGAAGAAGCGTGGCAGATGTTTGAGCCCGGCGAAGATCTGGCCAATTTGAAAAGCATGGATCGACCCAAGCAATACGTTTCATTGGTTGGCAATCATCTGCGTATCCGCAAAAACAACCGCTACGAAAACGGCGCGGACGACGGCCTTTATATCAGCCCGGCAATGATTCTCGCCGGCAAAGTTTACAAAGGCGATATCGTCGAAGGTATTCACGTCGCGCAGGCCAATGATTCGCACAAAGTCACGTGCGTGACGCCGGACAATTCGGAGCTGAAGATGCGCTGGCCGATCATGCAGAAGGATGATTTCCGCACGCTGAACCGCAAGCTGATTCCGCTGAGTTATCGCAAGGGCATCGTGTTTTGGGGCGTGGAAACGCTGTACGACGCGCGCGGCAATTCCGAAGAAATGCAGTGGGAACAGTACACGGTGAAACGCTGCGACGAGTACATCAGCAAAGTGATTCTCGACTTTTTGCAGTCCAGCACGTTCAAGCCGAACGAGCTGAAACTGCGCGATACGATTCGCGACCTGCTGCAAAAATTTTTGAATAAAAACGTCGGCGGCCCGGAGAAGATGCTGCAAAAAGGTGTCGTCGTGAAAGTTGAGCCGGTTCCCGGCAAGGAAGATGAGCTGAATATTCAGCTCGATTTGAAGTATAAGCTGGCGATTCGGCATTTGAATCTGCACATGCGATATGACACCGGCACCGGATTGTGGAGCGAAGCGCAAAAGGAAGAAACACACCGTTGACGAGCCGTGTCGATAAGCTTACTTCGATCTGTAACCAACAACCATAACAATGATTTTTTGCCACAATTCGAAAGGAGAACCCCAATGCCCAGACCCAAACTGGTGAAGCTGAACGGCGTGGAGCTGACCGAAGCGTTGAGCGTGACCGTCATGGTGGAAACGCCGACGGAAGTGCGCGGCGCTTACAGCGGCTTGACGACGGCGCCGACGATCGCCATCACCCGCAAAGCCACCAACGCGCCGAAGATCGATGGCTTTAAATTCGCCACGAACGAAGACGGCCGCCTCGGCATCGTCAACGTCGTGGTGGATTTGGAAAACGCCAAGCGCGAGCAGACCTACCACATTGAATCCAACAAAGCCTACGTGGTGGATTGGCGCATTACCGACACCAACAACCACCGCGCAGACGCGATGGAAGAAATTGTTTTGAAATGCGGTGAGTTGAAAATCAACGCCAAAGACGGCGGCGCCACGTTCACGCTCGAGTCATTTCCAACCTAAGTGATGGATTGTTGGATTTGTGGATGGTTGGAGTTTTGGATTTCCGGATTATTGGATTTCTGGAATCCATAACTCCACCGATTCAACAATCCAACAATCCATAAATCCAACGATCCAACGATCCAACCAAAGAAGGAGTCAAATCATGGTTAAAACAGTGAAGCTTGGCGGCGTGGAATTGCCGAACGTGACTGTGGTACACGTGCAGGTGACGACGCCGGCGGATGAAAAGGGATTTTATCGCGAGACCACTTTTGCGCCGGTAGTGACGATCGAGCGCGACGTGAGCGAGCAGTCGAGCGTGGCCGCGTTCAAATTGGCGACGAACGAAGACGGCCGCAAGAATATCACCAACGGCGCCGTGGAATTTTTTGACGGCAACAAGAAACAAATTTTCAATTTCAATTTGCAAAAAGCCATTGTGACACGGTGGGTGTTGCACAATCCCTCCGATCCCTCGTCGCCGACCACCGAGACCATCGAATTGCGCGCCGGCGAGATGGAAACGAATGCCGGCGGCAGCGGCGCCAAATTCGCCATCCCGCACTTTGCGTAGGAACAAATTCGTCGTATTTCTAGCGGTATTCGGATTTGCCGAATTGCCCGGATTCAACCTATGTAATCAACTTTGTATTCGGATTTTGCGAATCGTCCGGATCAAAAATTTAATGATTGGATTCCGGGCGATTCGTAAAATAATGAGTCAAAAGTTATGGATGCGAAAATCATTGCAGAAATCAAAGTCAATGGCAGCGCGTTGCCGGACAATTTGAAGCTGAGCAGCATGAACATCGGCCAGGCGTTTTACGGCCACACGGAGTTTTGGCTCAACATCAGCGCGGCGAACGGCGTCAATCTTCCCGCAGAAAAGTACGCGGATTTTTTTATGGGCGGTGAAGTTGTCGTCGAGCTTTATCAGAAGGAAAACGCCGCCTCGAAAGACAAGGGCAAAAAGCTCCGGACGTTTCGCGGGTTCATCATGGGCATGAACGCCGAGAACGAGAGCTTGCAGCTCAACGGCGCTTCCGAGAGCTTTCAATTGGACGTGGTGCGGCGCCAACGCGGCTTTGGCAACAAGCCGGTGAAAACCATCGTGCAAAAGGTTTTGGGAGACAGCGGCGTCAAGCACGATTGTCAGGCGAACGGCGACAGCCTGAAGCCGGAGTACTTGGCGCAATATCAGGAAACCGATTGGGCGTTTTTAAAGCGGCTGGCTGAATACGACGCCGCGGTGTTTTTTCATGACGGCGAGAAAATCATCTATCGCACGGAGCTGCCGCAAAACGGCAAGGCCTGCACTTTGAAGCCCGGGGATCTGGACGGCGGCGACGGCGCGATCGCGCTGAGCTTGCAACCGGTCAAAGCGCAAGCCTATCATCATCGCAAGAAAAAACGGTTTCAAGACAACGAGCTGGTTTCGGCGACCGCGAAGGCGCAATCGCAGAGCGCGATTTGCCAAACGCTGATGAAGAAAGCGGAAACGCTGTTTGGAAAATTGCCGCAGCAGCATGACGATAACTGTTTCAACAAAGCGGAAATCTCGCAATGGATGGAAAACCAACTGAAGCTGGCGAGCGGGAGTTTGTACACGCTTTCCGGCGCCACGACTTCATGCGAGGTGCGGCTGGGCGAGCAAATTCGTTTTGAAGGACACCGGTTTTTGAACGAGCCTTTCGTGGTGGCGCGTTTGAATCTTTATTATCAGGAAGGCCGCGTGCGCACGACGTTTCAAGCGATTCCAGCCGGGTTTTCGGCGCTGGCGAGCGGCGGCGAATTTGCGCAACGCCGCAACGTGACCCAACCCGCCATCGTGGTTGACAATAAGGACAAGGACAATCTCGGCCGCGTGCAAATTCGCTTTCCGTGGGAGGCGAACGCGAGCAAGGAAGATTTGCCGTGGGTGCGAATTTTGGCGAGCGCGGCCGGCCAAAAGCAGGGCAGCCATTTCATGCCGAAAGCCGGCGACAACGTGCTGGTGACTTTTGAAAAAGGCGACGCTTCGCGGCCGGTGATTTTGGGATTTTATTACAACGATGATCACAAGCCGCACTTCGTGACCGAGAACGGCACTGAAGAAGTCTTGCTCGCGAAAACCGTCAACGGCTCGTTGGTCCAGCTCATCGACAAAAAAGGCGAACAGGAAATCGTGGTGAAAATGGAAGATGGGAAAAATCTCATTCGCATGAAACTGGGCGACGCGCCGGAGATTTTGATTGAGAGCAAAGGCAAGCTGAAATTGCAAGCGCAGAAAATCGAAATGAAGGCGGATGACGAAGTTCGCATTCAGAGCAAGAAAGTCATCGTCAAGGGCGACGGTGAAGGAATTTTTCTAAATTGAGACCATGGAATTTTTTCGCCTCCCCCTCCGCTTAAAAAACGGCATGCTGGCGCGCGACGAGTCGGCGATCAAAGCCGCGGGCGCGCGCCTGAAACTGTTTCTCGCGTCGCAGGGAAATGCGTACGCGGGGCTTTGCAGCAATGGCGCGCTGCGTCTGGCCAGCTATCTCAATCGCCTGGCGCCGGAGAAATCGCTCGAGCTGCTTTATCAGGAAGGGGAAGAAGAACGCAACGACATGAAAGATCTTTGCCGGCAGCTTGTAGAAGAATTAAGCGCCTTTCTTCATGGCATAGCCGAAGTGAAAAAAGTAGCGTTTCACGGCAACCGCATTCATTGCCATGTGAGGCTGTTGGTTCAATCTGCGCAGCAGGCGCTGATTTACGAATTACGCGTTTCAAAAACCTTAAACGAGTGGATGATCCATGAGCCGACCTATCGATCTGATGGCGACGTTTAACAAGATTTACGCCAACGGCATTACCGATCCGGTTTTGAAGCAGCTTTTGGAAGCGATTGCCGAACATGACGGCGAGGTGCAGAAAAAGTTTTTGCTGGAAGCTTACGCGCCGAAGGCGGAATATCTTGACGGTTTTTACGAAGTCCTCCGGCGGCACCTGCTCGGGCCTTTGTATCCCGGCCCGGTGATGAGCGTGGCTGAAGCTTCTTTGCGTGAAGGCGCGCCGGTTCTGATCGATGATCGCCGCCAATTCGAGCTGCGCACCGGCGCCGGCGAAACGCTTTTGCTCTCGGCTAATCTCGATTCCTGGCTCGTGCCGAGCCGGACCAACGAGATTAGCGTTGAAGAAAAGAACGGCGATCTCTGGCTGGGTTTTCATCTCGTTGAAGTCGAAAGCGAAGACGATTCCGCCTCGACGTTGCTCCATACGCCCATTGCGCAATTGAGCGCGATGGAGAAATTGAAGTGTACCGAGTGGTGGTCGAATGGCGAGCACAACAACGGTTTGTTGCTGGACAATGCCGCACAAGAACGCGATGCCTCCGACAATATTTTTCCGGCCGAGCTGGACGGTTCGAATCCGCTGCACCGGCAGCCGTTGCACGCGGCCTTTGCCCGGTTGCCGCTGCGCGCTTTCGCTGCCGCGGCAATCACGCAGCCGTTTGCGCATCGCGACAGCGGTTATTGGTATCGGCTGCCCAAGCTCGGCTCGCTCAAAACCAAACTGCAAAGCCGCCTGCTGCTGAATTGCTTTCCGGTGTGGAATCTCGTCCGGATGGAAGAGCAGAACGCGCCCAAACGGCGCAACGATTGTGATTTTAAATTAGACGCAAAAAATCCGGAGCATTCGGAAATTTTCATTCACCGTGTCGAAGATCAACAGACGGAGCAGAGCATTCGTTATCTGGACGAGCGTCGCGTGCTCGATCCCGGGTATCCGCATCAATTCAGTTACTTTCGCGACGATGCGAATAGCGCCGGCGTTCTGCGGCTGTCGCAGCCGCCCAAAGGGCCGCTGCGCGTGGTTTATTATCAATACGACCGGCGCGATGAGTTTGTCGATCATCCGGCCCGTGAGCTAGGTTTTCACGATTCGCCGGACAACCTCAACACCGTGCAATTGCGGCTGCCGCTAACGCGATTGCGTCTGTTGCAAGCGAACGATCCCGAGGCGAGTGCCAACGCGATTTGGGGGCACTTTCGATCGTTGCTAAACAGCCGTGGCCGGCTGGTTACCGAGGGCGATTTGCGCCACGCGCTGGAAGAATATTTGGCGATGTTGGGATTTTATCGCAACGAGTATGGAAACATCCGTTTGGCCCGCAAGCTCGGGCGCGTGAACGGCGCGTTGACGCCGTTTGTGGATATCATGGTGCCGGTTTATGAGAATCGCCGGCCCTTGCAAAAAAATGAGCGCGATTATTACGAGCAGCGCCTCCGGAAATATTTGCAGTCTCGCAGCCCGCATGGACATTATTTGAACGTGCGTCTGGCGCAAAATGAAACTGAGGCTTGAGTTTGAGCTTCGACAGGCTCAGCTACAGCGAAAAGGAACCGCAACGAAAAGAGAACTGCAACGAAATGAAGACTACAACGAAGAGTCTCGGCATTCGCGGCCGCGTGCCGGCTGGGATATTCGATGAAACGACTGCTGAGAGCGCGGCTGCGGCGCGTTTTTTTGACGCGCTCGAAGAGGCCATGGGCCGAGTCGCGCTGCAGCAGGGCGCGCAGTTGCGGTTGCAACTGTTGCAATCGTTTCGGGATTGGGATTTTCCGTGGAATGAAAATGAAGATGAGGCGCGCGGCCACGGCGAGAGACTGCGGCAATTCATTCCGGCGTATTTGAAAAAGCTCTGTCCGGCGTGGTGGGAAACTTTCGTTGCGATGCTGAATCTCGACGAGCAGGAAATTTTGCTCAAGCTGTTGCCGGCGGCGCACGAGCAGATCGGCACGGCATTGGGCCTGCGCTTTTGGGTGCAAGCTTTTCTGCAAAATGCGGCGAGGGGAAAAATATCCGTCGAGGTACACGACGGGCATCCTTATCGCCGCGCGATACCGGCAGCCGATCGCAGCCACTTGGGTTGCGCCAAGAGCGCGCGACTCGGCGAATCTTTTGCGTTGGGCTTTCAGATGGTGGAGGGCGCGACGTACTTGCGCCTCACCATTGGCCAAATCAGCAAAACGGCCGCGGCCAAGCTGGTTGAAGCCGGCTGGATGATCGGCCGCCGGCCCGGCCCGAAATTAAAGGAACTGCTCTCGTGCATCGTGCCCTTTTATCAAAAGGTAATGGTGGTGTTTCTGATCGAATTGGATGATCTCAGCGCCGGCTTCGTTTTGGGCAACGCCGTGCTGGCGCGTTCGAGGATCGGAAAACGCATTAGTTGACTGGATTGATGGATTTTTGGAGTTTTGGAGCGTTGGAACTCAACGATTCATCAATCCAAAACTCGAGAACATTGATATAACCGAAAAATATAGGAGACCCTGAAATGGGAAAACCTGCTGCGCGTCTCGGCGACGATCATTCCTGCCCATTGAGCGAGGGCAGCAAGCCGCACAAGGGCTTGTCCATCGCACAAGTGAAACCGAGCAAAGTTTATATCGAAGGCAAGCTCACTGCCACCGCTGGCGACATTGCGCCATGCAACGGCCCGCCGGATACGCTTGCGGAAGGCGCAGAAAAAGTTTTTATTAAAGGCGCTCTGGCGGCGCGGCAGGGGGATAAGACGGCGCATGGCGGGGTGATTACGTCTGGAGCGAAAAAAGTTTTTATAGGTTAGGTCATTAAGTTTTAAAAAAGTATTTGAAGTTTAAACCTTTAACGCCTTTTGAATCTAAGGGAAAATGATATGAGTAAAAGAGAAGAAATCGATAAAAGGCTTGTTTATACTTGCAGATGTGGTTGGATAGATAAAGGCCATGCGAGACCCGATTCCACAAGACCGTTTGTAGGTGCCAAGAATCTATGGCATCAAATTATGTCCGAGACTGGAAAGAAGTCAAGGCGGAGAGGAAAAACAGGCTTCAAAGTAACTTATGTACAAGATATGGGAAAGTCATTGTTTGGTAAAACGTTCAGATCTGGGATGACTCGCTCGTATTTTGTTGAATCGGGTTTATCGATTCCCGATAAACATTCAGTCGCGTTATCTATCTTTCTCGAGGTTACATTTGCTTTCGAGACGTATCAAGGAGAATGGCCTTGGAAGGCATTCACAGGCAGCAGTTTCAGTGTGGAAGATTTAATATCAAATCTTATTGGTTTCTATCAATCAATCGCCCCCGATAGAGATTATTTATCTTTATGCGAGCCTGTTTCGCAAGCGGCATCGCTAGCCGTTTGGGATAGCTATGGTTCTGTTGAAGAAAACAAAAACCGATTTCTTGGCCCAATACTTTTTCCTTGCTATGAATGTAAAATGAATCTCGGAGGACCTATATCTGGAATCCTTCCTCCAGCACTGAACACGGTTAAACCAGCAGAAAAAGGAAAATATTTTCGTGATTGGAATCCATTTGACGAAGCTAATTTTGAGAAAGAAATCAAAACGGATGAGTTGAATAGTACGAGGCCACGAATTCTCAGTTTTGATTCTAACGGCGTAGGAATTCTCGGAGAGGATTCCCCGATACCTTTGCGAACGTTCTGCAATCAATGATGGCCAGGGAACCCGGGGAATCCAAAATTATACGAAGCCAACGAAATTTATCATCTCGTATTTAGAAAAATTTGTGAACTCTAAATTTGAGAAACTTCGAGGGTTGCGCAATACCCGGCGTTAGACAAACTTGAATGAGAAAACGAAATAAACTTCATGGAATTTTCATATATTGTTTTTTATTAGGAGCCAATCATGGCCGACCAAACCAACTCTCCCAACCTCTTCGATTTCTCCTTCCTCGACCGCCCGGAATGGGTGAATAATCGCATGCAACGGTTCACGAGCAATCCGCCGGCGCCGCGGCAGTGTGTCACCATCAATCAATGGGTGTGGAATTTCGTGGACGACAACATCAACGCGGCGATGCGGAACATGCACGTGTCGAACATTTTGCAAGACCCGATTCGCGGCGCGATTCACAAGGGGATCGAAAAAGGTGTGACATTCGGTTTCGATACGTTGCTGGATGAATTCAATCTGAATGATACGCAAAAAAGCGCGATTTCTGCAGCGGCGCATGCAGCGGTCTTGTCGTGCATCGGCTCGTCGCCGGCTGGGTCGAGAACTCGTGGATCGAATCGTTCAAAGAGCAAAATAAAATTTTTTGTTGAGCCTTCGCGCGAGGGTGTGATGTTTGGCATCAAAGGGGCTTTTTGATTTAAAGTTGAACGACGTGGCGCAGGCTCCCGCTGCTGTGGCGGGGCAAACAAAGCAGGCTAAAAGCCTGCGCTACAATAGCATTTCCCACCAAGCCCGTAGCATCTTCGCTACTTGAATTCTCTATTTTTCTGCTACACAAAATAACGTCTTCCGTAAAGCACTCGTGAAAACAAGAGTTTGTCTTGCTACGCCTAGGTAAGGTTCGACCGTGCAACCTTGTCTCCACAACGGCATGGTGATTGCGTTATACACGAACAAATTCCAGAAACAATTTATAACCACGGGAGATCGTGATGAAGATACTCGCACGGGTTTCGAGCACCATATTGTTTCCGCCGGTGAAAGGGCAATTGGCCGATGCCGGCCGAAAATCGCGCCGGCGTTTCAACGCGGTGATTGCCGTAACGTTGGCGGTTTTGTTGAGCACAACCGCGGGTTGGTATCATCAAAGCCGCCGCGTGAAAAAACTGCAGGACGTTCACTTGCTGGCGGAAAATATTTTTTTCAAAATGAAAGAGCTCGAGCTGCGGATCGCCGGCTTGCAGAACCTGGTGTCGCAGTATCCGGATGCGGAATTGCGCCGGCAGGTCATCGATGAAGTACAACGGCACCGCATGCTGCAGCAGGATTATAGTGAGTTTGCGGACGAGCTGGGCTTTTCTCCGGATAAGCTCTCCGAACCGGATTGGTTGATTTACAAAATGGCCCGGATCTTTGGCGAATGTGACGTGAATATCTCGGCGGGCTTTTTGAAAACCGTGCAGGCGTATATTAAAAAGTGGCAATCGACGCCGCGCTTGCGGACGGCGATTGAGCGAGCGCAAAAATATGGTTATGCGCCTCAGATTGTGCAGGAGTTGTTGGCGCAAAACCTGCCGCCGCAGTTTTTTTACCTGGCGTTGCAGGAGAGCGATTTTGACACGGCCCGTTGCGGTCCGCAAACTCGCTACGGCCTGGCGAAAGGGGCATGGCAGTTTATTCCGACGACGGCGAAACGGTACGGTTTGCGCGTCGGCCAGCGGCGTCAGCAACCACGGTCGGATACGCGCGATGAGCGCCACAATTTTGCCAAATCCACGCGTGCCGCGGCGCAATATCTGCGCGATCTTTATGAAACCGAGGCGCAGGCCTCCGGCTTACTGGTGATGGCCTGCTATAATTGGGGTGAAACCAATATCCGCCGGCTGATTAACCGGATGCCGCCCAATCCGCGCGAACGCAACTTCTGGTGTTTATTCACCCAGGAAAAAATTCCGCAACAAACCACGGATTACGTCTTCTATATTTTCTCTGCGGCGGTGATCGGCGAGAACCCGCGTCTGTTTGGATTTGATTTTGAGAATCCATTAGCCAATTCCGCTTATCGTAGCCGCCATCACCACCAAAGGCTTTGATCGGCGTCGCAATTTGTGCGA
>CAZXMM010000011.1:0-20144 GCA_964641255.1 uncultured Gammaproteobacteria bacterium | reverse complement strand
TTGTGCTTCTAATCCCCCTTTTTTAAAACTTCGCCAAGCCCTGATGCGTTATCGGCAACCCATTGGCGGCAGTGCTAACTCAAACAAAATAAAATTCTGTCTAACAGCATGAAAAACATTATTGGTCTTACTTTAGTTCTAATATCATTCACATCATGGGCTGATTCTTGGACGCAAAAAGCAAGCTTACCTTCAGTAGCTCATGCAGATATTTCAACATTTACTATCGGAAATTTTGCATATACGGGTACTGGTCAGTCAATGACATCCTATTTAGATGATTTTTGGCAATACAACCCCGTGCAAAATACATGGACTCAAAAGGCAACTTTTCCAGGTGGAGGTAGAAATGAAAGTGCTTTTTTTTCAATAGGAAATAAGGGGTACATTGGGATGGGTGGAGGAATTATTTCATTTGCCTCTCGTGATTTATGGGAGTATGATGCAATCACCAATTTGTGGACACAAAAATCAGATTTGCCTGGGTTAAAGAGGTTTGGGCCATTTGCTTTTGCAATTGGTAATAAAGGATATGTAGGTTGTGGTTATGATTCAGCCATAAACCCGTTAGATGATTTTTGGGAGTATGACCCATCTAATGATACTTGGACTCAAAAAGCAAACTTTGGTGGTGTGCCCAGAGGATACCCAACAGGCTTTTCAGCACTTGGAAAAGGTTATGCTGGTCTTGGGGATGGATGTCAGGATTTTTGGGAATACAGTCCAACAAACAATATTTGGTCGCAAAAAGCAAATCATCCAGGCCCATTTGCTCGGTCAATGGGTAATTTTGTAATTAATAATATAGGATATATCTGTGCAAGTGCAGATACATTTGGTTCGTGTACAAATGAGTTATGGGCATTTAATCCATGTCAAAATATTTGGTTTCAAAAAACAAGTTTACCAGCTCCTGTAAGAGCATTACCAATAGAGTTTTCTTTAGGGGGAAAAGGATATGTTGGTTTTGGCGTAACATGTCAATGGGCATGGTTAACGGACCTGTGGGAATATACACCAGACAACATTAGTTGTTTGACATCAGTAAATGAATTAGAAAGTGATTTGTTATTTAATATTTATTCTAATCCTGCAAATCAAGAAGTAATTATTTCCTTTTCAATCAAAATAAACGATAAAATAAAAGTGTCGGTTTATGATGGTTCAGGTAAAAGGGTTTATCAAAAAGATGCTCCCGCACCAAATAAAATAACTATACCAACAAATAGTTTTACAAAGGGAATTTATTTAGTTGAGGTAATTTATAAAAGCAAAAGATATACAGATAAATTTGCGAAACAATGAATTCAGATTGTGCAGGCACAAACTACAAGTTCCATATCAACTATTGGGTGATGCCGATAACAGTAAGCTTAAACGAAATTTAAAAAAGAAGGGCTGTGATAGGCAAACAAACTTTTGTACAAGTAACAACCTGCCTGCAAGTGCAAAAAAAAAGCGAACTACTTTGCGGCAAATAATTTATCTTTTTGTTCGCATTTTTTTGCGGGAACAGTTGTGCTTTCTATCCCTTCTTTTTTAAACTTCGTTAAGCCCTTCTTCGTTACCTGCAAGTTTATTAGCTCCCTGCAAACTTTGAACTTTGCCGCTTTGAACAAACTGTTTTGGTAATACTTGGACAATAACCGACATCGCTTCTAAAGCCAACGCTTCGGAAAAAAAACAAAAAAAATTGCCACCGCACTAAAAAATTCTATGCCACCGCACAAAACACACTTTCATTTTTTTACAACCCTCAAACCCGACAAGAAAAAAAATGAAAGAGTGTTTTCCCCAACGCTTTGTTTCAATATCTTGGGACTTCAATCATGGAAGAAGAAGTAAAACGACTTACTCCTACTAAGGAAACTTTAATTCGGCTTTTCGCTAAGGCAGGAAATAATTGTGCATTTGAAATCTGCACTCATAAACTCTTTTCCAATAATGGAACTTTCATTGCACAGGTTTGCCACATTGAGGCAGCACAGGAAGGTGGAGAAAGATTTAATAAGGAAATGAATAATGAACAAAGACGAAATGAGGGAAACCTCATTTTGCTTTGTCATGCTCATCATAAAATTACTGACAATGTTGACGAATACACAGTAGCAAAACTAAAAGCAATAAAAGCCAAACATGAATCCCAATTTGTTTCTGGTGGCGACAGTATCAATCTGACAGACGAAAAATATTCTGAAATAATTTTCAAGTATGAAGAAGAATTCAAACGGCTTTATGAGATAATTACAAAGCTGGCTCACTTTAGAAAACCTGAAAAAGAGTTCAAAGCATTTAAGGCAAATTACCGACCTTCCATTCAACAATTTGAAGACAACTTAAATTACTTTGACATACAGGAGCAAAAAGTAATTACACAGTTTGCAGAAAATTTCAGCTCACAGAAAGTTAAGACATCTTTGATTTTGGGTTTACCATCATCAGGTAAAACAACACTTGCTTTAGGAATCTCAAGAGAACTTTACAGACACGATTTTGAAGTTTACTATGTTGAACTGAATCATGCTTTATCAAGTAGAGAAATTATTCAAGAGCTTGTAATCATCAATAAGAACAAGTCCTTAATCATCATTGACGACATTCATAAGAACCTATCGTTAGCAATTGCTATTTATTTGGAATTGGAGGACATGCAAAACATTTCTGCATTATTCCTTTCACGAAAACTTAGCGAAGATTTTCAAAAGGATGATAGCGGAGTTAATTTATTTGATGAAGTAACAACAAGCTATGAATTGGTTTTATCAAACCCCACAGACAAGTTTCAAGGCATCATACAATCATTTCAAAAACATTTCAATATTAAGCAGGATGTTGGCGACATCAACAAGGTTCTGAAGCTGGCTAATCAAAACATTTTGAAGCTTAACTTGCTTCTGCACTTTTGGAAAGACAACCAAGCTAAAAAACTTGACCAACTTACCGAGCAGGATTT
This sequence comes from uncultured Gammaproteobacteria bacterium, assembly GCA_964641255.1. Classification (GTDB taxonomy): domain Bacteria; phylum Patescibacteriota; class Microgenomatia; order JAMCZE01; family JAMCZE01; genus CAZXMM01. The sequence goes on along the minus strand of CAZXMM010000011.1, from coordinate 17,191 downwards.
CAACCGTGAATTATTTGTTCGCTATCTGCAAAAAATTGAAGGGAACATACAAGACATTATCCCCTACTGTTGTATCAACTCATACGGAATTGATTTTCATTTTCTGCAAGACAGAACGCTTTGCAACAAACTTCAACTTGCTGGATTGATTTATGAAAGCGATACAAAAAACAAATTATTCAGTTTCGGACATTCTCAATTTGCAGAACTCCTACTTGAATCCATTATTGAAAAGCTACCACAATTTGACTTTGCAAAATACAAGCAACAGGAAAGTGAAATCAAGACACAAGAACTTGTGAAATACTTTAAACAGTTTTCTTCTTCAAGTCAAATTGCAATTGAATATCCGAAAAATACAGCAGCAATCTTTGCGGCTTTGCACCAACAAAAAATAAAAGGAGCAATTCTTACTTTGCTTAATGACAAAACTATTTCTGATAAAACTCTAAAGTATTTGCATAGTGAGGAGATTGAACTTTCAGCGATAAAAGATTTTTTCAAAGCAATTCGCTTTTGCTACAAAGCGAAATTTGAATACTTCTCAAAAGAGTTTCTTGAAAAGTCCTCTAAGTTCAAAGAGACAATTCTAACTGACAGAGATGGATTTACAACTTTTGCCATTCTGTTAATTTGTTGCTACAAGTGTAACTTATCTAAACAAGCGAGCAAACTCATTTCTTTGCTTACTAAGGAAGAACTAAAGCAAGTCATTCAAAATTCGCCAGTAAATTCAACAACACATTCAGCACGGCTTTTTAAAAATTACAACCCAACTTTTTGCAAGCTTATTATTGAATCACTTTCAGAGTCTGATTGGGCTGATAGCTTAATGAAAGCACCGCCTTTTATTGCAGCAAACTCCTTGACCGAATTCAAAGAGATAAACAGAACAATGACAAGGAACATTTTTCTGCTGATGAATGAAGAAGATTTGGGAATCAAATTAAGTCACATAAAGTATTTCTATTTTGAAAAGGCAATAAGTGAATTTAAAGAAGTTGACCCCGATAAAGCGAAGCGGCTTTTTGAATATTACAATGATGACAAAATATTAGTTGCGTTAGGTAAATGCAAATCTGCACAGTTAGGAAAAGGGCTTGCAAGTTTGTTCCTTGTTAATCCCGATAGGGTTTCAAGAATCTATTCTCAATTAAATTCTATTGATGTTGCTGACCAATTGAAACTTGAAACAGTAAAAAACGCAATGCGAATTCTTGCTGAACTGTTTAAGATTTCAGAAGCAAAGTCAACAGAAATTATGCAAGCATACATGACCGACTTTTCACCTGCTGACATAAAAGATATTGCCGACTACTTTACTCTAATTCACACACTCACCAATGTTAGTTTTGCAGATAGACAAGAGATATTTTCAAAATTCAGCGTTGAAAGACTATTACCACTTTTCCGAAAAGCCACAGCCGAAAATTATTCATCAGGTTTAGCGGCTACAAAACTTTACAATCCCGATTTAGCGAAAGCAGTTTATGTAGAGACGGAAATAAATCTTAATGGAAACGATGTTAGCTTTTCATCTCTTAGTAATATTCTTTTAAAACTAAGAACGGTTGACCCAATTCGGAGCAAAGAAGTTTTGAGAAAGTGTGATAGAAAAATTCTTGTTCGTAAGGCGACTGCTAACGACATAAACTTTGGGCAAATCATAAAAGCAATTGAAGAAATAAAAGCCCTTGACCAAACCCAAGCAATTGAGATTTTCAATCTTGTTTCAAAGGAACCAAAATATCAAACGAAGATTTACAAACTTTCGTTTGACTTATTCTTACACACAGTTGTTTCTATTTATAAAATCAGTCCAGAGATTGCGAAAGAAACTTTTACCAATTACACGAGCCAGCACAAACATGACTTGAATAGTCAGAATATTTCATTTCAAAATCTTGCACAAGGACTTGGCAAGTTGAGCAAGATTTCAAAAGAACTTTGCAACAAAATTCTTAACAGGTTTTATATTAAGTTGAGAGACCAACTCCCTGGACTGAAGTTTCACGAACTTGCAACAGGACTAAGTGAGATTGCTGAATTTGCACCTGACAAAGCAAAACTAATGCTTGACAGTTGTTCAACAGAAATGCTTGTAAGCAGAGCAAAAGACACAAAAGCCGTTACACTAAACAGTGCAATGGGAGAAATAAAAAAGTTTGATACAAGAAGGTGGGCAGAAATAACAAAACAACTGAAATAGCCATTGCATAGCTTTGAAATCAAAACTTAGAGTTGTCGTTCACAACAAGTTAAAAATTATTTTAGAAATATTGTGCGTAAAGCACCGAAAAGCGGTATCTTTCGCAAAAATTATCTCACATGATTTCTGATAGCAATTACAAACGCTTGGAGTATTGGGTAGAAGAATGCCAGTCAAAAGGCAAGTTGGCATTCAGTTTACCCGAACTCAAAAAGGGTTTTGAAAACGACACTGAAACTTCTTTGAAAAGAGTTTTGGACAGATTATCGGAGAAAGAAAAAGTTGTTTCCGTTTTCAAAGGTTACTATGTAATCATTCCACCGCAATATTCTTCAAAAGGAATTTTACCGCCTGCAATGTTTGTTGACGGACTGATGAAATTTCTTGAGCGGAAATACTATGTAGCACTTTTAAATGCAGCAGCACTTCACGGTGCATCTCATCAACAACCACAAGAATATTTTGTAGTAACTGAATATCCTGTATTGAGAGCAACCAACAAGAAAGGAATTAAAATAAATTACATCAGCACAAGACAACTTCCACCTGATTCGCTAACTGAAAAAAGAAAAACCGAAACTGGTTACATCAATGTTTCAAATCCACTACTAACCGCAATTGACTTGATTTGTTACGAGAAAAAAATAGGTGGACTTAACAGAGCATCAACCGTAATTAACGAGTTGCTTGAAACAGTAAAACGAAATGATGTAAGTGAGGAATTAATAAACCATGCAAGTGTTTCATCACTTCAAAGGTTAGGTTTTGTGTTGGAGGAAGTGTTGAATAAAAAAGACCTTGCTGAAAGAATTTTTTCTCTCTGCAAAAAAGCAGAGATGAAATTTTATTTGATTCCACTTAAAGCATCAGGCAAAAAAAATAAAGAAAACATCAATGAAAAATGGAAGTTGATGTTGAACACCGAAATTGAAATTGACTAATGATACCACAAGCATACATAACTGAATGGAGTAAAAATGTTCCTTGGCAAACAAACGAGCAGGTAGAACAAGACCTTGTTATTTGCAGAGCATTGGTAGAAATATTTTCAGACAAATTTCTTGCTGACAGTTTAGCTTTCAGAGGTGGAACTGCCTTGCACAAACTCTATCTGCAACCACAGCCGAGATATTCTGAGGACATTGATTTGGTTCAAGTCAGAGCAGAGCCAATAAAAGAAACAATTCAGCATTTGCAGAAAGCACTTTCATTTCTTGGTAAATCAAATGTTACTCCACGAAAAGATAACAACACGGTATACTACCGTTTTGAATCAGAGTTTCCGCCAATGCAAAAAATGAAACTCAAAGTAGAAACCAATTGCAGAGAACATTTTTCAGTTCTTGATTGGGAAAAGAAAAAGTTTATTGTGAAATCAGAATGGTTTAGTGGAGAATGTAACCTCACAACTTACAAGCTTGAAGAACTTTTGGGAACAAAACTTCGTGCCTTATATCAAAGAAGAAAAGGGAGAGACCTATTTGATTTGTGGAAAGCATTGACAAGTTCCAACGCCAATCCTGATTTAATCATTAAGTGCTACAAAGAATACATGAAATTTTCTTTAGAGAAACCGATTCCGACCAAGAAACAATTTCTTATACAGATGGAAGAAAAAAGAACTGATGCGGAATTTTTAGGTGATACAGTTGCCTTGTTGAGACCCGATGAAAAGTATAACCACGAAGAAGCATTCAAAATTGTAATTGACACTCTTATTGAACGAATGTAAATGAATGAAACCCTTTCAAAGCAAATCCAACTTTTCAAATCTGTTTTCAAAGGCAGAGAAGATGTGTTTGCGATTCGTTGGGAGAAAGGAAACAAAAGCGGCTACATGCCTGCCTATCATTATGACCCATACATGTATCGGGCACATAAAATGAAAGGTGGAACTTTTCAGAATTACAACGACAAAACTTATTTAAAACTTACTGACGAAGAAATTGCAAAACATCTGAATGGCGAACAACTCATCGGAGTTTATCCTTTGTTGCAAGACAACACTTCTACTTTTATTGCAGCGGATTTTGACGAAGCTAATTGGGTTGATGATGCAAGGAAATTTCTGAAAACATGTAATGAAAAAAATATCCCCTCATACTTAGAGCGTTCCCGTTCAGGTAAAGGTGGGCATGTTTGGATTTTCTTTGAACAACCCTACCCTGCAATCAGAAGCAGAAAGATTTTCATTTCAATTCTTGAACAGTCGGGAGCATTTTCAGTGTTTGATAAAAGTTCAAGTTTTGACCGCCTGTTTCCGAATCAGGATTTTCTATCAGGAAAAGGTTTGGGAAATTTAATTGCACTTCCGCTTTTCAAAAAAACTTTTGAGCAAGGCAACAGTTGCTTCATTGATTCCGAAACCTTATTGCCTGTAAAAGACCAGTGGAATTTTCTGAATGAAATCAAAAGAGTTTCTACTGCTGAACTTGACAAATTTTACAAAGAGTATTCAAATTCATCCGAATCAGTTTCAAAAAATATTGCAACTGGAAAGTTGAGTATCACTCTGAATAATCTTGTAAGGATTAGCAGAGATGGAATGTCAACTCCTTTGATAAATTTTCTGAAAGAAGAATTGAATTTCACAAATTCAGAATTTATCATCAAGAAGAAAATTGGTAAGAACACTTTTGGAACGGAACGATATTTCAAGTTTGTTGAAGAAACAGAAAACGAAGTAATTGTTCCAAGAGGATTTGTCGGGAAGTTAATTCGCTTTTGCAGAGAGAATAAAATTGAACATGACTTCACAGATGAACGAACGAAACACAAGGCGATTCCTTTTGTATTCAATGCTAAACTTAGAGAACATCAGCAAACTGTAATTGAATCAATTTCTAAAAAAGATTTGGGAGTAATTGTAGCTCCACCCGGTTCAGGGAAAACTATTGTTGCCTTGAAAATTATTTCAGACAAACAGCAACCGGCTTTAATAATCGTTCACAGAAAACAATTAGTTGAGCAATGGGCAGAACGGATTGAAACTTTCATTAGTATTCCTAATAATGAAATTGGAAAAATCGGACAAGGAAAAACCAAACTTGGTAAGAAAATCACAATCGCAACAATTCAGAGTTTATCAAAGGAGCTTGATAAATCAGAAGTGGAAAATCTTCTAACAGCATTCGGAACAATTATCGTTGACGAGTGCCATCACATTCCAGCCGAAACATTCCGAACTACGATAGCGAAACTTCAAGCATTTTATCTCTATGGGTTGACGGCAACTCCATTCAGAAAATACAATGATGGCAAACTCATTTTCATTCATTTGGGAGAAGTCATTGCTGAAATTAAATCCAATGAAATCAGCAATTCACAACAAGCGAGAATCATTATCAGAAATACTGAACTTGATGTTCCCTTTAATTCCAAGACAGACCAATTTGAAACGCTTTCAAAAATTCTTATTCACGATTCAGCAAGAAACAAATTAGTTCTTCAGGATGTAACCAGTGAATTGAAAGCAGGAAAAAGAGTTGTGATAATCACCGAAAGAAAGGAACACATTGATTCATTACACCAGTTTCTGAAACAATCCTTTGAGGCAATTACTTTGAGCGGAGATGATTCAGAGAGCAACCGTATTTCCAAATGGAAAATTTTGAAAGACGGAAATTATCAAGTGTTAATAACAACAGGACAATTCTTCGGTGAAGGAACTGACTTGCAAAATGCAAATTTCTTGTTTCTTGTTTATCCATTTTCCTTTGAAGGAAAACTGATTCAATACATCGGCAGAGTTCAGCGTTCAGAAGTTGCTCCTACAATTTATGATTACAGGGACATCAAGATTGATTACCTGAATAAACTTTTCTTGAAGCGAAATACCTTTTACAGAAAGATTGAAAAGCAAGCAACTTTGTTTGATGAGCCGAAAGAGGAAATCTCTGAAACAAATACTATTACAATTAAAAGCCAAATAAAAGTTCCGATTGAAAAACTTGAATTTCGTTATGGAAGTGTTACTTTCAAACATGCAGATATTGAAGTGAAATCCGAACTTGAATTTGAAATTGAGAACCTTGAAGTAAGACCAGAGTTTGAAGTTCTGAAACCCTATTTTGTAAAAGCACTGAAATCAAAAAATGTAAAGATTGATATTCATGCGGAATTTGAAAACAATAAACTGGTTTCACAATTAGCAACATCAAAAGATGTTGAGAAAATAAATCGTGAAGTCATTGAAGGGGTGAAGTTCACATTTGTTTCAAAGAACATTATCGGAAAACCTATACTTCAAAGTGAAAATCTTTTAGACATCAATCAAATTCAAGGAAGTGAAGGAAATTCACTTTACAAATCTGGAGAAGAATTGCTGGAAGATGTTCTGAAAAAAGGAAACTATAAACATCAAAAACACTTACAGTTCTTATCTCAACAACACGACAGAGGCACTTTAAAAATTCGTTTTGTGCTAAGTCCATTTTCATTTGTTTTTCTATTGACAGGTAAAGAACACTTTCACTTAGTATTGGAAACGCTTGACACCGAAGAAGCTACTTACCTATGGCATTTCCCAAAGGACAAGCCGACACTCAAATCAAAGTTGAAAGAAATTGATGAGCACCTTGGTATAATTAAAAACAAAGGCAGACAAGTTTTCCTTGAAAACCAACCAACAAATTTTACCCGTATCTTGCATGACTATTCAGACGAGAAAAAAGGATTTATCATTTGGAAAGATTTAGTTGAAGAACAAATAGCATGAAAACCCACCCACAAAAAAATACACTCTTAAAAAACGCACAAGCCAACGCTGAAAGCACTTTTTTTAAGAGAGTATTTTTTTCTCCTACCCAAGAAGAATTTTTTCCTCCCCTATTTTTTTTGTTTTTTTTCCGCCACCGCACGGGCTTTGTGCTAAATCGGACGGACAGTGCTTCTAATGTAAATCGCTTCGTAGATAGTGTGTGCAAACTTGACACGACACCTCTTCGGACAGACAGCAAACCAGCAGGTAACAGAAAGCTTAGCGAAAATTTTAAAAAAGGGGGCTGTGGTGGTTAATCAAAAAGTTGTGCTTCTAATGAAGTGTGTGCAAGCTAAAAAAAATGCAACAGAGGAAAGCGGCAAAAATCTTTATCTATTTGTTGCATTTTTTTTAACGAACATTTGTGCTTCTAATCCCCCTTTTTTAAAACTTCGCCAAGCCCTGATGCGTTACAAGCAACCCTAAAAGACGACAGTGCTAAACATGAACAGACAGAAAAACGACATAAAAGCCAACCACACATTTAGCACATTTGGTTTTGCCCGACACACAAGCCAACGCTTCGCAAAACCAAAAGAGCTAAATTTTGCCAACGCACCGACAGACAATAAAAAGTAGAACATGAACAAAAAGGACTTATCAGAAGCCGACATAAAAGAGAAGTTTATCACACCAGCCGTGACAAAGGCGGGTTGGGACGAACATACTCAACTCGGACGGGAAATATTTTTTACTGACGGACGCATTTATGTAAAAGGTAAAATAACAGCAAGAGGAAAAAGAAAATTTGCGGACTATATTCTGTTTTACAAACCAAACGTTCCTATTGCAATTATTGAGGCAAAAGACAACAACCATTCTGTAAAAGCTGGAATTCAACAAGCATTAGGCTACGCTAACACTTTGGACATTCCTTTTGTATTCAGTAGCAACGGAGACGGTTTTTACTTTCACGACAAGACCGTTACAAGCGGAAACATTGAAACAGAAATTTCAAATGACGAATTCCCAAGCCCTGAACAGCTTTGGGAGAAATACAAAAAATATAAAGGCATAGAAGACAAAGAAGTTGAAAGCGTTGTTTCAACCGACTATTTTTTAGACGGCTCTGGTCGTTCCCCAAGGTATTACCAACAAATTGCCATTAACAGAACCATTGAAGCAGTTGCGAAAAAGCAAGACAGAATTCTTTTGGTAATGGCAACAGGAACAGGAAAAACCTATACAGCATTTCAAATTATTTACAGACTTTGGAAAAGCGGAGCAAAAAAACGAATTCTGTTTTTAGCAGACAGAACTTCACTCATTGACCAAACTGCAAGAGGTGATTTCAGGCATTTTAAAGATGCAATGACAATCATAAAGCACAAACAAATTGACACAGCATACAATGTTTATTTAGCCTTATATCAAGGCTTATCAGACAGCAAATCAGATGATGCTTACAAACAATTTAGTTCAGAGTTTTTTGATTTAATTGTAGTTGATGAGTGCCACAGAGGAAGTGCAAACGAAGATAGCAAGTGGCGAGAAATATTAGACTATTTCAAAACTGCAACTCATTTGGGCATGACAGCCACGCCAAAGGAAACAACCGAAACTTCTAACATACATTATTTCGGTGAACCTGTTTATACTTATTCACTTAGACAAGGTATTGACGATGGTTTTCTTGCACCTTACAAAGTAATCAAAGTTACACTTGACATTGATGCTGAAGGATGGCGACCAACAAAAGGCTTTTTAGACAAAAACGGAAATCCAGTTGAAGATAGAATTTACAACAGAACCGACTTTGATAAAAACATTGTTGTTGATGAACGTAGAGAATTAGTTGCAAGAAAAATAACAGAATTTTTAAAAGGGAATGACCGCTTTGCTAAGACAATTGTTTTTTGCATTGACATTGAGCATGCCGAAGGCATGCGAACCGCATTGGCTAACGCCAATGCCGATTTGGTTGCTCAAAACAATAAGTATGTTATGCAAATTACAGGCGACAACGAAGAAGGAAAAAGAGAGTTGGATAGTTTTATAAATCCAAGCGAACGCTATCCAGTTATTGCGACAACCTCAAAACTAATGACCACAGGAGTTGATGCCCAAACTTGTAAACTCATTGTGTTGGATAGTAATATTGGTTCACCGACAGAGTTCAAACAAATTATTGGTAGAGGAACGAGAATAAATGAAGAATACGGAAAAACGTATTTTACCATTATGGATTTCAGAAATGTAACCAATCTTTTTGCAGACCCTAATTTTGATGGCGACCCTGTAATGATTAAGGATGTTACAGAAGATGATGATATTTCAGGAACAGACGTTGAAGTAACAGACGAACCAATTGTTGATGTAGTTGATGGTGGCGATGTGGAATTTCCGACACCTGAATATCCAACTGTTACTGGTGGTGGCTTTATTGTAGCTGAACCAAACCCAAGAGAAAAAATAAGAGTTGATGGAGTTTTGGTTAAAGTCTTAAATGAACGAGTACAATATTTAGGTGCTGATGGACGAATAATCACAGAAAGCTTGAAAGATTACACCAAGAAAAATGTAATTGAAAAATACGCAACGCTTGAAACATTTTTGAACTCATGGAAAAACGCTGACAAGAAAAAAGCAATCATTGAAGCATTAGAACAACAAGGAATTTTCTTTGAAGCATTGAAAGAAGAAATCGGCAAAGACTTTGACCCTTTTGATTTGATTTGTCATGTGGCTTTTGAAGCAAAACCATTGACAAGAAAAGAAAGAGCAAACAATGTGAAGAAAAGAAACTACTTTACTAAATACGGAGAGAAAGCACAATCTGTAATTAAAAGTTTGCTTGACAAATACGCAGATGATGATTTACTCACTATTGAAAGTTTAGACGTTTTGAAACTTGACCCATTAAACAAATTAGGTTCGCCACTTGAAATAATCAATGCTTTTGGCGGTAAAGAAAATTACATACAAGCATTGAAAGAATTAGAAAACGAACTTTATAAAGCAGCATAAGAAATGGCAAATGTAGGTGCGGTAATAAGCAACATAAGAAATATAATGAGGCAAGACAGAGGTATCTCTGGCGATGCTCAACGATTAGAGCAATTGGGTTGGATGTTATTTCTGAAAATAATGGACGACAAAGACCAAGAACTTGAAGTAATAAAAGACAACTATGTTTCTGTTATTCCCGAAAAATTCCAATGGAGAAATTGGGCAACAAATCCCGAAGGAATTACTGGTGATGAATTGATAAATTTTATTGACAGCAATGAACTTGCTAACAAAGGACTTTTCCTTTCATTAAGAGAAATCAAAAGCACAACAAATCCAAAACGTGCTATGATAGTGAAAGAGGTTTTTGATGGTACAAATAATTACATGAAAAGTGGTTATGAAATGCGAAAGGTAATCAACAAGCTTAATGAAATTGATTTTACAAAATCGGAAGACAAACACGTTTTCGGTAATATTTATGAAAGCATTTTACAAGAGTTACGAGATGCAGGAAACAAAGGCGAATATTATACGCCAAGAGCCGTAACTCAACTAATGACTTTGATGACCGACCCAAAATTGGGAGAAAAAGTACTTGACCCTGCTGCTGGAACAGGCGGCTTCTTATCAGCGGCTATTGACCATGTGAGAGATACTTATGTGAAAACAGTGGATGATGAAGCCCTTTTGCAAAACTCAATTACTGGTTGGGAATTAAAACCAGTTGCGTATGTATTAGGCTTGACAAATTTAATTCTTCACGAAATTGATGTTCCTGATTATCATTACATAGATAGTTTAAAGAAAGAATACAATAGCATTGGAAAGAAAGACCAGGTTGATGTAATCCTTGCAAATCCACCATTCGGAGCAAGCATTGCAGACGGTGTAGAAACGAATTTTCCTTCAACATACCGATGCAAAGAATCTGCGGATTTATTTGTAATTCTAATGTTACAACTATTAAAACCTACTGGTAGATGTGCCATTGTGTTACCTGACGGCTCAATAACTGGTGACGGTATCAAAGCTAGAATTAGAGAGAAGTTGTTAACTGATTGTAATTTGCACACCATTATTCGATTACCTCAAAGCACATTTTTTCCTGCAACAGTTAGTACAAATTTGTTGTTTTTTGAAAAAGGTTCACCTACAAATGACATTTGGTATTACGAACACAAATTACCAGTAGGACAAAAAAGTTATTCTAAAACAAAACCAATACAATTTGAGGAGTTTCAACCAATAATTGATTGGTGGAATAATAGAACAGAAAATGATAATTGCTGGAAAGTAAATGTAGCCGATTTGAATAATTGGGATTTGGATATAAAAAATACCAATGCAGATATTCAAGAAGAAATATTAAGTACTTCTGAAAACATTAAGGCATTAAATAAATCTATTAATATTTCTAAAACCATTGTTGAAGAAATTGAAAAACTATTAATGTGATGGCAAAAGAATATTTAATAAGTGATTTCCTTAAACGTATAAAACGCCCAATTGAATTAGGGGAAAACTCAGAATATAAATTGGTTACCATTAAAATGAATCACAAAGGGGTTACACTTCGTGAAATAAAAAAAGGATTTGAAATAAAATCAAATATGTATTTAGTCAAGGAGGGTGATTTTATTCTTTCAGGAATTGACGCACGAAATGGTGCCTTTGGAATTATTACAGAAGAGCTAAATAATGCAATTGTAACCAATGATTTTTGGTATTTTGAAATTGATGAGAATATCATACTCAAAGAATTATTTCTAGAACTTACAGCCACAAATTGGTTTGATGAAATTTGCAAAAAGGGAAGTGATGGGACAACTCAACGAATAAGACTTCAAAAGGATAAGTTTTTTAATCAAACTGTTTGGCTTCCAGAGAAAGACGAACAAATAGATACATTGACAAAAATTAAAAATATTAAATTAAAACTTAGCAATCTTACAGACGAAAACCGAAAACAAAATAAACTAAATATTAACCTTAAACAATCAATCCTTAAAGAAGCTATTGAAGGTAAGCTAACTGAGGAATGGCGAAAGCAAAATAAAGGTAATGAGCCAGCTAACCAATTATTAACAAATCTACGTGCCCAAAAGGAAAAATTAGTCAAAGAAAAAATAATAAAAAAGGACAAACCCCTTGCAGCAATAAAAAAGGATGAAATTCCTTTTGCTTTGCCTGAGAATTGGGTATGGTGTAGATTCGGAGATATTGCTACTTTTCAAATAGGTAAAACACCTGCATCTAAACAATCTAATTATTGGAATAATGGAAGCCATAATTGGTTAAGTATTTCTGACATGGAAGATTATGGCGAAATTACAAGAACTAGTAAAAAGATAACAGATTATGCTGTTTTAGAATGTTTTAAAACTCAAAATATTGTACCAATTAATACTTTGTTGATGAGTTTTAAACTCACGGTAGGCCGTGTCGCTATAAATAAAATTCCGTTGTATCATAATGAAGCAATTGTATCAATATATCCATTAACTGGAATTTCACAAGCGTTTTTGTTCCATTTACTTCCAAGCATTATTAAGCTTTCAATTTCAAAGAAAGTATTAATGGGGCAAACATTCAATTCAACTTCATTGTCAAATTTATTTATCCCCCTTCCTCCAACTAATGAACAAAACATTATTGTAGAAAAGGTCAAAATACTGATGAGCAAGTGTTCTCAGTTGAGCAATGAAATAGAAACTCTTAGTAATAACGGAAAGACTTTGTTGAAAGCTATGTTTAATGAAACTTTTGAAACAAATAAAATATTAGAAAATGAAATAGATAAATAAAGATTTTGGGGGCAGAGGGTCGGAATGATACGTTTTGCTAAATGGTACCACGTCTAGGACATACGCTAGCTGGGAAGGACAATACCAATTTCCAAATTTTCCTGCAAAGGAATTAATGAGGAAAGAGTTATCAACAGATTAATCCCTGTTGAAGCCCTGAAGTTGGGTCTGCGGATGAATTTTCTAAGCATATTTAGTGTGTTTATGAATTTACATACAAAGATAACAATTTCTATACCTGAGAAGAGTAGCGTTGCCTCCCTCGAAAGAGGGTTAAAGCTTCGACAGAGCATGTACATTTCAAACCTGCTACTATTAGTATCTGCCCCCTCTTTTTTAACTTGATAAAATGGAATTAGAAAAGTGGTTTAAAACAAAGAAGTATCCTCATATAGGTGTACCAATTACAATCAAGGATTATAATTGGGTAAAAGAGTATGTTGAAGATTCTGAAAAAATTAGATTACATAGTTTCCTTCCACTAATCCACAAATCAATTGTAAAGAGAAAGTTCAGGCCGGACAATTCAGCTTCCGTTTTAAATCCAAGCAAGAAAAGAACAAGAGTACTTGGCAAGCCAAAGGTCAGAGATATTTTCTTTGCCTCACATTTAGATTCTCTCATATTATCAAAGTACAATGAAACATTGGCAACTGCTTATGAGAAACATATTGAAAACAAGAATTTCAATGAATCAATAGTTGCATATCGTAAAATTCCGATTTCAAAAGGTTCAGAAAAGAATAAATGCAATATTGATTTTGCTAAAACAACCTTTGAATTTATTCAGAATAACAACAAAAATAAGCTAACCGCAATTGTTGCAGATGTTACTTCCTTTTTTGACAATCTAAATCATAAAAATTTAAAGAAGCAATGGTCAAAAGTTCTAAACGAAACTACCCTACCAAAAGACCATTACAATTTATTTAAATCACTGACGAATATCAAATACATTGAAGGCGACCAGTTATTTGAAAGCTATGGAAATACTATGATGGTTGAAACTGGTATTCCAAACCTTTCAAACAAAACTGAATTTGTAAGAAAGAAAATTAAAAGTGGTAAATTCTTCAAGGAAAAAGGTGCAAGTCATTACTGCGAAAAGAAAGAGTTTCTTAAAAAGAATTTGAACCTTATTATTTCAAAAAATAATACAGTAGGAATACCGCAAGGAAGCCCAATCAGTGCTACATTGGCAAATATCTATATGTTGGAATTTGACCAAGAAATATTTGATAAAGTTTTTTCAATTGGTGGCTTTTATCAACGATACAGCGATGATTTAATAATTATTTGCGAGCAACAATATGAAGATGATATTATTAAACTAATCAGAGAGAAAATTGAAACCGTTGTTGATTTGAAAATTGAACCAAATAAGACTAAAGTATTTCGGTTTGAAGATGTGAAAGGAAAATTCATTGGTTTTGAAATAGATGAAAAAACTAAAACTCCAAATCATAACAAAACACTAGAATATTTAGGTTTCTCATTTGACGGACAAAGGGTTTTGATAAAAACTTCTGGCTTTTCAAAGTTTTATAGGTCAATGAAAAGCTCATTCAAAAAATCAACTTCGTTGGCGATACACAGTAAAAACCCTGACAAGAGTTTATTCAAGTCAAGGCTTTATAAGCGATTTACACACAGAGGAGCAAAAAGAAAACTTATTTATAGACCGTCAAAGGCGGATAAGACAGTTTACGAAAAAACAAACGAATACTATTGGGGAAATTATTTGAGCTACATTAACAAAGCAAATGACTCGATGAAATCAATAAACGGAGACAATTATGTTAAAAGACAAAGCAGAAGATTTTGGAAAAAATTCAATGACTTAATGAAATTTCATGAAGCAAGACTTAAATAACAAGCCAACGCTAAAGTCATACACATTTGCAAGCCCCACAAGCCAGCCCACGAGCCAAAGCTTGCAAAAGAGTATGCCTTTCCAACCGCACAGACACAGCGACACAGCGGACAGACAAACCACGAAAGACAGAAGGGCAGCTTGTAACAGCGGTTTGGCAAAAGTGGCGGTTCGGTGCTTCGCAGACACATTTGTGGTTAATCAAAGTTTGGTTCTCCGCATCAACATTTGTGGTAAAAATCGCCACCTTCGCCAAGCCGCAAACCGTTATCGGCAATTTTAACGTCTCCGAACAAACAGTAGTACGAACTCAAACATTATGACAATGAAAAAAACACTTAGAATTTTAATGATGTTATTTCTGCTTGATTCAAGCGTAGAAGCACAAATTACACTCGATACTGCTGTTATTACACGGAACAATACATTTGGAGAATCGTTTGGCTATTATTTTAAGACAGTACAGATAAGCAGCACTGAAACTAAATATTTTGTTGCTGATACAGTAGCAAACACTTTCGACTTGCTGAATATGGACTTCACACCTTTTATGACAAATATTGCAGTGCCTCAACCATTTTTTCCATCCTTTTTTCAAGTATTGTATATTACGAGGTCATTGTTTGACTGTGACGATTCAACTATTGAATTTGCATACACTCAAACTACTGCTGCTGCTCTACCATATTATATAATGCGCACTGATGGCACTCAATTGTTTGCACAAGATAGCTCAATGGGGCCCTATTGTTTTGGAGGCTGCTTAGGAGGAGAGGATTGGGTTAAACCTATTGTTAATACATCATCGGGTGCAAAGTTATTTCTAATGCATTTAAGATACGACAGCACTGGTTATCATTCCACAACTGAAATATACTCATTATGTGGTCAACTGCCTACAGAGGTAATTAATTTTGCATCACAGACTGAGTCATTAGTTAAAATATATCCTAACCCTTCTTCCAGTTCTATCACGTATGACGTTAATCCTCCCAACAATTCAAAAGAGTATGATTTTGTAATTTTAGATAGCCAATCAAAAGTTATTGCTCGAAAGAAAATTGGTATAGGAAGTTACAAAGGCACAATAGACCTTCAAAATTATAGTAGCGGAAATTATTTTTACTCATTGTGTGATAAAGACAAATCATTTCAATCAGGTAAATTTGTTCTCACTAAATGAAGCGATACAACTTCGCGGAAGAGAAAAACTGCCGATAACATGAGCATTAAACGAAATAAAAAATAATTGGGCATTGAGAACAAGTACAAACATTGGTGTTTCAAACAAACAATTGAACAAGTACGAACATTGGTGTTTTAAACCCCAATTATTTTTTACTTCGTTAATCCCTGAGGGCGTTAGCTGCCATTTTTGGGCGACCTGCTAACATCAAACTGACTGCAAGAAATTAACAGAAACATGGAGTTTAACCCACCAATAGAAAGTAGAGAAACTGACGAGTTGATTGTCATTAGCAAAAGCTCAACGGATGAATATCAAGAGAGAGCTATTGAACTTTCTAAGAAGGAACTTGCAAACCGAAAACTAACCCAAGCCGACATTGAAAACAGATACAACGAACTCTTTGCAGAACAAGAAAAATTTGTTGAGCAAGAGTTGACGCAAAGAGCAGCCGAAGATTATACTGTCTTTGAAAAAATTTGGATAATGCTTTTTTGGTTTCGTGAAATCTTTCATGGATGGTATTTGCGGAGAGACGGTTACACTTTGAAAGCATCCAACAGAATTAAACTCATTCTTATTGGGATTGCACTTTATGCAATACTTATTTTCACATCCATTTGACAATGCCATTCACAGGAAAAGATATTACCGACTTCATTGACTTCTTTAACTTTTTTAAAGTTAGACGGAAGAACGATGTTGTTTATCAAAATCTTTTTTTTGTTGGGCTTCTTTGCTTATGGCTGATTTACTACAACTCAAACCATTTGCTTATTCCAATCAAAGACCTTTCAATTGTCGGAGTTGCGGCAGACATTTTAATAACGCTTTGCTTTTTTCGTTTCTATAAAAATAACTTCAGTTTGGTTTGGGCATTATTGCACAACTTGACAATTGGACTTATTGCTTGTTACCTTTTCATTTGGACAAATGAAAATTTTTCAAGCAAACCAGCCGAGACGGAAGTATTGGAGATTGAGAATGTAGATTTACAAGACAATCATCAACGACACAACAGAGGTTTAGAACCTGTGTTGACTGTAAACATTAAAGGTATTCAACACGAAATCAATTATGACAAGTCAGCAACGAAGTCAGCGTTAAATGCAAGACAAGTAGAAGTAAAACTGAAAGAAGGTTTTTGGGGCTACTGGGTTTTGACAGACATACAACTTATCACCAATGAATAAACAGACGAAAAAACTTGAGACGATACACCTTCGTGGCGAGAGTAAAACGGCAGCTAACATAAAGCTTAAACGAAATTTTTAAAATGGGGGCTTTAACCGTAACTCAAACATTTGTGCTTCTAACAAACACTGTAGGTAAACGAACAGTTGTGCTTCTAAACCCCCATTTTAAAAACTTCGTTAAGCCCTTCTTCGTTAGCTGCAACTGTCCAACC
>CAZXMM010000010.1:0-22359 GCA_964641255.1 uncultured Gammaproteobacteria bacterium | reverse complement strand
ATGCAAAGCCACGCCAGATACGGGTTCGGCCACAAATGGTGCAAAATTCAGGTTATACTGAAAATAAAAAGTAAATTAATTGCCATTCCTTATTTTATTTTCTCACGTGCCGCTGGTTTGCGCTTCGTTTTCTTTTTTGCCGTTTTGGCTTTTGGCAGCGGCTCAAGCATTAGTTCCGTTACTTCTTTCAGCTCCTCCAGCAATTCGCCGGTAGGCGATAATGAAGGCGTTTGTAATTTTAAAGGCGACGGGAAGAAACAATCCTGCGCCGGGAGTTTGGGGAGAGAAATGGGCGTTTTATCATCAATTCTGCCTTCTGTGATTGTATATTTTCCGAGCGCGAACGTCGCTAAAAAATCATCCGGTATCACAGCAACCGCCAGGATGTTTTTTCCCTGTTCAATTCCCTCTTTGCTGCTCACGGAAAGAATGTCGCCATTATCTCGGTATTTGATGAAGAACATATGAACTCATCCTTTTTTTAGCATAAGAATTTTGCTATCCCACCAGCCATTTTTGCACGCGATGATTGGTCAGCGACAGCCACAAATGAGTGCCATCGAAAACGCCACTCAGTGGAGCACGATCCAGGACAATCGATCCGGTATCGATATTGGTACCGACATCAACTTTGTGCATAAGCCCACCACCTTTTTGAGGCGGTGACTGTTCAAGCCAGCGGGGTGTCGATATACGAAAATCATATGTTAAAATTGTGGCATCGTCGCCCACAACACGACCAGTTGCGCTTTGGTTGTCGTTGGGCTCACCTAGAAAATAACCTCCTCGCAGGTGCGCTGTCACTTCTTGCGGCATCTCCTCACGCACCCAATCGTTTCCACTACTATTGGTTCGCAGGATTGTTGCGTCGTTGCCGATGATCCAGCCGGTAAATGCGTTTATAAATTGAACTGCATTGAAGTGAGCGTTTATTTCTTTTTGTTCGCCTTCTGACGTATCTGCCATTGCCTTTTTGAGAATCCAACTCTCTCCGCCATTTTCTGTGATGAGAATAGTGCCATTGTTTCCCACAGCACAACCTTGCTTTTGATCAACAAAATGGACATCGCGCAAATGTTCTTTAACGCCTGCCGGCGGATTCTGTGTCCGCCAGTTTTTGCCATCCGAGGTTGCGAGAATCGTCGCGTTGCTTCCAACGATCCAACCGAAGTTTTTATCAACGAAATGAATGCCGTACAGATTGGCTTCAACGGATGGTCCATTGGATTTCAGCGTGATGCTTTGTTTCTCCCAGCTTTCCCCCCCGTTGGCGGTTTTCCAAAAGTTGCCCTTGTTGCCGACCGCCCAACCGGTTTGGACATCTTTCAAAAATTGGATGCTATGTAAATGTTCGCTCATCTCCTCAGACGATTGAGGTTCATTCCAAGTGTTGCCGCCATCCGTGGTGTACCGAATCGTCCCATTATTTCCAACGATCGAGCCCTTCAGTTCGTCAGAGAAAAAAACCGCATTCAAATTTTCCGTTAATCCTGCGGGAACGTTTTGTCGCTGCCAGGTTTTGCCGCCATCGATTGTCTTGACGACGGTGGCTGCATCTCCAACGGCCCAACCAATATCGAGGTCGACAAAATGGACATCCAATAGATGTGAAGTTACCGGACTGGCATTCAATAGCCACATATTTCTGCCGTCAAAAATCGCCCCATGGCTTTGATAAGAATCGCCATCTAATTTCGTCACCGCCAGCGTGTGCACATTTATCTTGTAGATAGGCGACGGTTTCTTTTCTAATTCTGATTCGGTAAGGTCAAGACAATTGACTACCCAGACATGCGAGCCGTCAAACGCCAGCTCGCGCGGAAAAATTTCCAATTGATCGGCGACCAACTCAGGATCGGCCCAGAGGTTATTTTCAGTCTTTTTAATCCGGAAAATACTGCCGGGCTCACCGCCGATCCAGATATAGCTTCCGTCGAAAGCCAGATTGGTTGGCATGATCGGTTGGCCGTCTTCCCCGCGCAGGGTAATCGTGCGCAGCACGATCGGTTTGTTGACTTTCTGCTCAACCTCAGTGACTTCATTATGGACATCAATGATACTCACCGTTTTTGACAGATAATTGGCCACCCATATATAAACGCCATCGAATGCAATGCCGGTTGGAAACAGGCCGACCTGCAATATATTTGCCGATGGAGGTGGCTCGTTGAAGTTTATCTCGTTGATGTTTATAAAAAAAACTTTTTCATTGACAATCGGTTCGTTTTCCTCAATTTGATAAGGCGAGGTAAACCATACGCGTTCGCCGTCAAAGGCACCGTAATAAGTCAGTCCGGTTGTTTCAATGCTCGTAATTAGTTCCATCGGATCATCCGCGGTCTCATCAATTCGAAAGAAATGCGCTTCAGCGGCGCTTCCGGCCCAGACATAGCGCCCGTCAAAAACCAGGCCGGTCGGATTGGGAACCGCGAAAGAATGATGGCGCCCGTCCCGATAATGCAAACAGGGCAAAGTCTGCGCGAGCAATGGCACGAATTGTCGGCGGTCGGTGTGGTTGGCGGCGATGTGCGCGGCATTGGCTCTAAGCGCGGTGCTAATTGTTTTCTTGGTTTCCTCCTGTTCGTAGGGAGGGTCTTCACATTTATCTGGAAAGGCGATCTCGGAAGCTAGGCTCAGATTCGCATTGAAGCGAATTGGAAGGTGGAGAACCTTTTGGGAAGCATCAAGCAAAGTAGCTTCGACATACTGGCTCTTTTTTTCGAGTACATCGCCCAATTTCCAAAAGCATTGCGCCGTGCCATCCAAATCGGTTGGAACAGAAGAAGGCAGAGAGGTTTTGCCGCCCTTTTCGAAGAGACGACCACCACCTTCCTTGACTTCAAATTTCACCTGCGCACCGGCGATTCGACGCAAGCCGTTGGTCACACCCACGCGCAGCGGTTGCAGCAACATTTCCCCCGGCATGGCTTCTTGCCCGTCGCCGCTGAGATAAAATAAATTGATCTGATCGACCAGCGATGAAAAAATAGGGCGGCAGTCATCAATATGCCAGTTGCCGTCTTTGTCCAACTTGCAAATCGCCAGGCGACAGTAATGATGTTTGATGCCAAACGGTTCCAAAAATTTTGGCGTCTTGCCTTCAACCGGCCAATCAATATTACCGGTAACGGTGCGAGCAGGGATGAGCCAGTAATCGCCGGTTTTGTATGTTTCCTCAGCGGCGCCAGTTTCAAATCGCACGTGAATCCCGTGATCGGCGAGCTGCGTCCATTCCGTCGAGGTCACCAGTTCGGCTTCACTTGTCGGATGCCATTGTCGGACTTTCCAGGTTTTCTCGGGCGACGATTCGATTTCCGGCAGCGGCCCGTCTGGAACGGCAGTATCCGGATCATAGATCAACGACGTGCCCTGCGTCTGGCTATTGAGGCGCACTAAAATTCCCGGTTCCCCGCGCCGTTCTTGCGCGTCGCTGATCACCTCGACCCAATCGTTGAGTTTAAATGCCAACACATCATCGCGCGGCGGCTCGCAAATTACGATCGTGTTCGCATCGGGATCGAGAGATTGAATGCGCCCAGCAATGCTGCCATTGTCGCGCGACCATTTGAAAGTCGCGGTTCCAAGCGGACCAGGCTGGTGAATTTCGACGCGATATAATTGATTGGCAATGCCACGAAATCCTGCGTTGGGCACAACAGCGCAAGGATCGGTTGTCGTTGAAGAAAGCGGCGTAGCCTGCGCGGCCAAGCGCACTGCACGCGGTTTCACCAATTTTGTCCAGTCGGTAAAATCCTTGCCGCAGGGTGTATCCGCTGGAATATCTTTTAATAGTTTCACCTGCCACACTGTCTTCGTGCGCGTGGTGGTGTCGGGCGCTTCGAGCGCCACTTCGTGCAGGTCCGAATCATCCAACACAGTGAGATGGTGCTGCCAGACATCCAGGTAAGCGAGAAAATAAGTGTCTTCTGCAGGATTTTTCAACGGCAGGGGTTCACCCGGAAAATCCTCTTGATCGGAAAAATCGATTGCAGTTTCATTTTCGCAGAGAATGCCGTCGACGTAGAATCGGCCGGCGCCGATTAAAATGCTTTTTTGATTATTTGTAACCGTGTATTCTGCTAATTTAAAACCGGCATGATCCTCCGGTGCGCCGCATAGGCCGATCGCGTCGGCGGCTTCCGTTTCCATGCGGTGATTCGCAATATCGACCTGCTCGTTCCAATCCGCATCCAGCAGAACCCGGCCCTGCTGCATGCGCACGCCGCTGTAGTGTTTTTGCGGCTTAAATGTATGTCGGGAGAAATCGCCTTTCACAAAATCCTCCGTTTACTCTTGTGTTGCAAAAAAACTCTTCGCATTCAATCCTCGTGTCATGCCCGCGCTGTGGGCGTTATCATAAATGCGTATTTTGCTGAAATCATGCCCCCATTTTCGCTCCGGTTTATTTTTTTCAGGCGCTGCCGGCGACACGTTGCGAATCGAAATGGCGCTGAGATGAGCAGCCGCTTCCGATACCTCTTCCAAGGACTGCTGCGAAGTTTTTTTTCGCCTGAAGAAATTTCGCATCGACTGGATTTATTCGATGGTTCTTGTCGAAAAGATATTGCCGAGAATTTTTGTTACGTCGCAATGGGCTTGATGACTTTCCGGCAATGTTTTACGTCGCCATCCGTAATGACCGCCAGCGGCGCAAAGTGATGCTCGACGCCGTGCGGCGGCAACGGTTCTGGCATAAACTTATTTTGATTATCTTTTGTATGTGGCCATTCAACATCGCCGGTGGCCGTGCGGGCAGGGATCAGCCAGTAATCGCCGCGGCGATATTTATGTGCCTCGCCCGAGGCCGGCTCGAACCTGATCTGGACGCCGTCTTCAAGATTGAGCCATCCTTCGTCGGATTGGTTCGGGTCAGCTTTGCTCTCGGTCAAAATCAAAGCGCCTCGCGATTCATCTAATTCCGGCCAGCCGTTTTCGCTTTTGCCCTTTCTATGATCCCAGCGCCGCAACAGCGGATGATAATCTGGATTCTTGCCAAGCTCTGCGCTGACCCTTCCGGCGAGTTTTACCTGCAGATTCATTCGATCCACATCGATTACTTTCAAAAGCGGTTGCGTCGGTTGCGTCGACCCCGGCCCGTCTTTCAAAATATAATGATCATCTAAAATTTCAACCCAATCGCCGTTTTCACCAGCGGTCAATCCGGCGCGATCATCGCGACCGAGGTGCGCCAACGTGACAAGGGTTCTTTCCTCATTGTCCTCATTGATCGTTTCAATTTTCGTGACAGGAAAAATCACTGTGCCGTTGTCGCGCGACCATTTGAATGTCGCTGCCACGGCTTTGCTGTTTTGCTGGCCATCCCATGCCGGACCCTTCGAGTGAATTTCGACACGATAGAGTTGATTTTCGGGGCCGCGGAATCGTTTTTCAATTGCTGTGGCGCACACATCATTGGTATCTGGTTCTTCTGCGGCGCGCGCTTTGATCTGCCCGCGATTTTGAGGTTGCCAGTCTTTAAGCCATTTCTCCCACGTCGGGTTTATATCATCGCAATCAGTGCCGCTATTTAACAACGCGCTTTTGACTTGCCACACCACCTTCGCACGCGTCGCCGTGTCCGGTCCACCCAGTGCCTTTTCACGAATAGAAACTTTATTTCCGATATATCCATCCTCAAACGCCGTCAGGTGGCGTTCCCAAACGTCGAGATAGATGAGATAGTCTGCCCCTTGTAACTCGATCCCTTCGGTGACAGGGTAATCTGGCTGAGTTTGATAGGTTGCTATACGCCGTAATTGAGAATGTGCAGTTCTCAATATGGCATCAATATTGGCATTGAATGTTAAGAGATGTTGTGACGCGTCTACAACTGTGATTTTGAGCAATTGCTTATTGGCGCCAGCAAATATTTCAACCCATTGCCCCGGTTGCAAGGTTTGCCCCTCCACCAGCAAGGTTGATACTCGTGCTTTGTTATTCGTATTCGCAGGAA
This sequence comes from uncultured Gammaproteobacteria bacterium, assembly GCA_964641255.1. Taxonomy (GTDB): domain Bacteria; phylum Patescibacteriota; class Microgenomatia; order JAMCZE01; family JAMCZE01; genus CAZXMM01. The sequence continues at coordinate 16,406 of CAZXMM010000010.1, read as the reverse complement.
ATTCTATAATTGGCAATGAATTTGCTTCCAACTCGCACAGAATTCCATCGACATAATAATTGCCGGGTAGGATAAAGAAATCACTATTTGTACCTGTGTGTACTTCTATTTTAAATCCGTCGCTGAGTCCGCCAAATGGTCCAATTAGGTCTCGCGCTAGGCTCTGCAAATAATGCAGCACAATCGCCGTCTGCTCGTTCCAGTCGGCGTCAAGCAAAACCCGGCCCTGCTGCATAAGGACGCGAAGGAAATGTTTGCGACGTTCAAACGTATCGCGAGAGAAATCGCCTGTCATGGTGTCTCCTTAACTAACGCCCCGATTCGGGGTTTGACTCTTATATGTGCAAATTTAAGAAACAAAAAAGATGCCCGCATTCATTCCGGCCGGCGTATATTCATCGAGTCGCGTGCGCAGATTCGCCTCGCGCTGCGGCTGAAACAAATCGTGATACGCGCCCATTTCGGATTCATCGTCGGCGCCGCGTTTGATTTCTTCGGCGCAGGTGAGCGCCAACTGGCAATAAGCTGCGGTGCCGTAGCGCGTGCTGGTAAACTCGGGTTTAATTCGAATTTGCTCCTGCTCGACTGCGGTTTCTTGCTGCGAGGTTTCATCAGCATTGAATTTCTCACTCACCGCCCTCTCCGCCAAATCCGGTTGGCAATTAAACCGCCGCGGCGTGCGCGAATCTTCTCGAATCGTCTCGTCTTTGATCTTTTCTTCAAAAAACGGTGGCACGTAGCAGAAACGCATGCAACCTTCCTGGCGCCGCGCGACTTGAACTACGCTGGCGAAGATGCTGTTCTCCGCCAGTGCAATCGCGTGCGTAAAAACTTTGCCGATCACCGTGCAGCGTTTGGCCGTCAATACCGCGTGCGCCATTTTTCCGCCCGGCCCGCCGAGCGCCTCGAGATTATCTGCCGTAGCATCAAGAATGCTGTCGCACATCATTATATTGATGGGGTCGGTGGTGACCTGACTCTGCACCACTTCGATGGTGCCAAGAATGCTGTGCGTGATGGTGAGCCGGGTTTTGCTGTCAACCAAACGCAGGCTGATCTCCTCGGGTTTCTTCGGCTTACAATTCGGCTCGAGATCCCAGCCCGGCACCAGCGTGCAATGGCGAATGTTGATTTCGGCCAATTCTTTTTCAACCAAAACGCCGCGCCCGAAAATCAGCAGGCCATCGAGGATTAAACGGCACTTGGGCGCGCCGGTAACCGTCAAAGCGTCCGGGCCGGAAAATTTATAATCGAGTAGCCGGAGGGCTGGGCGCGTACCGAGAGCCGCACGAATTTGCAGGCTTTGGTTTGCGCTGAAGTTAATTGTTATCGGTTCCTTTTCAGTGTAAACACCGCTATCGGCAACCTCGATGACGGCATGGCGCGGCTGCTCGCTTTGCCATTGTTGCAGCGCGCCGCCAATAGTCGGGAAATAATTCGTTTTCATGCCGACACGATAAAACCCGTAACTTTTCGCGATCTTGTCGGCATAAACAAATTCCAACAGGAGACGGTTCAACCGAATCAACTCCGGGCCTTCCGGCTTACGATTAATTAGTTTTTGAAGTTCATCCGGCAGCGGCAGGAATTGAGTGAAACGCTTCTTCTCATAAAGCGGGCCAGCTTGAATCAGCGCGGTCAGCTCATCGGCCAGCGCGTCGAGCAAATCATCATCGGGTTCTTTGGTGAAATCATCATAATTCTCAAACTTTATTTGCGTTTCGCTGGAAAACTGTTCATATATATATCTTGAAACCGCATCGCGCGTATCCTTCTCCTCATCGTATGTTCCGCCCGGCTTTTCGGGTTTCTTAAATTTTAAGACGAGCGCCACACGCTTCCCACTTTTAAAATCAACCAACCGAAAGAGTGAAAGGCTCAACGCATGCGCCGACGGCTCGATAATCGGTCGATCGTATTCGCCGCCGCCAAGCTCCGCGGGAAAACCGTAATGATAAAGCACCGAAACGCCTTTTGGCGGCAACTGGTCCGGCGGGAAATACAGCCGGCCTAATTCGGGATCAACCGCGACCCGATCCGCCTCAAGCTCGATTTCTTTCTCCCATTCCGCCAAGCTCATCGGCATAACCGCCTCGCGCGGAATCGGCTGCGGCGCGCCCGGCTTTGGCCAATCTTCCGCCCAGATCGCCAGGCTTTTATCTGCGCCATAATATTTGGCCGAAGCAATGATATGCTCGACATTGTTGGCGTCTTTGATAACTTCCCTCAAGCTGTCAATTAAAATGGGAACCGGCAAATTTTCCGGCCCGGCGATCTGCGTCGGATCCGGCTCGGCCACCGCGCGCGTATACAGCGGCATCTCATGCGCGAACACGCTGAAGGTGTAGCAGTGCTGGCGTGATGTTTCCACATAATAAACCGGCTGACGCGTGATCGAATACGTGCGCAGACGCCAAACAAAGAGTCCGATGCTTGGAATGTTGTAACGGCCAACCGTGCGGTGCGAGTTGGGCCGGCGCACGTCGATCGTGTGCGCAATCACGTCAAACGGCCCGCCGATTCGCCTCATCGCCTCGCTGTCGCGAATGTTCGCGGTACGGCCGCGATCCAAATGCTGATGATTGAGCGACTGAAACCAACACAGCAGTTTGAAAAATTCCACGGCGCGCGTTGGCCAGTTCGCCACGTCCTGCGCGAGCAATTCCAGCAGCGCCAGCGTGCCTTTGCGCCGGCGGTTGCGAATAGTGTTTGCCACTTCGGCGCGCGGCGTCAAAATTTTGTTGCGCTGAATGCCCTGTTCCGTTGCGTCGCCCGGCTGCCCGGCCTCATACACCGGCTCGTAACCGACCAGATCGCCGAGGTACGGCACCACCCAATCTTGACAGGTTTCGATGAACCAGTTTTCATAAAGCCCGTCGATGTCTTTTTTCACGACCTCGACCTGCTCCGCGATCACCTGCAGCAAAGCACGCAGCGGCCAACCCTGCTCCGCATCGCGCTGGCGATAAACCACCGGCAGCAGCTCATAAAGTTGTTCCCGTCCGTCACTCATTCGGTGATCTCCGTGAGAATAAGCGTATCCGGCACTGCCGAGCTGAGATAGGCAATTTGCGCCGGTTTGAAAATGGGACCAGAGGCATTGGAAAGATCGACACTGGCCAGATCAACCACGACGCGATCGTCGATTTCTTCGCCAATCGTCTTATTCAGATTTTCTAAATTGTCCACAATACGTTGTTGGCTGAGTGCATCAAAACGGTCGACATCGACATAATCCACACCCTCAATCGCTTCAATGACGCTGATCAATTCGCTGCGCAAAACCGGCTGGCCAAATTCGCGGTTGTCAAAGCTGAAGGCCTCGAGCAGCGCGGCGCGGATTCGCGGCTCGACTTTTTCCCACAAATAATCCGGCAGGAGCTGAACGCGTGCGCTAGCAACGATGAGCAGCAACTCGCGAATGCCGATTTCCAGCGGCTGCCGCGGGTCGCCAAAATCAAACAGCGCCTTCTGCAAATTGCGATATAGATCGGAGTTCTTGCTGATCGGAATGTCGCCGTCGCCCGCAATGGTGAGATGCACCAACTCGCGCGTGCCGTCCGAGAAACGCACGGCGCTGGCTTTGCCGATGCCGGCGAACGCATTGGCGAAGTCGGCGTAATCTTCCACCGAAACCGCGCGATCCAACGCTTTCAGTGCAACAGTGGCATTGCGCCGCCCGGAGTTGGCGTCTTCGGGATCAGCGCCGCCGGTGGCTGCCTGCGGGTTGCGCACGCCCTTCACGCCGAGAGGCCGCGTTGCCAGCAAAGTAATCTGCTCCGCCGCGACATTGCCGGCTTTGCCGATGCCGCTGCGATACACGGCTTTGACATTTTCCACGCCGGTGGGCAGCCGCGCCCCGCGCTCGCCGTTGCCGAAAATTACAAACGTGTTGCCTTCATTATCCTGCCGCGTGATGTAACTGCGCGACGCGGCCTCCAGATCGGAAAGATTATCAGACTCGCGCCAGCGCAAATCATTGACGCGCACTTGTAGCGTGTTCTCGATGCCGGAAGGCGTCACCGCTGAGATATACGTCAGCGGCGCATTGCTCAATTTGAATTCCTGAAATGCCTGCGTCCCATCGCCACTGCCGAGCACCTGCGCCTTGGTCTCGCCGTGCGTTGCATTCACGACATTGGCATTTATCGTCACCGTGTCGCGTTTGTATTTGTAGGCTAGGCCGTTGGCGAAAATTAGCATGCTGTGGGTTTTATCGTTGGGCAAATCCTTGTCAAAAGTTTGCTCGACGCCGGCCAGCATAACGACTTCACTGGATTTGACGCCGCTGGTATCAGAAACATCCATACGCTCGCCGGTTACTACTAACCAACGCCCGGATTCCAAACCGTCATAGAGATTATCAAGTTCGATTTGTAGGCCAGCGTCTGGCTTGCTCTCATCAGCTCCGATTGGGCTTGTAATCGGTTCTTCAGACAGTTCTAACTCCTCGCTTTTGGCGTAGACTATGGTGTTACGAACGGTGCTAAAGGGTTCGTTTGTGGGATTGCCAATCCAGATGACACCGCCCAAATCTAGCCGGGTGGTTTTGCCATTCAAACCATAACTTACGAAAGAGCGGTGTGCAACACTATGTTCTGCTAGCTTTATAAATAAGGGTATATCAGAATTTGCTTTCTTTATAGCCACCCAACTGTTGGGTTGGATGTCATACTCGGCGTCCAAAAAGATCACTGATTGTTGATGGTACTCGGGCGGTGGAAGCGTTGCCGAGCGGATTGTTGTCGCTTCGATTCTTGAGACGGCTAATCCAACTGAATTGACTTTTATAGTCAATGAGTTGTAGCCCAGCCCTGCAGGTCCAAATACCGTAAGTGTAACAGTAAAAGTTCCAGCGCTGTTGTAGACATGTTGAGGAGGATTAGGTTCTTTACTGAAGCTGCCATCACCGAAGCTCCAAAAGTAGGCTCTAATCACACCAGTGGATTGGTTTGTAAAAGTCACCGTCAAAGGAACATTGCCTTCAGTAGGAGCCGCAGTGAAATTAGCAATAGGTTCTTTATCAGTAATCCGAATCTCTGATATGAAGCTATCTTGCCCTGCAGGCCCACATACAGTTAATGTAACTTTAAAATTGCCAATACTTGAATAGACATGTATAGGAGAAAATTCATCACTAACGCTGCCATCACCAAAATTCCAATAGTAATCGCTAATCACACCACTAGACAGATTTGTAAACGTAACAGTCGCAGGAATGCGACCGTCTGGAGGATTAACACTGAAATTGAAACGTGAAAAAATTGTCTTTTGGTTATTAAGCGGATCGTCGATTAGCCATTCATTAAAAATAACCATGTTGGCTCTATCATCAAACTTTTCCGGTCGCAACGGCGCATTATGGCCGAACGGCGCCGCGCGAACACGCAAGGCGTAAATTTTGACTTCCAAAGGTTTGACGACTTCCTGATTTCTCAAAGCCGCATATAATGTTGATCGCAAGCTTGGCTCAAGATTTGTCAAAAGTTGAGGAATAATGTCTTTTTTATCGGCAAAGTTCTGATTGATCGAACGCTGCAAACGCTGGCGGTTCGGTGGTTGAACCGAAGGTGATTTCAAAAGTTGCTCGAGCAAAGGTTTCAATTTGGGATCCGGCTCTTTCGGCTTATCGCCAGTTGTTTTGCTGGCTTGAAAAACAACCTTCGTGCGATCTTGTTCGTGTTGTTGCTCAACTTTTTCGATCTTGCGCAAAATTTGCTGATTATTACCTTCGCCAAAAACCAGCAGCAAGGCATCATCCGGCTTCAGGTTAGTTGCTGTTCCTTTTAAATAAATTGTATCAATCGTGTCGATATTAGTTAGAGTTATATTTTGCGGCCTGGTCAGCCTCGGCTTCAGCTCGTTCCACACAAAGCGCGCTTCCAGCAACTCGGAGGTTTCAAAGGCCTGCGGCATTTCGCCGGGGCCGGGGATGCTCTGGGCGCGCACGCCGAGAGGGATCACCGTGATTTGATCTTTTTCGATCTCGAACGCGAGATAAACGCTCGCGGCCACTCCGGGGCGCAATTTATAGCCGATGAGGCGGCCCAACTCCAGAATCGAGCGGCGCTCGAGCGCCGTGCCGAGAAAGCCTTCGTTCGCGATGCGCTCTTGATAAAACGTCAGCACGTCCGCCGCCGTGGCCCAGCAATCCATCAGCGCGATCGCCGCGTCATCCGCTTCCCGCGTTTTCAACGCCTGCAAAGGATAAAGCGATTGTTTCGCCTCAAAATCAGACGCCGGAATTTCCAGAAAAAATTCCGAGAGCCGCGCCAGCATCGTTTCCAAAAACGTCGCGTGCGTGCCGGCGCGATATGCCAGCGCTTTCAGCCCCGGCCGGTTGGCGATCCGCTGCGGCGTAATTTTTCCCGTGCCTTCGCAGCAACCACAGGTGCAGGTTTCGTTCATGGACATTCAGTTAAAAGTTAAATTTGTGCAAAAAAAAGTCAAAGACTTTTCACGAAGTATACGGATTTGCCGAATCGCCCGGATAAAGCTTTTGGTCGTAATCTGGATGAGCCGTGAAATCCTAATACCAAAGAAACTTTTCCTTGTTTGAACCCGAATCGTCCAGGTTGTGCCATAACTGAACACTGATTACTGAAAACTGATCACTACCTCACCTGCCGCCGCGCATGATGAACTCGAGCCGGCCGTTTTCCGGAAAATTCGGATCATTGTCGAGCCGTGCGATTTCCAGCGGATTGATCGGCAAAAGGCCGTTGTCGAGCTCATTTTGCGGCTCTTGAAACAGGCGTTGAAACTTCGTAATGTTCACGCTCTCGACGCCGGGAATTCTTTGCGCTTCCGCATACAAATTGCTCAAACGAATCGATTGGCCGAGCGTCAAATTGTCGGGATGGAAGAAACCGCGGCTGCCGTCGGGCAAAACTTTGTTGCTGAATTTGTTCAGCAGCTCGGCTTTCACATGGCCGCGCAGATGCCTGGGCCGCACACAGATTTCCATGCGAATATCGAGCGCCACGAAATCCGCGCGCGCGACTTCCAAATCGTGGCCCATCCGCCGGAAACGCTGCAAATCCGTCAGAATTTCCTGCAGCAGCGTGTCTTGGGCCTCCGGCGTTTCAAAAGGATCAATGGCGACGCGCACTTCGTACCAACTGCCGTTCCAGCGCAACGTGCCCGCAGCTTTTTGGAGGCGCGGCGCCTGGCGCTTGACCGCTAGCTCGGCATAATCCTCCGGCGTAATCGCGCGCTCGAGGCGTTTGCGAAACGCCGTCGGTGCAAACAATTTCACTTCCGCCAGCGGCTCCGCCTCGACGCCGCCTTTGGCCGGCAGCGGATTGCGTGACTCCAACTTCAAACTGTCATCTTTCAAATCTTTTCGCAGCACAACATGTGAGAGCGCCTCCGCGCCAATATTGCCGTTCACGCCGTTGCCGACGCGATAAAACGCCTCGAAGCTTTCGCCGACTTCCGGCTGACGTCCGGATTGGCTGTCGCCAAAGCGCAAATGCGCGATGCGATCGTTATCCATTTCAACCACGAAATGCCGGTCAACGGGATGGCTGCGTAGAAGATCAAGCTGCGGCAACCATTCCGTGTCGACAATTTCACCGGCGGTGAGACACGAACATTGCAGCGCGATTTGCGGCAGCGCCTTGGTCAAATCTTGTTTGAGCAATTTTGCCGCCGGCAGCAGCGGCGCCAGCGGCTCGCGGAAAGTGAGAGGCCCGTTATCTAAACTCGCACGGAAAGGAACCGGCTCGAGAATGGCGTCTTCCGGCCGGCCTTCGCGCACGCATTTGAGATTTTCATTTTTCAATTGCACCTGCCCCAGCGACTCGGTGGGGACGACGCGCCGCCCGTGATCGGCCAGCACGACATTGCCCCGCGCCACGCTGAGGTTTTCGATATCCTCGCAAACCGGCGCCGGGCCGATGGCTGAAATACAGAGCGGGAATGGGAGAGCGTCTTCTTCGGCCCATTCGATTTCAACCACCGGTTCTCCTTTTGGCGTAACTGGAGTGATTATGAGCGGATCATAACTATACTCGACCCGCGTCAACCGCACGGCGTGACGATAAGATGGATCGGCGTCCGCCGAGTTGCCTGTTTTGGGGCCCACAACTTCTTCGAAGATGAGCATATCCCCGATTCGAAGGTGTAAAGCATTGCGGTGCCAGATAATGGTCGGAGGTTTATCCTCGGATTCCACCTTTTTTTCGATGTAGAGATTCCACAGCGTTGCAGAAGTCGCGCCGCGCGGCAGGCAACATTCATGATCGCCCCAGGTGTAAAACAGAATTTCATTATGTGCCGGATAAAAATACAGAAAACTCATCTGGTTCCACGTGATTTCCTGCGGATAGGCTTTCTCGAGCAACACGCGGTTGAGGCGAATGAGCTCATTTTCCGAGGGATTTTGTTTGATCCATTCCAGAATATCATCGGTCAATGGCACATGCGCAAAACGTTGCGATTCATAGATATTTGTTTTTAGCAGCAAATCCAGATCTATAATCAATGCTTTTCTCAAATTTTCGGAAACGGGCTGTGCCGGATCGAATTGCTCCAGCAGCTCTTTCGTCCCCTGTGAAAGATTAGCCTGGAGATGTTGTGAGAGCAGATCCTGAGAATTTTTAAATTTGTTCGCAAGGCTCGCGGCATCGGCAAGATATTCCGGCGGTAGCAGACGCGCATCGGCGCTTTCAACCAGCGGCTCGAAAACCTGATACGTACTGGCCGGAACTTTTTCCAGCGCATCGTGGATGAGAAATTTGCCTTTTCGCGGTACGCCTTCGCCGGGAAAATCAACCGGCGTTACAAAATAAATCTCCGTTGCCCGAAACTCTTTTTCGTGACTCGTCTTCACACAGACCCACGTACGCGCATTGCAGCCTTCGTGCATCAAATAATCCACCAGCCGCGCATGCCGCCGCACCGAAATGCGCTGCCGCGCCGTGTTCAAGTACGCCTCGGTCGCCACCGCATCTTGATAATAGCTCAGATAATCGCCGGCGTACGCGAGAATTTCCACCAGCGTGATGCCGAGATCGGGAACGTGGCGCTCTTTCCACGCCGGCATGATTTGCGAGAGGCGGTCGAGCATGAGGCGGCGAAAGCTCGCATAATCTTTCGCCAGATAATTGATCTCCGGCTCGGTTCGTTGCGGCGGCGGGCAAATTTTCGGCGTTTTGCAGTCCAGCTCAGACGGACAGTTGGCCTTGAAACTGAATTGCAGTTGCGCGTAACGCAGATCGATTCCCTCCATCGGCTCATCGGTGGGCTGCCCGTTGACGAGCGCGGCGAGAAATAAAGTATAAATGGAAAAATCGCCCGCCTTTTCGAGCTCGATCGCCAGAGAGTCGTCGTAGTTGGGACTGGGTGGTTGTTCAAGCGTAATCTTTTTGATGCTGAGATTTCGCGCCTCTTTGCGCCGGCCGCCTTTTAAAACAATACGCCGTTTGTCCCGCAATTTCTCGGCGAGAGTAGCGCTCACTTTTTTTAAAAAATAAACCGTCAACTTGAGCTGATCATCGCTCACTTCGAGATAATCGAGGCCGTTGAGGTCGTTGGGCTTGCGCACTACCTGACGGCGCTGATCGCTTCGGCAATTTAAAGTCGGAGTTTCCATTACACACCGGTTCGCTCAAAAGTTTCCACGCGTTGCTCGGCAGTTCGCCGCACTAGATATTGCACGCTGACGCGCAACGTCGAATCTTCACTCAAAACTTGCAGTGCTTGTACCTCGATCACGTCGCCGAGCCATTGCTGCAGCGTCGCCTGCATGGTGAATTGCAGCGTCGCCGCCAGCTCCGGGCTATTCGGCTCAAACACTAAATGCAGCAAACCGCTGCCGAAATTCGGCCGATTCACGCGCTCGCCGGGACTGGTAAAGAGCAGTTGCTCAATCATGTCCCGGATATGATCGTCATCACCCGTGCTCGCGCTGCGGCCGGAGTTATCGAAGTGAAACGGAAAGTCGATATTAGTCATGCTCGTTGCTGGTTACATGGTTACTGATCCCTGGTCACTGATCACTGTCCATCACGTTCCAATCACTCGCGTTTGCGTCACCACAATATTCGGTGGGCCTTGCGGCGCTTGCTCGGGACTCAAACAAAGGCTCGCTGGCGCGCTGGTTTGCAAGAGCACCGGTTGTCCATTGACAAACACTCGGGTTGCCGGCGCCATCCATTGCACTTTGAGGCAAGGTGAAGGCTTGGGGCCAGGCAAGGTAAAAGGACATCCAGCAATCAGTCCTTGATCCGTGACCAGCGCCACCGGCTGGCCGCTGACGAAAACCCGGGTATTCGCGGAAATCACGGAAACTTGTCCGGCATGAGGGCAGATCGCCTGCATATTCACGTGCAATAAAAGCCCGGGCATCATTTTCTCCGTTTTGATTTTTATTATTTGATGACCAGCGCGCCTTGATTAACAGTGACCACTCCCGCCGTCATCGAAATCAATCCGCCTTTACCGTCGTTGATAATAATGCCGGTGTCGCTGATGGAGATGAAAGCGCCGCTGCGCGTTTTCAGCAGAATGCCGCCGGTTGGGCCGGGCACGTCGCTCAACATGATCGTGCTTTGCCCCGTGGTTTGCAAAACCATATTCGGCAACGCCGGCGGCGCCGCCAACGCCAGCGCTGGCGGATCCGCGGCCGAGCCCCACCAGCATCCCGACCAGATCGGATAATCTGGATCGCCTTGTTCAAACTCCACCCACACGCCCGCGCCGATCTGCGGAATCACCCACACACCCATCTGCCTGCCACTCGCCGGCACGCATGGCATGGCCCAACTCGACAGCGTGAGGCCGAGCACATCCGGAACCTGCACGAGCAAACGCCCCATTTGCAGCGGATCGACGTTGTTCAAAACCGAGCCACGATATTTGCCGTAATATTTTTGGCCGTTGTCGTCATTCATACCGGTACTCGTGGTGTAATCGAAACCAATCCGTTGCGTGTCAGTGAAAAACTTTGCTTGTATTCACCACGTTTGATGTCGTGCGTCACGCTTTTGATAAAATAGAGGCCATCAAACGCCAGCCCGGCGCCGCGCACGCCGACGATCTGGCGCGCCTTCAAAATCCGGCCGTAGCGCAACACGTCGAGTTTGCCGTTGCCCGTCACCGCGTCGGATGAGCGCGACGCCACCGCCAGCCCTTCAGACAATGCCTGAATCGGCGACAGCTTGGCCGTGTGTTTCATAAACTTGACGTTCGAAGGAAACGGCGGGATCGCGCCCAGCGGCGGATTCAACGGGCTCACGTTAGACGGAATCGGAATGGGAATCGCCGTTTTGAGCGCCGGAATCTGCACGTACACAATCGGCAGCGTGCGCGATTCGCCGTTGAAACTGAAACTCAACGATTCAAGATTGTTATGGCCGTCCATGTTGATGTTCACCGCCGGCTGCGGCAGGCCGGCTTTAATTTCCGGGCCCCAATACGCGACATTCGTTCCCGGCGCCGGGCCGGGCTCGATGTAAAACACATAGCCCGCGTCGTTCGCCAGTTGTTTGATGTAATTCAAATCATTGCCTTTGTGCGTTGGAATGCGCTCCAACGGATTCGGCAAATCGCTGAAGAGACTCGGGATGATCAGCGGAATGATGCCGAACGCCGCATATTTCGCGAGAATCACCGCCACGCGCGCTTCCGGCGGCATCGCCGGATAGGGAAATCCGGTCAGCTCGATCTTATCCATCACCGCGGTCAAATCCGAACCCATCAACGTCACGGTGGATTTTCCCGCTTCGACATTCGGTGTGATTTGCTGGTTGGTGATGACGCCGTCCATCAACACCTGCGGCCGGCCGGCCATCGTCACGATGATAATCGTGCGGATCGTCGGGCCAATGCGCGGCAACAACAGCATTAACGTATTCAACACCGATTTGCTGCTGATGGTAAAATTCAAAGTAAAGCCGCTCTCCGCGCCGGCGCTGGTGGTGACCTGCACGGTTTCCAACGCTTCGGTGATTTCACGCGGCACCGGCACCGGCACGACCGGGCCCATCAGCAAAGTCAAGTTCACGCCTTTAAGCATTCGGAATCCCCGGTATGCCTTCCGGCAAGGTGATGCGCAACCGCCGGCCAATAGGTTCGAGCAAATCATCTGGATGCATCGCCGCGTTGGCATCGGCCACGCGCCAGAATTGTTCGGGATCATCCAGATATTTCGCCGTGATATGATCGAGCCGCTCGCTTTCGGTGACAACGTGCTCCTGCAGCAATTCAAACCGCTCCGGCGGCGGCGCCAATCGCCGGCGCAGATACACGATGGTTTTGCCTTCCGGCGTTTGCAACTCAGCTTGCTCGATGCCGTTGTATCGGCTCGTTTCGGGAAACATGAGCGTAACTCCGTAAAAAAAGCCTCACGCGAAGACGCAGACGCAAAGAATTCGCAAAGGTATAAAATAGCCAATGCTGCATTTTTCTTTGCGTTGCCTTTGCGGCTTAGCGACTTTGCGTGAAAGTCTTTAATTTTTGGCCTTGATCCATATTTGTTATCGTCATCGAATCGCGCTCAGAATTGCCGGGCTGAAGGTGCTTGCCTGGTTGAGCGTCGCCTGCCGTTCTTTCAATTGATGATGCACCGTGAACATGTTGCTGCCGCGATGCTCGAAGCCGAGGTCGTCGTGATTGAGCACGCGCAGGCCAATACTCACTTTGGCGCGAATCGGATTGAGCGCAGTGTCAAAAAATTCCTCAGTGATGCTGAACTCGGTCAAACGCACCGGCAGAATGCGGCTGACGCTCCACACGAACAACATCAACGGCGTTTGCATCGGAATAATCTCCAACGTGCCCGCCTGCGCGAGGCTGCGGTTTTGCTGAATCTGCCGGCTCGTCGGATAAATAATCGTCTCCAGCGCCGCAAGCTGCGGATAGATACCCTGTACTGCGGTGACGGGATTTTGATCCGGAAATTCTTTTTGATCCGTCGCATCGATCTCAGCATCGAACTTGATCGTCTCCACCGGCGGTCCGGTGAGCCGCAGCGCCTCGGAGCGATCCCCGCTCTCGCCCGCCAGACTCTTGATCTGAAAACTCCGCGTCAGCGTCTCCGGATTGTATTGCAGCACGATCAACCGCTGTATCGCCGCGCTATCGGGGTTGACCAGCACGATGGCGCCACGGAGCAAGCGCGGGGAGTTGGGGAATGTGGACATGGGTTAGGACCTTATGCTTTTTAAGCATTTGGTGGTTCATCTGAACCACCACCTATATTGACGCCTGCTTTTTTCAAGATCAAAACAAGTATCGCGGCTGTCGCTGCTCCTGCCGCTCCAACCAGAGCAGCTACTTCACATACTCCACTAGCGAGGCAGGCTATCAAAAGGGCAATTGCAGCAGCAGAGAGAAGCGTAAGTACCGCAGCAGGAACCCACTCTCCAATTCGATTTCTTGCTTCTTGTTCACTTAAAGGTCTTCTTACCTGCACTGGTTCATCTTGCATTTCCCGCGCCGCCGCCGGCAATTCTTCTTCACTTGGCTGCGGTACCGGCTGAGGACGAGTTCCAGGAAAGGGAATGACTTCGCCTGGAAGCTCTTCAGGTACAGGTGCGGGCTGGGGTGCGGGTGCCGGTGTAGGTGCAGGAATTGGCACTGGCTGCGGTTCTGGAACAGGTACAGGGGCAGGCTGGGGCGCAGGAATGGGTTGCCTGCCACCCTGAGGCTGTGGCACCGGAACTGGCACAGGTTGAGGAGCAGGAACGGGAACAGGCACAGGAACTGGCCTCGGTAGCCGTTGTCTTTGACGTTGGCGTCGCCCTTGGTTACAATCGCACTCTTGTATTAATTCGCTAAAATCGGGTATACACCAGTATGTATAGACTCCATTTACTGGCGGATCCACATACAAGTCCTGAAACTGAGGACAATTCTGCGGCGCCAGGGTTGGGAAACGAATTGGAGTTCGTGGCGGAGGCAAAATCATTCTCTTTGCACTTACGCCCAAAAGGTCGAGTTGGTCTTCATACCAAAAAAGATCGAGGTCACCTTGCAATAATCCTTGTGCATTCGAAGGTTTAATTTCGCCAATATAAATTTCATCAAGTGTCACTCCGTGATGAGCGAGATCAAGACGAGCATTCTCATCCCCTGCGCTGGGAATAAGAACTGGGACTTGTGATTCTGACATAAGTTGGGGATATTGTCCCTTGAATACAGCCTCGATTAGCGTGTGTGCCTCTAAACCCACCAATCTAGGGTGCCCATAACACAAGCCGCAACCACCTGCTGGTGAACCTGGGATTCTCTGAAGTAAGTTAGCACTTGGGTGTTGGCGAATTGGAGAAACTGAACTATCCATCAAAATTGATCTTTGTACCGCCTCAGCTTCACGCTCAACACTACTGCTAGCATTCATCTCAATGGAAATAGCACTCAACCCAATCGAATACCCTGTTTGTTGCACGACATGCGTTAATTCATGCGCAATAGTTCCGTTGCCTGCTAAAGAGTATGGGTCATATTGACCAGATCCAAATGCAACGTGATGCCCGACGGTATACGCTAATGCATTTACCGCTTGCGCTGATTCAGCCGCCTTTGCATCAGTGTGAATTCGTACGTTGTTGAAATTATGCCCAAAACGTGGCTCCATAAAGGCTCGCGTTGCGGCATCCAATGGTTGCCCGGGCGAACGCAACACTTCGTACACAATCGGCGGCACAACCGTTGGCTCAACGCCATTTGCCGAACGCCGTTGCAATTTTTTCTTGCGACATTCTTCGCATTCGCCATCCAATCCCGCCGAGCCGCCGCAGGCACATTTGCGCTGCAGGAGGCCGCACAGGGCTGCTTTAAAAGATGGGGCTGATGCCGCTTTTGCCTCGGTGTGCAATTGCATATTCTTTGATTCAGTCAACGATTCACAACATCCATCGCCTTGATCCGCACCGACATCGCCGGAAAGCAAGTATAGTCAAGATTTTTCATAACAAGTTTAAGTTGTCTACTGTTCTATTTCTTCAAACTGACGCTTCCAACGTTCTTCTGGGTTGATTTTGCGCCGCATATTGGTGAAAAAGTTTTCAAAATTGGCGAGCCACTCGAAATATCCGGACCACGGGCCGGCGGGCAGGCGCTTGCCAAGCTTTCCGGCGGAGGCAAACAATTTATCAAATGCCATCGCGGCTTTTTCGGGGTCTTTTTGAATATCAAGACCCTCGAGCGTTTCAATGGCGTCAATGAAACGAACAATATCGCGCGCGGTGCCGCGCAGGCTCAAACCTTTTCCTAAAACATTCGAAATGCTGCCAAATTTTTCGCCAGCCTGTTTCAACCGCGCGGCCGCTTCCGGATTGGATTCGAAAATCGAACCCATCTCGCAAAGCTTCTGCGAGCGTTTGAGGCCAGTGTTGAGGTCGCTTAATAGTTTCTCTTCATCTGCCGGCTCAGCGCCAACAAATTGTTTAATTTTTTGCCACCACGTGCCCGATTTCTCCTTCGACTCGCCTTGCAATTGAATAGAGGGCGGCGTCTCACGAATGGAAGGCTTGGCGTCGGCGGTAGCGGACGTCACGTCATTGGAAATTTTTTCAGCTTCGAGCTCTGCCGAGGCGTCAGGAGAACTTGCCTTCAGACTATCAACTGGCGCCGCAGCGTTCTGCTGAATCACATGCGTTAGCTCATGTGCCAGCAAGCGGCTTCCTTCCCTCGATCTCGGCGCATACTTGTTCTCATCAAACACAACATCTTTGCCCACAGTATACGCCACCGCATTAACCGTTTGTGCCGACTCAACTGCTTTTGCATCCGTATGAACTCTCACCTCGCTAAAATTATGCCCGAAGCGCGGCTCCATAAAAGCTCGTGTCGTCGCATCCAGTGGCTGACCAGGCGAGCGCAGCGCTTCGTGCACAATGGGCGGCACGCTTGCTGGTTCATCACCATTTACAGAGCGTCGCTGCAAACGTTTGTTGCGGCATTCTTCGCATTCGCCATCCAATCCGGCAGAAGCGCCACAGCTACATTTACGCTGTAGAACTTTCGCCGTAACAGGTCTTATGCTGAATACTGTTTTAATTTTGTCGAGAAACATAATTTAGCACTCATCTCAACGCTTGAACAAAGTTTTGAGGCGCGTAATGTGTTTGCATGATTATCGGGGCAATATTTCATAAACCGCCTGCGCTACTTGTGCACCTATCGCATCAGCCCTAGCATTTGAAGCCATCTGGAATTGTCCAGCATTGAACTGGCTGAAAGCGCCGCCGTGTGTTAATCCCGATGGCGCCCCCCTCGTCGCGAGCATTTGCACAAGTTCGTTTTCAATCGCAGTGCTGATCAAGTAGCGATCATTATGCGGAAAACCATGCAGCACCAATTCGTCGATGTAAAATTCAATTTTCATATCGTTTTTTTGCAGACTCAGTAGATCACAATTTTAAACTTGACAAGGGCTAGTGAATGAGCGCATATTT
>CAZXMM010000009.1:11944-26597 GCA_964641255.1 uncultured Gammaproteobacteria bacterium | reverse complement strand
ACATGGACAAACTACTGGAACAACTTTTCGAACGCACCGAACGATTGGAAAAAGCAGTACAGGAATGCCATGCCAACCACCTGAAACCCTTTGAATTTCAAAACGGCGCACTCGTGCGCGCCCTGGAACAAAACACCAGGGTATTGCAAAACATTGAAAATAATATGTCGAAATGGCCAAAGGGAAAAAGAAAAATAACGATCTGATCCTCGGCATCGCCATCGGCGCCGCAGCCACCTACGTACTTCTGAGTGGCCGCACATGCCCTACGCAGCCCCCCGGACGGGTAGTCGTTGTGCCATCGCGCATACCTGCGCAACAGTCGCCACCGGTGGTATCTGTACGCCAAATGCCGCGCGCCGCTCGCATGGCTGATTTTTTCCGGATGCGCCCGCGCGGATACGGCACCCTTGGCGTGTATCATTCAATATGATCGAAGCACATGGCACAGCTCACACCGGCATTTTTCCAAAAGATACTCGCCATCGAAGGCGGGTATCAAAATCGCGCAGACGATAACGGAAACTATGCGTGTGGAGCGCTAATCGGCACCAAATACGGCGTGTCTGCCGTCGCATATCAAACGTGGGTGGGGCATTGCCCCTCTGTAGACGAAATAAAGAACATGACAACGGCCACGGCGTTCGATTTCTACGCCTGGTATTTCGACCGTTACAACCTCTACCCCATCGAAAACCAGCAATTTTTCGAATTGCTGGCCAACAACACGATGGGAAGCCCTGCCAACGCCGCCAAAGTGGAACAACGCGCCCTCAACAAACTCGGCTACAACGTGACGGTGGACGGAGATCGAGGCGCACAGACAATAGCAGCGCTTAACAACGCCTGGCGCAAAAACCCGGCACAGGTGTACAACCTGATCCGGACGGACTGGATAGCGTATTTGCAGGGGCTGAACAAGCCGCAATTCCTCGATGGCTGGATGAAAAGATTGAATATTCACTTTCCACCGCTTGGCGCCGCCGCCACGGGCGCCGGCGCGCTGCTGGTTTTGGGCATCATCATAATAATAGTTAGCAAACGAGCATGAGCCAGATAAAAGCAAAATCGATACAAATCTGCATATTTACGCCAAAGGACTTAAACAGCGTAAACGCATATCCGCACCAGGAGCAGTATTTGTATTATACGTTTTACAATATTCTTGTCGACCTGGTAAAACTGCACGGAGATATACCGGTAGTGCTCGACTTTTGCCCGGTAGCCGGCACTTCTAATTTACAAGTATTAGAACAAAACGGCGGATCGCCCCTAAATCTGCCTGCCGTGCAACTCTGGGCAGAATACGCGGACGGTACCGCCAGCCAGTATTTTCTTAAAAAAAGTCTGACAGACATAAATAGCGACGCCCCAATATTAGACGATAAAAAGGCGCTTGCCTATGTACAGGCGCTTTTGTACCGCCTCTCCCCTACTACACAGCCTATTCTGTGCAAGATATTGCCGCCGCTCTGCTCCCTGGGTTGGTATTTCTGGCTCGGTGCCGCTGCCTACACCACCTACCGTACCACGCAAGCCCGCAATGTCGGCAAATACGTGTGGGGCGCTGCGGCCCTGCTCACGTGGCAGGGTTTTATCGCGCGGGGCGGTTTGAAGGAATTGGCGTCTAAACTCACAAAATAATTGCTCACCAAAATATCAAAGAAATGGCAAGCAACAAACTTGAAATACATTGGACGCCAATGCCACTGCGCGAAATGAAAAAACATTTAACGGAGTCCTTAAAATTGTCTCAATGCGAAGTCGTGAACTTGAAAAAGGTCGGTAAAGTAGAAACCCTCAAACGCGGAAGAAAATCACAACTATATTCTTTTTCTTTAAAATGTAAAAAACAAAAATGACACAAAGCACACCTGCCACAAAAAAGACGCTGTAGCCGGCAAAAACTACTTCGGAATTATTACTGCCGTGGGCGGATTCATCACGGCAATCTGGCGCTACTGGTTCACCTCCGGCGCGCCTCTTACCACTTGACCAAAAAGAAGCCGGCCAGGGTAGCCGGTTCATGGGATTATATTTTGTTGTTAAAATGCCCGGCGCAAACGAGCGTCGGGCATTTTTTTGAGTTTGGATGGATTCTTGTATGTTTTATACCATCGGGCGGCAGTTTTCACCACTCGTGCCCGCGAGACAAAGTTTTTTTTGGCCATATCTCAAGTTTTGACGCCCGGCAATTTTTGGCAATTTCTTGCCTTTAGCCCGGCAACGCTACTTGAAACATAGCATAGGTTATTGGTTTTCAGTAGTTTGGGGCGGAGGGAGGATGAGGGGGTTCGACAATCACCCCTACCCAACCATATCACCAAAAAAACAGAAAACCAGGAAAATACACATCTATTTATTTTCATCATCTGGCAATTTTTGGCAACTGTCTAATAGTTGAATAGCAGTGACCAGGTGTTTCCTTAAAAATTCAAGATTTTTTTTCGGATCGACTATATATTGAGCCTGCGATTCGGAAACAACGTCTAACTGCTCTACAGGCAGTAATACCGGCCCATACCCGGTAAATACCCGGTTGATATTTATATGCGGATACACGGCCAGGATTTTTTCAATCATGCCGAAACTCAACTGCTTACTTCCATTTACGACCTTACTTATTTGGGATTGCTTGATACCCGTTTCCTGTGCGAACCGGGCCTGTTTCATATTCAAAGCATTCAGGATAGCAGCCACACGTAACCCTTGAACCTGATTTTTAGTCACTTCCACGACATTTATTCCTTTAGTGAAAATTTTTATTGGGAAGCGCTTGGATTATTATACACAATGTGAATACATTTGTCCTAATCAAATACAAAGGTATGGTTTACAGAACAATTTTACAGAAAGATGAGGTAGAAAGGGTGAACGCGGCCCTACTGAGTAAGAAACTAAAAGAGGACGCGGTAAAAATGTGCGAAAAGGAATACGTGTGCTCCCGTTCACAGGCATACATTGCCCTCGATCCGGATACATACGATGGAAAAAAATGCCACCACCGCTGCGCCGTAGACGCAGCGGTGCGTCTGCTGCAGATTCACGGAGTGAATATTTCACTCTGTGAATACCAGGAATTTGTTCCTGCTACATAAGTCCATCATTTGGTTACACGGGGTATAGCCGGTGGACGAAAGTTTGCCGGCTTTTTGAAGCACTTTTTTCTGAGATTACATAGGTAGGGACGGGCGCCCAAACGAGGGCGCCCAAACTTTCACAAAAATCAAAACCCCCACCCCATCACAGGGCGGAGGTCTCAAATATCGTTTAACCGCGGGGACGGTTCTCGTCGAAAATCACCGTTCCCCGCTTAAAACTACACAAAAGTATGGAAAATCATGCAAATTCGCAACATTTTGATTCTGATCGGTTTGGCGATGGGCTGCGGCAGAAATCCCTGATTTCATATTTAGAAGATAAATATCAGGATCGCCCGTATCATGACGAAAACAGATGGTGGTATCAACTCACCGTATACGCCAGTTATATTTTTCAGATTATTAACATCGCTTCCGGTTTTGCCAAGCCCTTTGCCTACTTGAGCGGTATTTTCTCATTCGGCATTGTCGGCGGTTTTTTTGCGGCTATAGTGGCCGCCTTCTTTGTTGTTGGCATCGAATGGGCGGCCAGAAAAAATCTGATACAACTTTTTGAAAAGAAGTATTTTAAGAATCGCGTGAACGCCGGACGCATATTCGCCCAGATGCTGCTGGGCAGCGCAATAGTAGCATTATCATTTTGGGGCGCAGATGATGCTGTAAAAATAATGTCAGGAGCCTTTGTTGCATCCTCCCCTACCCTCGAAAATGAGGAACAGGTAAAAGAACATTACGGCATCCTGATAACATCGGCGCAAAAGGATGCAGACGCATTTTTTGCCGCATCAAATTGGCGGGGAAAATTATCTCCTACCAACCAACGCCGGTATAATGACCTTCTGGCTCAAAAGTCAAAATATCAAGCAGATATGAATACCGCGCTCAAAGAGGCCGCGGATCGGAATAGGTTGTCAGTGCAAAGCGCAAGAGACGCCGACCAGTTAGCGCTGATGGAGAAACAGCAGAAAGACGCACACAATGGATCTGTTTTGGCTGTCGTTGCTCTTTTTAGTTGCGCTCTTTTTGTTGCCTGCATCTGGCTTAAAGAATTTTACGAGTATCGCACAGCAACAGAACTGACCCATGCGGGTGTGATTAAAAATCCGCAATTTGAGAAGATACTGAGCGAAGCAGAACAAAGCATCTCTGACATTGAACTGCGCAGGGAATTTACACGTAAGGCTGCGTCTAACGGCATACAGAACGCAGCAGCGCCCATGCCGGCATCGCCCGGCGCCCAATTCCGCTGGCCATCCTACGGTCAATCTAAAGCCTCCCTCACGCCGCGGCCCGACCCCGACTACAATCCTGTGCCACAGCCGGCACACCCTGTGGCACAGCAAGCACAGGTCGTATCTACTGGCGCAGACCAGGTATTGCAACTGCTCAAAACAAACCTGCAAAGGGAGATGGCTAACTTTAATAACAGGCAGGCCAGACCCGAAACCGTGGCCAAGCGCATATATAGCCATCTGTACACTACATACCAATGTGCCCAAAGCCCGGACTTTAAACCGTCGCGCGCAGTCGTCGCCAACGTGTACGGGTATTTGGTGGAGAGCGTATTTCCGGTTTTGAATGAACGTGGATGGCCGTGGGAAAATGACAAATTTTTCTGTCAGCGCTTACTTGACATCATGCCGGCAGATTATACGAAGGCATAATACTCACACACAACGTACTATGATGAACAAGGCGCCCTGCTCTCCGCAGGGTAGGGCGCTGCCTTTTTTCACTAAAAAAAACAAACCAATGTCACATATACTTCACTCTGACCTGTCGGAAATACCTACCGACAAACTACAGGCAGAAGCAAATTACCTGTTTTCGCACATGGACGCTGTTTTCAGCGACATAAGGAATGAAGTAATATATCTGCGGCAAAACATCCCCATTGGTCAACAGACAATACCAATCTGGAAAAGACAAGAAGACCTCTCTCTCTGCATAGATCGCCTAACCCACGTCCTTTACGAAATCAACGCTCGAATATGAACCAGATAAAATTCTCCTATCCCTACAGAAAAATAGCGCTGGATGGCGCACCGATCACCCGCGCAAAGCTGCTTTTAGTGCAGCGGGTGAAACTCCAGGAACTGCCCGCCGAGTTCCTTGACTACGATACCGATGGGGGCAAATACAAATTGCCGGCCACCGGTAACTACCTGTTGCTTACCTTCCTCAAGCCGGGCAAAGAATTTCATCTTTTCACCACACTACGCACCGACCGGCCTGGAAAAATTGACTATTACCTATCCAGGATCGGGGAATTGTTTAATGTGGTAATAACAGAAGGAGCAATACAGTGAAACTTCACGATTGCAAACCCGGCGACACCATTCGCATGAAGCCCAACACGGTCAACCTCACCGTAGGGGAGTCGCTGCCAAAAATCGGCCTCGTGCGCGTGAAACTCCCGACTGGCGAAGGCTTCTGGCGCGATGGCAAAGACGAGGTTTTTGTAGTGACGAAACAATAACAATTCACCCGCCCCCACCCACGCCTTCACCAATGATTTCCAACGCCGACACAATTAAAGAAGCCGCCCGCATTGAGGACATTGTAGGCGACTTCGTGACGCTGAAAAAGAAAGGCATCAACCTCATGGCTTGCTGCCCTTTCCACAGCGAACGAACGCCGTCCTTTGCCGTCAATCCAGCGCGGGGCATCTTCAAGTGCTTCGGATGCGGGAAGGGTGGGGACGCTATCGCGTTTTTGAAAGAAAACGGCATGGAATATCCAGACGCGCTCAAGTACATCGCCAAAAAGTACAACATCGAGGTACAGGAAAGCGCCAACGGGCAGGCTGACCAAGAACTATCGAAGAAAACCCAACTCCGCGCCACAGCGAGCGTCCTGCAAGCACATCTGGCCATGAGCGAGGCCGATACCACGCCCGGCCTGAAATATTGGCTTGAGCGTGGATTTAAGCAGGAAACGCTCGACGAGTTTGGCATAGGCTACTGCGACGGCTCCAAGCCCCCGCACGTCGCCGATGCCGACCTTACCGACGTGGGCGCTTTGAATGAGAAGGGAAACCTAATTTTCTACCGACGCTCCACCATACCGCTACACGATAAGCAAGGCAATGTGATAGGGTGGGCGGCCCGCAGCATCGAACAAGACGACACAAAGGCGAAATATATCAATTCGCCAACTACGCTCATTTACAACAAATCCACGCATCTTTTCAACCTCCACCGCGCCGCCAAAAGCATACGCGCCCGGCAAGAGGTGTGGATAGTGGAAGGCTATGCCGACGTGATGGCCGCTTGGCAAAGCGGCATTACCAACGTCGTCGGGCTGTGCGGTACGGCCCTCACAGATGCCCACGTCAACCAGTTGCGCCGCTTCAATGGCGACCAGCCCCTGCGCATCGTGTTGGCCCTCGACAACGAAACCACCCGCACCGACGACGACGAAGCCGCCCGCACTTACAAGGCGTCGGTAGCCCTTGCGTACTATACCGCAATGGAGAAACTGCTCGCCCTGGGCGAAGTCGTGCGTTTCATCTACCCAAAACCGAAAGGAAATACACGCCCAAAGGATATTTGCGACGTGGTGATGCAAGGGAGCGACCCCGATGCTTGCGAGAAAAAGGAAGCATTGGAGGACTATGTGGAACGCAAATTAGCGGAAGACGACTGGAAAGAAAAGGCTTCGCCGGTGCAAAAAGCCGATTTTCAGGAACACGTGGCCCGCTTGCTCTCAAAAATCAAAAGAGATTCAGTAAGAGACGTTTATATCAAGCGGCTTTACGAACTGCTCGAACTATCGCCCAAGAAATTCGGCGATTTGGTAGCAAAATACGGCGAAAAAGACGGCGAAGTAGCCTACGACATTCTCGACTATGAATATATCATCGTGAAGGACGAAATAAGGCAGCGTTACCCGCATTTTGATTCGTCAACCAAAGAAATCAGTTGGCGCTACCAAACCCTAAGAAAAAGCACTGTCACTGACCAGTTTGGCACGGCTTTTCTGAAAACGCTGCCCCGATTTACAAAAGCGGTCATTGAGCCAGAACATATTGAATATAAGCGCACTTTTCAGATTGAAACGGTACTCGGCACTTATAATTTTTTCAACGATTATGAGCCGTTGGCTTTCACGCCAAAGCCTTTCAATCTACCGGCAGGATTTATTGAAAATCCATACGGCTACGACTACACCACCATCCCTGAAATAAAAAACATCGCAACGCTGATGAAACACATCTTCGACAACGGAAAAAATGCCGTTGGCGACCATTATTTGCAAATCGCATGGGATTGGCTTGCCATCATGTACCTGCATCCGAAAGAACGCCTACCCGCCATTGGCATAGTGAGCCAAGAGGAAGGCACAGGCAAAAGCACCTTTATCAACGTTGTTGCCAAGTTTTTCGGTAAGAATAGCACAAAAATTGATTCTAGCCGCATAGCGGCCAAGTTCAATCTCTTGATGGGCGGCAAAGTTCTCGTATACTGTGAAGAAACCAAGGACGACCGGGGCCAAATGGAAAACATACTGAAAGACCTTATTACGGGATTTGAGGCCGTCATCGAAAAAAAATTCGGCGATGCAGAAGTAGTGCCGACTTACTGCAAGTTCTTGTTTGCCTCAAACCATCCCGACACGTTTATGAAAATCGGTACCAAAAGCACTCGCTTTTTTGTCAATCAGATAAGGGCAATCCCGCCCGAAAAGAAAATCGGCAACTTTGAAGAATTGTGCTATGTGGAAATCCCATATTTGGCCTATTTCCTGCAAAAACGCAAAGTAATGGTGCCTTATGAAGATAGGCTTTGGTTCAAACCCGAACGCTACGAAAACGAAGCCCTTACCCGCCTTCGCCACATGAGCAAAGACAACGTGGAGCGCAACATCGAGGATTTGATGGAAAAAATATTTCTGGCTGTCACGCCGGTCAATCCGATTCTGTCATTCACATCGGGCGACATCATGAAAATGATGATCGCCTACGCCGGGCGCTCTTACGAAAGCAAAACAGTCAACTACTTTCAGGATGTATGCGTTCGTATGGGCTGCGCCTACACCAAAAGCACACGCCGTAAGGTGTATAAAGTCGAAGGACTGTACCCAGGCGGCAACGTGGAAGCCACCTTGTCGGCAGATGCCGCACCAGGCAAATTCCTCGAATTTTCCGTCTGGAAATTCTGCGATCCGGAGCAGGTAAAAGAGTTTTACCCGGCTGAAAAATTCGCGCTGCTTGTCGCCAACCTCGAACGGGCAGGGCTTTCAGGCGACGCGCACGACTGGCTTGAAACACTAAAATCACTCACCACCGCCCCTGTTTTGGAAGGGGAGGATATACCGTTTTGAATTATGAGAAATACAGCAAAACTATCTGGCAAAATCCACGCAGTAGGCAATTGCCACGATTGCGGCAAAAAATGGGACAGCATCAATGCCGATGGATTAGCAGCCCAACACCACTACAAAACCGGACACACAGTAAGTTGGGAAGTGGCATTTTGTACTACTCTAACCGCCAACGACTCAGAATACTTGGCGAATTGGAAAGAACAAAAAGCCAAAATCAAAACAGCAACTTCACCGATAAAAGTAGGCTAACTGAATGCGCCCACGACGGGCGCGACGCATAGCGCGGCTGTACGGGGGCGCTGAGTTATGCGGATTCTTTCACTCCTAATAAATTGTAAAATGAAATGTCGAAAATAAAAGTAACAAATCGCGCAGAGGGAACATGGCTTGAGCCTTACATCGGGTGGGAGTTTCAAGTAAAAAAGATTGGCAAAAATGTGGTATGGTTTTTTTTTGACAACGGTGGGACAAAACCATGTGTGGAAAAATACCGCAAATCAATATTTGATATAATTATCGCATAACTCCAAGTTTCCCGACGCTGCCCGATAGGGCAGGTGTGCGGGAAACGACAGTTATACAAAAAATCCCCGGCGCTCCACAGCGACCGGGGATTTTTTTTGTCCCGCCAAATTCCTCGTTTTTTTTCAACAAATCGGCATTTAAGGGAAAATGAAAGTTGAAAAACTTCATTTTGAAATTTTTTGAGGGAAAAAGTGTAGCTTCGTAGCTTTTTACTAAATTTTTAGTTTAAAGAATTGAAAATCAAAAACAAAGCGAAGCTATACTTTAAGCTATACTTTAAGCTATACTTTTTTGAAAAAAGGAAAAGTATAGCTTAAAAATCCAATCCAGCAAGCTACACTATGGCAATTGCCTGAACCAAGCTATACTTTTGATTTCAAAAGTATAGCTTGGCTTTTAACTGACTGTCAATCAGTTGCAACGGTTTTTAGGTATAAGCTATACTTTTGGGGTGTGTTTTTATTTTTTTTCCAAAAGTTTTTTTCCCTTTTCAACAAACAGTAGGGTAGGGTACATAAAAAATGCCCGGCACTCTTTCGTACCGGGCACTGGATGGAAGAATCCTCAAGGTGCGCCTTTGTTCGCGCCCGTAAAAATATTGCTTTAAAGCATTGTTTATTCACTATGGGCATTATTTTTGTCGCAATTATTACCATAGTGAATAAGTGGCAGTAAAAATCCAGCATTTGTGCAGGAAAAAACTACTGCCTAAAATATCGCTAAATGGCTGACAATCAGAATATAAACCATGAGTTAGCGCCGCCCGGCGCTTTTAATGCCAAACCCAGCGAAAAAGAAGTTGCCGGTTGCCTTTCTAAGGGCGACGTTTTCCGGCTTCTTCGCCCGCACAGTAGCCGCTACGACAGCCGAACGGTGAGCAAATTCTTTACCGACGAAATTCTTGAGCAGTGCGGCATCAGCCGCGAAGAATTGAAGCGGATACGTGTATTTCCAGTAAACATTCACGCCGTCGTTATCAATCACCTCAGAAAAAACTATCTCCTATGAGCAGCCGCCCGTTACGTGTGTTCGTCATAAATGCCCCTGAAGCAATAGGGGGGGTGACGTGGTGGCGGATGTACAGGCCCTTGCAACTTATGCACCGGGCCTATCCTGAAATACAAATAATACACAATGAGACGGGGCATCTGTT
Organism: uncultured Gammaproteobacteria bacterium; assembly: GCA_964641255.1. GTDB lineage: Bacteria > Patescibacteriota > Microgenomatia > JAMCZE01 > JAMCZE01 > CAZXMM01. Next base: position 16,490 of record CAZXMM010000009.1, on the reverse strand, counting down.
CCCTCATCATTTTCAGTATATCGACATCGTTCTTGCATTCCGGCCAAGCGAGCCGGCGCATGTGCAAGGCTTGCAAATGGCCCGCCAGGCGGGCGTACCCATCATTTCGGACTATGACGACGATCTGATAAATATTCCAGTCGGACATCCGTCGTGGCCTGCCTTCCGGGAAAAGGAAAAGTATATCAGACATTGCGTAGCCATGTCTACGCAGTTGTGGGTATCCACGCCCGCGCTGCGTGATGTGTATGGGCATCCCAACACGGTTGTGATCCCCAACGCCATACTCGAAAGTGATTTGCCGGAAAATATAGGCCCCGCATCCGGCATAGTGGCTTGGCGGGGGGGGGTACTCCACCGGGAAGATATTGAGATCAGCGCTTTCCGCGCTGACTATGTCAGTACGCTTTCCAAAATAAAGCAGTTTATTTGGATTGGGTACATGCCTACCTGGGGAAAGGTATCCAGCAGCCATGCAAATATTATGTTTGAGGCATCGCACATTGATACCCGTGTCTGGTTTTCATACTTGCAACATCTAAACTTGCAGGCTATAGTAAAGCCCTTGATGCCCTGCCAGTTTAATGATTGCAAATCAAACATATCCTGGATGGAGGCGACTATCGCCGGCGCCGTGCTCGTGACAAATTACGCCGGCAAACCGGGATGGGAACTTGCATGTAGGGAATACCCGCGCCGGGAATCAGACCGTGTTCAATTATGGCAAAAAAGCCGCGATGAGATTGTGAAAAACTACAATCTCATTGCCTGGAACGAAGCCAGATACCGGGAGATACTCCGCACTGTATTTCCCTCAAACAATGGACATGGCACACCCTGAAACCCGATTTTACAATGGCCGCGGCAGGTTTCCGTGCTTGCTTTTTTGTGCCGGAATCGCGCTGTTGACGCTTTTTTTTGGCGTTTTGGCGGTCATCTTTGTTTTTACGATCGGTTGATTTGCGCGAGATAGTAGCAATATTATCTACGCGGAGATTCTTTTGTATAGTTTGTCAAAACGTGCCGACGAGAAAGATCGTCGGCACGTCATTCAATCTTAAAAAAATGGCCGAGCCAGTGAAACAAGTACGGTGGGTTCAGTACCGCATTGAAACCCAAAGCACCGTTGAATTATTCTTCGGGCTGTTTGAAGTGACTTTCTATGAAGGTTCGCCTACCCATGCCGATCCGGTACGCCTTACCGGGTATAGCCGTGCGGATGATGAATACATGAAATTTCGCCGGGCGGTAACATACGCAGGCGAACTACCTACACTCAACTGCACCAATCCTGTGCAAAAATCTCGGTGGAACGGCAGCCTGATTTTTGACTATCTGCCAATATTGACATGATACCAGGAGACATAAAATTTACAATTATCACCCGCACCAGCGGGCGCCCGAAGTTTTTTGCAGAATGCAGAAAATCAGTACTGGTGCAGTCGGAGCAAGCGTACCACCTTGTGGGATATGACAACACGGACGACCGGTACCCGGTTGGCGATGACGTAGTGTTTCTTGATGCCGCCATCGGGCGGGCGCATAACCTGTATTTCAATACACTGCGCTACTATGTGCCAAAAACGCATCCCTGGATCATCTTCCTCGACGACGATGACAAAATGATGCGCGCGGATGCGCTCAAAATCATCAAGGAGCGCATCCGGTCTGAAAATGACCTGATATTGTGGCGAGTTGCTTTCCAGGGAGGGCGGCTTGTTCCGCCAAGCATTGGTCAGCCACCCGAAGCCGGCAACATATCCGGTATTGGGTATTGTTATCACGTAAAGCATTGGGTGCCATGGCCGGGTATGCCGTATGGCGATTTCATGGTTATTGATTCATTATACAAAAAACTGTCTCCTGTCTGGCTCCAGGAGGTACTTACCGGTATCCAGACCGAACCAGGGCACGGAAATCGCAACGACCTATGACGTACGTGTATCAGCATCCGAATTTTGGCCTTGGCAATTTCATAAACCTGACGCCCGCTATTCGCTGGCTGTCGGAACAGGAGGGTAGGCCGATTCCTGTGTTTTTCAGCACCGAATACGTGCGGCAGTGCTTTATTCAATGTCCGTTCATTGAAATATTAAAAAAAAAGCCGAATACCGATCCGGTATTTAGCAGCGCACTGACAAACCCCAATGACGACTATCCGGATTATTGGCACGTATTCAGGGTCATTACTGGTAATCACTGGATGCCAAAGTACCATACGTATGTAGATCGGGTGCTACCCGAAGAATGCCAAACTGCCGCCAGGTGGTACACTAATTATATGGGGTATCCAGATCGGATGCTAATCGAAGAATATCCCGGATCATTGTTGCTTATAAACGGATCGGGGAGCGATGAGCAGCGGTACATAGATAGCAAAGACGTTGGTGAAACCCCGTACCGGCACGCTGCAAAACTTGCCGCAGGTTGGACAAATATTGTATCTTGCGGCTCTTACGCTGATATGAAGCGGGCGCCGTACATGGTATCCATCGCAACACAGGGGTGTTTCGGTAATATGCGCCGCACCCTGGGATATTTGGCCGGCGCAAAGTGTGTGATCGCAAACGATACCGGTCTTGCCCATGCCGCCGGCGCGCTGAATAAACCGCTGCTGGTACTTTGGAAAAATACGCCGCGCGAGCGATGCAAAAATGCCGGCACCAAAACGCAATACGCCTACGAGAATCACATGGAAGCCATTGAGTCTTTTCTAAAACAACACCTGATAATATGAAAGATATTATGGATAAACTAATGGTCAAATTTTGGATCGGATGGCACAATCCAGATGTTATGATGGATAGTCATGGCTATCTGGAATCATGGCACAAACGCGCTGTTGAAGAATCTGAAAAAGGATTCTTTGTTGCTGTGTTCCGTTTGCCAAAAGGCGACGCATTATTGGAACACGAAGCAATCAGAGCCGTGGAGAACTTTTTACAGGAAAAATATCCTGACATCGATGCCGCTCCGTGATCTCGCATTTCCATCGCGCTACGTGGATGCCACTACGAAAAAACGCCGGCTCAGCGTATGCGCTACATGCCCGGAGCGTTCGGCACTTGCAAGGTGTAAGAAATGCGGATGTTTTTTGCATCTGAAAACTTCTCTGAAAACAGAGAAATGCCCGTTAAAAAAATGGTAATATGAGCGAACAGGAAAAATTTTTGCTCCTTGAGATACTGGTAGCCGATATTCGATGTGGCTGGACAAAGTGCAGCAAGACTCACACTCGTAGAGACCCACGCGCGTTTCGCGCGCTTCGCCTGGCCGCAGATTTGTACTCCTATGATGGTAAATTGTCGCTTAAACAGTGGGATGACCTTTTCTGCGAACTGGCGATGTATATTTCTGGTCGGTGGGAGGGCAAGGTTATTGAACTACCCAAAAATTTTTGGCGCACGCATGGACTTTCCTTCGGAATAGAAGGCAGGAGTGAAGCGTTTCAAAATGAGGTTAAAAAATATATAATAACTGAGTTTTCTTGGGATACTGATTAAAAAAATGGAACTAAAACTTATTTCTTCTTTATGCTCTTGCCTGGAAGAGCACATTTGCTTAAATGCCGGATTTGCAAACCTTGAAGAGTGCGTAACGTTCAGGGACGCGTTACGTTTACTTAATAGAAAAACACTCCCTATTATAGAGAAATGGATGGAAGAATATTTGAAAAACTATGATAATCCGGTTTCATCTGCGCAAATGAAATGATGAAGATTAAACTGTCGTATATTAGCATTTGCAAATAAATTCTCAAAAAAAATCGAGGAATTAAAGGCGAAGCGGGGTTATGCGGGTTTTTATTTCACTTTTCAAAGCAAAAACATGAATGCAGTTAAGGTAGTCTCGGTAAATTCCGATTCATTGACATTTGACAACGGGGTTGTTTTATCATCCGACCATCAACAGGATTGTTGCGAACATCACTACTTGTCGTTTGACAATTTGACTATCTCCAATTTTGAAGGGCTTGAATTTGACCTTACAAACGAAGACTTCTTTGAGAGGATTGAAGATTTCGGAATCGCATTAAAACCTAAAAACGGGCATCCAGTCAGAGTTCCAGGATATGGGTCAAACAACGGGTATTACTCCTCGCAACTTGACTTGGTGCTTAAAGACGGGAAGAATACGATAAAGAAATTTGATATTTCTGAATGTCAGGTCATTTCTGATTGATTTCCGCATAACTGGTGCATGGACGGCGTAGCCGCAATTCGTCGGCTATGTGCGACCATGCGGAGTTAGCCGCTTAATCTTTTTTAAAATGAGAAAATTTTCAAAAGGGTATTTTTTCATGGGACTGTCTGACTTTCTTGGCGGTCTATGGATGATGGTTTTTTCTTTGCTCGTTTTCATTCGCCCCAAATTTTTTGTAAATGAGCAAGGCCAATACATTCGTTTTGGGCGGGCTTTTCATGCCGTTACCCGCATACACTTGTATGCAGGTAAAATTTTCTATTAGCGCATAACTGCGGCTTTCCCGCTCGTGCGCCTGTGTAAGGAGCATAGGCGGGCAAGCAGGGTTAGCCGCTTTTTGTCG
>CAZXMM010000009.1:0-11844 GCA_964641255.1 uncultured Gammaproteobacteria bacterium | reverse complement strand
CGTGCGCCTGTGTAAGGAGCATAGGCGGGCAAGCAGGGTTAGCCGCTTTTTGTCGTCTATTTGTCATTGCAAGATATTTTTCAAAAAAAGTTCGGGCATTATTTGCATATACAAATACTGCCCGTATCTTTGTCCCATCAGTTCACAAAAAAATTTCAACAATGAAAAATTTGGAAAAAATTCTCGGTGGCAAACAGGAAATCAAACGCAACGCTGACGCATGGGACTTGCGCACCAAAAACGCGCCACCGATTGACCCTGTTACGCAGCCGAATCTGTACCGGATAGAACAGCGTATTAAAGAAATTGAATCCAACAAACAAAAATGAAAGAATATAATCGCACCACGCCGGAAACGGCCACCGCCGGGACTCAACCCCCGGCGGTGTTGGAATGTCGCTTTTGCGGGGCATCCTGCCCGCCCGAACTCGAAGAATTGCCCTGCCAGAATTGCAAGGCAGATACTTACTTTCGGTTTGTCCCGCCCGACACTCCCCGCAACTACCGGGAAATCCTGAAAAACTTGAATCTCAAAGACCGCGACATAGCCGCCGCGTTCGGGTACAAAGACCTGAACGCATTTTCCAGCAGCACAGCGGCGGTTCGGGTAAAGCGAGGCGTAGAGTTCGTTTTTTACGCTACGCTTTTCAATCGCGGCTAACTGGTGCATGGACGACGTAGCCGCAATTCGTCGGCTATGTACGGCCATGCTTTGTTATCAGATATTTTTTACATGGATACTGTTTTATCTCTTTTTGATTTTACTGGCAACTGGTCTGCACCGTTCAGGCAGGTTGCTGACGTTGTTCAGATTGACTTGAAGCATGGTCAAAATCTGATGGCTTGGGATTATCAAAATTCAGGGCTGGAAAATGTGGTCGGAATCCTTGCCGCCGTTCCCTGTACAGATTTTTCGATTGCGGGGGCGCAGTATTGGGCGGCAAAAGATGCCGATGGCAGGACAGCGGCAAGTGTTGCGCTTTGCCGGCGAACGCTTGAAATAGTCGAGTTTTTCAACCCCAAATTTTGGGTAATCGAAAACCCCGTCGGGCGCATCGAAAAATGCGTCCCTGAACTTTGCGGCAAGTGCCTCCTTGAATTTCATCCACACGAATTTGGGGACGGATACACGAAAAAAACACGGCTTTGGGGGCATTTCAACCCAATGCTGGTTCGCAAACACGTCAAGCCGATTTCCCAAAAAATGACGGAAAAAGGCGGTTGCCGGGATTATTCAATCGAATTGTTTTACGGCAAAAAGGGTAAAGCGATTCGAGATATTACGCCGCCCGGATTCGCAAAAGCCTTTTTTGAGGCGCAGCGTATTTATTTTTAGTTTCTGATAACGGAGGCATCCACGCTGCGCAACGTTTAGGCGGCGTTGGCGGGGATGCAGGGTTCTAAGATTTTTATGATGAAAAAAGCGAAAGTAAAAATAGCCGCAGCCATCGAAGCAGCCACAGGATGGAAAGTTGTTTCAGTCGAATACGAAAGAAACAAGTCTAATCTTTTGCGAAGGATGTGGCTTGATGAAGCCTATATTTATGGGCAAGCGATGATAGAAGGCTGTATTTTACCTATTTACTTTAATTCCTCGCGGCGGGCGCGAGAAATTGCGAATGGGGAATGTTACGCTACTTTCCATAAGGGGCTTGATTCCTTTACGATTTATGTTTCTTAGAACTCCCCGCCTCCCGAACTCAGGCGCGTTTAGCGCTGAGTGTCGGGAGGCGGCAGTTATGCGCTTAAAATTTTGGCCCGGCAACCATTTTTGCCGGGCCTTTTTTGTGTATATTACAGATACGTCACCCCATCTAACTGAAAATTGACCGTGCATGTCGGGCAGTCGGTCAGTATGCTTTCCGGAAAACCGTTCGTATTAAAGTAGATTGGAAAACTGACGCTACCCATGTAGTCATCAGCGTCAAAGTCGTCAAAATCCCACAACTCGATTGTGATTGGCGACGTTGCTGATGATACGGTCAGATTGATTGACCAGGATGCGCCCGCGCCGGCGTTTTGTTTCCACTGGTCGTGGGTGGTAGCCAGCACATTCCCATTTTGCAATATCACCACGTACAAATCGGGTCCGCTGGTTATATCCCAACCGGCGCCATTGGTATCGGTGGCCGGCAGTTGCATCACGGTGATGGCCTGTACCTGTATCAGAAGAGGCGTTACCTGTTCATCGCAATGGATACCGGTATAGTGAGCATCACACAGGCATTGCCCGTCCTGGCACCGGCCATGCCGGCCACAATCGGGACAATCTTTTTTGCAGCCAAGCAAGAGGATTAAAACAAAAAACAGGATCACTTTTTTCATAGGTATATAGTGTTTGATGAACTGATGCGACAAAAATAAACTGCCGCCTTGGTTTATTCCGCCTCATTCCCGTTTATTTCGGCACAGGTGAGCGCAAGCGCGCAGCCCCTTTTTCCGGCGTTCGGTTTGTAGTTGCTTCGCAAGCAAAAACACGCCGAATGGACAAAAAAACGCAGCGAACGTGGCTATTCATCGCCCTCGGTATTGGGCTGGTGTATTTTATAGGCCGCCGCACTGCGGCCAAAGTATCCATCGGCGCAGCCGGCGTGCGGATACACAAAATCACGCTCAACGGCATACAGTTGCGCATCGACCTGCCGGTCATCAATGAAAGCGACATCCCGGCCCCCATCTCGGCATTTCTCGGACAAATTTATTACGGCGCCAACGCTATCGGGTTGGTGCAATTGGCGCAACCCGTCACGCTGCCCGGTTTCGGACAAGCCATCGTGCCTTTCAGCGCCGATATGAGCTTAGTCACACTGGGCCAACAGTTATACGACATTATTTCCAACCCGCCAGTAGACTGGTCGAAATTCAGTATAAAAGGCACATTGAAAATTGGCCCCGTGCCGGTGGACGTAAACGAAAAACTACTCGCTGCATGATCGCTACGCAAGCCATATACCCGCCACGCTTCCGGCAGGCGGGCATAGCCAGGAAGACGGTATGCAGCCCGGAGCACATTATAAATACCTCAGACCAAACCGAAAAGACGCGGTACCGCGACGGCGACACCGATGATATTATTGAAACAATCATGTGGATGGATGCCAACAGCCGGCGCTGGGTGCGCGACGAGGTTGCCGCAGAGTGTTTGCGCGGCGACACGCCGGAAGAAACCCTGCGCAACGTATGGGCATTCGTGAAGCACAACGTGAAGTACCGCGCCGACCGGCCAGGGCACGAACGGGTGAAAAGCCCCGGAGCGCTCTACACCAGCGGATCGGGCGACTGCAAGAGCTTCAGCATAGCGGAAGCCGCCTTGCTGCGGGCGCTCGGCATACCGTACAAATACCGGTTTGCGAGTTACGACGGAGGCGACTACACACACGTGTACGTCATCGCCCGCATGCCTTCCGGATGGTTGCCCGTGGATGCTGTATACGGAAAGGCGCTGGCTGAAGAGCGCTACACAAAAAAAGTGGACGTGGCGCCTCGGAAAGCGATTAACGGCACTTCATCGGATAAGTGGACGCCGGCGACCGGCAGCGCCGGCATCAATTGGACAGGTATTGCCCTCGTGGGCATTGTTTTATACTTATTGAAATGACACGAATCAGCGAAGTACACGGCATCCGCAGCGATGAGTACCGCGACCGCGGCAAAAACGTGGCCCCTATCGGCTACGTGCCGTATCTGTCGTTTTCAGTAGGCGAAATGCGGCTGCAACTTGCCGCACAGCGGGTTAAGGTACTGGCGCAATACTACGGGAAAGACGCGCCTGAATACGCGCAGGCGTACAACATGCTCGAAAGCGCACTTACTGCCGGCGTGCACAGCGGCGCCTACTTCCGCGGTCCCGTGCCTGATGCGCTACAAAACACGGCCCGCCTCATCCGGCAGGCGCAATACCAGACGGCCCCCGCCGCTTCGGGTTCGTTCATGGGGCGCAAATCGCTGCTTTCCGGCATCGGCGCTATTATCCCTTCGCAGCAACGCCTTTTAGAGTGTGTGAAGGCTGCTAAAAACAAGCCGGCAGAAGTTGCCTTGTGTTATAGAAAATTCAATATCGAGGAGATAATGAATCGGTATATGGATTCAGCATCTCCGCACATGCTGTACCTGAAGATGTTTGAATACGGAGTACCGCAGGCTGTGGTTACACGTGCAGTGCTCCATAAAAATGCCGTGGCAGGGCTTGGTACTGTCGCAAAGTTGTCCCAACCAAATTTGATGGCCGAATGGGTGGAAAACGGCATACTTGCCGCCAACACTTCCGGTGGCGTAGGGCCATTCGGCAGCACAAGGGCAGCATTCTATCTATCCGACGATCCGCAGAAGTACTTGAGCGAGTTCAAGATCAGCGGGGCGCATATCGGAATAGAGCCTATCACTACGGCACTCGTTGGGCTACTGGTAGCCGCCATTGGCTTGGCCTCAAAGTGGCTTACCGACTTACAGAAAGTAGACTTTCGGGCATTGGCCGGCGTACAGGGATTTGGTACAGGGCCATTCAGCGCGTCGAAAGAAAACTGGAATCTGGGGCCGCAAAATGAAATTTCAACGGGCATAGATACTACCACGCTGCTTTTTCTGGCGGGTGGAGCGTATTTGCTTGCTACAGAGAAATAAGGTATGCGTGCAAACATTGTTGAAGCGCGCACACGAAAAAAAAACCGGGATAGCGCCCGGATAACACATTGTCTAACAATCAAAAACAACGGTGAAATGGCAAAGTCCAAATCAACGACCAAACGCCGCAAACCGGGCGCTTCAAAGCGTAAACGGAAAGCGCGCGTCAGCGGATCGCCGGCGACCATCAGCGTAAGCGGTATCGGACGGTTTAAAAAATCGAGCTGTCACAAAAACAAAACCGATGCGAAAAAAGCCGCCGAAAATAAACGCGCCCGCGGAGCAAAAGCACGGGTACTGAAATCCGGTACCGGCTATTGCGTGTATTCGCGTGGCCGCACTTCCGGGCGCGCCGCCTGATCGACGCCTTAAACCTGAATTTTTTCACAAAAACAAAATCTGCTATGTGCGGATGTAAAATTAACGGTAAAAAAATGGCAAAGCCCCGTATGCGCGGATTCGGAAGCACGGCTTCCGGCCTGCTTCCCATCCTGGCCGGGTTCGTTGTCGGCAAAATCGCCACCAAGCAACTTACGGCCCTCAGTTCTAACCCCATGACCGGCAACCTCATCAAAGTAGGCGCCGGCCTGTTTTTCGCCTCAAAATCCGGCTTCCTCGGGGGCCTGGCCGAAGGCATTGCCCTCGAAGGCGCGTCTTCTCTCATCGCGCCCACCCTGGAAAGTGCCGGTATCGGCATTTTGCCGCCTGGTGTACCCTCGCGCTACCTGGCCGGCTTCGACGATCCGGGCACCATCGACCAGGGCGCCAACCTCAAATTCTGATCGAAACCAACAACCGGCAAGGCGCCCAAACACCTGACCGGCATCAACAAAAACAACTAAAAAATTACAGCTGTGGTAACACAAATCATACCGGCCAGCACCGGACGTTCCGACCAGTTGCGCGTAGCGCAGTCCGTGGCCAACATGCTCAATTCGCTTCCAGGCAGCCCGAAGATCGACGCCGAAGGAGTGCTCCAGGATTACAAGTTTTATGACGACACGCTCATGCTCGTGGCGCCGCTCAGTCCATCGGTATCGGCCTACGAACTCAACCCGGTTGAAGGCGTGACCGCAAGCGTGCCCACCGCGCGCCTCATGCAGCGCAGCGACCTTTTCGCTATCACCGGCGTGGGACTGTTTTTCACGCGGGCCACGTACAGCAGCACCAACCAGGCCCTCAGCAAGTACGGCGATTTCCCGCGCTACACGTACCCGTATGCCGCAGTTTTCAGTGGCACCAACGAACAAGCCGGCCTTTTGAACATTGTGAACGGAATAATCGCATTGTCCGTTCAGAACGATCAACAATGGGCGTTGCCCGTGTCGCGCCTCGTCTATTCCGATGAATACATCAATGCGCAGGCTCCAACCATCGTGTATGGCGGCAGCGACGAAAAACAGGGCATCCTGGGCTTGAATGCCCTGGTGATTATGGACGGCAACAACGACAACAAGGTGACGGTGCAACTGCCTTCGGGCGGCACGCTGACCAACATCGACGGCAATACCAACGCCTCTACCCGCAACCTGATCGTGGTGCAGTTGCGCGGCTTCCGCATCCGGAGCGCCGCAAACGGCATGTACAATGCCGCAAACGCGCGCTGCTGACCAGCCGACACGAGCGAAACACACAAACTACCCTTGCCGGCAGCGGCCACGCGCTGCTGCCGGCTTTTTCTCTCAACACCACTAAATAGCATTTGCTATGTGTCAATGTGAACATCGTTGTTTTGAAAAAATGGAGCTGATTACCAGCGCCCAGCAGGTATCTTTTCAGGACAATACCCGTATACGCATGAACAAGGTGATAAGCATTATGGTGCAATCGCCTGACCCAGCCGAGACTCAAACGTATTTGTCTCCGCTCGGAAACAACCTGGCTGTGTGGACGGTGCTCAACAGCTCGTATCTGTACATAAAGAATCAGGATGGCCGTACCCTGGCGCCTATCCCACTTTCCATGATTGTTCGAAACTACAACAACCCCGAGCCGCTGCGCGTGTCATGGGAACTGGTAGACCCGACGCAGAGCTTCGTGCAAATCAATACCGGCGCGGCCGGGTATAGCGCTACTGCTGCCTTTGTTTTCGTGTTCGGTATCGACTGCAACGAGTGCGGCATCAGCCCTAATATGAATCCTGTCGGGCTTCAACCCCGGTAACTGAAATACCATGCTCGGAGCCATCACCAATATTGACTCGCTTAAACGCTGGTTTTCCGACAACGGAAAACCGTTTTTCACGCTGAAGTACGACGGAGGCAGCGGCAGTACGGACCGTATCATTCTGCGTAATGATTCCATAGAGGATATGGAAAAAGCGTGGGAACGCCTGCAAAGCACCGTGCTTGATCAGGCGGACAGCGGGCGCGCGCGCCTCGCGCTGTTCACGTATGAAAAGGGAAAGCACAACAACCCCACGGCGTATACCTTCCTCGATGTGCGTCCGGGAGGGCACGGCGCCCAGGGCAGCAACTTGCCCGCGGGTATATCCGGGCTTCCTGCCGGCATTGGTAGCGTGGCGGATTACGTAGATATGAAAGTGAAAATGGCCCAACTCGAATGGGAAAATGACCAACTGCAACAGCAACTCAATGCACCTGCCAATACCTTCGAACGCACAATGGAAACCATATCCGGCATTCCGGGCATGTCCGACGTGTTCAAAATACTGGCTGCCGGGCTGGTGAGCAAAGTAAATCCGCAGGCAATGCCGGTGATACAGGGCATCCTGAATGGAACGCCCGAATCCGGCAGCGCTGCGGATGATGCAGCAGAAACGCATACCGACCACGCCGATCCGCAACAGCGGTTCAGCGACAACATACAGCGCACAGCGGCTATGCTCGGCACGGACCCGCTTACGCTATCGGAGAAACTTATGAAAAGGGTAATCGAAAATCCTGATCTCGCAAAACAATACCTGTAATGGGCGCTACCATGCTACTCAACCTGAAACTTCAGGCGCAAGCCTACGCGCCGGTGACGGCTAACGGCTACCTACCGGACGTGAAAAACGTGGCTGCCATCATTTTTCAGAATGTAGGCGACAGCACGGTGCGCATTTTCAACGGTATGTACACGGTGTTGCCCAACGGTGGCACCCTTGCGCTGAATGCCACGGAAACGCCCGGTAATGGCATCGCCACGATGGACATTTTGCAATTGATGGTAACGTTCACCGGCGGCACTACCAATCGCCTCGAATACCTCGTGCTTCGCCCGAGTAACGACAATACACCGCTAAACTGCTGACTGATATGGCACTGATACAGGCATACAACCCGTCGCAAAGCGGAAGCGGGCAGGAAATCCTGACCGCTAAGCAGTTTGTGACCTTCAACGCACCGTTTTCCAGCGGCGACACGATCACGCTGTCTACGGTCGGTACCGGGTTAATATCAGCATCTATTATTTTTAATTACATGGATAAAATACTGACGCAGTCTCCCGCCGTGATGCCTGCCGGCGTATTGCCTGATTACTCTGTCACGGGTGCAGATGAACTAACCCTGCTTTTCGGAGATGACCCCACGCAATACGAAGACGGCGTGCTGTGGGGGCAAATAACTTATCAATACTATGCGTAACCACCTTTTACATATTCTGCTGATCCTGCTCTGCGCCGCGTACCTGTTGCCGGCGCAAAACCCATACTTGCCGGGCAGCGTGTCGGGAGGCACTACCATACCAGGCACAAAAACACGCAGCCCGCTCAATTCCCTCGAACGCGCAGCCAACAGTCTTCCGGGCGCTACAATCCTGACAGACACTTTCGGAAATCAGCGCTTTGCGCTGTTTGTATACATTTCAGATACCTGCTTGGCTTCGGCGCCCACGCCGACCGGTAATACGGCGAATCTGAACAGTTTTATATCGATCTGCGGATCGGACAGCACGTATTACATTGACTGGACAGGGAAATCCGTGTTTACCGGTGGTGGCGCCGCGGCGCAGAACTGGTACACGGTGGATGATACGACTACAGATGTAACGAGGACAGCGTACATATTAAATCAGGCATATTGGACGCCAGTGGATGCCGATAACTTTGAAATTGGTTTTTATGCATCAGGCATCGGCCACGGTGTTGACTGGTACATGGCGCCTACGCGGCAATATTGGCGGTTTTATGATTTGGGCGGAACCGAAAAAATTGAATTAAACACTACCGGGATCGACCTATCTACATCCAACTCCGCCTCCCGCGCCGTGGACATCACCACGGACACAGTAAACTTGATCGGAAGTTTTGACGATCAAAACTTCCGCATAAACTTCTTGAGCACAAATAGTTACCTATTTGTCGACTCTACGTTCAGACTTGCCCTTGGAGTATTTCCATCTTTCCCCGCGCAATCCGGAACCGGCGAGGACAAAGGACTATACTACGATCCACTAAACGAGGAAGTTGTATCGATTTGGAATGGTGACGGGGCCACGGGAGAGTATGCCCACGGAGCGTGGGGACAATCGTCGATTTCGCTGCTGAACAAGTACCAGGACGTTACGTACAACTACACCGACAACGGCATCACCGTTGGTTCTTCGCAGATACAAGATGCTATTGTAGAGCAAAACAGCCAGTCTGCTTACGACCAGATTGCAGCCGTAGATTTGAATAATGTCAACTGGCGGACGCGTGTAAACGACAATCCGGACTACGGTGATACAATGTCGTTTTTCCAGGCATATCAGACGACCGATGGCGGACGAGATGCCCAATACGCGGCAATGGGCAACGGGCCGATGATTGGCGGGGGTACCATATTGAGTGTTGTTTACGTCGGCAAAGGCTCGCCGAATGCGACGGATTTGTTTGTACAAAGTGATCGCGTAGCATTTGGTGTGCAACAAAACAGCCCCGGATCAAATGGCACCTTCGACTGGCTAAAAATAGACCTGTTCGACTACGATACCACGCGCAACGGCATACAGTTTTACAACGGCCGATACCGCTGGGAAAACGCCTACCCTTCCGCTACTGTGGGAGACACGTCGTTTCACTTTTGGGCCGGCACGGGCACCGGCACCAACCCCGGATTTATTACGCTCGATGACGTGTGCGCGCATTGCTCCGAAAGCGCGGTGAACTGGTACAACAGCAATGGCACAACGACTGACAATACCCGCATCGCCGACGTACTGGAAACCGCAACCTGGCGCAGCAGCGATACGCAAATCGACGGCGTTGTGCCGTTCCGGTTTGAACTCGACGGCCCGACACAAAATGAGCCGGAGATTATGACGTGGAAGTTTGAAAACGATAGCCTGGTGCTGGGGCAGTCTGATCAGGAAATTACTTTCCACAGCAACGGGGAGATGTTGATGTGGGCGGGTGACGAATATCTTGGGCTACGCGCTGATGGATACATCGTACATGTAGCAGATTCAACAATCTGGCAGGGGGGTATAGAAACAAAGAGCGCTACAAAATATATCGCTGCATTCACATCCGCAGGCACTCTAAAACGATTCGATGCCGCCGTGGCCGGCAGCGGCGCGTTTCTGGTGAGCAATGGCGTGAATTGGGTAGCCCAAACCGCTGCCGGCGCCGGCTATATCCTGAATGGCGGCAACACGACCGGCGCCGCGATCACGATAGGCACAAACGATGCCTTTGGCCTAAACCTCGAAACCAACAACGTCACGCGCATGGCTATTACCGGTGCAGCAAGCACGGGGGGGGCGGTGACCATATCGAACACCACGACAAATACGAACACCGTGCAGGACGTGGTGACGATCCAAACAAATTCTACCGGAACGGCGGCTGCAAACTTTGGAAGTCGTATATTATTCCAGGGCGAAAGTAGCACAACTGACAATCAGGATATGGTAGGATTGTCGGCGATATGGACCACGGCAACACACGCAAGCCGGGCAAGTGCATTGGTTTACTCGGATGTTACGGCGGCTGGGGCAATTACCGAGAGGTTTCGGTTTACGCCAACGGCAATGACAATGTCCGGAAACTATACAATTGGAAATTCTTCTAACAACCTGACTATTGGGGGGTCGTCGGGCCTAATTACACTATCGAGTAGTGGCGTGGCGAATGGGATTATTTTAGTAGCAAGTGCAGCAGGCGGAAGCAATACAGGAAATATAAATATAGGCAACAGCTCTGTTTTTACGCAAACCTCAGGTACAAGGAATTACATACAGGGGAATTGGTCATTTTCGCCCACCTCTGGAACTGCTGTACATAATCAATTCGTACTTGATGGAACATTCAATCAAACAGGTGGGGCAAATGGCGTAACCAGAGGTGTTTATTTAAATCAGACCCTCACCGCCGTTGCAGATTTTCGTGGAATTGAAATTGCATACTCAAACAGCAGCGCTAAAGGCATCTACCAAACCGGATCATCCACCACAAACAATTTCGTGGGCGCTACCGGCTTCGGCGCAACGACAACACCTACCGACAAATTAGAAGTGACCGGAAACTTCGCGTTGCTCACGGCCGGCAACAAAATAAAAATAGCCACCGGCAGCAATGCAAGCATGGGCACCGCCACACTGGTAGCCGGCACCGTCACCGTAAACACAACAGCAGTAGCGACCGGCAGCACCATTTTTGTGTCCTGCAACACACCTGGCGGAGTACAGGGAATATTAAGTGCCCCAGCCGCAAGCATCACAAACGCAACCTCTTTTATAATAAATTCCAGCAATGTTGCCGATACCTCTACGGTAAACTGGTGGCTCATAAACTAAGACATGAAAAAACTACTTCTGCTCTCCTTTACCCTTCTGCTTTCTTCCCTGGCTGCACTTTCGCAGAAAGTGCAGCCTATTCAAATTCAGGTGATCGACACGTCCAAATACGTTGTTGAGTACGTGCCGCTGGCCACCGCACAAGCGAACGTAGCAAAACAACTCGATGCCGTCAACCAGGAACTTGAAAAAGTGGACAAACAGCAGGTAGCCCTACAGCGCCGGCACGATCAACTGATCGTGCAAAAGGCCGCGCTGACGGCAGCACAGACACAACTCGACAAAGCCGCCGCCGCGCCGGTCACTGAAACGCAGTCCGCACCGGCAGAGCCTATTGGGCCACCACCTGCAACAACTCCCAAAAAACCGAAGAAAAAGAAACAATAGAAACACTATGGATAGTCAGCCGCACACTTCGGCGCCTATCCCCCCACCGCCGCAACTCAACATGGACAAACTACTGGAACAACTTTTCGAACGCACCGAACGATTGGAAAAAGC
>CAZXMM010000008.1:0-30072 GCA_964641255.1 uncultured Gammaproteobacteria bacterium | reverse complement strand
GCTGCTGGTCGTAGGTTCCGCCCCCGGGCTGTACGCCGATCTGGCAGCCGCACAGCGGCTGTGCGACGACTTTGAAGTGATGCTGGTGAACGGCGCCGGGGCCGCTGTGGAGACGGCACAGCACCTCCTGGCGGGTCACACGGACAAGGCCGAGGAGTTCGTCAAGGCCCGGGACACGGCCTTCCCGCTGGCGGCCGAGTACCGGGTGCACGCCACCTACGACTGCCGGAGGGGGCGCTCGCCGCTGGGCGACTACCCGTCGGTCACGGACTGGTGGCCGCAGGCCCAGTTCTCCTCCGGGGCGACGTCAGCGGGCAAGGCGGCACGGATCGGGTTCGCGCTTGGGTTCGACCGCGTCATCCTGTGCGGGTGCCCGATGGACGGCTCCGGGTACTTCCCCGGCGAGTCGGCCGGCATCGGCCAGCTGAAAGCCTGCCAGCGCATCGGCGACCCCGCCAAGCAAGCTGCATCCACCATCCGCCGCTACCGTGAGCGCATGGCCGAGCTGGCCAAGGGCGAGTTCAAGGGGCGCGTCTTCAGCATGAGCGGATTCACACGAGAGGTCTTGGGCGCACCATGAGATGTCCGGTCTCCGACCCAGGCTTCGCCGACAACCCGATGCACGGCGTCGTGGCGCAGGCGGCCCTGATCAAGCAGGTGCTCGCCCGGGTCAAGCACCGCGACACGGCGCTCGACGTCGGCGCGCACATCGGCACCTGGACCGTGCCGCTCGCGGCGCTGTTCAAGCAAGTCCTCGCCTTTGAGCCGGTGGCGGCCAACCGGGAGTGCCTCGAGACCAACGTCGCCGGGATGAAGAACGTCATCGTCCTGCCGGTGGCAGTTGGCGATCGCAGCGGCACCGGGTCCATGACGCGACCCGGCGACAACTCCGGCACGTACTACCTGACGCACGGCGCCGAGGTTCTCGTGGCGGCCCTGGACATCGTCGTGCACAGCCCGGTCGACTTCATCAAGATCGACGTCGAGGGCATGGAGGGGCGGGTGCTGCTGGGCGCGGAGCGCATCCTGCGCCGCTACCGGCCCGCAGTCTTCTTTGAAGACAACGGGTTGGGCGCGGTACACTATGGCCCGGACTGGATCGACCCGAAGTCGATCCTCCAGCGCAACGGTTACTCGCTGCGCATCCGGCTGGCCAAGAACGAGTTATGGCTGCCGGACTAAGTCTTCCCGGTGTGTATGCGATCCGGTGCCTTCCGACGGGGCGCGTGTACGTCGGAAGCGCGAAAAGTATTCGCGCACGTTGGCGCTCGCATGTGCGCGCACTTCTTCGCGGGAAGGGCAACATAAAGCTTCAGCACGCGTGGAATAAGTACGGTGAGTCGGCTTTCGTATTTGAGGTGCTTGAGATCGTAGCAAGTACTGAATTACTGCTTGAGCGAGAGCAAGCGCATATCGACGCTACAGGTGCCGCGACGACCGGACTGAATTGCCGCCGTGAAGCTAAATCGAATATCGGAATAGTGCTTGGACCCTGCTCTGCTGAAACAAGAGCCAAGATATCGCGCGCCAACAAGGGGCTGCGTAAAGGTTTACCAGGGCCAATGCCGAAAGGCAGCAAGCATACGGCGCAGGCAAAAGCCGCTATGCGGGTAGGGCGCCGGGCGGGAGCCAAGAAAATATCTTTTGAGGGGCAGAGACTTTGTCTAACGGAGTGGGCGGAGCGTATCGGTATCAGCGTTAGAGGACTGGACAATCGGATCGCCCGCGGGTGGCCTCTGGATCGAGCATTAGCGGAGGTTTCTCGTGGGCGGTAGGGTCACCGTCGTCTGCTACTACAAGCCCGGAGGCGGGTTTACCGACGAGTATGTGTATAAGCTGAGAGAGGGGGTGGCGAAGCACTGTCATACGCCGCATCGATTTGTAGTGATGACGAATGAACGATTCGAAGACTTTGAAACACTAAGGCCGGATAACAACTATCCTGGATGGTGGGGTAAAGTTGAATTATTTAGGCCGGGCGCCTTCGCGGGCCAGGTGACCTACTTCGACCTCGACACGATGATCGTCGGCGACATCACCGACATCGTCTCCGAGCCGCAGAGCTTCGCCATGCTGCGCGACTTTTACGGCAAGCAGCGCGTCGCCTCGGGGATGATGGTCTGGAACGCGAGCGATGACTGGAGCGCGATCTACGAGACGTTCAATCGCAGCCGCATCCCCGAATACTCCGAGTCGATGGAGAAGTGGGGCGACCAGGGCTGGATCAGTGACTGCTTGCTGGACGAGCCCGTGCGCCTGCAGGACCAGTTCCCGGACCGCATCGTGAGCTACAAGGTCGAGATGAAGGCGCAGGGGAAAATGCCGAAAGGGGCGTCGGTCGTGTGCTTCCACGGCAAACCGCGTCCACATCAGATCAACTGGAGATTGCCTTGAGCATCGAGACGCAAACCAAAATCGGCCTGATCTCCAAGGCGCTGATCCTGATCGGCGAAAAGCCGTTGGAATCCTTGAGCGACGATCGCTACGGCGCCACCGTCGGCAGCAACCTGTTCGAACTGCTGTACGAGAACGAGCTGCAGTCCAACCCGTGGCGCTTCAGCGTCAAGAAATCGGCCCTCTCCCGCCTGGTCGTCACGCCGCTGAACCAGTACGCCTACGCCTACCAGATCCCGGCCGACTGCCTGCTGGTCCGCCATGTCTACCCGCGCACTTACTACGAGATTTTCGGCGACCGCATCTACACGGACGCCACCAGCGTCGAGCTGGACTACCAGTTCAAGCCGGACATCACGGCGGTGCCGGCGTACTTCAGCACGCTGATGGTCTACGCGCTCGCGCGCGACATGGTCAAGCCGATCACCGAGTCGGACACCGGGGTCAAGACCTTCGCGGCCAAGTACGTGATGCAGCGCGACCGTGCCATGTACGCTGACGCGCAGGCGCGTCCCGCCACCCCGATACAGGACAGCCCGTTCACGGACTTCCGCCACCCGTGAAGACGCACGTCATCCAGTCGAGCTTCCTGAGCGGCGTGCTCTCGCCGGAAGCCTCGGCGCGCGTCGACTCCGACGCTTACAACCAGGGGCTGCTGACGGGCATCAACGTGGTGCCGCGGCCGCTCGGCGGCATGCGCCGTCGCCCCGGCCTCGCCTACGTCGCCACGCTGCCGTACGTGCTCTCGCGCGTCACTGGCCAGACCATCACCGCGACGAACGGCGGCACCACGGCCAGCGCCAACGACGGCAGCACGACCACGGCACTGGTGACGACCACAGACGTCGGCACCAACGACCCGTTCGTCGTCGTGCATTACGACCTGGGTGCGGCCGCCAG
This sequence comes from uncultured Gammaproteobacteria bacterium, assembly GCA_964641255.1. Lineage (GTDB taxonomy): Bacteria > Patescibacteriota > Microgenomatia > JAMCZE01 > JAMCZE01 > CAZXMM01. Next base: position 26,778 of record CAZXMM010000008.1, on the reverse strand, counting down.
CATCCTGTTCGCCGACGTGCTGGACCTGGAGTCCACGGGCGGATCGAGCACCGAGTTCCGCGTCCAGTACAGCACCGACAACGCCGCGTGGACGACGTGGGGCGACGCCTTCGAACTGGTGGACACCACGGCCCGCAGTTACCGGCGCGGCGGCACGGCCGTCAGCGCCCGCTACTGGCGCGTCGCCAAGGTGGGCGGCACGAACATGGGCGCCGTCGACACGCAGCTGACCGAGTTCAACCTCTGGACCGAGACGAGCACGGTCTCTGCCGTGCGCCTCGTCCAGTTCGAAGTCGACACCGACACGCAATACCTCTGCGCCTTCACCGACCGCAGCCTGGCCGTCTACGAGGATGGTGTGCTGGTCGTGCACCTGCCCTCGCCTTACGCGAGCGCGGACCTCGCCGACCTCGACGCCGCACAAAACCAGGACTCGCTGGTGCTGACGCACGGCAGCTACGCCCCGCGCTTCGTCTTCCCGGAACTCGGCACGCTGTACTCGGACCCGATCACGTTCACGACCATCCCGCAGTACGACTTCGACGACGCAAGCTCGCCCACCCCGGTCTCGGCGGTGCAGGTCATCACCTTCGCCGCCGGCTGGAAGCAGGGCGAGACGTTCCAGATCGACCTGGAGGGAGCGCGCTCGGCCGCCATCACGTACGCGGGCGATGCCACCGCCACGGAACGGTCCGCCACGGCGGACAACATCGCCCGCGAAATCCAGAAGCTCTACACCGTCCCGGGGTTCACCGGGGTGTCGTGCGCGCGCACCAACACGCGCGAGTACACGGTCACCTTCGCGAGCGCCAGCGCCAAGGACTACGAGCTGATGAGCGGCGTGCCGCTGACCGGCGTCAACGACATCACGGTGTCCGAGACGACGGCCGGGACGCCGCGCACCGAGGACGCCTGGAGCGCCACTCGCGGCTACCCGCGCACGGTCACGTTCTTCGAAGGGCGTCTGTACTTCGGCGGCACGGCCAGTCTGCCGACGTCCATCATCGGCAGCCGCGTCAACCAGATCCTCGACTTTGAGATCGACGAGGCGCTGGACGACGACGCGCTATTCGTGCTTCTCTCCGGGCAGCAGCTGAACGCCGTGCAGGGCATGTACGCCGGCCGTTCGCTGCAGATTTTCACCAGTGGCGGCGAGCTGCGGTTCGCCAAGACGATCGGCGAGCCGATCACCCCGGGCGACGCCCCGGCCGCGCAGACGCAATACGGCTCGGCCCGTATCCGCCCGGTGGCCACGGACGGCACGACCATCTTCGCCCAGCGTACCCGCAAGGCGATCCGCGACTTCCGCTTCGACTACGAGGAAGACGCTTACAACTCGCTGGGGCTGTCGGCGCTGGCGCCGCACCTGATCAGCGACGTGCGCGACCTCGCCTCGTGGAACGGGTCGAGCACCGACGAAATTAATTTGGTTTTCGCCATCAACGGCGACGGCACGGCGGCGGTGCTGACCTCCCGGCGCGAGGCGAACGTCCGCGCCTGGGTGCAGTGGACGACGCAGGGGTTGTTCAAGGCGGCCGCGGGCATGCTGGAGAACATCTACTTCGCCGTGCAGCGCACAATCGACGACGTAGACACGTTGTTCCTCGAGCGCACCGACCCCGACTCCTACCTCGACTGCTCGGTGCGCGCCGCCACGGTCAGCACGGTGAACGTCTCCGACGTCCGCTACGTGTACCAGAGCGCCGCGCTCGGGTATTATCGCTACATCGACACCGCCACGGCGCACGGCCTCGCGCTGAACGACCGGACCGCGATCGAAGGCATTGTGGCTTCCGATAGCTACGACGTTAACGGCACGTGGACCGTGCTGGAGGTCGTCGATACCACGACGATCCGGGTCAAGTCCACCTTCCACGCGCCAACCGGCAGCTACGTCTCGGGCGGCACGCTGACGTCTGGCGCAGCCGACACGGTCAGCGGACTCAGCCACCTCGACGGCGAGGAGTGCCGGGTGCGCGCCGACGGGTTCGTGCTGACGGACGCCACGCCGGTCGCGGGCGTAGCGACCCTGGTCGACGGCGAGTTCGGCTACGTCGAGGTCGGCCTCGGCTTCGCCGTGACGATGACGCCGATGCCGCTGAACCAGATGCTGCCCGAAGGGGCGAACTTCATGCGCAAGCGGCGCGTGACCAAGGTCAGGGTGCGCGTGTTCGAAACCCTCGGGTTGAAGATCAACGATCGCGTCATCCCCGACATCGCCGTGGACGTCGACTACTTCGACGCGCCGGCCGAACCGTTCACGGGCATCCGCTCGCTGGAAGAAACAACCAATTGGGACGAGGACCAGGACAAGCTGGTGACGTTCTCGCAAACCGACCCGCTGCCGCTGACGATTCTCGGCATCGACGTTGCAATGGAAGGAAACGAATAATGGGCTGGTTCGTACCGATGCTCGCCACCCTCGGCACGACGGGGACTGCCGCCACCGCGGCGGGAACTGCGGCGACGGCCACAGCAGGCACCGCGGCGGCAACGACTGCTGCTACGGCAACCACGGCAGCCGCCACGGGCATGACGGCAGGGCAGGCGGCGCTCCTCGGCGCGTCTGTGCTGGCCGGGGGCGCGGCTGCCTATCAGACGATGGAAGCCGGCAAGCAAGCCAAGGCGCAATACAAGGAGCAGGCCAAGCAGGAAGCCGATGCCGCGCGCCAGCGTGAGATCGACCGCCGCCGCGACCTGGTCCGCGCCATCGCGTCGCAGAGCGCGGCCGCGGGCGCGGCAGGCGTCAGCACCGTCTCGGGCACGGGCCCCGCCGGCATCGCGCAGTACGACATCAACCAATCCCGGCGCGACTCACTGGTCGACCGCGTCAACACGGGCCGTTCACGGAACATGCTGCTCAAGGCGGGCAAGAACGCCAAGACGATGGGTGGCATCGGCGCAGCCACCTCGCTGCTCGACTCGGCCGTCGACATCGGACGCAACGGTATCCGCTGATGGCCACTCGTTACAGGGACCTGCAACGCCCGACTCTGCTGCAGACCGGCATCGTCGACAACTCCGCCGCCCAGAAGGCCGAGGCGCTGGCGGGCGCGTTCCGCAGTTTCAGCCGCACAGGCGCCGAGGTGCTCGGCGGCCTCAACGCAGTGCAGGGTGCGCAGCAGGGCGCGGTCGAAGGCGCTGCCGGTAAGCCGCAGCCGAAGACGGGCTGGCGGGCGCTGACGCGCTTCGGCGAGTCATACAACAACGCCGCCGAGGTCACCTACAGCAACAAGCTGCAGACCGACATCCACGAGCGCCTCGGTCAGATCGAGGTCGAGTCCGAGGCGGACCCGGTCAAGTACCAGGCGCTGTCGGAAGCCTACCGCGACGAGCTTGTCAAGACCGTGCCGCCGGAGTACGCGCCGCGCATCGGGCAGGTCTTCGACGCCAGGCTCTCGGCGGGCAACCTGCGCGTGGGCGAACAAGCCGTGCAGCTGACGCAGCGCACCGCGCTGGCCTCGCACCTCGAGAGCCAGCAGACCCGCATTGCCGCCGCGCTGGAAGCGGCCAAAGGGCTGTCGCGCGAGGACGGCGACGCGGCGCTGGCCGAGACGATCGCTGAGAACGGCCGACAGTTGGAGGCCTTCACCTGGCTCGACCCGGTGCAGAAGGTCCAGCTTGAACAGTCGTTCATCAAGGACCTCGACGCCGGCATCGCCGGGCAGCGCATCGGCTCGGTGGTCGACGAGGTCTCCAAGGCAGCCCGGGTCGACGTGACCGAGGCCGATCGCCTCGTGGCCGATCTGGAAGCGGACGACCAGTACACGCCAGAGGAGAAGGACGAGATCCGCTCCAAGGTCCGTCAGCAGCGCGAGCTGCTGGAGTACGAGCGCAGCCGCCTGCACTACAAAGACGTGGCGTCGCTGACGCAGCGCCTGTCGCGCGACGAGTACGGCGTGGGCGTCGAGCGCGAAGCCGATCGCCTGTACCGGCTCGGCGCCATCGGCGACGGCGAGTACCGTGGCTACATGGGCCGCAGTGCCGAGAACGCGGACCGCGTGATCAAGGCGAACGCGGCGGCCGCGGCGGCGCAAGAAGTCATGTACGTCGGCGGGGCGCTCAATCCAGGAGACGACAAGCACGTCAAAGCCATCACCACGGTGTTCGACAACGAGGTGGCGCAGAAGGGGGCGGTCGAAGGAGACGCGCGCTACATTCAGGCGGCGCTGGCTCTCACCAAAGAGAGCAATATCCTGCCGCGCAGCGCCGAGGCGTGGGCGCGCAAGGCGCTCATGTCGAACAACCCGGTGGCGGCGGCGCAGGCGGCCGGATTCATGGCGCAGATCCGGGAGTTCAACCCGGGCGCGTACAAGTGGGCGGAAGATCCGAAGCTCGCGTCGTTCACGACGCTGCTGCAGGAGAACCTCGACGCGCACATGGACATCGCAAGCGCCTACGACCTGGCGCACAAGAACGTCTACGACGTCAAGCCGGAAGAGAAGGCGTTGCGCGACGACGAGTACCGCGACCTGGTCAAGGACGACCCGAACGACACGCACCTCCGTGACGCGCTGACGAAGAAGCGCAACTGGCTGCCGGACGTCAAGCCGCCCGATCTGCAGACCAGCCCCGGCGCGCTGTCGATGCGGGCCGAGTACAACTCGCTGGTGCAGCAGTTCTACACGTCCTCCGGCGACATCGCCGCGGCACGCAAGCTGGCGGACGCGCAGATACAGCGCGGCTGGGGCATCACCGAGGTCAACGGTGAACCGGAGTTCTCGCGCTATCCGCTCGAGAGCACGTACGGCTTCCCGGCGGATTTCATCCAGGCGGACGTGAAAGCGCAGATGGCGCCGCACACGGATCTGCCCGTGAAACTGCAGCAGATCGCTGCTACCAACCGATCGAAAGGACTGTACTGGGGTGTCGTCGAGCAAAAGCCCAACGGCAATTGGGAGCCGGTGCTCGACGCGAGCAACCGGCCCGCGGTGTACGTGCCGCCGCTGAAGACCCGGGAGTTCGACGACACGGCGAAGCGCATCGCGGCCGCGCAGATCGAAGACCTGCGTCGCGAGCGCGAAGCGTACAAGGCCCAGGACGAGATCAACCAGCAAATGATGTGGCGGCGCTGACGTGCCTGTCTATTTCGGCATCCCGGGAGAGCCAGGCAGCGAGCCGCGCTCGCGCAACGAGCCAGATCGTCCGCCCGTACCGCTCGACCTGATCTCGGGTCGCGAGCGGCCGGCGGCTCCGGTCGTCGAACAGGAGCGCCCCGCGTTCTGGAGCGAGACGCTGCCCGCCGCTTTCCGGCAAGGCAACCTGATCTCCAGCACGTACGACCGCGTGGCGAACTATCCCGGCGGGTTCCAGGACGATCCGAACTTCGACCCCGCCGAGCACATCGCAGGCCACGAGGCCGACTGGCGTCACTTCGTTCGCGCCAACAGCGTGGAGGAAGTGCAGTTCATCAAAGACAAGCTCGCCGCCGAGCGCGCAGATCGCGAGGTGCTGCAGCAGGCAGGCGGCGTGGGCCTCGCCACGACCCTCGCAGCCGGCGTGGTCGACCCGTGGACGCTGGCCAGCATGGCGCTACCCGCTGCGCTCCCGGTGTCCATCGGCTCCAAAGCAGCCATCGCGGCAGGCACTGCCGTCAAGCTCTCACGTGCCGAGCGGGTGTGGGCAGCCGTCGCCGCCAACGCGGCGCTGGACACCGCGGGCGAGATCGGCATGCACCGCAGCCAGGAGCTGCGCACCCTGAGTGACTCGCTGCTGACCATCGGTGTCGGCACGTTCCTGACCGGCGCGGTGGGCACGATCGCCACGCGCGTGCCGAAGTCGGAGTTCGACGCAGTCGTGCGGGCGCTGGAAAACGAAGCGCCGGTTGTAGACGCGGCCGTTCGCACGGCAGGCTCCGACTCTGCGGGCGCGGCCCGCCTCGGCGCGGATCTCTCTCTGGAAGACGAAGGCATCGCCACCCCGGTAGGTCGCGCCATCGCACAGACGCTCGGGCAGGTCAGCCCGCAGACCCGCGTGCTGCTCTCCCCGGTCAAGACCGCACGGCGCCTGATCCAGGAGTTGGCGCACCTTCCGTATTTGCTCGAGAAGAACCTCAAGGGCATCGCCGGGCCGGAAGCGATCGAAGACCTCGTCAACCACCAGGTGCGCCGCCGTCAGGTGGAAATGCGCAACCTCATGGACTCGGCCTTCGCCTCGCACAAGGCGGCCGGCGGCACGCTCACGCACCGTGAGTTCTCCGCCGCCATCGCCCGCGAGCTGGACGGCATCCCGCAGCCGAACGCACCGCAGGCGTCGACCGTCGTGCAGTGGGCGCGCAAGCTGCTGAACGAAGACCGCGCCCGCATCCGCGAGCTGCCGGGCTACGAGAAGTTCGCCGACGAGATGGACGCGGGCAGCTATTTCCCGCACGTCTTCGACAAAGAAAAGCTCATCAAGGACGAAGTCGGGTTCAAGCAGATGCTGCACCAGGACTTCAAGGAGAACCCGCTGATCCCGAAGGGCGGCGAGGTTGAACGCGAGAAGCTCATTGCGGCACGACGGCAAGGCGTCAGTGACGCAGCCATCAACCTGGAGATCGCCGAACGCGAAGCCTCCGACGCAGTGCAAGCCTACGAGGCCGCGAAGGGGCAGCTCAACCTCGCGCGCCAGCAGGCCGTCGGACGGGGTGGCGCGAAAGACCTGGCGCACCGTGCCAAGAGGACGGCACAGGCGAAGCGCCGCGAAGCCGCCAAGCTCAAGCGTCAGCTCGACAAGCTGAACACGCGGCTCGAGAACATGCTCGACGAGACACCGCCCCGACTGGAGGCGGAGATCGACGCCGAGGCAGCCGTCAAGCGGGCGCGACGCGACGAGGTCAGGAAGTCCCTCGGTGCGATCAAAGAGGTCGGGCGCAAGACCTCGCAGACGGCTCGCCGCCTGGCCGCCAAGGTCCGGTCGACCACGTCCCGGGCAGCGCGGCTGGAGGCTCGCGTCACCGAGCTGCTGGATTCCGGCGACCCGAAGGCGATGAAGCAGGCCGAGCGGTTGGACAACGCCGCCTACAACATGCGCCAGCAGGCCGACGCCGCCACGCGCGATCTCGCCTCGGCTCGCTCGCAGGTCGACGAATTGCGCGGCCAGCTCGACGCAGCCAAGAAGGAACTCGACGATCTCAGCGACGAGTTGTTCGACCTGCGTGCCGAGAAGGCCATCGGTAGGTCGCAGACCACGGCCGTCGAAACGCTCGACAACCTGCGCGGCCAGAAGCTGAACCGCGCCGCGGATGCGGCCGACGAGTTGCGCGATGCCGAAGCCGTTGCCAAGCAGTTGAAGCAGCGGGCCGTCACGGCGCGCAAGCTGGCGCGGGCGTTGAAGCGTCCGACCAAGGAGGCGCGGAAGGCGAAGATCAAGGCTGAACGGATCGCTCGCGCCGCGCAGATCCCGCAGCGCACCGACGCCGAGATCGCGATGGCGGTCGACGACGTGTGGGACAACATCATGGGGCAGAACCTGATGCTGACGCCGGACAACGTCCGCGCAGGTGCCAACGCGCTCAAGAGCCGCAAGCTGACGACGGCGTCGAGCAAGCTCGACCCCTGGCTGGTGCGCGACGCCGAGACGGTGCTGAACCGCTACTCCCGGCGCACCATCCCGGAGATCGAGCTGCGCACCCGTTTCGGCACGTCCACCATGACCGACCAGATCAAGGCCGTGCAGGAGGAGTTCACGGCGTTGCGGGCTGCGGCCGCCGGCAAGCCGAACTCCGAGAAGGTCATCGAGGCGCTGAACAAGCAGCAGGAGAACGTGATCAACGACCTGCTGACGGTGGTGAACCGCATCGCCGGTCGCAGTGCACAGCACGAGAAGGGCACGTTCGCGCGCAACTGGGTCCGGGCGCAGCGTGTCATCCGCACTTACAACTACGTCCGCCTGCTCGGCAGCCAGACGGTGTCGTCGATGTCGGACACGGGCCGCCTCGTTGCGCGGTACGGCTTGCCGAAGACGGTGCACGGCATGGCCAAGCTGCTGCTGGACAGCAACTTCCGCAACCTGACCAAGGCCAACATGCGCCGCATGGGCTCGGCCTTTGAGACCATGTTCGACTTCCGCATGCAGCAGATGGCCGATCTCGTCGACGAGGCGGGCGCCGTCAGCCGCACCGACAAGGCGATGGAAGCCATCGGCGGCGCGTTCAGCCGCCTGACGCTGATGTCGCAATGGAACGAGATGCTGAAGGTGGGCGTCGGTGCGCTGGAGCAGGACGCGCTGATCCGCAAGGTGGCCTCCGACACGCTGTCGGCGTTCGACAAGGCGCATCTCGTGCGTGCCGGGGTCGACGACGCCGACCTCTCGCGCCTGGCCGACATGGTCCGGCGGCACGCCGACACGACCGAAGGGTTGGGCCGGCTGCGCACCGAGATGTGGGAGGACAAGCACATGGCCGCCCTGATGGAACGGCACATCATGAGCCTGGGCGACGAGGTCGTCCTGACCCGGGGTGCCGGCGACCTGCCCGCCATGATGGACAAGGAGCTGGTCAAGACCTGGCTGCAGTTCCGCACTTTCGCCATCGCCAGCGTCAACCGCACCATGATCCCGGTCGCGCAGGGGCTGTCAATGGGAGACGCCAAAATGGCACAGGGCGTCGCCAGTATGTTGACTTTGGGCGCAATGACGTATTATGCCAAGGAGCGTCTCGCGGGACGGGAGCCGGATCTCAACAACCCGGGCCGTCTGGCCGCCGAAGCGTTCAACTGGTCGGGCCTGATCGCCTTCTTCCCGGACCTCTGGGACGTGCCGGCTAAGACCCTGCACCTGCCGACCTTCAGCCGCTTCATGTCGCGCAGCCCAATGGAGACCCTTGGCGGTCCCACCTTCGGCTCCGGCGTCAACTTCCAGCTCGGCGTGATCTCCAACCTGGCCGACGGGACGTTGAAGCAAAGCGACATCCACGGCATCCGTCGCATGCTGCCGTTCCAGAACCTGTTTTATTTCAGCCGCCTGCTCAATGCGATCGAAGGCGAGATCGGCGAAACCCTCGGGGCCGAAGGCTCCAACCGCAAAGACTTCACCACTCGCCTGGCGGAAGAAGTCCCTTCAAAGGAAGCTAAGTAATGAGCGTCGACATCGTCAACGACATCGAACCGCGTGTGCAGTACACGGCAGCGGCCGCGCAGACCGACTTCGATTACCCGTTCCCGATCTTCGCCGATGGCGACCTGGTGGTCGACGTCGACGGCGTGACGCAGGCGCTCACGACCGACTACACCGTGACGGGCGAAGGGGAAGATACCGGCGGCACGGTCGCCTTCCTCGTGGCGATGACGGGCGGCGAGGTGGTGACGATCTACCGCGATCTGCCGATCGAACGCACCACCGACTTCCAGCAGAACGGCCGGTTCTCCAGTTCCTCGTTCAACGATGAACTCGACAAGATCATCATGATCCAGCAGCAGCTCGACGCGGCGATCGGCCGAGCCCTGCGAGTCTCGAGGGTCGACGCCACGGCCAGCGCAGACATGGAACTGCCGAGCGTCGCCAACCGGGCGTCGAAGTACCTGTACTTCAACGCATCCGGCGACCCGGAAATGGCGACGGCCGTCACGGCGGGCACGACGCTGTCGCAGTCCACGGTCGGCACGGCGCTGTACACCAACCAAACTGCCCTTGAGCTAGCTCACGGAGTCACGCCCTCCGACCCCTACTGGCCGACAGGCCATGTGCGTCGATACGGCGTCACCCTCGACGGCGTAACCGACGACTCGACGGCGTTGCAGGAGGCGGCTGACTTCTGCCGCGACTCGGGCGTCCACATCATAGGCGACACGGGCACGGCAAAGATCAGCACCACCTTCGTGCTGCAGTGCGCTGGCGACTTGTCGATGATGACGGTCTCCTGCCCATCAACCACGGTCAGTCCCGCGGTGCGCGTCGGCGTGATCACGGCTGGACCGACGCAGTTGAACGGCTCGCTCAAGCTGCCGAAAGTCGTGAACTCGACGAAACCAGGAACGGGGTGGGCGAGTCAGCAAATCGGCGTCGAACTGGCAGAGTTGTATCAAGCGGACATCTACGTCCCCTACGTCTACGGATTCGCAGTGGGCCTCGACTGCGGCGGGTACACCAGTGGGTTCGCGTACAACACCGTCAAGATATCAATGCTGTCGGGCAACAAGATCCCGATCAGGGTCGGCGGAAAAACCACGTCCGGTTGGGCGAACCAGAACGTATTCATCGGCGGTCGGCTGTTCATCAGCAGTTCGGAGGGTTCGCTCGGCAGTGAAATCGCCGGGTCGCGCTACATCCAGTTGACCCCGACCGCCGCCACATCGACCGGCGACGATTGGCCGAACAACAACACGTTCATCGGGCAGACGCTGGAGTTCAACGCCCCCGAATACCTGCTGGAAATCTCCGGGCAGTACAACCAGTTCATCGGTTGCCGCTTCGAAGCCACCGCGCCTCCCGTGCTGCTCACGGGGCACGCATCCAGCACCTTGACCGCGCAGAACCAGATCATCGGCGGATACAACGCGGGCGCGCTGGTGTTCACCAAGAGCGGAATCTGCCTCTACAACGAAGTCCTCGCTGCTGCCAAGCATTCCAGCGGCGGTTCAGGGGTGTGCTGGAACATCAAGAACGAGAGCAGCAGTTCCTCTCCGCTGATACAGGGGTTCCCTGCTGGCGCCACCGAACAGCACTTGAACGCGGACACCACCGCTACGGAATGGTCGGTGCGACTGGCGGCGGACTTCCTGTGGGGCAAGGCGACTGGAGACGCAGCCGCTGTCTACAGGGCGAAGTTGGAGTTCGCCACGGGCAAGTTCCACCTGCCTTACCTCGGCGACTACGCCAACGACGCGGCAGCGGCAGCGGGCGGTATCGCCCTCGGACAGTTTTACCGCAATGGGTCAATCGTCATGGTCAGGGTTGCCTGATCGCATGGCCAAAAGAAAAATCAAGGAGACTCCCGATGATAAATTCGCAGGAAGCCGCGGACACCGGGACGCTCGTCTCCGCGACCCTGGCCGCGGTCAGTTGGCTGAACGAGCTGAACGCAGTGCTGACCCTGATGGCGACGATCGTGGCGATCTGGGCGGGCACGATGGCGGCGCTCTACCACTACGAGGCATGGCGGCAGAAGCGACGCCAGGCGAAGCAAGCGGAGCAGTCGGAACAGTGACGCCCGCGCAGCTACGTCTCATCCTGCCGCAGTGCAGGGACGTCGCCTTCTGGAGCCGCGAGCTGCAGAACGCTGTGCCGTTCGGCGTCAACACGGCGGCGCGCTGGGCGGCCTTCATCGCCCAGGTCGCGCACGAGTCGGCGCAGTTCACGCGCCTGGTCGAGGGCCTGAGCTACAGCGTCCGCGGCCTGATGACGACCTGGCCGCAGCGGTTCCCGACCGAGCGAGTGGCGCAGCCGTTCGCCCGCAACCCGGAGCGGCTAGCCAACTACGTCTACGCCAACCGGCTCGGCAACGGGCCGCCGGAGAGCGGCGACGGTTGGCGCTACCGCGGCCGGGGTCTGATCCAGATCACCGGCAAGGCGAACTACACGACGGCCGGCGTCGCACTCGGCCTGCCGCTGGTCGCGCAGCCCGCGATGCTCGAGCGGCCGACCGACGCGGTGCGCTCGGCGGCGTGGTTCTGGCAGTCGAGGCACCTCAACGAGCTGGCCGATGCCGACTCGCTCGACGCCTTCGAAGCCATCACGCGCCGCATCAACGGCGGCCTGACCGGTTTCGCTGAACGGATTGCGTTATGGCGCAAAGCGCAGCAGGCGCTGGCGTAGACACTCATCCAACCAAGCAGGAGACACACATGCCTTACGACGATACGAGCAAAGCCCCGTCAACCAGCACCATCGCGAGCGCCGCTCTTGGCATTCCCATCGCTACGATCTTCTCGTGGATCATGAGCGAGTTTCTTACGGTGTCCGTCCCCGGGCCGGTGGAGGCTGCGATCGGAGCAGTCATCTCCACGGTGATCGGCTACTTCTTCCTCGGAGGCAAAAGCGATGACGTCGCGTAACGCACGGACGTGGCTGTTCGGTGCCCTGCTGCTGCTGCTCGGGGGACTGGCGCAGGCCCAGACGCCGCCTTCAGCTACGCTGACCGTTCGCTGGACCAACCCGACAACGACCGTGCTCGGCGGCCCGCTGACGGGAGCCAACGCGCTGACCAAGTTCCAGCTATGGATCGGCACCGCTCCGGTCGTGACGACGGGCACCCCGACGGTCGAGATCAACGTGGCAAACCCGCTGCAGACTGCGTACGTGCATTCGGCACAGCCGGGGCAGACGCTGTATGTGCGGATGAAAGCCTGTAACGCGGCCGGGTGCAGCGCGCAGACGGCAGAAGCGTCGGCGGTAGTCCAGTGGCCCGCGTCCGCGCCTGGCGCTCCGCAGAACATCACCATTGAGGTAACTTTCCCATGAAGACCTTCCGCAACGCGTTTGCGGTTCTCGTGCTCGTGCTGATGACGGCATGCGCAGCCCTGCAGGCGCCCAAGAACTTTGAAGAGACACTGGCCTACGCTTACGGCACGCACACGGCCGTGCTGAACGCCGCGGCCTCGGCAGTCGAGGTCGGCACGCTGCCGGTCAGCGACGCCGAGCAGGTGCTAAAGCTGGCCGACGAGTCGCGTGTGCTGCTCGACGCAGCTCGTGTCGCTCACGGCGCGGGCGACATCGGCACGGCCGAGGGGCAGCTGGCGCTGGCGACCAGCATCCTGACTCAACTGCAGACGTATCTCAGGAGTAGGAAATGACGATCGATCTGGCTCTAGAGTTACTGCTCGCCCTACTCAGTAAGACCGGCGAGATTTCGGCGCTGATCAGCAAGGCGCGCAGCGAAGGCCGCGACATCACGGATGCCGAGTTCGCCGCCGTAGTAGCCGCCGACGATGCCGCCCGTCAGCGGCTAGTCGACGCCATCGCCGCCAAAGGGAAGTGAAGGCTGCACTTTTCCTGACCCTCGCGCTGGTCGTCCCTCCCGGGACGACCAGTGCCCCCGTGTACGCCCACCGCACGGACAACGTCCTGACCCGCATCGGCACGTTCATCTACCCAACCAGCGACATGGTCGTGCTGTACTGCATCTCGCAGCCACCCAGAGTCGCCATCCAGTGCGTCGTGCGAACGCCGTCCGACCGGCTCGTACTGATCGACGCGGAAGTATCGGAATACTCGACCTGATCCACGCCCTGGAGGCCACACGCATGCCGGCGCGATACCGTATGCCCGTGCGCCGCGCGCACCCCAACGACCCGCAGCAGTGGCGGCTCTGCAGCGCACGAATTCGCCCATCACCTGCACACCGTGCTCGCGCCGTTCGACCCCCACCAGGCGCACGGCCCGCAGTTCCTCGCCTGTTACATGAGCGTGCTGGACACGGCGCGCATCATCCCCACCTACGCGATGCGGACGGTGTGCGACAAGTACAAGATCGCCTACGCCGACCCCGGCGACCGCAACGACATCAGGGAGTTGTGGAGAGCTGTGCAATCGCCCGCATGAGGTCGACCTGGTCGCGGTCCTTGTTCTCGAGCAGAGAACGAGCGTACTCATCTTTAGTACCGGCCGCGAGGATCAGGTGGATGCTGATGCCCTCGCGACGACGGTGGCCGCCGATCAGGCGGGCGTTGGCCTGATCGTACAGCTCAAGGTCGGCGGTCAGCCCGAACCAGACGATGTCCTTGCTGCCTGCGTGCTGCAGGTTCAGCCCGTGACCGGCGCTCGCCGGGTGCAGGATCAGCACGTCGACCTCACCATTGTCCCAGCGGTCGAAGGTCGAGTCGTCCTCGGCCGTCTCGACTCGCTTACCCGTCACCTTCAACGCGTCGAGCATGCGGGCGAGGTCGTGCTTGAAGGCGTAGCAGACGACGATCGGCGTGTCGATGCCGTCCACCAGTTCGACCAGCGCGTCGAGCTTCTCGCGGTGGAACTCGACCCACTTCTTGTCCTCGTAGTAAATCGCGCCGTTCGCCAGTTGCAGCAATTTGCCAAAGGCGACGCCCGCGTTCACTGCCGTGATGGTCTTCTTCCTGACCTCGGCCAGCGCCTCGCGCTCGAGCCGCTTGTAGGTCTTCATCTCCTGCTCGGAGAGATCCACCTTCACGACGTTGTAGCGCACGGGCGGCAGGTCGAGGTAGTCGTCGGCGCGCATCGCCAGCACGATGTCGGAAATGCGCTCCTCGATCTCGGCCTTGGCCCCGTCCTTCAGCGTCAGCTGCCGGAACTCGCTGTTCGGGATCTTGTCGTTGTTGAACCAGCGGTTGTGATACGCCTCCTCCGTGCCGCCGAGCCGCTGGCCCTGGTCGAGCAGGTACATCTGCGCCCAGAGGTTCTTGTAGCCGTTGGGCGAGGGCGTGCCGGTCAGCTGCACCATGCGCGGAATTAGTTTGCGCAAGCGGCGCATGGCCTTGAAACGGTTGGACGACTGGCTGCGGAAGGACTGGCTCTCGTCGAGGATGACGAGGTCCCACGGCCAGTGCCTGACCTGCTTCTTGTCCTGGATGATCTGCGACTCAAGCCACTGGACGTTCTCGCGGTTGATCAGGTGGATGTCCGCGGGTCGCTTCAACGCGAGCCACCGCTTCGCCGCCGGACCGATCGCACGGCTGGCGGTGATGTGGTTCAAGTGCGACCAGTTCTGGATCTCGTCGGTCCAGACGCGACGCGCGACACGCAGTGGTGCGATGACCAGTGCGCGCCGTGCGTCGAAGCTCTGCAGCAAATCGGCGTACGCGGTGAGTGTCGAAACGCTTTTCCCTAAACCCATGTCCAAAAACAACGCGCAGTGCTCGTGATTCTTGATCCAGTCGACGGCCCGGAGCTGGTACGGGCGAAGATCACTTCTTCCGGGCATGGACGTGATGCACGAAATGTTCTGCCCGAGTCATCAATTGCAGGTTCTCCGGCCTGTTGTCGCGCTTGTCTTCGTTGACGTGGTGCACGATCTCATCGCTCCGAAGCGCGCGGCCAAGCATCGACTCCATAACGCGTCGATGCTCGTGCCGTCCCCGCATTTTTCTGTACCACTTCGATCCGGGTTTGTTGCGTTGCGTGCTGCCATCATTGCGCCTTCCGCGACGCGCTTGTTCTTCGTTAGAGAGCAGCCGGGTGTGATGCCCGTTGAGGTACGTGTACTGTGTCAACCCACCGCAACCACAAGCGCACGGGTTAACCCTTTTCCGGCTCGCGGAAAGCGCCTGTCGGTGTTTGCTGCACAGCCCCCAGCAATGCACTGGACGGCCGCAGCCTTCGATAGAGCAGACTTTATTTTCCATCAGCGGCGTCCATGAAAGCCCCTATGACTTCGGCCGCGACTTGCGAGACGATGGCATTGCCGTAGGCGCGCAGCTTCCCCACTCGGGCGGCAACCCCATGAGCCAGCGGGAATGTTCCGGGTTCAACTGGCCGGGCTTTTCCATCCCGGCAGGGGAGCCAGTCGCAGGCGGACCAGAAACTAGAGCCGCCACCCGTGGCAACTGGTCGAGCCTCGTCCGCTCCGAGCCATCCGGGTTCGTTCCCGTCGTCGACATCCCCGGCGTGTCCTTCCAATCCCTCGCGCTCGCGGTGGGCCAGCTCGCCATCAGCGCCGCGTCGTACAGCGTCGTCCCCGGGTTGCCCTTGATCATGTAGCCGTGACGGGCGGAGGAGGAGGCGTCCTGCCGCGTCGTCGTGGGCCAACCCGCCAAGTTCGCGGCCACTGTCAAGTCGTTCACCCCCTTGCGCTCGTACTCCTTCATCGCCCCGTCCGCCGAGCGGATCGACTTCACTCCGTCGTCCCGCTTCGTGGTCGGCCACGAACCAAAGTCTGGCTCGACCGTGCGGCGCCCCGACGCCCGCAGCAGGGAGACCGGCCGCCCCGACGGCGTAGCCGAGTCCTTCCAGGTCAGCTTGAACAAGGTCGAGCCAATCGTGCTTAATTGCAGCTTCAACCTGCTCACCAAAGATGACGCGAGGTCGGCACTGTGCGATGAGCCACTGCCAGGCTGGCCATAGGTGCCGCTCGTCAGCAGTCCCAGCGCCTTTGCCTGCCGCGCTGAAAGGCTGGCAGGGGCAACTTCCTGTCCAGACGGGTCGGTCGTCGGGCCATCCAGCCAGTCGCAGGGCTCGGCTCCAGACGCCGATGCCGGCGAAGAAGTGGCACTGGGTGTATCCAGCCAGCTCGTCAGGTCGGACATCTTCAATGCTCCTCGTGTCGACGACGCCGTGCGCGATGTGCCCGGCGGCGATCAGGTTGCGCAGCCACTCGGCCGCGTACGGATCGATCTCGTTGTAATAGGCAGTCACTGTTTTGGCAGCACGAGCGTGCGGTAGAAGAGGAACAGGTGGTTCTTGAAGTCTTCGACGTCGTCGATCACCCAGACGGTGCCGCCCGCCGCACGGATCAGCGCATGCTCTTTCGCCTGCGCCTCGGTCGGCTTGCCGCCTGGCCGCTTGAACTCCACGTACCATGTCTCGCCGCGCAGCGTGATGACGTAGTCCGGCACGGAGCGGTTGGCGGGACTGGAGAACTTGCGGGCGTAAGCGCCGAGGCCGCGAGCGTGGCCAACGCACGCCGACTGGATGTCGATCTCGACGGGTTCGATCTTGGTGACCGGCAGGGCGTCGCCGTCGAACAGGTCAGGCTGCTTCACGCTTCCTCCGGTATGTCACGCCGTTGAGCATTTTGATGAAGCGACCGGGCACCCCGGTGCGCGGCAACTCGGCCCAGCCGTAGCGCGTGCTGACGTGCAGGAACCTGCCGGGCGGATTCTTCCGTGGCGTGGCGTACGTCGGCCTGTTGATGCGTGTCACCTGACTCATTTGCGATACCTCCTGGCTTGCCAGCCTTCCGCGGCCACCGGCAACCCGGCGGCCCACGCTGGCAGTTGACACATGATCGATCGCGCCTCGTCGAGCGAGCCGCCGTCGACCTCTGAAACTATCTCGTCATGGACGGTCCCTACAGTCTTGATCCCGGCCGCTTCGAAGTTGAACAGGGCGTTGACCAGCAGGTCGCGGCTCGCCGCTTGCGCTGCGTTCTCCGTGAGCTTGCCGCCGTAGGTCCCGGTCCGCATCCAGCGGCGGGTGTAGGTGTCCACGCCCATGTACGTCAGCTTCGCACTGCGCGGGTTGTCCTCGTCCGTGTCGAACCCTTCGGCGTCTTTCAGCTTGGAGTAATCCACCTGCGGGCGGAAGTAGTGCAGGCAGCGCCCGGAAGGCAGCCGCATCTGCAGCCACTGATCCTTGACGCGGAACTTCAACTTGCCGCTCGGGATCGCGTACATCTTGCCGGGGTTCTCGACCGCCAGGATCGCAGCCGCCTTGACGTCCGCCCAACCCTGCCTGATCTTCGGGTGCCTGGCACGCCAGCGTTGTTTGACTACATCGCAGGCAATGTAAATGCCGTGCGGCAAGTCGCTTCGGTTGTCAAACTTTCGCCACATCCATTCCGCAGATTCGCGCTCCTCGTGATTTATCAAGGCGGTCATCGCCGCCGAGATTTCTTCCAGGTCTACGCCGTACGCCCCGGCCATCACCTTAAATGCATTGACGCCTCCCTCGTATCCGCCAAACAGATCGATGGCCTTACCCCACTGCCGGCGCTTGTCCTTCTTGTGCAGCGTGCGGACATCCAGCCCGAACGCGTTCGCTACCGCGATCATATATAGGTCCGGCCCGGCGCCGACGTCGTACGCCCGGAAGGCGTCAAGCTTCCACTCCTCGTCGAACAGCCACGCCGTCATGCGTGACTCGATGCCGCTGTAGTCGAGCGACTGCAGCAACTTACCCTCGCCCGCCACCAGCATGGCGCGCACGCACGAGGCGAGCACCTTCATCGGGTCGAGGTCGGGGTAGAGGGCACGCAGCCAGTCGAGGTCGCGCGAGGCGAAGCAGTCGACCGCTTCCTCCGGGTTCTCGATCACGGGCCGGAACAGGTTCTGCAGCTGGACGATCAGCGAGGACCAGCGGCCCGTGCCGGCGCCGTGGTAGAGGAACATGCCGTGCAGGCGGCCATCCGCGCACACGGCCCGTTCGATCGCCTCGTACTTGCTGACCGCCTTGGCGTTGAACGTGGAGTACAGGCGCAGCACCTGCTGGGTGTCCGGCGGGCACAGCGCGTCGTGCACTGCGTGGCTGACGGTGTCGGCCTGCAGGTCGGTCAGTTGCGGGTAGCCGTTGGCCCGCACCCAGTCGGCCAGCTTGGCAGACTGCGACGGGTTGAGGCCGGTCCACTTCCGGCAACGCCCCTGCAGTTCCGCCTTGTACTCGGCGATCAGCACCTGCGCGTCGTTGACGGCACCGAGGTCGACCGCCACGCCGCGCTCGTTGATCAGCTGGTCCAGCTCGTAGACCCGCTGCTCGTTCGCCGACAGATCGGGGACAACGCGATCGATGCCGCGTTCGGCCTCGACGTCGTCGGCGCAATACTGGTCGAGCCTGGCGAACCGCTCGGGCGCGTTGTCGCGGGTCCAGCGAGCGATCTTGCCGGTGCGCGGCTTCGACAACTGCAGCATGTCCATGCGGCCGATGTCGTTCTTCGGGTGCGTGCCGAGGGCCGAGGCGGCATCGCCCAACGCCCTCGGCAGGCCGTGCGCCGCCATCTTCGCGGCGGTGCACACCGTCTGCTTGATGGCGATCCGCGGGAAGTCGACCTTCTGACCGGCGGTGCCTTTCAGCACCACCCGTTCGAAGCTCGCGTTGTGGGCGCGGGTCTCGCCGCCACGGCGGATGTGCGCTCGCAGGTCGTCCGGTACGAACGGATCGTCGGACGGCACCCAGGTCTGCACCGGCTCGTCGTCGAACGCGTAGCAGACGACCAGCAGTTCGGTCGACGGGTGTTCGGCGTAGCGGTACAGCCCCTCGCGCTTGAGGTCGCACTCGCTGTACGTTTCGATGTCGAGGTGCAGCTTACGCGGCACTGGCTTTCTTCTCGTCTACCGGGTCGAGCGGCGGGTCGACGCGCACGATGTCGTGCAGCTTGGAGTCCGGCAGCCCGGCCAGGAACTTGCGCGCCTGGATGGCGGCGTCGGTGATGTCCTTCGCCTCGACCGTGGCGAAGCGCATGACGCTGAATCGGTATTGGTACTTCGGCATCGGCGTCGCGCCGCCCGGAGCGCCGTCAGCACCGCGTCGAAAAATGAGTAGTCGAGCATGCGGTAGATGGAATAGAAGTTGAGCACTCGCAGCGGGTACGAGTTGCGGCGAAGTATCGGCATGGTGGTCCCTCCCCGTGAAAGAGGAGGACGGGACCTCACCCGTCCTCCCCGGTTTGCCTCAGTCGTCCCAGGCGTCGGAGCCGCCCGCGACCGCCGCTCCTGCGGCTTCGCCCTCGAGCGATTCGAACTCGTCCTCGGCATTGACCGGCTTCATGCCGAACGCCTCGCCGTCCTTCTCAAACTGCACGGCGCGCAGGTTGGCGTTGATCTTCTTGCCGTAGCTGTTGTTCTGCAGCCAGAGCGTGATCGACCCGTAGACGTAGCAGCCGCTGTACGGCGCCTGCTGGTCCCCCTCCTGCACCGGCTCGCGACGACGGTTGACCACCGTCGGGCGCACCTTGTTGCTCGCCGCCAGGTAGAACATGCCGGCGTAGCCGTCGTACTTCGACTTCTTCGCGTGCTTGTCGGCGTGCCCGAAGCACACGTCGAAGTCCGACACCTTGAACCCGGCCTCGTCGATCAGCTTCTTCGCTGCCGACTGGATCGTGTGGATCGTCGCCTTGTGCTCGGCGTTGGTCGGGTCGAGCAGGAAGGTCGCGGAGAACCGCGGGTCCTGTCCGGTCGCGAACGTCTCCGGCTTGTAGAGCTTGGCAAACGACAGCCGCACGGACGGCAGCTTGATCACTTCACTCGTTGCGGACTTGGCCATAAGAAATTACCTCAGTAAGAAATTAAGAAATTATCGGCCTTCGCTGTCAGTCCAGACTGTCGAACTCCGTGGCAGCGTCCACGGAAATCGATGCACGCTTGTCACTGCCCGGGGCGAGCGTCGGCTTGCCCTTGGTCTTGACGACGTGGTCCTTGAAGACGCTGTGCTTCTTGCCCAGCATCTTGATCTTCTCGGCCTGCGCGACGCTCACGATCTCGCGCGTCCAGACCTGATCGTCCGGCACGCCCGCGGCCTTGAGCACCTCGGCCACCTCGGCCTCGGGTAGCGCCCACTTGCGACTCGCTCGCCCTTCGACCAGCTTCCAGTCGCCGACCGCGCGACCCTGCGCGATCTCCGCCACCGCGAACTCCTCGAGGTCCAAGCACCACGACTTGATCTGCGGCAGGACGTGCAGGATGCGCGCCGCCTGGTCGGCGGTCAGGGCGAACGCAGGTCCCAGGGTCTCGACCTTGGTCACTGCCTCGTCGAGGTTGGCGAAGTCGCCCACGATCTCGGAGAACACCAAGCTCGCCCGCACCATGCAGGTCGACTTGATCTTGCAGAACGTGCACCACGACCCGGCCTTGAACTCGGGCACGCCGTCGACGGCCTTGCGTGCCTGCTTCGCCGCCACCTCGGCGCCCCACTGCAGCAGCTCCTCGCGGCGAATCGCCCACGAGCTGATGCTGTCGAGCCGGGGCTGGACGACGTGGACCACGTACTCCTCGGTCTCCTCCGACATCCAGCCGAAGGTGTGGTCCATGCCGATCGCGTAGAGCTTCAGCTGCGGGTTGTCGGTGGCGTCCACCGGCACGCCCTTGCCGTACTTCAAGTCGAAGACGTGGACGCGCTTGCCGTCCGGTTCAATCTTCGCCCGGTCCATCGTGCCGAAGCCGCCTTCGATGACGAAGGGGTAGTCCACCCGCGACTCGTTTAACGACTCGCCGGGGAACTCGTCGACGTAGTCGAGGAAGACCTGGACGCCGTCGACCATCTCCTGCCCGCACTCGACGTCGGTGTGCTTGTCGCCCCGGCGGACGCGAACCGTCCAGCCGAGGTAGTGCTCGGCCCGCACCCCGTTCGCCTCGCAGGCTTCGGCGACGGCATGCGCCGCCGTGCCTTCGATCGCGAAAGGAGACCCCTCGTCGACGATGCCCTTCGTCGCCCGCACCGAGGCAGGGCACTCGATCCAGCGTTCGCTGCTGGACGGTCCGAGCACGGAATGCTCGGACTCCGGTGCCTCCAGCACCCCGGGTTCGACGGTGTAAGGCGTCACGCCTTCTCCGCCGCCGCGATGACGGCCGAGTACTTGTCGGGCTTGAGCGAACGCAGCGTGTCCGCGCCGCCCACCGACTTCAGCAGCGTGCGCGCCTGGTCGGGCGTCGTGCGCTTCTGCATCGCCACGAGCGCGGTGCGGACGTCGTCGGCCGTGTAGACGCGGGTCTCGACGACCGGCGCGGGGGCCGGGGCTTCGGCTGCAGCAGGGGCTGCCGGTGCGGGGGCTTCCGCTTCCGGCGCAGCCGCTTCCGGCTTCGTCTTCGGCGGGCGGCCGGGACCGCGCTTCTCGGATTCGATGCCAGCGAGCTTCTCCAGCGCGACGGCGATCCGGGTCAAGGTATCTTCAAGAGCCATGTGTCTTACCCTCCTCAGTCAATGAAATGGATGTCTCAGAAAGCACGTTCGATCGCGGCAGTGGCGTTGACTTTGCTCGCCGCCTCCGCCTCTATCTCCTTTTGTAGCAGGGCCAAGGCTCGCCAGGCGAGCTTGGCAGAATGGCGGACGCCGTCGACGTCGCGGCTGCCACGTTCGATCAGGTGACGGCCCAGCGCGTCGGACTCGTCGCCCGACTTGTCGCGGTCCCAGTGCAGCGGCGTGCCGGGGTTGTGCTGCTCGTTGCCGACGCGTGAGCACTCCGCGACCGCCGCGATGGCATCGGGGAAGTAGTCGAGCACGCCGGTCACGATCGGCACGCCCTTGCGGGCTGCGGCGTCACGCGGCAGGCCGGGACCTGACGGCGGGGAAGGCGCGCGTAGGAACGGCGGAATTTCTAAGTGGGTGTCGACAATCTCGACGCTGCCGTTCGGGGTTACTTTCGCGTACTTCAATTTGGTTTGCCCTCCTTTTCAATCTTCACCAGGGACGTGATGACCTTGACCGGCTCGGCTGGATCAGAGAACACGATTTCTGCTGCATCGGTCATCAGAGCCAGCACGTCTTCCGGGGCCATCAGTCCCGCCGCCCTCACGGCGCGCAGACAATACGCCGCCTCGGTCAGCACCGCAATACCCCACAGGCGGGTATCGCCTGCCGACAGTCTTTCAGCTGCAAGCTGCGTGCTAAGACGGTCCAGCTCGCGGGCTATGAATGCGTCCAACTGCTCGCTCACTTGCGCCACCTCCCGTCGATGATGTTGATCAGCGCCCGCTTGCCGTTGGGGTAGATGACGCAATGCGTGTTCATCCAGCCGGACGGGCTGCCGCGGTTGTACTCCAGCACCAGCTCGCCATTCAAGGGCTACGCCTCTTCTAAATCCTTGCCAGCGTGCGGTAACACGAATGAGGAGATACCGCGTTGAGTCTTGGTGCGCTGGCCTCCGAGGAACGCGTCGAGAGCTTCCCGTTGCTCATTGTCCTTTCGAATCAGGTTGGAGGCGGTCTGCGCCACAGTGATCGGGTCTTCGCCGGCGGAAATGGATTCCACGACGGTTCTCCCTGTTGGGAGTTTTCTTCGGGTCAGTGCGCGCGTATCGCTCTTGGCGAAATCGGTGAGTAGTGCTGCCGCTTCGCGGAGTTGCGCGAGGCGATTTGTGTGCGCGTGATTCATCGGCTCGCCCGCCAACCACTTGTAGACGGCCTGTCGGGACACGTCGAACATATTGGCGAAGGTAGAGACAGAGAGTCCGAGAAGCTGTCGCAGATTTTCGATGCGGCGCAGGTTGCGGGCCGAACCGCGCGAGCCGTGCGGGCCGACGTCGCGGTATCGTACGGTGATCATGCCTGCCTCCTGAGATGCTTGGCCTCGACCCATTCAAGACCGTTGCAGGTGCTCACCCGCCAGCGCGGACGCAGGTTGGCTGCCTCCTGCATGCAGGCTTCGAACCAGAGCACGATGCCGCGACGCGGGTCGTACGCCTTGCGGCGATGCCACGCGAGGTTGAGCGCCGTGACGGTGAGCCAGTCCCGGTCCGTCGACGACAGGTGCCCAGTCCACTCGGCGGCGATGTTCGACAGCCGCGCCAGGTTGTGCGAGATCAGCTGCTGGAACTGTTCTTCTTCGGTCATTCCAGCCAGTCCTCCGCGGTGACGATGTGGCCCGGCGTGGTCGACAGGCAGTCGTTCGGGTGCAGGTAGACGTGCCCCTCGTCGAGCAGGGCGTCGAGCGCCTTGCGGCAGTTCTGCCGGCGCAGGTCGCGGCCGCTGCTGCGGTCGAGCGGCATGCGGGAGGACGCCACGTCGAGCAACCTGGAGATGTCGAGCGGCTCGCCCGCGGGTGCCAGTTCCTTCAACGCTTTCCACAAGAGCTTTTGGTTCTTGCCGCGCGGACCCTTCACCCGCACCGCGTCCTGTCCTTCGGCCGGCTCGAGGATCAGAGAGGTGACGGGCAGCATGTCGTCGTCGAGGCGATCGAGCGTGACGATGCGCGGCTTGTACACGAGCGGCGGCAGCTCGGGGCTGGACTTGAACCGCTCGCGACTGACCGCCACGGTCGCAGTCACGGCATCGCGGCTCACGATGTAGCAGGCATCGGTGTCAGCCTCCAGCGCACTGGCGCCGCGCGCCCGGCCGTTGTCCGAGTGCCCGGTGTGCGCGACCAGCAGCACGGTGGCGTCGAACGCCTGCGGTGAGGGTCTCTTCAGCCCGTTGTCGAGGCGGCCGAGGAACAGTTTGACTTCGCTGTTGTCGTTCTCGTCCAGTCCGCCACTCAGCTTGCTGAACGTGTCGAGCACGAACAGGACGGGCCGGATGTCAAGCCGCTTGCAGTCCTGCCGGATGGCCTCGACGCCGTCCCGGCTGTTCAAGTCGAGCCGGCGCTCGACCACGTAGACCGGCAGGCTCGACCCCTTGTGGCCGTGGTGCTTGGCCCACGCCTCGGCACGGCGGCCGAAGTCACCGCCCTCGGCGCTCACGACGTAGACGGCATGGCCCTCCAGAGCCACGCGCATGGCCCAATGCAGTGCCTTGAACGACTTGTAGCTGCCTCTCGGCCCCGCCATCAGGGCGATGACGCCCTGCTCCAGCTCGTCCCGCAGCAGCCAGCGGGTCTGCGTCGGATTGGCCAGCACCTCGGACAGCGGCCTTGCCAGAGGCTCCCAGGTGCCCTTGGGCGGGGCTTCGGGGGAGGAGGTGTGCTCGGCAGGACCCAGGTCGGTGAACTCAGCAGCGGCCGTGGCCGCCTGCACCAGGGGGTCTTCCGCGATGGCCTCCGCCATGCACTTGAAGCTCGGCCGCTCGGTGACTGGCCGCTCGAGGTCGGCGGCCGAGTCGTACAGCCCGTACAGGTGCAGCCGGACCAGGTCGAAGGCGTTGGTCTGGCCCCGGGCCGGGTCGGTGTCGTGGTGGGAGTGGAGCTTGCGTCCGTCGTCGTAGACGATCGCCCCCTCGGGGCGGCTGCCGGCGGTGTACGTCCAGCGGTCCGGGGTGTCGGTCGGCACGTACGGCAGACGAAAGCGGGCGATGGCTTCGGGCACGCTGTAGGCCCGGCAGAATGCGCCGACAATGCCTGGTTTGGTGGTCGGGTCAGCAGCCATGCCCGCGCCGGAGAACGTGTCAGCACTGTCACGGCGAGGCCACTGCGTCTTGTCGGTCCAGTTCTCGTACTCGGCGAGAACGGCGTCGACGTCCAAAATTTTTCCGGGATTTTGAATACTCTGCAACGTCTCGCCGGGGCGGGTCGTTGGCAGGAACATGCATTGCGCGGGGACGTGACTCTCGCGGGCGGCAAGCTCGATACCTGCCCGTGCGGCCACCTTGCGGCTGACCGCCTGGAACTCGTCGTAGGTGGCAGGGCGGGAGAGCGGGATGACGTAACGCCAGCGCGGCTTCGCCGCCGTGTGGCTCCAGGTCGTGTACGCCAAATGCTGCAGTGATACGAATGCCTCGTGGATTTGCATCATATCGGATGCAGTGACGTGGTCGTAGTCCAGCGTCAGCGCGTAGCGGTGCTGGAAATTCTCGGAGTCCCGGTAGGCGGGAGTGAACTTGACCGGGCACGACCACCCGCGCGACGCCTTGTCGTTCGACTCCTGCACTTTCAACAGCAGGTCGACGTAGCCCTGCCACGAGAGTTCAGCGGTCTTGAGCACGCGCGCGAGGTGCTCGCGGCCTAGCGAGACGATGAGGTTCAAGCGGTCAACCTCGCCGCCAGCCGACGTTTCGCCTCGTTCAGCCGGTAGTAGGCTTCCCGGCGCGAGATCCCCTCGCGCTCGGCGTAGTGGTCCAGCGTCATCGGTGCCCCCTCCAGACCGTAGACCGCGGTAAGAATGTGCCGGTCCTTGTGACTGCGCAGCCCCGCCATCGCCAGGCGCACGCGCTCCTCGGCCTGCAGGCGGGCGGCCTCCTCGCACGGATCGCCGAAGCCGAGCGGCGGCTCGTCGTACGCCAGTGCGTCGAGGCGCGACTCGCCCTCGGCCATGTCTTCCTGCAGTGAGACGGTCGGCTGCTCCTGCGACAGCACGCCGCGGACCGAGCCGCGAATGTGCGAGGTCAGGCAGGCCGAGAGGGTAGCGTCCAGCGGTCGCCACGTCCGCACGGCGAGGCCGGCGGCGAGGTAGGCGGCCTGGCGCACGTCGGCCTCGAGGTGCGGCGGCACGCGGCCGCTGCGGATCAGGCTGTCGACGACCTGTCGGGCGATCGGCAGGGCGTGGGTCCAGAGCTGGCGCCAGCGCGCAGCGTCTGCGAGGCGGGCGAGGTCGGCGTGTGTCGGCTTTCGGGTCATGCGTGCAGGCGGTGTATCCGGCTGAAGGCTCGGCGCAGCACGTAGCCGCGGACGATGGCGATCACGGTGAAGAACAGGCCGATGTGGAACGCCTGGCCGCCGGTCACGTGAAAGCCGAAGCGCGGCAGGATCAGCATGTTCGCGATCCAGTTGATGGCGAAGCCGATCACGATGTTGGCCCCCGTCTCGAGCCAGCTGCCGAGCCGGGTCTGCCTCACGTCAGCAGCCAGAGCAACAGGACGCCGAGGGACAGCAGCAAGAGGAGGTTGAACGGGCCGGGTTTCTTGTAGTTCATGGAGATGGTCCCTGCTGGACAGTTGTTACCTTGCCGTAGCAGCACGCCTTGAACTTCTTGCCGCTGCCGCAGCCGCATGGATCACAGAAGCGAATCCGCCCCCGCTCGCGCTCCTCCGGGGTTAGGTCACGTCGAACGGGCGTCAGCCCTCGGCGGATCGCGTCTGCTTCGTCACGAACGTCGTACAGGTATCCCCGGCTATCCATCGCGCTACCTCGTCAGGTGCTTGACCGCCCACATGACGGCTTCTTCGGTCTTGGTCTTGGCAATCGAAAGTTCTCGGCTGCCGCTAACGCCTTGGCTGGCGGCGATGCTCTCGATCAAGTCGTGCAGTTCAAGACCCTTGTCCTTAATGGCCTGCATCTGAGCCTTCTCCGCGTCACTCAACACGCGGTACTGATGGCGCATGGTGTTGTTCACCGTGCGTGCATCGCTGGTCGAATCTACTGCTGCGTTCACGTTTCAGCCTCCTTTGGCTGTGGTTGAAAGAATCTCTGACGTGGGGTCAGCGGCTCTCCGCTGCTGTTCGATCAGCTTCGCCATGCCCCGTGCGTCGAGCTTGCGGCGAATCTCAGCTACGCTGTCGCGCCGGAAGTCGATGGGATACGGGAACCCACCCAACTGCAACTCGCCATCGTCGCCGTAGAGTTCACCCGGCTCACCGCAACGCAGGGCTAGCAGGAACCGCAACGTCCGCCGAAGCATTCGCAGCCGGGGTACTGAGAGCAGTGCCACTCGTTGTCCGGTTCTGG
>CAZXMM010000007.1:18285-41675 GCA_964641255.1 uncultured Gammaproteobacteria bacterium | reverse complement strand
TACAACACCGCGCAGACGCTCGCCCTGCTCATCGGCGACGCGCTGCCCACCGTGCGGCAACTCGACCTGGAATGGGGGCGCGGCACAGGGAAAACCACCATCCTCGCCGCGTTCGCGCGCCGCATCGCCGCCGACCTGCCGCGCGGCTGCTACCAGTGGGAAGTGCCCACTTACCAGAAGTTTCTTACCGAAATCATCCCGGCCTTCATACACGGGCTGGAAATGCAGGGGTTGTACAAGGACCTGCATTACTTCATCGGGCGCCGACCGCCCGCGTCGTGGCGCTGGCCGGAGCCGTACAAGCCGCCGGTCAGATACGACAACTTCATCACGTTCTGGACGGGCTTCGGCATCGTGCTGCTTTCGCAGGACAACCCCGGCGCCGGGCGCGGCCTCAGCACCGACGGGCGCCTGGCCTCCGAGGCCACGATGTTGAACAAGCAAAAACTCGACGAGGAAAGCGGCCCGGCCATACGGGGCAGCAACGTGGATCGGCTCGGCGGAAAGAGGTACTTCGACTTTCGCCTCATGGAAAGCAGTACGCCCCTGGTGGATACGGGCGCGTGGTTTATAGAGCAGGAAGACCTTGCCCGCGCCATGCCCGAAAGGCACCGCTTTCTTCGGGCGAATTGCGTCGAAAACGTCAAAATCGGCTGGCTGAAGGCGGATTATCTCGTCGAAGGTCGCCGCACCTGCCCCGACGAGATGACGTTCAGGGCGGAATACGTGAACATCCGCCCGAAATTCGTTCGCGGCGGATTCTACGGCCTGCTCGACGAAGAGCAGCATACCTACACAAACTTCGACTACACGGGCAGCCTGTACGCCCCCGATGCCATCGGCGCAAAGCCCGACTGCCGGGGCGACGCGGACCTCGCGCCCGCGTTGCCGCTCACCATCGGCATGGACTTCGGTGCGGCGATCAACTGCATGACGGTGAGTCAGCAGGTGCCCGGAGAATTCCGGACGCTGAAAGACTTTTTCGTGCTCGGCGCCGAGGGCGAGCAGCAGGACGACCTCTGCGACCAGTTCGACGAATACTATCGTTACCACCCCACGCGGGAGATACGATTCTACCACGACGCGACGGGCAACCACCAGACCGGCCACACGAAACTCACGCGGGCGCAGCAGGTGGAAAAATACCTGACGGAAAAAGGGTGGCGTGTGTTGCGCCTATCGCTCACAGGCACCAACCCGCGCCACTTTGCGAAATACGAGCTCTGGCGGCGTATGCTCCAGGGCGACGACCCGCGCCTGCCGCGTTTCCGCATCAATCGACAAAATGCCCGCACCACCTACGTGGCCATGACGCGGGCGAAAACCCGCACAGCCCCGAACGGGGAAATAAAGAAGGATAAAAGCGGCGAGCGGGTGGACAACCCGCAGCGACAATTCGCCACCGACCTCACCGACGCCCTGGACAATCCGGTATATATTTTGTATAATCAAATTGCGCAGGAGTCGGCGGCGGCGCAAAAACTTCCGGATTCGGGGTTTAGTCCGAAGGGTTAATCCCTCCATCCGCCCTCCCTGTCCTTTCCCACTGCGCAGCCCCTGCGCACCTTTGTGAAGCATTTATTACATAACCACGCTTCACAATGAAAAAATTTATCATTTTATTTTTTGTCAGCCTCGCCGCCACATTCGCGCAGGCACAAACCATTGCCGTCACGCCCTCGTCCATCGAGGTGATCGGCGCCAGCGCCGTCACGCGGGCCTTCTACGACCTCGACGACTGCTACCTGAAGTACAAAACCGGCACGGTGACGCTATATGAGGCGGCCACGGGCACGCAACTTTTCAGCGGCGACACGTCGGAAGTTTCCATCACCGGGGCATCGCACTGGGGCGCAAAGGCCGCAAAACTCACGGCCTGGTATCAACATTGCACAAAGACCGACGGCTACCGCTACTGGCTGCCGAAACGCGGGGTGAAAGTCGTGTACAAAACCTCCGACACGTCGGTGAAACTGGTACACGCCGTCACCAACAAGCAGCTGCTTGCCACGGCGCTCGATTCGGTGAAAATATCCGGGATCACGACGGTAAGCAATATCCTTACTTACCTGCGCGGGCAATACTTCCTCGAAGGCAGCCGCGACCGGCTGGGCTTGCCCAACACGCCGACCATCGCTGCCGGCGCCGCGGCGGGCAGCAGCCCCACTATCGCGGTAGCGGGCACGGGCACGGACTTCAAGGTGACGCTTACGACCGGAACCACGGCGCTTAGCTCCGGGGTGCTGTGCACGGTCACGCTTCCCGTAAGTTACCCGACTGGCACAATCGTAACGGTCACGAATGCCGACGCGGACGCGGCAGCCCACGCGGTGCGCGTGTTCACCACTTCGACCGTATCGACAGTGGTGTTGAACGCCACGGGATCGGCCCTTACCGACGCGACGCAATACGTGTGGAATTTCCACGTGTCGGGGTATTGATCGCAGCATAAGACAAAATTCCGGATGCGTCCGGATTACGATAAAGGAAGAAGGTTAAAAGGATTTCGTTCAGATGCTTTCAGGCCGGGCAACAAAGGTTGTCCGGTTTTTTTTGTTGCCTCACCCCCCGGCCCCCTCTCCGGTGGAGAGGGGGTGACGCGACCAGCCCCCCCCCGGGGCTCGATCCACGGTGGAGAGGGGGCCGGGGGGTGAGGCCCCTGTCCTTTCCCGCCAGCGCCCTCACCCGCATTTTCGCGGCATGAATTACATAGACGACTTAGTCGCTTATTTCGAGTACCTGTGCGAGCAGCACCCCGATCTGCAACACGCAGACGCGGTCGGCGAGCGGGTGTTCGAGGTCGTTTTGTACGAAGATGCCTTTTCCGATTTCCGCACGGCGGCGCAGGAGAAGGCATTTTTTGTTCGCTTTGTGTTGCCCACGATGCGCATGGAGCGGCAAAGCGCCAACGCCCGCAAGGTCTACCAGGTGGGCCTCATGGTGGGCCGTTACTATTCGCGCCGCGAAGACGACCGGTCGGAACAGACGGTCGCCTGGGCCGAAGCGGAGCGCGTGGCCGACGACTTTATGTCGCGCATGGTGGCCGACGGCGCAAACGGATACCCGCTTTTCGGAAACAATACGGACACCGTGGAGCGCCTGAACATGTCGGGCGATTTCTGGGACGTGCAGGGCGACGGGTCGTGGGCGGCGGTGCTGTATTTTTTCGACCTGCGCGTATTCAGGTGCATTGATCCGCAGGGGGGCTCCTACGCCGCGTGGGCCGACGGCGGGCTAACAACCTATTAAAAAACGATTAAAAAAATGGCGCTAACGCTGCTATCGAATCCTGAAAATGTTCACTTCGCCCGCAACCCGGCGATTGTGAAACTGCGCGCAGACCAGGACGGCGGCGGCACCCTGTTCGACGCGGTAGGGATCACGGCGCACCTGGAATACACGGAGCCCGATCGCTTCGCTACGAACGAAACGATCACGGTGGAATACACGGAGCCGGACGGAACGACGCAAACGCAGGTATTTACGGCGAAGGCTTCTCCCGCCGGCAGCAACCAGTTTTACGACGCCGCATTCGGCGGCACCGACCTGGAATACTGGATATTTATCAAAGACCTGATCGCCGATCACCCGCGCATCGCGCCTTTTATTGACGTTTACATCACGTCGAGCGGCGGCGAAAAACTGAATTTTCAACTCCGCAGCGCATCCGCCGGCTGGGACCTCGACGTGACGAACGCGGGCGGCTTCACGATCACGCTGGACGCGGCCGTGGCCGACGCCACGCCGGAAAACTACAAGGCGCTGCTCGACGTGTTTTTTGAGAACACCTACCGCGAAGGCGACTATGCGCAGGCCGCGCGCCTCGAAGGTTTGCCGGAGGCTGGCACGGGTTATGTATATTTTGACCTGTCGGCGGTGCTGTCGGCAGAGTGCCGCGCCGCCCGATCGGAGCCCTTGGTGCCGGAATGGGGCACCAACACGCCCTTCCTGGGCGACAACATGCGGCGCTGGTATTTCCGATACACGGAGCAATACGGCGCGCCGGTGGCGGCGCAGCCCTGGACGTACGGCATAGATAAAACGGCCTATGACGGCGGAGTAAGCCAGGCGCGCTACGCCGACGGCGATTTCCTCGCGGACATGGACGGCGACAATGCGCTGCTTACCTGGATGCCCGACGGCAAATCCCTCGCGCTGGAACAGCCCGAATACCTGACCTGGTACAATCACACCAGCGCCACGCGCACGGTGTACCTGCGCGTGGTGTGGTACAACATCGCGGACGGCACGACGAGCAGCCCGACGGACTACTTCACGCCTGGGCTTTCGGTACTCGCCGGCGAGTCGGCGGTGTTCCCGGTGTGGCCGGCGCTGTTCGGCCTCGACGCGGAGACCGACGCATACAAATACACGGTGCAGGTGGGGTATACGAGTATCACCTTTTCGGCGCTGAGCCAGGCGCGCTCCTACTACATCGACCGCGACTACTACGAAAGCGAACGACACCTGGTGTACCTGAACGGCTTCGGCGTCCCGGAGACGTGGCGCTGCACGGGTGAGATCGCAAAACGCCTGCGGGTGCAACGCCAGACGGCGGAGCGACCGCTTTCGCCGGGCTACAATGAACTCGCAAGCGACCGGTATCAACACGCCCGCTCCTGGGACGTGGAACTTACCTACCGCACGGGCTACCTGACTAAAACGCAGGCCGACGCCTTACAGGAGCTGCTGATCGCCGGCGAGGTGTACGACGTGTCGGAAACCGGCTACATACCCTTGCAGATCACCTCCTCCGATTTCCGGGTGACGGAGACGCGGCAGGAGTTGCACGCTTATGAATTCAGCGCCGTGGCGCGGCTGAACATGAAAAACTATTCGAGAAAAACGCTTACGACTGCCGGTAGCGACGCCTGGCTCGACGAAGCCGGCGACCCCTGGTGGGATGAACTGGAGATTTCGTGGCAAAACGAGTGACGCGGATTTGGTGTAACGCGGATTTTTTGCGGATTACGCGGATTTGCGCGGATTAAAAAGAAACGCGGATTGGGCGGATTTACGCGGATTTGCGCGGATACTGAGACGCGGCTTCGCAGATAACAACAATAAGAAAAAATGGCAAAAGTGCATGATTTCGCGCTCGATAATGAGCTGTTCTCCGACACCAGGGTGCCTTTTCAGTACCGGGGTGGGAGCAAGACGAACACCCGCCGCGCATTCGAACTCTCGGCGCTGGTTGACTTCGTAGCTGCGAATATGGATGTCGCGCTGTCGGTGCAGTCTACGACCGTGTCGGCAGGTACCCCTGAAGCGCAGGCGGTGGACATAGCCGCCAACCGCCTGGTGCTTGGTGTGCTGGTGACGGGCGCGGCGCCGGGCACTTTCAATCTGGGCACTTCGCCGGGCGGCAGCGACATACTCGGAGGAGAAGCATACGGCACGACGAGCCTTTTCTACTTCGTGCCCCGGTTTTACCCGGCGAGCGGCAGCCTGTGTTTTGACGGATTCAGCGGGACGCTGAGCCTGAAAATAATCCTCATAAACCTGTCCTGACATGAAAAAAACAATTTTTAACGCGCTGAGAATCGCCTGTATGATTTTGATGTGTACCGTAGTCGGCTACACGCAAACCACAGGCTCCTTCGCAAAGTTGCGCGTGAAGGATACGCTCACCCTGAGCGGAAATTCGCTTGCGCAGGTGGTATATACGATCTCGGCGGCATCGAAGAACAATCAAAGCCCCACGGCCAAAGCCGTCTACGACTACATACAATCCCTGAACTACCTCGCCGCCGTCACCACCACCGCCCGGCTATCCGGCGCTGGCACGAGTGGCAGCCCGCTCGACATCGCGCAGCAGAGCGCCACCACCGGCCAGGTGCTCCGCTGGAGCGGCACCGCGTGGGTGCCGAATGGGCTAAACCTGTATGACATAGTCACCACGTCGCAGGCCGTCGGCGCGCAATACAACGAAGTGTGGGTGAACACCTTAAGCGCCGACATCACGCTCAACCTGCCGGCCTGCAACTCGGCGAACAACGGCGTGAAGATCACCGTCGGCAAGGTAGGCACCGACACTCACGGCGTCACGCTCGAGCCCGCCGGATCCGAAACTTTTATCGACACGGAAACAGCAAAAACGCTTTACAGCCGCGGCACGGGGCTCTCATGCACCTGCCGGTTTTCAGGCGGTACGGGCGTATGGCTATACATAAATATGTAATCGGGGGCCTCACCCCCCGGCCCCCTCTCCGGGGGAGAGGGGGAGACTCATCAAAACACGCTTAAAAAATGAAAAAACTACTCTTTCTCGCGGCAATGACCGCAATGACCCTAATGACCACAATGACGGAAGCCGGCGCCCAGGTGCCGACCATCACCACCTCCTCGAAGATCAAATTCATCGAGGGAAACAACACCTGGCTCGCTACGGTCAGCGACCTGCAAACCGCTATGGGCGCGGGCGCGGGTAGCGTTACATCCGTCGACGTATCCGGCACGGGTACGGGTCTCACCACGTCGGGAGGGCCTGTGACTACTGCCGGCGTCATTACCCTGTCCGGCACCCTGGACGCGGACAACGGCGGCACGGGGCAGAGCTCGTACACGGTCGGCGACATCCTGTACGCGTCCACGACCTCGGCACTGTCGAAACTCGCCGGCGTCGCCACGGGCAACGCCCTGATCTCCGGCGGCGTTGGTACGGCGCCCTCCTGGGGCAAAATCGGCCTGACGACGCACATATCCGGTACGCTCGCGGTCGGCAACGGCGGCACGGGCCTGACGGCCGTCGGCGGCGACGGCACGATACTCGGCAGCGACGGCGCCGCAAATACCTACCTCAACCCCACGATCACCACCACCGCCGCGGCTATCGCTTTTGCGCGCAGCGGCTCTAACCTGAACCTGAACATCCCGAATGCCGACGCCTCGAACCGCGGCACAGTCAGCACCGGTACGCAGACTTTTGCCGGCGCGAAGACCTTCAACGCGCTCGTCACCGGCGGCGCGGGCATCACCGGCACGGCGGCTGCGGGTGCTGCGGGGCTATACAGCACCGGTGTGCAGGGCGGAAGTTTTACGACCGAAACGGCCACGACGACGCTCGACGAGACAGACAACTTCGTCGAGATCGGTACGCTTAGCGCCGACGTGACGATCTCGCTGCCCGCTTGCAATGCTACCCGCAGCGGGTGGGAATACACCTTTACAAAAACCGGCACGGACACCCACGCCTTCATCATCGACCCGAACGGGTCGGAGGCATTCACGGACAGCGCAACGACAAAAAGCGTGTACTCGCAAGGCTCCTCAGCGATCTGCAAATGCAAGTGGAACGGCAGTTCTGGATCGTGGTTTTTCCAGACGTTTTAACCGGTTTTTAATCGCTTTTTAACAACACGCAACATGTTCAGGAACATAATCGCGGCGCTCGCCCTGGTGGCGATCACGGTCACGGCCGGCGCCCAGGTGCCGGACATTACCACCTCCTCGAAATTTAAAGTTTTCGAGGGCAACAACCACTGGGTGGCCACGCTGGCGCAGATCATCGCCGCCGGCGTGAACGAGCCGGCGGGGCAGGTCGTGTTTGGCACAGGCACGGGTATCGACTCCGAAAGTTGGCTGCAAGCCGACGCCACGGACGATAACATAAAAATCGGGTGGAGCGGAAACACTGCCGATACCGGGCTTATCAACCTCGCCCCGCCGTCCGGGTATTCCGGCGCGAAGGCGATGATAAACGCCCGCGACGCGGTGAACCTGCTGAAGTACAAGCGCGGCACCATGCCGGCCTGGTGGATGCAGCAAAAAGCCGGCAGCAACGGCGACGGCACGACAAACAACGTGCTCGAACTCGGCTACAATCAGTACAACGGCGTATCCACGGAAAGCGCATCAGATGTCAAATTCGGCATCAGCATGGAGCCGCACTGGGTCTCCGGTGAGGGGGATACGGTGTCGGAATTTCACGTATTTTTTAACGACCTGAACGGCGTCACACACCGCCCGTTTACGGGTTTTTTCGACTTCTGGAACCCCCTCGAATCGTACTGGTCGTTCCAGGTGGAAAACCTGAATATCGCCGGCACGAAAGGCAATCTGCACGGGAAGATGAACATCAACCGGCAGAACGGATCGACCGCACTTTACCCCCTCGAAGTCTACAAGCATAAGAAAACCCTCACCACGACGAACACGTCGTTTTCGAGGGCCGAGTTGGATTCTGCTACCGTTTTCGTGCTCGGCAACTACAATACCGGGGGCGAAAGCCCTCAACTGGGGCTCAGCACCCTGATGCGATTCACCAACACGCAGGACCGGCGGGCGACATTTTACATGGGGTTGCTCGACATCGAAGGCTCGTTCGACGGAGGAGCGGATTTTATCGGTTTTCATCAAAACAGCGGCGTTTTCCGGGAATCGTTCCGGATCGCCGACAATACCGGCTACTTCGGCATCGGGCTACGGGGCGGCAACCGCCCCCTGCAACTTTTAGACGTAAACGGCACGGCTTTGTTCCGCGGATCAGGGCGCTTCAATGCGCCCGGCGACTCGTCGGTGCTACACCTCAAATCCGCCGGCGGGGCCACGGCGAAAATGATGGACTTAGCCAACACGGCGGGCGACGTAAACGTATTCGTGACGAGTTCGACGCCGGAAAGCAGCGTCACCGGCAGCCCCGGCGACGTGGCGATCAGCACGGCGGGCGCGATGTACTTAAAAGAAACCGGCAGCGCCTCGAACACCGGGTGGTCGCAACTTGCCACGGGCGTAGCGACGAACTCGATTAAAACCTATTATCTGACGAGGACGCTGCAAGCCTCGAACAACACAATAGAACTCGGCATTTTTAACCACACCGGCGGCGGGGCCGGCTACGCCGAGATCGCCACGGTCGTTAACAACGGCGCGGGCAACTCTATCGCGAAAAAGTACCTGGTGCCGTTCTATTTCGGGAATACCGGGGGTAACTGGCAAAACCTGTTGCCGATCTCGAACACCGGCGCATACTCCGGCAACGATTACAAACTCGAAATGCGCAGCAGCAGCACCCGCGACACGCTACGGGTGCGCACGGTGTCCGGATCGACGGGCGGTACGCTGCTCGTAACGATCACGGTCACGCCCTACCAGGGCAGCAGCTCTACGTTCACAGAAACGACAACGACCTGGACGGCGCCGACGGCAGTCACAGAGACGTATAACGCGTCGCCCTACTCCGCGGAGGGCAAAACGGCGGGTATCAACCGCCTAAGTCCGCGGGCTGCCTTAGATATAATCGGCACGGGCGCGAGTTCGAGTACCGAAGCGCTGCGGGTATCGAACTCCAGCGACACGCGGCAACTCACGGTACGCAACGACGGGCGCACAAGTATCGGCAACAACGGATCACCCGCCCGAACGCTCGACGTGACGGGCGAGGTGCGTATCAGCGACCTCACCACCGACACGCCTACGAAGATCGTCGGCGCCGACGCGGACGGCGATCTGAACGCCGTGACACCGAGTAGCGAACTATCGCTCGATGCCACGACGCTAAAACTCGCCCAGCAAGGCGCTACCAGCGGCCAGGTGCTGGAATGGAACGGCTCGGCCTGGGCGCCGGCGACGGATGATACGGGATCGGGTACGGTGTACAACCAGGTGCTGCGCGACGACGGCACGGACAAGACGCAGCGCAACGCGGTTAACTTCGTAAACACCACGACGATCACCTCTACGCTAACCGACGACGGCGCGAACGGAGAGACGGAAGTCACGTTTTCGATCCCCACAGACGGGGTCACGGCGACGGAGATCGCCGCCGGCGCGGTGGGCAGTTCCGAGATCGCTGCGGACGCGGTGGGGCAATCGGAAATCGCGACGGACGGCGTCGGTGAATTAGAGATAGAGGCGGGAGCCGTAGGTAGCAGCGAAGTTTCAAACAATTCGCTGCTGGCCGATGATCTGGCCGTAAACGTCGTATCCTCCGTAGACGGCGTCACGAACGACGGTGGCGACGTGGATTTTGTGGCCGGCGCGAACGTGACGATCACGCCCAGCGACGCGGCCAACACGGTCACGTTCGACGTTGGCGCAAGCAATCAGACGACGAGCCAGTTCACCGGCGACCAGGATAATTTGTCACCAACAAACTGGTCGACACGCACAACGCACTACGTATCCGGCGACGCGACACTGCGCGCGATCACCGGCTTCGCCGATCTTCCGGACGGCACGGTGCGGCGCCTCGTGAATAACGGATCGTACAGCCTGTACCTGCCGGCATCGCACCCGGATAGCGACTTAGGTCACCGCCTCGCGGGGCGCAGCGATCAGATTTTGCCGCCCGGCGGCGTAGTAGAAATGTACTACGCCGGGCCGGATTCGGCCTGGCGGATCACGCAGAACACCTTCAACCCGGCGAATATGCCGGACGCGGGCGTGGTGGGGCAATACTACCGCGCAAATGCCGGCGCGACGGTGGCGGCGGACTGGGGCGAACTCGGACTCGCGACGGCTTCCGGCGGCAACGGCCAGACGGCGCCCACCTCGGCGCTGCCCGGCAGTTTCGACATAAACACGGCAAGCAGCGCCTCCGGGGTGGCTACGCTGTATTTCGCAGACGGGGTCGTTAACCCCGTCGAGATCGGCAGCGCACACATTGTTACCTCCTGCGTCGTGTATTTTCCGACGCTGAGCGACGGGTCGCAGACGTACACGTTCCAGTTCGGGATTATACCCACGCCTACATCGACCACGCTGAACGTAAATAACAGCGTAGGGATACGGTACACAAACGGCACGAATAGCGGCAAATGGCAGGGGTTCAGTCGGGACAACGCCGGCAGCGAAAGCACTGCCGACCTGGGCACAACGGTGGCGGCAAACACCGCTTACGTGCTCACGGTGTGCTACGATAAGGCGCGCAGCGAGGGGCGCTTTTACGTCAACGGCGCCTACTCGGGCCGCGTGACCGGCAACATGCCGAACGCCACCGACGCAGGAAGCCGGGCGGGGATTTTTAAAAGCGCGGGCACTACAAGCCGGACGGCTGCGGTGGCGTCGCTGACTTTGTACACTATCTACTAAAGCAATGCAAAAACGCCTGTTTCTCCTTGCCATCTCCCTGGCATTTTTTGCCTGTTCGCATCGCACCAGGGTGCAGATGGTGAACCCGACGACCGGGGGCGGCGTGGATACGACGGAGGTGAAAAAGGTGATAAGGGCCTCATCCCCCGGCCCGCTCTCCCCCGGAGAGGGGGTAAGGCGGAAAAACTGATTTTTAAACCATAAAAAATTTCAACGATGAACATACAAAAATACCACAAGGGCGACGTACTGACCCTTTTACCGCTGAACGAACCCGTGACGGTGATACACTCGACGCTGAAAGGCGGCGGGGTGAACGCCGAAGAGGCGGTCGTATTTGTAGAAACCCAGGACGGATTTCCGGTGGCTGTGCCGGTGGCCGTGCAGGATCGCTACCTGACTACCGACCCGCCGAAAAAGGTGCCGGTGACGGGAAATCAAATCAAGCCGAAACCGGGCATGATAGGGCGGATTTTCGGGGCGTTTCAGCGCGATGTGAAGAAGTAGCCTCACCCCCCGGCCCTCTCTCCGGTGGAGAGGGGGGTGAAAATCTGATTTATGCTGTCGCTGCGCCTGAACAACGAATTGCTCGACTTCGATGCCGATGCGGGCATGGATGTCGTGTTGTCGTGCCCGCTGTTCGATAAGGACAGGGTGGCGCGCACTTTTTCGTTTCCGTTCAGGCTGCCGCTCACGGATCGGAATCGGCGGGCGCTGAGGCATGTAAATCGCTTCGACGCGGCATCGCCGTGGTCGACCTCCGGCTGTGCGCTGGAGGTGGCCGGGGGGCTGTTTGAAGCGGGCGAATTGGTGACGCTGGGCAGTGGCCCGGAGCGGATAGAGACGCAATTTAGAAACGTGCCGGTGACAGTGCTGGAAGACTTGCAGCGCATCAACGTGCACGAGATACTCGACACGATCACGATACCGGACACGACGGACGACGCGGTGATTATCCTCACGATCACGACGCCGCCGTTTGCTTACCAGATTCGCATAGGAGGAATTGACTACACGCTGGGCCTCGGAGGTTCGGCGGGTATGACCATATCGGACGTGGGCGTGTATTTCCGCGACCTGATAAACGCGGATTATCCGGGCATGGCTACGTCGAATACCACACAACTAATACTAAGCAGCGCTCTCATCAACGACGCTCCGGCGATTTGGAGCACGATGACGGGATTTGCAATCGCTTCGTACATCACCGTAGGGCAGAAATCGCAGAACGATTTTTTGGCCTACGTGCAATCGGTGGTGGATACGCCGGTGGATGAAATCGCGTGGCCGATATACGAGTGGTCGGGCATGTATGCCGGGAAGAATGCGCTGTATGAGGGCACTGCTAATCCGGTGTTCGACTTGGTGGGGCTGCAAAATGTGCCGGACGAGGAGGAGTCGCGGTTTCAATATACCTATCTGCCGGGGGTGCGGCTTCCTTACATTTTAGAGCGGATCAGGGCGGCGGCCGGCATCGGGTACCTGGCGGGATACGTGACTGATAACACGGATTTCTTAACCGCGTTTTCGGTGAGTAACCTGACGTGCGACGAGTCGTATAAGGACTACTACGACGACGAGACGTACAAATACCTGAACGGCTTCACGGGAAGTATCGACCTGAATCGCCATGTGCCGAAAATGTCGGCGCTGGATTTTTTGAAGAAACTCGCCGGCGGGCTAAACCTGATACTCGAATATAAAGAGGGCGGGTTGCACTTCACGAAGTCGCTCGACCTGCTCAGCGACACCCCGGCGGATTGGAGCGCCTACGTGTCGCTGAACGACTACAACTACACGCTGAAAGAGCCGCAGGGCGTAACGCTTGCTTTCCCCGACAACGACAAGGAGGGGTATAGCGCCGCCGGGCAACTGGATGACTACGTGGTGTCGCCAGGCAAAACGCGGATCACTTTGCCGTTCGGGACGTTTGCGAGCAATAACGGTTTTCTGGTGGATCACGGCACGTATCGGTGCCCGCAGACGGATCAGCCGGGGCAATCGCCGATTTTCGGCGGGCACAATACGGACCTGCCGCTTACGATCCTGTTTTACAGGGGAATAAAAGAGACTTCGGTGACGGAGGAATACGCCTACGCGACGCACGACGAACTCGATACCGACGAGACGACGGTGATCGGGGGGCTGGCTCTGGAATTTGACGGGACATACGGGCTGGTGGCGCAGAACTTCGGCTCGACGCTGCTTTTCAGCGATTTGCAGGATTTGGACATCAGGGCCGTGTTGCCGGCTGCGGAATTGCACCGGCTGCGGGGATGGAAGAATGCGCGGGCGCGTTTTTATCATCCGAACGGCGTGGTGGTGCTTGTGTTGCGGTCGGTGGAATTCCAGGTGCGGGGCGATTTTGACAGCGGATGGGTAACGGCAAGGGTGCGGGGAGTGAAACAATAATGCCTCACCCCGGCCCTCTCCGGTGGAGAGGGAGACGTAGAGGCGCGCTGTCCTTTCGATTAATCAATCACCGCCGCACCTTCGCAGCATGAGCGAAAAACAAGACGTTATCACCATCAAAATCGGCGACCGGTTCAGGGATGTGAAGGTGCCACGCTCGTGGGACGACCTGGACGCCAAAACGGCGCTGCTTTTCTATTCGACACTTTTCACGAGTACGGGTGACGAGTTTACCCATTCGGCATTTACGGCGGTGAAACTCATCAGCCTCACGCAGCACATTCTCGGGTTTTCGCCCGACATGATGGCGAAGTGGGAGGCTGACGCGCTGCGCGCGGATGCCGAGCACGGGCAGGCGGTGTTCCTCGATGAACTTAAACAGGTGATTGAGGCGGCGATGGCCGGGCTGTTTGAGGTCGTGACGGATGAGGCGAGCGGCAATACGGGCTACGCGGTGCGTTTCAACCGAACGCGCAACCCGTGGCCGGTGCTGATGCACACGCCGCCGGCGGGGAGGGGCGCGAAACGCCCCGCGAAAACGCGGACGCTGTACTGCGCGAAAGACGGGCTGGAAAATATCACGGTGTACGAACTCGCGTACACGTTTTCGATGTACGAAGCGTACGTGCAGACACGCGACGAGATGTTCGCGCTGCGGCTGATCGGGGCGCTGTATCGCCCGTCGAGGCCGGAAACGGAGGAGGAACGGGAAAGTGCGTGGCATGGCGACCGGCGGCAACCGCTGCGACGCTACGAAGGCAAGGTGGAGGAGCGGGCGAAAATGGCAGCGACGCTGCCGATGCTCACGCGGCGATTTCTTGTGTTTTGGTTCGCCGGGTGCCGGGAGGCGATAGTGAAGCGTTACCCGCGCGTTTTCAAGAAGGCGGGCGACGGGGATGGCGGCGGCGGAGGCGACTGGGGGCGTATGCTGTTGTCGCTTGCGGAATCGAACACGTTCGGATCGCTGGGCGAAACGAGCGATCAGCACTACTCCAATGCCCTGGAGTATATGTCGATGAAGGATGAGCAGGCGGAGGATATGCGGAAGGAGTTCGAGAAGAGTAAGAGGAAACGATGAAACTTTTAAACAAATTATTATATGGAACTGACCTATGGACAGAAGGCTGTTGGCCTTAAATTCAACCCTTCGGGAGATGATGCAGTAGCAAGATGCAAGCAGATGTTCGCTGATGTGATTGATCAGATGAATGATCTGCGAGTGTCTTCGACTGACCCGGAAGTGAAGCGCATGTGCTCCGTTGCAATTACTGAGGCCCAAGCCGCCCAAATGTGGGCGGTGAAAGCAATCACGTGGCAATCGTAATGCGAAATATGCAATCTGGATACAGGTGGGCGTTTGTTGCGCTCATCTGTATTATTCAATCATGCCGCGACCAGGACGGCCCACTGCCGCCCGACCCGTGCGATGCCTCCCGTATCGAGGGAATATGGCATGATGCGAGTCAGTCCCCGTACTGGTATTACGAGTTTAATGAGCCGCACCTGCGGCAGTGGGTGGAGGTCGGAGGCACTGTGGTGACGGAGCAACACTACCTGTATGCCACCAGCGCAGACACGCTGTGGGCGAGCGGGCCGGGCGGCGAAAGGTTGTGGCTTCTGTGTTTTCCGACCGACAGTACGGCTGTATATCGGGAGTGGAATATAATAAAGTGGTCGCCGGAAAGCATATTGAAACGGGTGCAGTAGCCCTGTCCTTTGCGCGCCGGCGCACGCGCGGCACTTTTGCCGCATGATTTCTATTAAGAAATGCCTCGAAGTGATGCACTCGGGGGCTGTGTTCAGCCTTCGGGTGGTGACTTATGACCGGCGCCGGAAGGAGAAGTGCGGGCGCGTGATCGAATACGCGGCTGCGGTGCTGGTATGGGGCGACGGCGGGAAAGACCGGGTGAAAAAGCAAGGCGAGCGAGAAATGACCGAAATGGAGCGCTCCATGCTGAGCGTTCCGGCTTATTCCGACATTCAGCGCGACCCGAGCCACGCCGTTCATTATACCCGAAACATCCGGGTGGTGGTGGATGGGCTGCCCACAGAGGCGGTGCACAAGATACACCCGCCGCTTATCATCGAATTCAACGGAGAAACCACCACGCCATGAGCCACACGCCTGACGACGATAAGATTATCCTGCAAGTATTACAGGTGGAAGACCGCATCACGGTGATCCACGACGGGCAATACACCGGCCGGCAAAAAATGTCGCCGGTGGCGCTGGATAAGTCGCTGCCGCCGGTGCCTACCTGGACGGACCCCGGCTTGCAGTGGGCCTGGTGGGGCGACAACGACCGGCTACCTACGACGATGCGGGAAAAGGTGGAACTGGTGCCGATAGCGGGCACTACATTAGAAAAGAAAATCGCGATGATGGCGGGGGAGGACCTGGTGTGGGTGAAAACAGAAGATTACCGGCGCGACGGCGTAGATGCCGAACCGGTATATCGCCCGGAGGTGGAAGACTGGATGGAGGAGAACCGAATAGAAACGGAGTGGTGGATGGCACAATGCGCGGACTATTGCCTGTCGTTCAACGCTTTCAGCGAACTTACGCTCAGCCTCGACCGGTCGAAAGTGACCGGGCTGTATCACATAGCCGCCGAGCACGGGCGGCTGAGCAAGGCCAACATCCGCAACCAGGTCGACTGGCTGGTGTATTCGATGCACTTCCCGTTCGGAACTGCTCAAAACGACGAAAAACGCCTGGCGGTACCGCTTTACAAGTGGTACGACCGGGAGGCATTCTTTGCTCAACTACGCAGGCCGAAATTCGCATGGCACACGCGATTCCCGACTCCGGGGCTGATCTATTACGCCCGCCCCTGGTGGCTGGGGCTCTTTAAAGAAAACGGGTGGATGGATGTGTCGAGC
The DNA here is from genome assembly GCA_964641255.1 of uncultured Gammaproteobacteria bacterium. Classification (GTDB taxonomy): domain Bacteria; phylum Patescibacteriota; class Microgenomatia; order JAMCZE01; family JAMCZE01; genus CAZXMM01. Next base: position 25,349 of record CAZXMM010000007.1, on the reverse strand, counting down.
GACGTGCCTAAGGTGGTGCGCGCGATGCAGAAAAACCAGATGACTTTAAAATACATCATAGCGATCCCGGAGTCGTATTTTGAGATCAGACATGGGAAAGTAGAATGGATGGGGTACACGGCAGACAAAAAACAGCAGTTTATCGACGAGAAGGTGGCGGAATTGAATACCTACCTGTCAGGGGTGGATAATGTTTTCAAATCGGTAGCGTACGTCTTCAGGGAGGATGAAATCACGAAAACGGCGGTGGGAAAGATCGAGATCACCGCCGTGGACGACAAGGCGAAATCTGGAACTTGGGTGCCGGACTCGTATGCCGCCGACGCACAAATCGTACAGGGGTTCGGTATGCACCCGACAAATATCGGTCTGGCGCCGCAGTCGGGCAGCATGGGCGCCGGCAGCGGATCGGACAAACTACAGACGTACAACCAGGGTATCCTTCTAAACACGAAGGATCAGCGGATCGCGCTCGAACCGCTGAACGCCGTGAGCAAATTCAACGGCTGGGGGCTGACCTGTATCGTGAAACATACACACCTCACCACGCAGGACAGCAATCGCGCGGGCGTGGCTAATAATCCTAAACAAGAACCCAATACTCCCGCACCAAAAAAAGAAGATGGAATGGGCGATTGAAATCCTGAAAATGTCGGCATCGGCGGTGGCCGGAGGCGGCGCATTGTGGTTATTCAACCTGCGCCGGCGGGTACGGCGCGATGCAAATCAGATCGAGGGCGAGGACTTCGACCTGGTAAGCAAAACGGTAAAACAGGCGATGAGTGATCTCGCAAGCCTTTCAGAGCGCATCGGCGATTTGGAAAAAGAAAAGATCGCGATCCTGAATCGGATCGGCGACTTGGAACGCGAGAATGAAAAGTTGCAACGGGAAAACAAGCACCTCGAAACGGTGCTCAGAGATTACATCCAGGAGAAAAACCCCGGTCTCCGAAAAAAATAACCAAAAAAGATGGCCGAACTGTTCTCAAATTTCGCTGATTTCAAGGTCTATGTGGGCGGGCGCATCAATACGTCGATAAAACTCGAATCGCTTGAGGCGACGATCTATGAGACGGCGCGGCGGCATATCATGCCGTGGCTGGGGCAGAGTTTCTACGAATACCTGGTCGCGGGCGTTGGTCTTTCCGGCGCGGAAACAGCGTTACTGCCTTTCGTGAAACGCCCGCTGGCCATCCTGACCATGTACGAGTGGTCGAAGGTGGGGGCTATTGAGGTGGGGGAAAGCGGCATACATCGCATCGAGTCTGAAAGCCGAAAATCAGCATACCGATACCAAGAGCGTGAGTACAAGGACGATGCCCTCGAAAAGGGGTACAACACCCTTGAGGTAATGCTGAAATACCTCACCGACAACAAGGCGTCTCTCAGCACCTGGGCGGCAAGCGATGAGGGCCTGGCACATCGCACTCCCCTACTGAACTATGCGAGCGACTTCCGACTGCTTACACTGCCCGACTGCGACAGGTATACCTTCGAGTGTATCCGCTCTATAATCGCGGAGGTGGAAACGTTCGGAGTAGAGAAACAACTCCCTGCCGCGTTCTGGTCGGGCTTCATCACGCGCCACCTCGCTGGGTCATTAACTACACAAGAAAAACGCCTTCGCACTTACATGCGACAGGCAATCGCTCATCGCTCCATACAGGAGGCTGTCGCCCAGCGCTGGGTGCGCATAGAGAAGGGGCGCGTGGGTGTCCTCGAAGATTTCGGGGATCAGCGCAACACTAACCTTACCATGCCGACCGCCACCGGGTCCGGCCTGTATTTATCGCATCAGACGTGGAGTGATAGGTACACGGCAGTATGGCAGGCATACGTCCGTGAAAATTCGGTCTCCTTCCCTACCCTCTTCGATGAAGCCAGCGGCGGCACTAATACGGACGATGATGCCTGGCATATCAACACCACCGACGAACAAATCGTCGTCGATGACGCCATCGCCGTTGAAAAGGCAAAAGGCATTTATCGGTTCTAAGAACCGATAAATGATATGCGAAGAGGGATAGGCCGGTTTCGGCCTATCCCTCTTCGCATATATCCGTTTTTTGTGGCGGTTAATTAACCGCCGCGTCAGGCGAAGGCGGAAAACCTTGCGACGGGGGCTTTGCTTATAAAAAACAACGCCTTGTAAGGTGCTGAAATACAGACTATTGCCGTGTTTTGAAATATATTTTAAAGGGTTCTAATATTGCCGTCGGGTTGTCCTTTCCGGTAGGAATCGGTACAGGCACCTTTGCCGCATGAAAGATTTATCAGGCTTCGATAAATTAAACCAGGACGTTGCCGGATGGGCGAAGTTCCAGGCGCAAAAAATGCAACGCCTTGTGGGTAGCCTGACATTAAAAGATAAACACGCCTTGCGGAAATCTTTATGGGCTGCCGCAAAAGACCCTGATTACAAACCCCTTAAACAAAGTATCGGGTCCGCGCTTAAAAAAGAATACGGTCAAGTGACGCGGATAAACTTCCGTTTTTCAAAACAGGGCATCTGGCTGGAGCATGGCGTAGGGAAGTGGCGACCAGTTCGCAGCGCCGCCGCTAACCCGAAGCCCTGGCTTGCGGCAGCGCTCGATCCGGCAATAGATACACTCGCGGAACTAATTGCCGACAATTACGCCGACATCGCGGCGGGGGAAATAAAGTTCTTTATTCCGGGCATCCTTGACCGCAGAATCAAAATAAAAAATGGCTAAGCAAAACGTCAGACAGGTTTCAATTTTCCTCAACGGCAAAGAGGTAGAAAACTCGATCAAGGGTATCGCCGCCGAGCAGAGAAAACTGAACAACGATCTTGCCCGCATGGTGATCGGCACGGAAGAATACGAATCACTATCGAAGGAAGTGCAGAAAGCAAACGGCGTCCTAAAGGATCACCGGCAAAAACTAAATGGCGTTTCGCAAGGCTGGAGCCTCACAAAACTCGGCGTCGATAAATTCGTCGGCGTCGCCGCCGGCGCATTCGCAGTAGACGCCCTGGTCGGCTATGGAAAACAACTCTTCGGCGTCGGTGTACAGATGGACGCGCTCAATAAAAAAGCCTTGACCGTCTTCGGCGCGACCCTGCCCGCAGTCACCGCTGAAGCGAAGAAAAACGCCGAGGCGATGGGCCTCACCACCTCGCAATACATACAGGCCGCAGCGGCCATTCAGGACATTCTCATCCCGATGGGCTTCCAGCGCAAAGAAGCCTCCGAAATAAGCACCCAGCTCGTCAACCTCTCCGGCGCCCTCTCCGAATGGACCGGCGGACAAGTCAGCGCTACCGAAGTCTCCGACATCCTTTCCAGCGCGCTCACCGGCGAGCGCGAGCGCCTTAAGCAACTCGGCATCGTCCTTCAGCAATCCGACATCGACGCCCGGCTCGCCGAAAAAGGCCTGTCGAAACTCACCGGCACGATGAAGCAGCAAGCCGAGGCCGCTGCTACCCTCGAACTCATACTCGAAAAATCAACCGACGCGCAGGACGCATTTGCTCACGGGGCCGGCTCCGCCGTGCGCCGGCAGGCCGAACTCGCCGCGCAGATACAGGAGATCACCGAGAAACTCGCAACCCTCTTACTGCCCGTGTTCGAGAAAATTGCTGCCTTTGCCGGCGGCATTGTCGGCGCTATTTCCGACGTAGTGGATGGCATCGACGCGATGGTACATCCCGCCGAAGCCGCCACAAAGGCGTTTGACGAGCAAGCCGAGAAGGTGGCCGACCTCGAAAAGAACATCAATCCCCTGCTCGACCGTTACGACGAGTTAGCGGGGAAATCGAACCTGAGCAAAAAAGAGCAGGGCGAACTACGCACCATCATCGACCAGGTCGCCGGCGCCATCCCCACAGCCATCCAGGGCTTCGACGAATACGGCCGAGCCCTCGGACTCAACACCACGAAGGCCCGCGAATTCATCGAAGTTGAGCGCGCGCGCCTGAAATTCATCAACCAAGAGGCTATTAATGCAACAAACAAACAGATCGACGATGCGCAGAAACGCGCTAAACAAGTCACAGACATCCTCAACTCCGGGAAAACAATAGATGTAGCAGGGGCGGTCGGCATCAACCAGCGACTCGAACGGCGAGACCTCAAAGCCGACGAAATACAAAAACTTCAATCTGAAGCCGCACAGCTTCAGGAAACCCTGAAAGGCGCAAACGCGGAAGTCGCCCGGCTGAAAGGCGAAAATATTGCCGCTGCACCCACGCCCGACAAAATTACCGCTGGTGGTGGCTCCCCCATCGACCCCGAAAAAGCCGCAAAAGAAGCCGATCGCATACAAAAAAACCTCACCGACCTGCTCGAAACCGTCGCCCAAAAACGGCGCGACATCCTCGCAAAAGAGCAGGAAGACGAACTCGCCATCACGATAAACGGCATCGAGGATCGGTACAAAAAGGAAATCGAAAAAGCCCTCGAACTCGAAAAGAAAGGCGTCCAGGAGGCTACCGCCCAACGCATCGCCCTGGAAGAACTTAAAAATCAGGAGATTGGTAACGCCGTCGCCGCTTTCACCGAAAAATCCGTCGAGGAAGCACAGAAACAAGCCTTTGAAAATGCAAAAAAACTTGCCGAAGCCGAAGCCGAAGCCGCCCGACAGTCACAGGAATTCCTCGACCAGCGTGAGGAAGAGCGCAAAGACCTGAAAAAACAGATCGACGAATTCAACACCGAAGCCCTTCAGGAGACCCGCGCCCTCGAAATACAGCAACTCGAAGAACATTACGCCGAGCTGCTGCGCCTTGCCGACGACTACGGCGTAGATACCACAACCCTCGCCGCCGCATACCGCGAAAAAACGGCGGCAATAAACTCAGAGTGGGATAAAAAAGAACTTGAACAAAAGCAACAGCACAACGAAGCTACCGCACAACTCAACCTTGCCCGCCTCAACGCACTCAGCGAAGGCGCTGGTGTGCTGGGGCAATTTTTTGAGCAATCCAGCGCATTCGGAAAAGCGCTGTTTCTTTTCCAAAAAACACTCGCCGCCGCGGAAGTCCTTATAAATCTGCAAGTTGAAATATCCAAAATAGCCGCGGCAAACGCCAGTTTCGGCATCGCCGGCATCCCCTTCACCGTCGCCCAGATCGCCACCGCAAAAGTCCGCGCCGGCATCGGTCTCGCGGCCATCGCCGCCACCGCTATAAAAGAATTCATCCCACCCAAAACCCAGCAAAAGGCCGGCGGCGGATACCTCACCGTCACCGGCGCCGACGACGGACGCACATATAACGCCACCCCCATCCCCACCCCTTACACCGGCCTCCTGCCCGATCACCCCGTCCTGTTCCGTAGCCAGGCCACCGGACAGCCCGTGCTGGCCAGCGAACGAGGCGCCGAATATTTCGTCTCCGCCGAATCCCTGCGCAACCCCCGAGTCGCCAACCTCACCAGGATGATCGACAACATCAGCCTCGCCGGTGGGCGCAGTATCCCTCAATTCGCGGATGGTGGAGCCAACCCGGCGCCCGTTTCACAACCAACTCAGGCGCCGGCCGGCGGTATCGAACCCGCCTTAGTCGCCGATCTCGCCGCCAGTATAAAAACCCTAAACGCCCTCCTGGCGCGCGGCATCGTCGCAGTCATCCCCGACCGCACCCTCACCGACATACCGGAGCGCATTGGCAAGATAAACCGCAACACCGGCGGCTATTTCGGATGATTCCTGTCTGGGTCGGGAAGCGTTATTTTCGCACGTTTCACCCCCTCTATCACCTTTTTTCCGTGGTAATAAGTAAGTATCTGCTCGATACTCGCAAACCGCGCGTGGTCGCGCAACTCAAACGGACTCAGGAAGTCCGCAAACTCCGTCATCCCCGTGTCCTTCCACGAGTAGAGGCTAAGACCCTCTATATCCGGTAGTTTTTTCTGCCGATGCAGCCGGAGCAATACCTGCCGGTGCCGCTCTTTAAACGTGCTATCGCCCGCCGACCGGCTCGCGTGAGGCATCCCACGCGCCCCGAACAACAGAAAATTTCCCGGATACCGCGTAAACCGCTCATCCAGCAGCATTTCCCGCAGCGAATCCGGTATCGTCACCTCCCCCTGCCGCTTGTTTTTTGTCTTTGTCCGCGAAAGTTGTATGTACCCATCCGCCAGGCGCACATCCGAAAACCGCAGCCGGTAGCACTCCGTCCTCCGTATCAGGCACATAAAATGCAGCATCACCAGCACGAACAGCCAAAAATCCGTCCTGTATATCTCCGCCAGCACCAGCCCCCGCTCCTCCGGAGTAAAAGGCCGCCGGCGCTTCTCCTCCCGTTCCAGTTTTTCTATTTTGTGAAACGGATTTACCGCAATGTATTCGCGGCTGACCAACTTGTTGAACACGATCCCCGCGAAGCCACGGTAATTATTGAACGTCGTGTTTGAAATGCCGCGCTGCACCGCATCATCCAGGAACGCCCGCGCCACCTTCCCGTCAAACTGCGCCACCGTCAGCCCCGTCAGACGCTTCCTTTCCAGAAACTCCACCAACATCTTCCGTATCATCCGGAATGATTTGCGCGTCTCATATTTCGGCGACTGGCAAACAATTCCTACCGCAAAGTCAATAGCCTCCACCACCGGCGTGCCGGACAGCGCATTGTAATCCGCCGCAGGCGCGTCACCCTGCCGCACCGACAGCGACCCGTCCAACTGCTCAATAATCTCTCGCGCCCGCTCCAGCCGTCGGCGCTTATCCGCGATCCGGTTCAGGTTAAATGTCTTCCGTTCCCGAGTCCAGAATCCTGCGAGCAGGTGGTAATAAACAACATACCACCCCTGCCGCGCTTTCACGAGCCGAGGTGGTATGTATTCAACTACCTGATTTTCAGGCGCAAGTTTTTTTTGCGTAGCCATCTTGTCGCTAAGTTTTCTCCTGTCAACTTACTGACAGACTACTTTCTGCGACGGCATACGCAATTAATTGATTAATAGGTTGTTGGATTATATTGTGGTCGGGATGACTGGACTCTCCCCACCCACACAAACCCCTATTCATCAACCATTTCCATATTACCGTCTTGCCTTATTTTCACCTTTTCTGACGGACTTCTGACAGACTTTTTTTTTAAT
>CAZXMM010000007.1:0-18185 GCA_964641255.1 uncultured Gammaproteobacteria bacterium | reverse complement strand
AATTTGTAATATTTTTTTGGAGCAGGTATTGCAAATCATTTCAGCGTGTTATACATTTGTATCAAAATTACACATTTGCAACAATGACAAAGAAAGAAATTTCAGAATGGCTCTCGGCAGAGAGAAGGTGGAATGCCTGCATCAAGTGGATACACGCACAAGGTCGGAGAGTCAGTAAGATGACCCTTACCAGGGCGCTTGATAATGACACGCCCACGCCTCGGCAGAAATTAGCAATTGCCTTCGCGCAACAATACATCACCCTCTGCGAGGGTGTGCCACATACCGAAGACATCGCCGCGACACCCGTCGCCGCATAAAAGCATTCATTTGGTCTTTTGGGGCAACACCGCGCTCGCCCACCCGTAAAGGAGGCGAGCGCACTTCCCCCCGAAAGCCGCACGGATACAGCCACAGAGGCTTTTCATGAGATTATATACGGGGGCAAGGGCCCGGCAAAAGTGCCGGGCCTCCTTTCCCCACCTCAAAAAAAAAGACAGTGGCCTCCCGGCAAAAGAGCCGGGGCGTATTTTTAAAGGCGATTTCAGTGGGGGCGGACGTCCATAACCGCCCCCTCCTTAAAAGAGCACTTTTATAGCCATAGTGCCCTCTCAGTCACCCCCTCTCCGGTGGAGAGGGGGCCGGGGGGTGAGGCACAAAAAAAGCCCGGCGCGCTGACAACACGCCGGGCATAAATCACAAACAATATTCTAAAATCAGGGGCACGGCAGCCAAACTTTTCAGAAGGGTAAAGCCGCCAAATGCCCCCAAAACTTCCGTAAAAGTATGGAATTGCACGACAATTCACAAATTTCAGGCCACCTCCACAATAGCACCACCGTGTGGACACAACCCAAAACGCCCGAACAACGGGCATACTACTCCAAACACGCCGCCGAAAAGCGCGTGTTTGCCTGGATCACCACCATGCTCCAAACCGCCCACGGCGCCATCGCGTTCGCCGCCTGGACGGCCATCTACCTCTGGGTATTTAAAAACATACCCTTTATGCTGCCAACTGCGCCCTTCCTCGCCGGCGGCACCCTCATCGCCCTCCATATCCTGTTTCGCACCACCTGGCAAACGTACTGGTACGACCGCCTCGACGACGACCCCAACACAGACTCCCCCGTATGGGTGCCCGCCGCCATCATCGTCCTGTTGCTCTTCGCCGAAGTGCAAGGCGCGCGGCAATACCTGTCAGCGCAGGTAACTCCAATCGCTCGGCGCTCCACCGACATGGCCGAACAGGAATACAAAAACACCGTTGCATCCTTCGAACAAGCATACAAAAACGAGGTGGCGGAGATCGCAGCCCTCTACAAAGCCAAAACCGCCCCGCTCGACCGACAGATCGCCGGCCTCCGCGCCCGCAGCGCCGTCACCGACCAGGAGCGCCGCAACATCCGCAGCCGAATCGCGCAGGCCCAGGCATCCCGCGACCAGGTACTCACCGAAAAAGCCGCCGCAATCGAACGCGCCCTCGCCACCGCCACCGCGGCCCGCAACAACGAAATGCAGCGGCGCGACAAAGCCCTCTCCGAAGTCGACAACCACAACGCCGGCGAACTCGCCCGCTACACCGCCGACCTCGGCAGCGTCGGCACCTACGCCTGGGTGCTCAGCGTCGGCCTCCTGCTCCTAATAGCCGGCCTCTCCTACCGCACCGTCCGGATAAACGTAAAAAGCGGCATCATCCCCCTGCGCAACTACACCGTGCTCGACGCCCACGGAAGCATCGCAGAGCGCCTGTTCACAGCGTTCGGCGACGCCATCAACCGCCGCGCCCTCCAGTTCGCAGTCTGGATACACCGCCTCCTCTCCCCAAACCAGGCAATCACCTCCTTCGACGGCACCGTAGTCGCCAAGCCCGGCACCTACAATACCCCCGACGGATTCTGGCCGGATGGTACCGCGCAATCTGCACCCCGCTCTACATCTCCCCTCTCCACCGGAGAGGGGTCGGGGGTGAGGTCAAAAACCGAAGCCGAAGCCGCCGCCGAAGTCCTCGCAAAACTCGCCGCCAACCCTGGCATCCGGCTCACCGACGACCAAGTCCGCGAAGAAATAGCCCTCTCCCTGCGCACCAACGGACAATACCCCACCCTTCCGCTGCCCGGAAGCGGAAAAAAGCCTGATGCTCCGGCCGCTACTGCGGGGCCCACCCACCAGCCCGCCGGAGCCACCCGCACCGCACCGAATCCCTCTACATCTCCCCTCTCCACCGGAGATGCCTCGGGGGTGAGCCTCTGGGTCGGCATGGTAAAAAACCAGATCGCCGAATACGACCGCGCCATTCAGGCCGGCAAGCCCGACCTCGCCGCCGCCATACAGCACCACCTCATGACCGACCCCACCTCCCCCCTCCGCCTCGAAGGCCAGCGCCTCGGCCTACGCTGGGGAGTGCGCGACGGCGAATTCGTCGTAGGTCGCCGAGATCGCGACCACTACGTGCCCCTCGACCAGGTCACGGAGGCAACCCTTAATGCGCCTATTTCCGCCCCATCCGCCCCCGCGCAAGGCGCAGATGATGATGACTTGTTTAAACAAAATATAGAGTTGTTTAAACAAAATATTTTACCCCACACCGACGCCGACGGGCGCGTGATCGGGGTGAAATACCGGAAAAAAGGCGGAGACTGGACAACATACGACTATCCAACCGTGCGCGGACAGTACCGAATCTACCTCCAGCGGGCGCAAAAAGGAGAAACCAGCCAGGCCGTCTCCGATGGCCTCGAAAAGTGGCAGTATGCCCTGACACTCTTCGAAGAGGGCGGGGTAGAGATACAGGAAAATATACGGGCCATTACCGCCTAATCGACTTGGTTTACGAGTTGTTACACCCCGCCAACACGCCCCGTCCGAGGATAGTCCCGAAAAGTCGGGAAAGGCCAAATCCGGACGGGGCCTGGCGGACGCTCCGGTCGGCATTCGGGACAACAAAATCCAGAGCAGGGTTCTAAATCAACCCGGCTGCCGACCCGAGACGAGCACATACACCACCACACCTCGCCCACAGCGCACCTCACCCCCCAGGTGCCGGGCGCAAAAAGCGAGATAAAATGACACCGACACAACACGCACTCACGTGGGCAATCATCCTCCTGATCGCCTGCATCGCCTACACCGCCTGCCGCGAAACATACCTCCGAAAGATGCGCCGACGGCGACGACTGCGCGTACTCCGCAACCGCTTGTAATCCCGCGTATCCGCGTCAATCCGCGTGATCCGCACGATCCGCGTTTCCACACACCACACACAGCAATACCTACACACCACTGCCAACCGGCAGAGGAGTGAAACGTATTGCCGAAAAAACATCAACAGCATGAGAGTCTACATTGAAATCACCCACACCGACGCCATGGACGCACACGGATTCATCGGTATCTTCGGAGAAAAAGCAGATACCCTGATCCCGATTTCCATGCCCCTGCAATCATACCAGCAGGGCATAGAAAACATGCTATTCTTCCCACGCGATCGGCACGAAGCGAAAGAAGACGCGCCGCTCGCACAAACAGGACTATTCAACGCATTGAAATAACACACCCCCTCGACCTTCCCGTCCTGTGCTACCCCCCGCACAGGCGGGATATTCGCAACCCGCAACAACAAAAAAAATGCGCTACGCAACACTCTGTTCCGGTATCGAAACACCCACCGTCGCCTGGCATTCGCTCGGATGGACACCCATGTGGTACTCCGAAATAGAGCCCTTCCCCTGCGCACTGCTCGCACACCACTACCCACACGTCCCCAACCTCGGCGACATGACCCGCATCCACGAACATGAAATATATGGAAAAGAGCCAGTTGACCTTATTTGCGCCGGAACACCCTGCCAGTCATTCAGTCTCGCCGGGCTCAGAGGCGGAATGGCAGACCCGCGTGGCAACCTCACGCTACAACTTCTTAGGATACTTGCAGAACGCCGCCCCCGCTGGCTGGTCTGGGAAAATGTCCCCGACATCATGTCCTCCTGGAGCGATGAGGAGACAGATAATCAGGGACGAATCTGGCAAACCAACGATTTTGACACCTTCCTCGCAGGCCTTCGCCAAGTCGGGTATAGCGTCGCATGGCGAATACTGGATGCTCAATACTTCGGTCTGGCCCAACGACGCGAGCGTTTGTTCGTTGTCGCACATTTTGGAAGCGACTGGCGACCACCTTACGCCGTACTTTTTGACCCCGCGAGCCTGTCAGGGCATCCTGCGCCGAGCCGCCAACAGGGGCCGGCGGTTGCCGCACTTACTGCGAACGGTGTTGGAACATGTGGCTCAGACGACAACCAGGCACAAGCCGGACACCTTGTCACCGCCCCCGTCACATCCGGCTGGGCCAAAGGAACCGGAGGCCCAGCCGGATGTGACGGGGGCCAAAACCTCATCGTAGGCACCCTCGATGCCCACATGAACGACAAATGGGGTAGCAACCAGTGGGTGGATCAGCAGTTCTATACTATCCAGCCCATCGCCGATACCATCACAGCGAACTGGTACAAGAGCGGCGGAGCCGTCGCAGGGCATAATTCAGAAAAGGGAATGATTAACCCCATTTTCCTAAACCAGGGCGTCCGCCGCCTCACTCCCCTCGAATGTGAACGCCTCCAGGGATTCCCCGATCACTACACCCGCATACCATACCGGGGCAAACCACCGGAGCGATGCCCCGACGGCCCGAGATACCGCGCCATCGGCAACGCAATGCCCGAGCCGGTAATCCGCTGGATCGGCACCCGGATTCAGCAGGTCAACACCATCCTTTCTCCATCCAACTAACTCAGCCACCATGTCACACCACCGCACCACCGCCGGCACCCGCCCCATCACCACCCTCAACCCCCGCGAACTCTCCGGCAGCGCCGAGTTCTATTATCACCAATACCGCGCCGCCGAAGAAAAAATGCACGACGCGGCAAAGACCGTCATCGCCGGCCAGGCCGACTCACTTAGAAACCTCCGTACGCTGCAAAAACAGCGCGACCAGGCCTACGATACGATGTTACAGTTCCTGTCGGAAATAACCAGGCGCATAAAAGAGGAAGGGAAAAGCATCCCCGCCTCGCCCCGGCAGACGGAAGGGGTGATAGAGTACCTCCACGAGCGCCAGCGGCGGCGCGAACTCGCCGCAGCGAAAAAATCTCAATAATCACCGCCCCTCTCCACCGGAGAGGTAGCCGGGGGGTGAGGCCCCCACAACGCGCCACACATGAACGACTTCCTTCAACACCAATACCAGGCCGCCCGCCAGACCAGCCTCCACGAACTCGCCCAGATGCAGAACCGCAACGACGAGTACGCAGAGAAAAACGGCGGTATCGATAACCTACCCGATGCCGTCCGCCGCGCCTACGAAGCCCGGAAAAATACCCTGATCCGGATCGTGGCCTACCACGACCGCACCCAGGAGTATATCGAAGACCTGCAAGAATGGATCGGCCAACTCATCCAGGAAAACCGCCGCCTTGCCGACCAGGTGCGCGACGCCGACCGGGGATGGATGAAATACTTCCCCAACATCACCAACCCCAACCAGACCGAAAGCGACATACAGCACCGACGCTACATGTCCATCACACGCCTCCAACTCGAAATGCCCAACCTGTTCTGATATGTCCATCGAAGCACTGCGCAAACTAATCCCTTCAGCGTCGGCGCCCAACGGCGCTACCACCGGGCAGTACACCCCCAACCCCGAACTACGCAACGACGACCGCGTAGCCGCGCCCGAGTTCCCCCTCGAAATATTCCCCGAGCGCATCCGCCGCATCATCGACGACTGCCATAAGTTCCTCTCGTATCCGCGAGACTTCACCGCCTGCGGCATACTCGCAGCCACCGGCATCGCCATCGCGCGCACCTGCCGCGTAGTGTACCAGTGGGACGAGCACGCCACCCTCTACATGGCCGTAGTCGCGCCCCCCGGCACCGCAAAAACACACCCCCTGCTTTTCGCCCTGCACCCCATCATCCAGGCCAACAAGGCGGCGATCAAGGAATACAACAACACCATGAAGCAACTCGCCGACAACCAGACCCCCACCGGCAACCTCGCCGACCGGCAATGCCTGTTCGGAGACTTCACAATAGAGAGCCTCGTCAAAGCAGCCGTCACCAACAAGCGCGGCGTCTCCGTCTACATGGATGAGTTGGGCGGCTTCTTCAAGAACTTCAACCGCTACAATTCCGGCAGCGAAACCGAGTTTTGGCTCTCCAACTGGTCCGGCAGCCCCTACGCCGTCACCCGGATGCAGCGGAAATACTTCTTGGAGTGGCTCTGCATCAACATCGTCGGCACCATACAACCCTCCGTGCTCGACGAACTCGGCAAGGGAGGCCGCGCCCAGAACGGATTCGTAGAGCGTATCCTGTTCTGTTATCCCGAGAAAGTCAACGTAATCAAGTTGAAGCGCCGCAACCAGCGCTCCGATACCAAGCAGATCATCCTGAAAAACTACGTGCCCATCATCCAGACCCTCCTCGACCGCCAACTCGCACTTGAAGGCATCGAAGACGAAGCCGAGCAACCCCACGAAATCTACTTCGGCCCCGAAGCCGACGACCTCATCACCGACTACCTGAACGACCTGAAAGACCGCATGGACTCCCACGACAACGAGTACCTGCGCAACGTGTACAGCAAGATGCAGACCTACTCCCTGCGCTTCTGCCTCCTGCTCAACCGCCTCCGATTCGCCTGCGCACAACAGGACAACATCGACTTCCCCGACCGCGACGAACAAATCATCCTGCTCGACGACGTAGAAAAGTCGAAAATCCTCACCGAATATTTTCTCCAACACGCCCTCAAGGCCCACCACGCCATCAGCGGCGCCACCCCCGCAGATAAGTTGCCCCGCGACGTACTCAAGTGGTACCGATCCCTCCCAATAGGGCAGGAACTCACCACCCGCCAGATCGAAGACACCGCCGTCAATCACGACATCAGCCGACCCAGTATGTTCCGCTACCTCAACGAGCCAGACAACACCAAGAAACTCTTCGCAAAACTCCGACACGGAGTGTACGAACGGCTTTATTAGCGTTTTTCCCGTTTGTGTTGAGACTATTGAGACTATTGAGACTTTAAAAATATTTTAGTGATTATCAATACTTTATAAGGTGTTCAAAGTCTCACAAAGTCTCAATAATTTTAACAATACATTTCCGTAACTCCAAAGTCTCATCAAAGTCTCACCCGTTTGAGACTTTTAAAACATTGAAAAACAGACGATTAGATACCATTGTCTCAATAGTATCGAAAGTCTCAAATAGATACATCCGTAAAATGCCGCGTACACATGAAAATCACCATCACACTCACCCTCCCCGAAGCCCAGGTACTGCGCCATACCCTGATTCAGTGCCTCCACCTGGCCCAGCGCTCGCCCAACATCGCATCCGCCCTCGGCATCAGCCCCGAAATGCGCTCACAAGCCGCCCGCATCGCCGAAAGCATAAAAATGCAGAATGCAGGCAGTGAAAAATAAATCAGTTCACAGCCCCCTCACTGCCCTCTATGCCGACCCGTCATCCGCCTCCACACACCGCGCCGGCCACCCCACACTATTCCCCGAAAAAATCCTGCTGCCCTACGTCCCCGAAATCCGGGCGCAGCACCCCGACCTGCTCCCGAAAATCCACACCTTCTGGAAGAAATGCAGGCCTGGTTTTTCCCGAAAGGGTACCAGCCCACCGGCGTCCCGATCGTGGGCCAGATCGTGCACTTCACAGACTTCAGATACCTGTAATGCCCGATCTCCGCCCATCTCCCCCGGAGAGGGGGTAGGGGGTGAGGCCCCTGATTCACAGTACCTTACAATCGCCGAAAAAATTTTTTTAAAAAAATATACAAAAAAACTTGCGCAATGTAATACAGCGTATTACCTTTGTTCTATCAAATCGCACCACACGGAATTGGCAGATGCCAAAAACTAAAAAATAAAAGTCATGTCTCAATTAGAAACTAACCTCCGCTCGACAGCCCGTGAAGCCTTTCGTCTTTATCCTGAAATTTACAAAGTAGACGCGCCGGCAGACGAACAACAAATCGAAACGCTTGCCCACGCCTACGGCGTAGATGATGGTTTTTTTGAGGCGGGAATGGAATGGGAAGATGTCCGTGCCGCCGTATTTGCTGAGTGGGAATCATGGGTTGATGATTGCAAAAAAAACAAATAACCCCTCGGGGGGCGGCCTTACCTCCCGCCCCCCCCCCACGTATTATGAAAAGCGAAATCACCCGTGCATTAAAAGTTTTTTTGAAAATAAAGAAAGCGCCTACCACAAAAAAGGCGCTTGCGCTTGAGTTTGAGTGTCACCCGGACACAATAGACAATCTTTTTAATCATATTCGGGAGGCGGGCTACGATGTAATTTGTTCCGGATACCCGGAATACACCTACGTGGCCCGAAAAAGCAGGTCCAAGCGCAAGCGAATCCGAATCAAATATGCCACCGAGGAGGAAAGAAGAGCCGCTCGGAGAGAGTGGCATAGAAACTACAATAAAATGAGAAGAGAGGCGCAGGCAAAAAATAAAATCCCCGGGCGCCCAGGCCGAAAAAGACTGCCGGAAGAAGAGAAGCGCCGCCGCCAAAAAGAATATCAAAAAAAATATGCCCTGGAAAACCGGGAAAAAATATTACAATACCACCGCAAAGCCGCCGCAATTAGGCGAAAAAAAAAGCCCCTTACCGAAGAGCAGAAGGCCAAACAGCGCGAATATTATCGCGCCTGGGCCTTCAGGCAAAAAGCAAAAAAAATGGGTTTATTGTAGGCCCATAAAAAGCAAAAAAATGGCTAAAAAAATGTTCACCGCCCGCCTCAACGCCGCCACCCACGCCCGAATCGCCCGCCTCCGCGCGGGCGAACCACACATGAGCGAAGCCGAAATAGTAAGCGACGCCCTCTTCGCCTACGAAACATCCAGAGGCCCGGAGGCTCAAAAAAGCCTCCTGAAAGTTTACCATACCGCCTTTGATGCGGTGCAACCCCTGCAATACCTCGAAGAAGAACGCCCCCTCACCCCCGAAGAACAAGAAGTCCTGGACTTTCTCAACCGTGTCTGGGACGAAGCCCGCACACTTAAACTCTTTACCGAACCATCGCTCCCCCCGGAGCCGTGGGAAAAATAATAGTAAGCGGCGTTATGCGGATTTTTTCACACCACTAAAATTCAGAAAATGCTAATACCACTCGAAACTGTTCAGACCACAATTTTATCCAACGGGAACATAGTCAGGGCTTTTTCCCGGTCGGCAATGACTGCAAGAAAAAACTACCTGCCAATTTTATTTTTTCATCTCCCGCATAACTAAGGCTTCCCCGCTGTGCGCTCGCTTAGAAAGCATAGGCGGGAAAGCAGGGTTATGCGGACTTTAATTCTAATTATGAAATACAGAATTACACAGATAGACGGGAAATACCCCAACCTCGCACTTATGAAAATAAGTGCTTGGTTGAAAATGCACGGGCACGACGTGTATTTTGAAAAGTCTGTGCAAAAAGGCCTTTTTGAGCCTCAGTATGACGGTGTTTTTGGTAGCGCAATTTTCACAACAAGCATTGAAAAGGTTGCAATTTTTTACTGCAACTTTCCCGATGCGGTTGTAGGCGGTTCGGTATGGGATACGGTTGAACAGGATGGCCCACAGCGCATTGTTGTGCAGAGATTGAGAGACCAATACGGAAAAAACGTATTGAGGCTGACGACCAGCGTTGAAAAGTTTTTCGATATGGATTCCTTCGGATTTTATGACTACTCTATTTACCCAAAAATTGACTATTCGCTTGGGTTCATGTCACGTGGATGCACCCAGAGTTGCAGCCACTGCGGTGTTCCCAGAAAAGAGGGACGCGTCAAGTCGGCCGCATTGATCGCGGATTTAATTCAACAGAACCCAGCAAATACGCGGGGAAAATTTTTAGCCCACGACAATGACGCGCTGAACGCCCCGAATTGGGGCGAAAATTTTTCTTTTATCATAAAAAATGGCGTTCGTATTTGCTACTCTCAAGGCATAAATGCGCGCTTGGTAGATGCTCGTGTTGCAAAAGATGTTGCGGCCACAAAATACCGCGACGATACTTTCACCCGCCCTCGGCTACACATGGCATTTGATGATATTAGAGATCATGATGCTTTTTTTTCGGGCTTACGTCACATGCTTAGCGCTGGCATAAAGCCCGAACACATCATGGTTTACATGCTGTGCAACTATGACGAATCCAAGCCAAACAAAGAGGAGGCAAGCGAAGATATACCATACCACGTTTGGTATAGATTCAATGAAATGGTGAAAATAGGAGTGCTCCCGTTCCCGATGTTGTACCATAAATGGAACGCATCGGCAAAACTTAAAAGGTTTCAAGAGTGGGTTATCCGGGGAGCATACAGGGTTACGCCGTTTGAGAAATTTTTGCAAGAAAGCAAGGATGAGTATTTTAAGCGCAAGGTAACGCAACCTACGCTGTTTTAATCCCGCATAACGCCCCGCCTCCCGCACCCGGCGCTAAACGCGCCGATTGTCGGGAGGCGGCAGTTAGTTTTTTTGCATATAACCCCAATACCCCCTAACTTCGCAGCGGTTTTTTGGGGTTATATTTCAGCCCGCGCTGTGAAAACGGTGCGGGCTTTTTTTTGCCCGCCGAAGCCTTGGCAAAGGCGGGGCTCCCCTCTCCCTCGGAGAGGGGCCGGGGGTGAGGCTCCCCGTCCTTCCCCCTCCCATCCCCCCGACGCACATTTGCCCCACGCAATCCGCGCAAACCCGCGCCGATCCGCGCAAAATCCGCGTCGCAATGCAAGCCTTCCTCATCCGACACACCTACGCAGACGCCTACACCGCCGGCGCCCTGCAGCTCATCGACGAGCGCGCCAACCTGCTGGCTTCCTGCGTCACCCTCGAATTGCCCTGGCTCGACAATCGCCCGCAAGTATCCTGCATCCCCGAAGGCGCCTACCAGGTCGTGTCGCGGGAGTCCGAAAAGTTCGGGATGCACTACCACGTCACCCGCGTCCCCGAGCGCGAGTGGATACTGTTCCACCCCGGCACCTACGTGTCGCAATTGCGCGGCTGCATCCTGCCCGGTCGCGCCTTCGCCGACCTCAACCGCGATAATATCCCCGACATCCTCGATACCCGCGCCACGCTGCACCGCCTGCTTGCCAGCGCCGGCGAGCGCTTCACGCTGCACATCCTGTCTGTACCGCTGTCGGGCGGCCTGTTGCCCGGCGTCACCATCACAGCCCCCGCCGTCGCCGGCCCGTGATCCGGCAGATCGCACACGGCATCGCTGCGGCGCTGTACGTCGTCGTCGCCCTTCTGCTACTCACCGCAGCCTTCATCGCCAACCTCATCCGCAACCTATTTTCCTCCCGATGATCCACCAGGCAATTGCCGTTTTTCTGCTGTTTGCAGACGTACTATTCGCCCTCGCCCGGCTCTACGACCGCACCGCTACCCCCTCTCCCTCGGAGAGGGGCCGGGGGTGAGGCCCCTCCGCGTTTCGTCCTTTCCCCCACCCGCCGGCCTCCCCACCTTCGCAACATATTCCACCGGGCCTCCGCCATCTACCCCCCTCTCCACAGGAGAGGGGGGTAGATGGCGGAGGCACCCAAACACGCATCTATGAAAAAACTCATTCTCTTCGCCGGCAAAGCCGCCGTCATCATCGCCGCCCTGGTCATCACCGCCGGCGTCGCTATCGCACAATCCGCAGACCCCGTACTCGATCTGCAACCCCTGCCCGACATCAACACCCTCACGCCGCAGACGATATTTCAATCGCTGTTCGAGCCGCTCTACGGGCTGCTCATCATCGTGTTCGGATACCTGAGCAAGCGCATCCCCTGGGTGAAAACCATCGCGCCTTTTTACCGGGTGCTCACATTCGCCGTCGTCGCCGGCGTAGGTTTCTACCTGTTCGGCGGATCATTCTGGAAAATCGCGGTTACCTACCTCGTAAGCACCAGCGTCATCTACGACGGACTGCTTAGCAAAATCAAAAAACCGGTACTTATCTCCTAAGACCTGCCGCGGCGCGTGGCATATCATGCCCGCGCCGCTTTTTTTTGGGCGTTCGGCATCCCCGCCGCGCACTTTTTACTACAAAAAACTTTGATTTTCAAAGCCTTCGGCATGGTTTTCGATTCGTACACCCCTTGTACGAGCATCAGAAACACGCGCTATGCTTGAAGTCCGAATCCCCGTTCATCCCCTTTCCCGCGCTATTATCCTCTCCGAATACGGCGCGGAGCCGGTGGCAATATGGCCGCACGATTTCCTGTTTGAAATCATCAACACCCGCATCACGCCCGACAACCTGCGCGCGCAGCCCGACCTCTCGGCGGTGCTTTGCCTCGCTGTGAGCGACCCTCGCGCCGCGCACCTCGCGCAACACGGCCCCTTGGCCGGGCACCGGCTACTCAAATTTCACCATCACTTGTTGTGTCGTTTCGTAGACGCCCAGGTGCGCGTTCGCGGATCATCGGCGATCAAAGACGCCATACACGACTTCCTGTCGCTCTACAATATCGAGGAGGACGAATATGGTTTCGAGAGCGCCTCAAAACTTTGTCAGCGTTTTTTTTCGAGAAATCGAAAGAAAAACGCCGCTTTTGTTGCCGCGCTGCGTAGCAAATCGTCCTGCACTGGCGGCAACTTTTGCAAATCCACAAAGCCGCCCCTCGACATTTCGGAACTCCCGGCCGAACTGGCCGTATCCCGTTTTATGTCAAAAGTGCATTTCCTGATGAATCGCTACCATCGGCGCCTGTCCGACCAGGCGAGAGCCTACATCTATATGCACGTTTTCGAGGTACCGAGCACCGTGATCGCCGAAAAACTCGGCGTTCCGGACCGGACCGTGCGCGACAGGTGTCTCGTCATGCGCCGGCGGATGCTTAAAAATCCCACCTACGCCCGTCTGATCGACGAGGCGCTTGCCCTTCCGGCGGAATAAGGCACCCCGCACCTTTGTCGTATGCCGCTAACAGGCTTCGACATTGATCTCTGCGCCGCCGCCGCCCTGCCGGGCGCCGGACGGCTGGAATATGTACCTATCGACGAGGTGGACCTCACCGAATGGGATGACTCTATCGAGCCAGGCGCATGGAACCAGCAAAAAGCCGTATTCGCCGCAACCTGGTACGCGCTACCCTACGCCGCCGGCAGCGGCGCCTGGACGGAAGAACAACAAGACAGCCCCCAGGGCGACTACTTCCGCATCTCCGTCAGCGCCCGCATACCGTCCGATTTGCCCGCCGTGCGCGGCGAACTCAACCGCATGAAACAGCACCGCTACCTACTGCGCCTCACCCGCGACGGTCGGGTATTGCTGCTCGGCACCCCCGAACAGCCTCTGCGTTTCTCCGCGCGGTTCAGCAGTGGCGCCGATGGCGGCGACACCCGCGCGCACAACGTCACGTTCACCGGCGCATCGCTGCGCAAATCGCCCGGCTACGTGCCCGCATTCTAATTGTCATCCTGTAAGGAACCGTCCGCACTACGGCGGCGAAAACACATCGAACATGAATAAATACTTCAACATACTCACCACCGAAGGCGCCGCCGAAGCCACCATACTGCTTTACGGCTACATCGGCGAAACCTACGACTACTACACCGGCGAGCGCAAAGGAGTGACGGACATCGACTTCGTACAGGAACTCGAACGCCTCGCAGACAAATACAGCACCATCCACGTGCGCATCAACTCGCCCGGAGGCGAGATTTTCCACGGGTCCGCTATCGTCACCGCCATCCGCAACTGCAAATCGGAGGTGAACACCTGGATCGACGGCGTCGCCGCGAGTATGGCCGGCATCATCTGGCTGGCCGGCAAAAAACGCCACATGGCGAAAAACGGCATGCTGATGCTACACGCAGCCTCCGGCATTTGCTGGGGCAACGCAAACGACATGCGTGACATGGCGGACACCCTCGAAGCATTCGACAGCACCCTCGTCACCGCTGCCGCCGACGCCACCGGCATGAGCGAAAAGGAGATGAAAAAGAAGTATTTCGACGGTAAAGATCACTGGCTGCCCTGGAACGACGTGAACGCCGAAGGCTGGCTCACCTCGCCCGACGATTACCAGGCCGCGCCCGGCGTGGCTCCTGAAGACGTAACAAAACTCTCCTACCGCGACCTCGTAGCGTGGTTTGAGCGGCACGAACCTGCAAACCCGCAGGCGCCCGGCTTCCTGCGGAAGGTTCGCGCCTTCTTCGAGGACGCCGCCGCGCTGTTCGCCGGCGATCACATTCAATCACCATCACCCGCAGGCGACCCGTTGCCGGCGGTTCAAAATCAACCCGACATGACATTAGAAGAATTCAAAGCAAGCATCGGCGACGGAACGCTGAGCGCTGCCGACGCGCAGGCATTCCTGGATAGCCAGAAAACGCCGCCGCCCGCCGCCCCGCCCGCCGAGCCCGTAGCCGAAAGCGCCGAACTGACGGCCCTGAAAGCGCAGGTGCAACAACTGTCCGAAGCCATCGCCGCCTGGGGCAAAACGCCAGGCGCAGGCAAAAGCACCCCCGCAGTGCCGGGCGAAGACCTGCCGCCCGCCGGTGGAGCCGACATCCTGGAAGCCCGTGTACAAGCCGCCGCGAAAGTCTACGCCGACGCCGCGAAAAACAACGAGACGGCGCAGTTCGTGATCGCGGATTAATCCGCGTGATCCGCAAAAAATCCGCGTTTCACGCTATTTTCTAACGCTTCATCATCAACACGCTCACATGACTATCACGATAGACAGCCTTGCGGAACACCTGAACGACCATTCCCGGATGTTCTCGCAGGACATACAAACCAAAACCCGCCTCGGGCTGGAACTTGAAAAAATCCTGCCGCAGCGCAGCAGCACCGGCGAATACTACGTCGTAGAAAACGCCGAAGTCGACGAAGTGCTGCAACCCTACCAGGGCACCTTCACACCGAAAGGCACCGTCACCCACGCCGAGCAAACCATCCGCGTTCGCCCGGTAAAAATGGACCTCCAGTTTACGGGGGTACAACTGGAAAAATGGTGGAACTCCTGGATGGTAAGCCGCTTTGATCCCGAAAACGACCCGATGAACTGGACGTTTCCGCGCTACATCCTGGAGCGCGAGATTTTGCCGAAATTCAACGACGACCTCAACCGCGTGGCATGGCTCGGCGAATATGCCGCTCCGACACCCGGCACCGCCGGCGACGCAGTCGATGCGGTCGACGGCTTCAAAAAAGTGATCGCCGACAAAATCACCTCGCTCGACATCCCCGCCGCCAACGTTATCACCACCACGGCGCTATCGGCATCCAACGCCCGCGATAAGATCGAACTCTTCCTCGACTCGATCCCGGAGTGCATCACCGCGAAAGGTGGCCGCATCCTGATGTCGCCCACCCTGCGCCGCTACTACTTCCGCGACTACCGCGGCGAGTTCACGTCGCAGGCCGCGAGCCCGTTCCCGAACAACAACGGCACCCGCGACATCATGGTCGATGACTACAACGTGCGGCTCGTCAGCGTGGCCACGATGGCCGGCAGCGGGCGCATCGTCTACCTGCCCAACGGCCGCGAAAACATGGTGTGGGTAAGCCGCGCCGGCGCGCCCGTGTATCCGCAGATTATATTCAAGACGAAAAGCCGCGTGCTCGAAATGTACGCCACGATCTACCGCGGCTTCGGATTCGAGTATCCGCAGGAAATATTCGTGAACGAACAGGTGTAAACCGCTTTTGTCATCCTGTAAGGAACCGTCCGCTCTACGGCGGGCGGCTTCTTACGGGGCATTCATCAACCATCACAACACGCTTTATAATGTGCACAATATCAGCGCTTACCGCCGTCCCTTGCGCCGCCAACCCGTCGGGCATTAAGCAGACGGGCTACGTGGTGCCGGCCAGCGAGATCACCGCCGACCCGGACTACGTCGCCACCACCGCAGAGGGTGACTACGTGCGCGCCACCGACACCTTCGACTTCACCGGCGCCGCATCCGGCCTGGGCTACTTCCGTTCCTTCCCGATCCTGATCGACAAAGGATCGTACACCATCACCGCAGTGGGCGGAAAAGGCTCAAAATCCTGGAAAGAGTCATTCACGTTCGTGCTCCAGGGCATGGACGCCGGCCAACTCGAATTCGCCACCCGGATGCTCAACATCCCGTCCGTCTGGCTTTGCACCGACAAAAATTCGAAGGTGCACGTGATCGGTCGCAAGGATGAAGCCGCCTACGTCGAAACCAGCGAAGGCAGCACCGGCGACGGACCCGAAGGCGAACGCATCATCACCGTGACGGTATCGGCCTATTCCAGCCGCCCGATGCTCTACGAGGCCGCCACCATCGACGTAACACCAAACGCATAACCGGGCCCCCGCCATCTACGCCCCTCTCCTGTGGAGAGGGGGCAGTGGGTGAGGCTCCAACACCAACAGCGACATGGTACACAACAACGATCTGCCGGACGACGTACGCGCCCAATACCGCCTTACAGCACCGCTGAATGGCGGCCCGGTGTTCGACTTCCCGGCATACAGCCTTTACCGCATCTGTTTTAGCCGCGCCCTGCCGCCCGGATCGCGCCGCGCCCGGATCATCAGTCCGGCCATAGCAGCCCGCCTTGTGCGCGCCGGATGGCGTGGCCTCGAAGCGCTGCCGCAGTCTGCCGCCGAACCGGAAAAAGCGCCCACGCCGCGCCGATTACGCACCGAACCACCCGACACCCTGCCCTCCGTAGCCGATACGCAGGAGGGGGATTGACTTCATCATAGCCACGTTTTTGTTTTTTGTTTTCAGCCGCGCCGGTAAGGCACGGCTGTTTTTTTTAGTCGCCGGCGCGCGTCCTTTCGATTAATTAATCGCCCCCTCACCTTCGCGTCACCAAATCCGCGTAAATCCGAAAAATCCGCCCAAAATCCGCGTCACCAAATCCGCGTAAATCCGAAAAATCCGCCCAAAATCCGCGTCACCAAATCCGCATTATGACACTCTACGACATCTATACCACCCAACACGCCCGCGACTTCACCGCCGGCGTCCGACTGCTCGCCGAACACGGCGGCGACCGACACCTCACCCGCCTGGCCTGGTCGCGTATGCAGGCCCTCGCATTCGGCGGCGGCTACGTCGATAATTACAACCGGGGCAAACTCGAAAATGCGCTCCGGCAGTGCGCCCAGGAACCCGGCGCTACCCCAGCCTCACCCCCTACCCCCTCTCCGGGGGAGAGGGGCGGAGAGGGTGCCAGCAGGGGGGGCGTAACGCCCCTCTCCCCAGGAGAGGGGGTAGGGGGTGAGGCTGCAAAAGCCCTGCACAAACGCCACGCCCACACCCACGCCCTGATGGTCACAGCCGACACGGACGAGGCCCGCGCCGGCTACGCCCGAGAGATCATGCAGGAAATAGTGCCCGATCTCGACGCCGAATACGACCGCCTGCGCGCGGGCGACACCCCTCCCTTGGAGGGGCAGGGGGAGGCCATTCGCCCCATCCTCAACGCCCACGCCGCTGCTACCCTCGAAAAACTATTGTCAGTCCGCTCGCGCATATCCAACCTGCGCGGCAAATTGAAGCGGGAAAAAGACCCCGGCAAACGGGCCAAACTGGAATCAGAACTTAACAAGAAAATCGCCGAACGCGACGCCTTGCAGCAAAAACTCGACTGATCGCATGACCACCGCCACCGCCGCCCAACTCCCCCCCGACCGGCGCCGCCAGGTCGCCCTGCGCGAGCGCTTCACCGGCATGGGCGAGACCGACGTGCTAAAGGCCTGGTACCGCACCGACGAGCCTTTCGACCTCACCGACGCCGAAGACCGCATCCGCCGCCGCTGGGACTTTGCAAAGGGCCAATTCCTCGCCCTCGCCTCCTACGGCGAAGTCGTGGACGCCCTGCAAAAAGAATTCGCCATCTCCGTCGCACAGGCCCGCAACGACGTGCGCAACATGCGCCACGCCTTCGGCAACCTCGACGAAGTGCCCAAAAGCGTCCACCGCGAGCGCGCCATAGAAATGGCGCTCGCTACCTTCCGCCTCGCCCAGGCGAAGGAAGACCCCGACGGCATGGCCAAAGCCACCAAAAACTACATCGCCGCCACCGGGCTGGAGCAGGACGACAGCGAGAAAATTGATATTGAAAAACTGATGAAAGAGCGCCTCTACGTGCAGGTGCTCGACCCGCTGGCGCG
>CAZXMM010000006.1:0-43526 GCA_964641255.1 uncultured Gammaproteobacteria bacterium | reverse complement strand
TCTCGGCTCTGAATTTATAAGGCGATAGCTTTCTGTCCCATGATACGACACAGGGGTGACTGCCTTCGTTGCGCCTTCTTTGTGACAGTGAAAGCAGGTTGTCATTTTGAAGAGAGGGCATCAAGAGCAGAGAGGAGAGCTTTGCAACGGACGGGGAGGTCAGCTTTCATACTTTTCTGGAATTACGTTTATTATTCTGCTGCTCAGAAGCAGTTGCCCATTTGCAGTTCTCAGGTGAATATCCACAATTATTATCCACTCGTTCGATTGAGAGTTCATGGGATGGCTTTTCACCCATGTCCTCCAAGAAATTTGCGAACGAGTTCATCCACCTTTCACAGACCGTAATCCCACGTCCTCCATAGCTTGCATAATTCGGGTCATCGGGGTTGTTACATCGTCGCCTCAGGTCAATCCAAGCTCTATATTCTGCGGTTCCAGTCATTCCATGAGGCGTAAAGTCTCTAAGTGTTATATCTGGGTCGCCATGTTGCTTCCATCTCCTGTAATGCTTATCGCACCATCCTCTGGCGATTGTATTTCTTGCACACCCGTCCATGCTACAGGTGTTTACTGGTAGAAGTCCTAGTGCAGCCATACAGATGCGTTGTTGTGCGTCAGGAGACTTGAAATCTATGTCTGGGATGCGCTTCTTGTTCATCCTCTGAAGAACCTGCACGGTGTGGTTCCAATCGGTGAGGGGGTTCCAGTCAAAGGGCTCATCGTTCCACATATCATCTAAGTCGCGCATCACTCTCTTGCCATCCCCGCTCACGCACCACCCCATCACTTCCGTTGCAAGACGAGCAATAATCTGTTTGTCGGTGAGAGCCTGTGATGTGTTATCTGTCGTCATGGTAAGTATTTTTGGATGAGATCAATTGCTTCTTGCAACACTGTTGCGCGCCGCTCCCCTTTCGTAGTATCTTGAACAGCTTGTACAAGTCCGACTGCTCGGCTTAAATCGGATATAAGAATGAGGTTTTCTACGACGGGTTCGATTTTCTTTATCGGTTTAGCCAAGGATTTTGTCTTTTTAGTCATTGAAGAGCAAGGTAAGCGGTACGGAGTGAGTGCGTTCTTAGGCTAGAAGAGAACCAAGGCCATGTTTCTTGATTCGTTCTCTGTCTTTTTGTGCAGCTTGTCGTGCTTGTTCTCTCTTGTCTTCGATTTCGATTCGTTCCAGTGATGAAGGAGATTGATGAATTGGTTTTCTGTCTCCTTTGACATAGACATCGTAGTAGCAATTCTTTTCCTTGCTCCAAAGATAATCTGAATATTCTTTTGCAAGGTCTATGAAGTTGAATTGAGCAATGTCGGTTGCTTTCGTCCCTGCAATGCAGAAGACCGTGAACGGGAAGTTGGGGTGCATGGTATAGTGGGGTAGCAGATAGGAAACCCCGTACCGCTATGCTGTGAAAGAACGCACGAACAGTATAGCAAATGGGGTTTTCGTTTTTTGGCTTATTGCTGCGAAGAACCCCTACTTTTCCGCTAACATCCTTTGTCAAGTCAACTTGATTGACGTGGTGCGAAGCCAAAAACTCTCTCTTCTGCCCGTCGGTCATAGCATCCCATGTTGCCGATGGTGTTGTTTCAGTGGTCATAAGTGTTCAAAGGAAATACAGGGAAGAGTATCTATTCAGATAGAGTGGGAGCAGATAATTTCGGGGTATTGGTTCGGATATGGATTGCCAGTTCCTTGCATTGGCCAATATGAACCAGGATACGAGTCAAACGAACAACCGCATTTAGTGCAGACGGCTTTATTTCTGTAGGCTTTTATCGTTGTTCCCTTTTCAATGTTATGACTCAACGACAGTGAACAATTCGGGCACAAAATGATGGCTGAGTATGTTTCCGCCGATGGTGTAAAAGGTGTTTTAGTCATAGTTACTATAGGTGAGTAGGTAGTTGCTAAAGGAAATACATAGATACCTTATTTCGATTTGTCGATCATGGCCTTTAATTCTGACACAGCAAACTCCTTTCCCTCAATGTTGATGGTTTTCTCCTCTGCAATCTCTATGTTAGAAAGGCCAGTAATCTTCTTTGTAATTTCAAGGTCAAATTCAGGAATGCGCGCAAGTTGAGCCCATTGTGTAGCGGATACCTTCTTCCAAGCCTCCGTCCAATCAAGTCGCGCGTCAGGCCTGAAATCACCTAAAATTGTTTTTACCTCCTTTAGTAGTTCTTCATAGCGCTCTTTCGATATTTCTTTATTCCATGCTCGGAGGCTCTTTTGGTAACCGTCTCCAGATCGTTCCCAGCGTCCTTCACCAAGGCAGAATATCATATATTCAGACATGCGAAGGCCGTATGAGAGGGCGCAGGAGACGCAGTAGTCGCAGGAGAAGCAGTAGTCGCAGGAGACGCAGGAGCTGCAGTAGTCGCAGGAGCTGCAGGAGTCGCAGGAGACGCAGGAGTCGCAGGAGAAGCAGGAGCTGCAGTAGTCGCAGGAGAAGCAGGAGTCGCAGGAGACGCAGGAGCTGCAGTAGTCGCAGGAGAAGCAGTAGTCGCAGGAGAAGCAGGAGCTGCAGTAGTCGCAGGAGACGCAGGAGCTGCAGTAGTCGCAGGAGCTGCAGGAGTCGCAGGAGCTGCAGTAGTCGCAGGAGACGCAGGCTTTATTCGTCATAATGAAAGGGAGGGAAATGAATAGATGGTACTTGACAGGAACACGCGGTCGTGCCGGTCGGCATCCCAGCAGCCGTCGACGCCGAGCCGACCCTCGCGCCAGTAGAGTACGACGCGGCTGTCGAGAGTCGTCTCCTCTGCACACCGAATCCATCCATTCATCATTTCTTCGATAGGCTCTTCGCCTTTGAGCTGCAACAGAACCGAGAGCATGACAAGCTGGCGTGCTTTCGTGACTTCTTCGTCCTTTTCTAGCAGAGCCTTCTGTTCGTTAAATGTTTTGTTATTGGAGTCGTGAAGGATGCGGATGGTTCTCATGCAGGGCTTCTCGGTCTCCTTCACAAAGTCTTGATCTCCATACCACGATTGATCGTAGAAGAATTCAGGATATGCTTCGCGGAGTTTTAAGAGAGAACGTCCATCATCGTAGAAGGTGAAGGTCTTGGAGCTTTTCGCAGGCTTCTTTTTCGGAGGAGCCTTAAGGAGCTTCTGTGCCTCTGATTTGGTGATGGTGGTCATAGAAAGTAGATAGGAATCATCATGGAACATCGGAGACACTTTCCCTGCCCCGTTAGGTCATGAGAACCAAGACGACAGACGAGGGGGACACGGTAATCATCATAGAGAACTTTCTCAAAACGAAAGCCGAGTCGATGAAGAAAGAACGCAAGATGGATCATAGACAATGACAGGCAAGAGACGGATAGAAACAATCAGGGCAACGGGAAGCGTACTTCCCAAAAAGCGCATCATGATCGTAGGGTTGCAAGGTAAAGCCACGGTTCATAAGTTCCCCCTGTGTTTTCCAGCATTCCTCTGGTGTTGCTGCGCGCGTAGAAGCAATGACAGAGTTATATTCTGCAGCACCAAAGCCGAGATCAGTAGCAAACACACAACATTCCCCCTCTCCATTCGTTACCGTCGCAGGAACGAATGGGAAGAGGGCATACACGAGCCCACCCTCTGTGACACGAAAGACGACGACGTGCGTCTCGGTAGATGAGAGAGAATCAACGAACATGGTGCTTGCAAGGGAAGAAATGAAGAGCTACGCAAGAATTGCCTCAAGCGAAGTCTGGATACTGTCATAGATTTCTTGTCGCTCAAGAAGCTGCGCATCGCTCAATAGCACGAGAGAATCGAGAAGTGGATCCCCAACGTCAATGACGGCGTTTGTTGCCGTGAGGAGATACGCAAGACGGGACGAATCAGAAGATATCCAGCTCGTAAGAGGCCCAAATGTGGTGTCAGCAGTAAGAGCTAATCGTCCGTCTGCTGGATCAGCAGAATCGCGCAATTTTTCGAGGGAGTCTGCGATGTAGGAGAGTTTTATATCATCAGGGAGTTCCGTCGATTGCGCCGTATTGATTGCATCACGGAAGGCAACAGGAGCGGAGGGAAGGACAATAAAGAATGAATCATCATTATGCTCCACGAGGGAGAGCTCATTGCGATAGGTTCCTGCGAGGTCTTGAAGTGCGGTCATAGAGAAGGGGGAAGGAGACTAGAGTGCATCACTAGAGAGCGAGAAGGAAGAGGAAGAGCGAGATAATGAGTGATAGTAAGATGATTTTTTCTTTCTCCATGAAGTCTGGTTCGCGCAAGAAGTCTAAGACGATCAGGGAGACAACGAATCCTAGAGACGCGTAGGAGAGCGCGAAGAGAACTTGCTGGAGAGTGAGGAGGAAATGGATCATAGACCGTAGATGATTCCATGAAGGATAATCAGAGCAAAGCAGAGGCTAGGAAGGAGAAGCGCAAAGGGCATAATGACTTCTTTTTTAATGCGGTAGGAGAGCTTACGTTTTGGGTTAGGTGATTGCATAGGAGAGGAGAGGAGTCATTAGATGGAAAATGAGTTAGGAACGCTTCTTTTTTAAGAAGCGGGCACACTCCTCATCATTGGCATCCTGCCAGGGACGCGCTTTTGCAGCTGGCATCATTGCGTATTCGAGACAGAATTGTCCATCTCGAACGGCTGGGCGACTGACGAACGCCTTGCCTTTACACTGCCTTTCTGCCCTTTCTAAGTCTTTTAGAGTGATGCAGAGTGGCTTCCTAGCAGAACATCCAAGATGTTGCATGATGAGGCAAGCGAAAGTTGCGGTACGTTTACCAGCATCTGTGGCTGTTCCATATTGAGATGAGAACAGGAGGTCGATAATCTTTTTCATGGGAAGGAGAGAAAGTGATACGAGTGCTATTTAGGAACTACAAATTGCCTTCGGCTTTTGCGATGGCATCAAGAAGGACACAATGGAGGCAATATTCTCTCTCAAGATTTCCCCCCTCACTGTAGCATTCCATCTCTTGATCGCTTGCGGCCTTACAGGCAGCGAGTAATTCAGGGGCGGCAGAGATGAGGCGGGCATCGAGCCTTGAATGATCGCCGCGATTGTAGACGAGTGCGATATCGCGTCCGTTCTTTTCTTCAAACACTGCATACTGGTGACTTCCGGCAGTGTCAGAATAGTTCCATGGCGCAGGAGTGTGTGAGGGAGTTTTTGTGACGTGTGCCTCACGTTGCCCCTCGCAAGCGGCACAGTGGCCGTGAGAGGTACAGGTGCAGGTTTTGGTAGTCATAGGAGTTGTTGGTAAGAAGGAATTAGAAATTACGAAAGAAATATCCGTTTTGCTCCGTGTAATCCATCATGAGTTCATCTGCTGCCAGCTCCCAATCAATACAATAGAGGGGCCACTGCATGTCTTTTGGTATGCAACCAGTTTCTTCTGCCATTTCTTGCGCGAACATAATATCAGACGGATATTTGCCAACGTACGACTCCTCAAATTTTGACAGATCAGTTTCACCGAAAGCATCAAGATATGCTTGGCAAGCCTCCGCGAGAGATGAATCTATGTCTGCCAAGGCCATTAGGTCATGGAGTGTTTTTGTGTCAGCCGATGATGTCTGTATCTTAGTGCTCATAAGATAGAGGAGAAAGAAATAAGTGATGTCATGGTATCATGGCGCATTCTACGAGTCAAACAGTTTTCTAAAGACAAAGCCGCGTGGTGTGGTGTAGTATGTGTCTCTATGCTCAACGCAAGCTCTACAAAAAAGAAACAGGGACACGCTAAGATCATGGAACGCCTTGATGAGGAATCACGCGATATCCTACAAGCGAAAGACCCATTCAAAGAGTTACGCCCAACATTTGATCAGATCAACAAGAGCGAAGAGGAAATGTTCAATAGTTACTCACCGGAGAAGGCTACGAAAGCCTATGAGATACTCAAGAACCCGAACTATGTGATCACCATTCGTGCGCTTGCAAGTGCGCTTCATGTGAACATAGGAGTGTTCTATAAGTGGATGGATAAATTTCCGGCCTTCCGTGAAGCAGTTTTACAGGGTCGCCAGTGGCAAGAGAACAATCTTGCCAACATTTTAGTAGCTGGAAAGTACGCGCAAGGTACGATGTTTGCCCTTAAAAACATGTTTAACGAGCACTGGAAGGATAAGTACGAGACAGAGACCACGATCAGCCTCGCAAACGCTATAGATCAAACGGAGAGCGCACAGAGGCCTGTGCAATGGATAGACTTAGAGCAGCCCAAGAAGCTACTACAAGCACAAGAGGAAGAGGAAGAAGATGATTAGCCTATTCCTTAATGATGCACAATGTGTATTGTGCATGATACACATTGGCTTATCTAAGCCAATATCGCAATTTCTCCCACGACCTAGCGCCCATAGACACAAGATGTAGTGGGTACGCTAGACAGGACAAAAAAGGATGCTTTTATAGGGCGCGCACACAAAAGAGCCCCCCCCCCTTCCTCGCGCAGTTTCCTTCACCCACCCATAAAAAAGTAGATACTTTCCACTCAAACGCACACCAAATTCTAAAAAATAGGGTTCCTTTTTTAAGGATTGCCAACTTTTCTTTACATTCCTCTAGATGATCCTTAAACACAAACACGTCATTTCAAAAAAAATCCCAGGCCTGCTAGAGTGCCTTTCGTGCAGCAGCTAGCAATAACATATCAAGGGCCCCATTTCGCAACTGCTAGCTGCTTTTTCGACGATGTGGGCCCCTTTATGTGTTATTGCTATGTCTAAAGAATCTTTTTCAGACCCACTTGGCTGGAGAAAGCAGTGGAGAAAAATTTGGGGAAATCCATTTCTCTGCTCATCACCGAATCTCTTTATTGTCTGGATGTACATCCTCGATCATGCAGTCTGGGAGCCAAAGAAAGTCAGATTTGGTGGTAAAACAATAACTTTATCTCCCGGTCAACTTACCGTCGGATCGGGCCAAATCAGCAAAATAACGAACATTCCGAGTTCCACTATTCGACGAATCGTGAACTCGTTAAAAAATGAGCGGCTAATTGAGCAGCAAAAAGATAACAAATGTTCGCTTATTACAGTCATAAATTGGGATTTATATCAATCAAATGAGCAGCAAAATGATCAGCGGGTGAGCGGCAGACGAGCGGCAAGTGAGCGGCAAGTGAGCACTAAAGAAGAATATAAGAATACGAAGAATAAAATTATTTCTTCGGAAATAATTTTAAAAGATGTGGGAGAACGCGCGCGAACGCGCGGTCCTTCACACACAGTTGCTTCGCAAGACTCTTCTGACATATCAGGATCATCAGATCTTCTTGTTGATCGTTTCATCAGTTTGTTTCGTTCCGTTCTGCCGCTTCAGTTCGGTATGGACGGTTCCGCGGCCAATCAGCGTAAGTACGCTCGCCTTTCTATCGAAAAGTATCTGGATGTTGTTGTTGCCGCGAATCCGGATCTTCCGACAAACGACCAAATTGACCATGCGTTCCGAATTATCGAGGCAACCCTCCAGAAAGCTGCCAAAAGCAAGACGTGGCCTTCTCGCATCACCTCTCCGTTTCATTTCTATCAGGATTCTTTTCGTATTCTTAACCCTCACACGTTATGAAAAATGCATCCAATGCTCTGTTTGATCTCTCGCTTGAGCGCACTGCGCTTGCGCACTGCCTTCTGGACCCGTGGCTTCTTAGTCGTCTGGTCCTCGAAGATTTTTACGAAAAAGCTTATGGCTTGATCTTCACAGCCATGCAGGATGATATCTTGGAATCAGGAATGACCGATCTTGTATCAGTAAATGCGCGCCTTTCGGGTGTTCCGCTCTATGAAAACGTGGGAGGATCTGTGTTCCTTGCGGAAACACTTGCGTTGCCGTGGTATTTAACCCCTATTGATCGTGTTTTTGAGCTTCTACGAGGTTTTCTCATCCGGCGCACCGCCACCGAACATAAAATTTCTGAGAATACCGCGCTTCGGATCGTGGAAGAATTTGCACAAAAAACACGAGATTTGCAGGATCTTTTGCCGAAAAAATCAAAAACGGCTCTGGAAGTTTTGCAAGATCTTCAAGCGCATGGTGAGGTTGTTTTTCCGCTTGGCTTTGCGGATTTAGATGCTATGATACGTCCACAAGAGGGAAATGTGATCATCATTGGTGGCCGTCCTGGAACGGGAAAGTCATCTCTTCTTCTCAACCTCGCAATAAACATGGCAAATTTGGAACGGAAATGCCTCTTCCTTGCGTTAGAAATGTCTTCGAGAGAAGTACTACCAAGAGCACTACAAGTCTTCTATAAACAGCCTTGGAAGGCCATTAAAAACGAATCGTTTATCCTAAGCCAAAAACTCACTGACTTTCTTCAGGTGGATGATGAGGCAC
Source organism: uncultured Gammaproteobacteria bacterium (assembly GCA_964641255.1). Lineage (GTDB taxonomy): Bacteria > Patescibacteriota > Microgenomatia > JAMCZE01 > JAMCZE01 > CAZXMM01. The sequence continues at coordinate 35,217 of CAZXMM010000006.1, read as the reverse complement.
GCTTCCTCCCAGAAATTGAATCTCTTATCGAAGTTTCTGAAGCGCCCATCATCTTTCTTGACTATCTTCAGCTTATTGCTCTCCCAAAGTCAGGAGAGAACCGTGTTGCTGAACTAGAAGAGATTACGCGTCGTTTAAAGTTGATTGCCATGAGAACAAAAAAAGTAATTATCGCTGCATCTCAGCTAAAACGTGAGCTCGATACTGCAAACAGGCGGCCTGTTCTTGGAGACCTTCGAGGGTCAGGTTCTCTTGAGCAAGATGCCGATGTGGTGGTGTTTATTTATAACGAAAATATGAAAGATGATAATGATAAGCTCTCTCTCGTCGCTCGTTCCCTTGATGGAGGCAAGAAGACCAAAGATCTTGTGGAGCTTATCGTTGCGAAGAATAGATCAGGCCCCCTTGGGACCGTGAAACTTCTTTGGAACCCCTCCCTGACACTTTTTTCTGAAGAGGGCCAGGTGAGCTTTGATACGTCTTTACCCTTCTAGCCTATGCCACTTCCCTCCGATGAGCTCTTGCTCCAATACTTGCAGCGTATTATCGATCTCGTGAAAGAGAAGAATCAGGGATATGGGGATTCCTTCTCCTCCTCCGCTCGTGAGTTCCTTCCCGAGTACGGACGGGAGGGCTCTGTTCTCGTTTCCTACTGTCTTCGTTCTTCCGATAAGCTTCACCGTCTCTCCTCCCTCAGTAAGAAGCAGGACCTCAATCATCCTGCGATAGAGGACGCTCTTCGGGACATGATCGGATATTCTCTTGTGGTCCTCTCCGAACTCGATTATATTGACAGTGAATGACAAAGAGCTCTCGCATCATCCGTGGCTCCTTAAACCTTACTGTGAAGGATATTGAGGATTACTACTCCTTCATGCATCTCCTTCGTAAGGAGATGAAAAAGAAGTGGAAAATTTCTGATGCAGAATTTTGGGAGTGTGTTCAAATGTATATAGACCTAGAGTGTCCGAAGAAATATCGTTATGATTCTTGAGTACATCATCTACGGATATTCCTTTTCCCTTGTGTAGTTTCCTTTTTGGAGAGATGGTCTAGGAACTATGAGATCTCCCCACTTACAACGTCGTGCTGTCCTGCGCCGAGGCGCAAACAGGTTCGACAAGATTGTTAGCGATAAACTTCAGTCCGCGGGGATGAATTTTTCTTTGGCCGACCGCGCCGCTTCTCGTGCGGCAAAAAGAAATGTTCCTCCGGCCGTTGCGGCTCCTGTGATCAATAAAAGAGTTCGTGCAGGGCGACGCGCCTTGTCGGATATTCGTGACACAAGGGCTCGTGCGATGAGCAACGCGAAGAAACTTCGTGGCTATTAAGCCACGTCCTTCTCTTTTGGTTCCTTTGGTTCTACACCCTTCTCCTGTGGCGCTGTTCTTTTGGCGATCTCAGCTTCTACCTCCTTAATAACAAGGTTTGCCCTATTGATTGCAACGACTTGATCGTAGGCAATAGCCTTGAGTTCCGAAAGAGAGATTGTCTGTAAAGTTCTTTTTTGTTCCTGTGTTTCTGGAGATTTTTTCATAAATATTTTTGGAAAAATTAGAGAGAAACAACTTCTTCCTCAATTGGTTCCTCGGTAAGAACGGGCTCCAATTTAATCACGGGAAGGTCAATCGTAACGTCGATAGCGTCAATTTTTTGCTTGATAATATCTTCCACTTTTTCATGTTCATCAACTCTGATTTTACCTTTGTACGGAGCAACAAGGTCTTCCGTCAGTTTCTCTGTGACAAATTGCTCCTTTGTCTTTTCCTCTTTGCCTTTGACTGTGAGATTTGCAAATGCTTGGAGCTTGTTCCCAAATCCTCTTACGTCACAGTACGCATTGAGGATTCCATCGTATTGATCGTCTGCAACTTCAATCACAATTTTCGCCATAAAGCTATCTTAGAGCATGGAAGAAAAAAATCCAATACGTTTTTTAATTGTTATATTTGCGGAAAGTTCAATCCAGACGTTTTGATTGTAGCTCAGTTCATCGTGTTCCGAGAGTGCTGAATCCGTTGTTTGTGCATCTCCCGTCACAAGAACGGCTGATGGGATAGGGCTTGCCGTGTCTGAAATTCCAAGCTCAAAAACGATCCTATCTCCAGAGAGCGCGTTGACGGTGGTAATAGCTTGTGCAGAGGCAAGGACACGATAGCCAGCCCGCTTAAGAAGAGCTGTATTTGCGAAGTAGTTTCCAACGGCAAGCAATGTCCCTCGTACCGTTGAGCCATCGGAAGATACGACACGAGCGCCAAAATATACTTTGTCAACATTCGTTGATCCTGATGTACCGCGAACATAACACCCTATTCCGCTGATGGTTCCTGATATTGTTTGATCTCCGAGGAGTGCTCCAGAGATAAACTGCTCCATGAGCTGCTTGTTTCCAGAAACCCATGAGACAGAGGCTGGCGTTCCAAGAATAGAGGAACCTATTTTATTGGTGTTGGCTCTTCGTGGGACATAGGCATCCGCCGTTTCATTCCAGGCGGCATCGGGCGTAACGACGGCGTCCGCTAATCCTTGGCCTGGAAGATAAAAGCGCGTTGGCATTAGACGGTTGCGTGCAAGACTTCTTCTTTTGTATAGAGCGGTCGCAGACGGTTCATCATCCAGTCGTTCCAGATATCCTCAGCTTCATGCTGCCTTTCTCCGAGCGTTTCTTTATCGCCTCCACTTCTCTTGACATCTTCTATGACAGCATGCCGCATCGTACTTGTGCAGAGCCAGTAGTCTTCTGCCGTTCCTCTTTCAAGGCAGTCAAGACAGTATTCATGGCATCCATCAATAAACAGGGAATCCTTTGAGAGTGCCGAGAACGTCTCTTCTATTGATTCCTGAAGGAATGTGTCAAGTTTCTCCGTTTTTCCATGTTGGATCGCAATCCATCCAATCGCAAAGACAGGATCATCATTGTATTCCCAGGCCTCCCAGCCCGTTTCATGTTTTAAGATGATGAGCTGCGCTGGAAGACAGGAGCGTCCAGCGTTCTGGATCTTTGTAATAATTTCTCGTTGTTCTGCATTGATCTTATGCAGATTGAATTTTTTGATGAGTGCCGCGTCCTGAAGGAGTGGATGGAAGGTGAAAGATGTCATTAGAATCCGCGTACAAAGTCTACGATATCCCATCGCGAGTCTGTGCCATTATAGATGGCAATGAAGTAATCTGTCTTGGATGCGGTTGTTGTCATGATAAGTGATGGAATATCTGTGCCAAAACGAAAGTTTGTGTCGAGAGTGAGCGTTCTACTTCCCGTCGCATCCTGTTTGATTCTCCAGCATCGTATCATGCCGTCTGCTGGATTTGTGGGATTTGCCAATGTTCTATTCCCTCCGAGTGTCACCGTAAAGATGTCACCAGCACTTGCATCAGTCGCAATATTTGCTCCATCGGTAAGAGCGACAACCTTCCTCTTTGTTCCCTTATTTGCAAACACAACACCAGATCCCTTTGCGTTGAGTTCAAGTGTGACATTTGTATCACCGCCCTGTGCTGCGATAACGGGGTTTGCACCAGTTGCAGCATTGGTGACTTTCACTTCATTGACAGCGCTTGCCGTTTGGCCAACGACGAGAACTTCATTGCCATTCGCGTCAGCGATGAAATCATTGTTTGCAATCTTTGCGGCAACGAGCGTCTTATTCGTGAGGCTCTCAATACCAGCGATCGTTGCAATCGTGCCGTCATAGTTTGGTGGCGTAAGAACGCGTGTCGTACCTGTTGTGAATCCATCCACCTCAAAACGGAGGAGCTTTGTAGCGTCGGAGCTACCACTCACAATGGCCGTTGTGTCAATGAATGGAGGAGATGTCCCCGTATTGCTAATGGTCATCGTTCCCTCTCCCGTGACGATTGAAATACCAGATCCAGCTACGATGTCATTTACAGCATACGTTCCGTCTGATTTCCCAATGAGAATCTTCCCTGCCGCTGGAATCGTTGTTGTTCCTGTTCCACCTTTTGTTGCCTGAATTGTGGATGCAGACCAGGTTCCAGTGGATACGTTTCCAAGCGTGATAATGCTTGTCTGTCCAACATATCCCGTATCAATATCAATCGTTGGATTTCCTGATACGCCGTTCCCATTTGTAATAGAAATGCGCGCTGATGTACCAGTAATGGTGCGCCCCGTAAATGTATCAGCTGCTGTCTGCGTGATGAGGCCATTGGTGTTATACGCGGCAAATGCTGTCAATGTCGCATCAAACGCCTGGACATCTGTTCCAATGGCGAGACCTAAGTTTGTGCGCGCCCCTGATGCTGTTGATGCGCCCGTACCACCATCTGCTATCGAAACATCGGTTCCTCCCGTGATATACATTGTTCCGTTCGCATCTTGGAGTGTAATGGTTCTTAGTGTCGCTGTTGTAATGTTTGCCGCACTAAAGACAGCCGTCTTCGTATTATCGGAAGCATTTTTAATCAGTGCTGTGTCGTCCGCAAAGGGGTTCCCTCCTCCTCCGCCAGAAGATGCGATGGTAATAGTTCCATCACCATTTGTGATTGTTATATTGGAGCCAGCGATAAGGTTTGCCACTGCATAACTTCCATCTGTCTTTCCGATGAGGAGCTTTCCGTCGCTTGGAGCTGTCGTTGTTCCTGTTCCTCCCTTATTGATACCAATCGTTGTTGCAGACCAGGTTCCCGTTGTGACCGTACCTAATGTCGTAATGGTGTTTTGCCCGATATATGAAGCGCTTATATCAACGGTTGGATTTCCAGAGACTCCATTTCCGTTTGTAATATCAATCCTGTTCGTGGTTCCTGTGAGAGTACGACCCGTGAATGTATCCGCAGCTGTTTGCGTAAGAAGACCATTTGTATTGTATGCTGCAAGGGCTGTGAGTGTTGCATCGAGCGGTTGTTTCCCAGCAAGGTCCGTAACAAGGTTTGTAATTTGGGATTCTGTGAGCGTGAGTTGCGTTTGATCAACGTCAATCGTTGGGTTTCCTGCAACACCTCCTCCATTTGCGATAGTAATCTTGGTGCTTCCTGCTGTAATAGTTCTCCCTGTGAACGTATCCGAAGCGGTTTGAACGAGAATGCCGTTCGTGTTATATGCAGCGAGCGCAGCGAGCGTTGCATCAAACGCCTGGACATCTGTGCCTATCACAAGTCCTAGATTGGTTCTCGCTCCACTTGCCGTACTTGCTCCAGTTCCTCCGTCTGTAATGGGAATATCTATACCGCCAGAGACGTACATCGTTCCAGAGACATCTTGGAGCGTAATAGTACGCAGCGTTCCTGTTGTAATACTCGCAGCACTGAAAACGGCTGTTTTTGTATTGTCTGCTGCATTCTTGACAAGCGCCGTATCATCTGCGAAAGGATTACCACCACCTCCTCCTGAGGAAGCAATCGTAATCGTTCCGTCGCCATTCGTAATGGTAATGTTCGATCCTGCAATGAGTGTCGTGAGGGCGTAACTTCCATCTGTTTTGCCGATCAGAAGTTGCCCATCTGTAGGAGCTGTTGTTCTTCCAGTGCCTCCTTTGTTCACCGCAATAGTTGTAGCAGACCATGTTCCAGTCGTAATAGTACCAAGTGTGGTTATGGATGTCTGCCCTGCGTACGCTACGTCGATGTCGATTGTTGGATTACCAGAAACACCGTTGCCATTCGTAAGGGAAATGCGGCTTGCCGTCCCCGTGATTGTTCTTCCTGTAAACGTATCAGCTGCCGTTTGTGTGAGGATTCCGTTCGTGTTGTACGCAGCGAGCGCTGCAAGAGTAGCGTCGAATGCTTGGACATCTGTGCCAATGACAAGACCAAGATTGGTTCGTGCTCCAGAAGCTGTTGATGCACCTGTACCACCATCCGAAACGGATACGTCAGTTCCTCCCGTCACATAGATTGTACCGCTTACATCTTGCACCGTGAGCACTCTCGTTGTTGCCGTTGTGAGTCCGTCAACTTCAAGGCGAACCTGCTTTGTATTATCACTCGATCCGAAGACAAGGGATGTCGTATCGACAACGGGTAATGCTCCACCACCCGTCGCACCAATCGTGATTGTGCCATCTCCATTTGTGATAGTGACATTGGAACCAGCTATTAAATTCGCAACGGCATAACTACCATCCGTCTTTCCTATGAGGAGCTTCCCATCACTTGGTGCGGTGGATGTTCCAGTCCCACCATCGGCAATGGCAACATCCTGCCCTCCTGTGATATAAATCGTTCCATTTGCATCTTGGACCGTCAAAACTCTTGTCGTTGCCGTTGTAAGGCCGTCCACTTCAAAGCGCATCAATTTTGACGTATCGGAACTTCCTTTGACGATAGCCGTTGTGTCTGCAACGGGGAGCACGGAACCAGATCCCGTAAGATCAATGAATGATCCTGATTTTAAGTAGGCAATACCATCGACATCTTTGCTGATAACAACGGTTCCTTCTGGCCAATCTGTCAGGCGCTCTCCTTCTGTGTCGCTGATGATGAGTGGGATGAACCCAATATTCGTGAATGCCATTGTTAATTATAGGGATAAAATTTAATACGGAAGCTGTGAATATGTATACCACCAGTGTTATCACATTCAGACGTAACGCGGATATTGACATCGTTTGTCAGGTCTTCCGATCCAACGGTATAAATTGCTCCAGATCCAATTAGTGTTCCGTTCGATAAATAGCGAACACATATTTGTTGTGAGGAATCGCTGAGGCAATTTACTTCCATTTCTAAACTCCATGTGCCGTCGTTTTGAATAACGTCTCCTGAGTCATAGATGAGTGTTGACCCAAAATACATGCGTAATCTTTTTGTGGCATCATCATTTCCAAACGTTCCGAACGCGGAGCAGCAGATCGCATCTCCTACACTTTTGTACATGGGAGGAAAATCTTCTTGCTGGAGAATGTGTTCTCCTGGTGTGACATGTGATTGATTGTATGGAAATGAAAGATGTGTTCCTGATGCGAATAAAACGCTTCCAGGTGCATCATCAACATTTGGCAGGACGGCAATTCTGCAAAGGAAATTGATAAAATAATCGGGATCATCGGGTGCTATAGAAATGGCATTTGAAGTTTGATCTAATCCAAAACTGATCCAATGGTTAAATGTTCCATTTAAGGAACTAATGATGAATGTTTTTCCAACATCATATCCCTCTAGTCTTATAGATGGTGTTGATCCTGTGTTTCCCATATAAATGAATGCGTTTTCAGGGACGCGAATGTCTCCCCCTACGTCAAGCGTGAAGTCTGGGTACGACTTATTGATACCAACGCGCGATTGTCCAACGTCCGCAAATAAAGCGGACGATGAAGACGAATTTTTAATAAGGACATTCCCCGTTGATCCTCCTGAGTCATTAAGATATATGGTTCCGTCATGATCTATTTGTATGTGTCCCACTCCTGCAGTAGATCCAATTGGTGCTGTTGCAATATATATTTTTGTTGGTGTTGACGTACTTGTCCAGTCGTCAGGAGCTTGTATTGCTAATGAAGTGACAAGACCAAATCCACCACTATCATCATCTGATATGACGGTAAGAGACATGAGCGTATCATTCGTAAGAGTTTGTGTTGATCTGTCATTACCTATGACTAAAGAACCACCAGAATTACTAACATCATCACATATAATAACATTCACTGGATTTGTCCCCGTTGCGATGAATCCTGTAGCGTCAATCAATCCTAAAATAGCGCCGACGGCAGAGCTTAGTAATCCAGCTGTGTAGACAATTGGCTCATCGTTAATGGCTCCTGATGGCTTAAAAATCCTTGCTCTTGCAACTCCTGTAGAGTCTTCCATTCTGAAAATATCTGCTCCATAACTACTAGGCATCCTTGCATAGATGCCACCCATGGATGTTCCTGTTGGGTACACATTTACCCTTGCGCCGAGGTCGCTTAGTGAGCCGAATGAATAGTGTCCGCTTCCATCAATGGCAAATGGCTGATTGAGTGCATCACTGTGAAAAATGCGAACCGTACTTGTGGAAGATTGATATGTAAATTCAGCATATTTAAGAATGGATGGATATGTTTTATCGGGAACGAGAAACGCTCCATCTGTTGCCTGATTGTAAATATCTTGCACATAAATGGTGTGTGCGAAACCTCCAACGCCATCTAGACCGCCACCAAACCCTGCATTTCTTCCGAAATAAATAAATGGCACATAGACACCAACTCCTATGAGATCATGATATTGGAATGAAAGATATGGATTTGTAGAGTCCAATGTTCCCGTTGGAGATTCAATCTTAAATGTGACAACTGTTCCATCAGAATAGATATGCATGTCCGCTCCGAGGTCTCCAGAAAGTCCACCATTGCCAAGAGCAAGAGTGACGTTATCTTTCAGGGTCATGATTTTTTCATCCTCGTCATAGGTGAAATTTGGATTGTCCTGTCCAAGCGTTCCATCGGGAGCGATATAGAGAATAGAATTTGGAGTGCCGCTAAGCACTTCTGTGATGCCTATTTCAATATCTGAGCTTCCTCCTGTATTTGTAATAAGTACCCAATCTGCATTCGTAATTCCACCCTGTAGTTGCCATGTCTCATTTGTTGAAATGACATAGGTCACAAGTCCGTCAAAGCGGTTAAACGCTGGTATAGCGTCGCGTGCAGTGATGTCTGCGACGGTATCCCAGACGCTTATTGGTAGGCCAGAGTTTTGCGAGAAGTCGGAACTTAATGGGATTGGCATGGCTTATTGAATGTAGGTATTTTGGAAGGACAGTTGTGTCGTGGGAAATTTGAACTCATAAATACGATAGGTCGTTGTTTCGCCAAATGTATTTGTAATGCTATTTCCTATGCTGACATCATAGTCTGAGATTGTCTCAAATCCGTTTGCATCGAGAATGGAAGTCAGCGCTGGATATGAATCTGGATATGCAAAATAATACACTTGGCTACTTGGAGAAGACGTAAAGGAAACGGATGCTGTATTCACACGAACGTCTTTCGTGAGAAGAGCAACCTGCGCTGGCGTGAGCCCTTGTGCCCCAACTCCGTAGTAGTAGGCAAATGCAAACGTGAATGACACCGTATTCGATGTCACCGTTGGGAATACTCCATCACTGACCTTTGCCGTATAGTCTGTTGCACCTGTAACTCCAGTGCCGTCTGTATACGATTCTAAGCCACCACCTGCAATTGGAGAGGCTTGTGTGTGGATAAGAGAGGCATTCTTAAAAAATGTAACGGATGTGATGTCATTCGCGTACTTGACTGTTGTTGCATTGAGGATAACGGAGGCAAGGTCGTCCCCTTCTTCTCGTAGGCCGCCGAGTGGACTTGTGGAAAGAGATATAGTTGGTGCAAGTTGATAGAGTTCTCTATTGAGAATGTCGGAGATGGGAACTGGTGTTGTTCCAAGGTCTGTTCCAGCTGGGATTCCTCCCACAGTAAAGTCTGTTGGTCCATCTGGTGTATAGAGCGTGGACCCTGCGTCCCCTACAAGGTCTAGTTCGCCCGTTATGGGGTTGAATTTAAATGGCATTATGGAGTAACAAGAGGCGTTTTCTCGACGCTAAGAATGAGAGCTTTTGATGATGTTGTGTACACCACGGTAATCGTTCCAACGATAGTCCCTGTATTATCTCCTGTCCCTGAATAGAACGTATAAATCTCTGTGACGCTATCAGGATATGTTACTTCGACAAAATCCCATTGTGAGATTCCTGCTCCTCCACCTCGTATGACATCAACTTGTACTGCCGTTTTATTCGGCAGTGGTTCTGAAAATTTATAATGCTCTCTGCTGTCTTTATCGCCGGGAATTGCCATAGTAAAACCAAGCTACACCAGTGATGGCGTAGCTTGGTAGGTAACGCAATAATTATTCTGTTACCTCGTCTTCTTTTGTTTCTTCTGGTTGTTCATCTAATGCTTGCGGATTTGTGACCCATGGATGTCCTGAGCCAGCGTCATCTGGTGGTAGGACAAATGTTGCCAAGACTGGCTTTCCGTCTATTGTTCGTGGTTTCCAGTCAGGAGTTTTAATGACAACGGTGTCTTGAATAACGGTGTTTCCATCGGGGAAGAAATAGGCAATGTAACAATCGCCAACGCCAATGGCATCTGGTAGATCGTGAAAGAATGCCTCGGTGGTGAGTGTGTCTCCAGGTGAAAGAGTTTATCGGAGACTTTTAATGGTACGCATGAGAAATGGGGGGGGAAAAAGTAATGTCTTCATTCTAACGCGATTTGCGCGCTTTTGCATAGGCGATAGCGATAGCCTGTTTCCTCTTCGCTTCCTTGCTGCTCGTTCCACTTCTTTTCGCAATGGTTTTGATGCCTTTCTTTCGTGTGTTGCTTGGTTTTGAGCGGATGAGTTCGAGGATGTTTTCTTTGATGATGGACGGTGATGTTCCTTTTTTGAGGGGCATAATTACTGTACATTAAGTAGATTGAGATATCTTTGCAAGATAGGATTCTCTTTGATTGCATCTTGCTTTTCTTCGTGGCTCATAGAATTGTCTTCTAGTATCTCCGTAAGAAGGTCGTTTCCTTTATTCGTCAACCTTGTTACTTGTCTATTTTGCACTTTCTCTAGAAATTTCTGATTTTTTTCAGGCTCTACGGTGCGAAGGCCTCCGAATGGAAGAATGGCATTGATTGTTTCTCTTTTTTGCTCTTCTCCTGTTTCTGTGTTCCTATATGGTTTAAGATTTTTTGATGCTGTGGGAATTGTTTTAAGCCATTCGTCTATAGCGCCTTCTGATTTACGATAGACTTTATCCAGGAAATAGTTATTTGCCCACCTTCCGAGAGAGGAGAGGGGAATGTTTTGCGTTGTTGTGAAGCCCAATGATTTAAGGGCTTTGCTTTGATTGAAACTATCCGAAGGTTCTGTAAGAAGAGATAGTGCATTTTGTATTCCTCTTGCTGGGCTTTGTGTAAATGCATAGACAATAGTTCCTAACAATGATTGGGATATTTTTTCCAGGTCTGAATTGAGAATGGCATCTGGGTTTTCTTTAAATTGATATTGTAACGCGCCCAGGAAAGCCATTGCAGGAGCAAGAGGGCCTGCGTATTGATAAGAAACCCATTTATTTGTTCCTGGAACCCTAAAAGAAAATGGTTGCTTATTTGCATCATAGAATGCGTCTCTTAGGGATTTATCTTGTGGAGCACTCCAGGTTGTATCAAGGCCCATTGCAGCGAAAATTGTCATTGCTGCAGTTCCTGTTATTGCTTCGGCAAGTGATCTTTTTGAAAGACCACCAGTTTTGATACCTGGTATAAATCCTAATGGTGAATGTTTTAATCCATATCCTGTCATGTTCACGAGTACTTTTATGAAGGGTATGATGTGCGATTGAATAGCTGCGAAAGCGGGTCCAACGGCGCGCGAATTTTGTCCTGTTTGCAAAGTTCTTCCAAATCCTCTTGCAGCTTGTTCAACAAGGGTAATTCCCTCCTCAGAGAAATCTAGGTCATTTGACAATATGGTTGTTTCTGCGGCTCTTGCTGCTCGTTCTAAGGTGATTGCATCATCTTCCAGCCCTTGCAAAAACTTAGCTTCCCTTACTTCCGGATATTTATTCAGTGTTCTAAAAAATTGGTCAGATGCAGACATAAGTCGGAGAAATTCTGTTTGAAGTCCGATCATACCTTTTGTTGTTTTTCCTGTATTTTTCAAAACATTTCTTCTGCGCGCCGCAAATTCATTGAACTTTTCACCAATTGGCTTTTTCCCTTGCAATGTATCTAAAAATGCTGTTTTGGCATATCCAAAGCCTTCATATAAATCTCGTACATAGGTAAGAAAATTCACTTTTTTCAAAATATCCTTTGCTTCTTTTGGATTCTTTTTTGCAACATATTTCAATGCTTCTATCAGTGATTCTATTTGCATGCTTACTCCTCGTACTCCTGTATTCAGGGCGGCAGATGCAGTGTTTGTTGCTTGGGTGATAGGTGCTGAAAGCATGTTTCCAATACGGAACGTTTCATATCTATCAAGAAGTGTACTTGGTATTCTATCTTCTGCTATTTGTTCCATGTCTCGTAGTGCTCTTTGTTGTTCGTACAAATCTTTCATTTCAAGTTTCATGCTTAATTGTTCTGGTTTCGTAATTGATGATAGCTTCTTGTTGTCTATTTTTTCTTGAATGGCTTCTGCTTTCTTTCTAAGTTCGTTCATTCTTGCTAATTCCTCTTTTGACAAAGGTGGCAGGTCAGCTTCTTTAAGAGCTTTGTTTGTGGCAATAATAGCGCTGCGCATTCTTGTTTCCGGTGTTCCCCTGTAAATAGCTCTTACAATTTGAGCCATTCTTCCTCCCTCTCTTGCGAGAATGTCAATTTTTTCATCCATGGCTGCGGCCTCTTCAAACATACCCATGTCTTGATAGAGCTTTTGAAGTGCGTTTGCTGTGGCTATTTGAAAAGCTCCGCTGTCTTCTGAAACGGGTTCGTCAATAAATTTTCTGGCGCTCTCTGCATCCTTTGCAACGTATTCATCTCCAAATTCAATTGCTGTCTTGTTTGGAAGTTGTTGATACGTTTTAGGGTAAATTTGAGAAGCTATTTCTTTGCGTATAGGGTCTACGTTTTCCTTTTGCACAATGTTTTTTAAGAATGATCTTTCTCGTTCATTGGGACGCAGTATATTATCTGGTTCCTCTATTTTGCCTGTTCCTTCCTTTTTAAGGGCATCAATATCTTGTTTGATTTTTTTTATCCTTTTCCGTGATTGTTCAATTCTTTGCTGATGAGCCTGTAGCTCTTCTGGCTCCATTCCGTATTGTTGTGCTATAACGTCTCCTTCTCTTGCGAAGAGAGGTCTTTGATCCTTTCCTGTTCCATATTTTCCAGATGTTCTTTTCTCGCTCATATCTGGCAATTCTCCAGTTCTTTTATTTGTATAGACGCGAAGATCTGGGGCTCTATCTGTGAGCGCATTGAAAACAATCTGTTCTTGCTCCAGTGCATGTTGTAACTCTTCAAGGTTGTTTGGTTCTTTGCCTTTTCTTAATTCGGCAAAAGCCTTAGCACCAGTTTTTGATTGCAAGAAATAATTTTCATCTAATTGTGACTGCAAGAGGAGTGCTTTTGACTCTGTTGGCATTGTTTCCCAAACCTGTTCGATTTCAGGGTCTTTTTTCCCTTCTAGGAAATCTTTCATCCTTGTTTGAGTAATGTCCAGTTGTTTTGCACCAGCACGACTGAGAAATTCCATAAGTGCATTTCCTCCTTTTTTTACAAGGGCAGATCCGCCGTGGAAAGCCGCGAGAGATGGGAACATGGTGATGTAATCTGTTATGGCATTTTGTTTGAACTCTTGCGAAGTTTGGCTCCGTAGGGCTGAGAATATACCAGTTTCTACAGCTTCTCTTGCTAGAATTTCTGCTCCTCTTACGATGCGAGGAGCGTTTTTAACGGATGCCTTTTCCAGTGCTTTCATGCCATATTGAAGGATACCTTGTACGGCAGTCGCTCCAGCCTTTTTGCTGACACCTGTAGGACCTGTAAGGATTGCCGTAGGACCAAATTGTCCTATACCTTGTGCAAGGCCTCTCCAGAGTTCTTCTACTTTTGACGGTGGATAGTATTCATCAGAAAGATTGATAAATGCCATGGGATCGTTGTAGCGATCATATTGCTTTCGTTCGTTATATTGATTGAGAAGGGAGCGCGCTCCTCCTGTGTCTCCCGCTTGCATGGCAATGCGTGCCAATTCTACTTCTTCGTCATCAACGCTTCTTGCTCCACCAGTCATAGTAAAGAGTCCTTCTAAATATCCTGTTGCGAGTTCGCCTAATCCTTTCTCTACTGCAGTTGCTTCACGGATCGGTTTTGGTGGCGATGGTTTTATGGTGGCTGATGGTGGTGTAATTTGTGCTGGTGGGAGATTAAAGATGGTAGATCCTGCAGAACTTGTTGGCACAGGTGAGATGGTCTTCTTTTTTGATATAACGCCACTTGGTTTCACATCTGTGAGCGTCGGAGCAACCTTCTGCTGCTCTTCGTTGGAGCCGAAGAGGAAGTCAAAGATGGGTGCCATTATTTTATGAGTCCTGCGTCCTTAGCGGCTTGTACTGGATCTTTTGTGGTATCTTTCCTGCGAATTGCCAATGCTCGTAAATCAGGTGGTCCAACGGGCGCTCTTCCATTTTTTCTATCATCTACGATGCGCGCAGCTCTTCTCTTATATTCAGCGAGATCCGTAGAAGAGGGTGGATTATTGGTGTTGATCAGGGAATCTTGCCTGAGAAGTTCCTTATAGATGAAATCTTGGCTATTGATATATCCATTGGAACCTGCTCGTGATTTACTTAGTTTCTTTTGTGCTTTTGCAAGGTCTTCTCGGAGACTTGCAAGTGCTTCTGTATCTTGGCCTGAGTCTTCAATTGTCTGTATAATGCTCTTTAGAGCTGCGACTCGTGATTTTGCCTGATTTTGCTCCTCTTCCTTGATCGCAATTTCTTCGTCAATCTGGTCTCCTATCGCAGCATTACGAGATCGTTTTATATCTTGGAGCTTCGCTATCTCATCGGAGAAGAGTTTCATACGGCTATCCTCAATTGCGCGACGCGTTCCTACATGAAGATGCTTATATTTGTCGCGGAGAACCGATTGTGCAGTGACAGCCTGTATCGTAAGCTGAGCGATTTGTTGGTCAATCTCATCGTCTGTATTGAGTTCTTGCATGCGCCTAATTTTATAGAGATCCCTATTGAAGTCTGCAGCTTGTCCAGCCGCTTCTGCTGACGCAAGTTGACGAGTCAAGATTCCCCTTGAGGCGAGATTCAGGTTTCTTGCCTCAATGCCCATTTGTGCAGCGCCAACGGCTGCTTGTTCTGGTGATTCGTTTGGATTGAATTGATACGTTTGTCCTACTCTTTTGAGGATACGATTAAGCGCTCGATCATCAATCTTATTTTGGAGACTTTCTGCTTTTGCTCCATAGGTTCTACTGCGTGTTGCAAGAAGAACGTTTTGTGGGCTTGGATCAAGTCCTACTTGTCCTGCGATATCTGCCCCTTGTGCAAACGCAAGGGCTGGCCAACGCTGCTCAAATTCTTGGGGAGAAACACCAAACTGTGCACCCGTTTGAGGGGACGCGAATCCGAAGCTCTCTGCTGTAGAAAAATTAGCCATATTAGCGCCTGGTACGGGAAGTTTTAGAGGGTCCCTTGTAGGTCGTACTGCCGCGTTTATAGGTGCTCACGGCATTGTTATAGCGCGTTGTACGAGGAGAAAGAGTGGTGTTGAGCTTGGTCGATGTCGTGGTAGGAATGCGCACGCTAGGAGACGTAGAACGTGCCTGGAATGGTTTTGCGTAGTAGGAAGACCGTGGAGTGTACGATGGAACCATGCCAAGATCACGACTGTATAAATTAGAGACGCGCGCTCTTGATGCTTCTTGTTGTGCATATCGCTGTGCTTGTGCTTGTTGGTACGCGAGAGAGCTTTTTGAGAGAGCTTCAAAGCCAGTATTGATATCGGACATGCCGCTATAAATTCTATCTAGTTCAGATTCTCTTGCTGCAATCTCTTGTTCGCTTAAATCTGCTAATTGTGCGTCTGCTTCCAGTTGTGCACCCTTAATTCCGTAATCTCGTGTGAGCTGCGCACCCTTCAGAGCAAGATCTGTACTCTTTTGTTCGACACCTCTGTTGTAGACTTGTTCACCGACAATGGTATCTGCCACATTCATAAGGATGCCTGAATTGAGTGCTCCTCTCCTATTGAGATCGTCGAGATTTTGCGTAATATCCTGTGCCGTTTCTTTGTCAATGTTCGTAATTGCATTTTTGAGACGTGTCATTTCTACATCTGAAAACTGATTATATGTTGCGTTCAGTTTGTCGATGGCAAATTGAAGGCTCTCTTTTATGCGTTTCTCATCGGCTGCAAATGGAATGTCGATTGCGGCTTGTGCTTGTGATTCCAGGTCTGAGAAGAATTGGTCTCTCTGGTCTGGTGCTAGGGAATTGATCCTTTGCGTTTCCGTGAGATAGGAATTGTAAGAGTTCTGTAAGGCGGGGTTTGAAGCAATGGCTACCCCAGCCAGGGCATTTGCCCTATTCAAGTTCTCAATGGTTGGATTGTTGCGTGCAAGACGTATTGCTCCTCGTGCATTGATCGTGTTCCGAAGCGATGAATTTGCTCTCGTCGTAGTAGGACGGCGTGCTAGACGAACGGCTTTTCTCGATGCGATTGCTGATCGTAGTTTTGAAGAAGAGGCGCTGACGCGTGCTCGAGAAGATGAGTTTCGTGCGGAACGTGCAGCTCGTCTCGCTGCAATACGAGAGCGTCCTGAACCCCGTGAAGATGATCTACCACCGCGTCGTGCCATAGTGTTATCATCCTAACAGGACGCTCTTTCTTTTGGAGGAAGTGCGTTATCTACCTTTGGTAGCGAAAGAAGGAAGAGGTCTATCCGTGGTTCTGCTCCTTCTTCGCACCAAAACTTTGCAACAACTCCACCAAGGCAAATCCTCTGATCTTGTTCGAAGATGGCATCCATGATGGATTTTTCGATATTGTCTTTATCTGGTTTTGAGAGACAGAGACACCCAGCGTGTCTCGTCTTCTGCTTTGCGCTCCAGGAGTCTGGCATTGCGATGTGTGCAAAAGCATAGAAACCTAGATAATCATTTGCATTGAGCTTCTGATTGGTGTTGCCAGTGACCGTTTCCCGTGCCTTGTCTGCCCAGGCAAAATAACGATCCTGTCCATCTGTGCGCTCCCATTTTACTTTCTGTGTCATTCTCGGCTTCCCGATAGGGTCGCCGAAGATCGTAAAACTTGTCCTCATACTTTCTATCCTACCAAGGTGGAAAGAAGAAATCTTGCGGCTTTCCTGTTATGGAAAGCATGCAAAAGACGAGAGACGAGATTGCCATGGTTACAGGAATGAGAAATTGATTAGGCAGAATCACTTTTCTTCTCCTGATATCCAGCGATAATTTTCCGAAGTGCATTGACTGCTACGGAAATTCCAGCTACCACGAGTGGTGTCCACTGTCCGAAGTCCATATTTGCGACGGTTTCAGAAAGATAGGTAATTGCTGCACCTGCCAAAGCAATCAAAAAACCCATCAAAATCTTCTGCGCGTCATCACGTTGGAGCCAGAGAGTGAAGGCTGAACGTTCCATGTGTTAGACCATACCGGAAAGATTTTGATTTGGAAACCACAAGAGAGTGTACTGCGATACATCTATTGCCCCATTGAAGCCGTTATTTGGCAAGAGGGGGGTTCCGTCGGCTTTGAGAGGTCGATATCCGAAATGGCAATGGATAGCTGTTGAATCTCCTGTGGAACCCATAACTCCAAGTGGAGTTCCAAGAGGCGCATAGTCTCCTGATCGCACGAAGATGGATGCGAAATGTGCAAGGTCAGATTGCCGTCTTTGTCCGTTGGTTGGTTCCGAAGTGATACGGACGAACTTCCCGTAACCAGTGTTTCCATTGTCACCTACAATACAGAATCCGTCATGTGGTGCATAGATAATGACACCCCTTTGATTTGGCTTTATAGGTGCTAGGTCAATGCCATTATGTCCTGCAAGTCCGTATTTCTTATAGTATTCTGGTCGTTCACCAAACCTTTGTGTGATGCGAAAGTCGTGACCTGGCAATCCTGGGAGAGGGCAGAGAATCATTTTTTAATGAAGAGAACAATAAGATTTAAAAGAATAGGCAATAATAAAATGGAAATACAGGTACAAAATCCTATCACCCAAGACTTGAATATTTCCAGTTTTTTTGTTCTCCCATTTGCAATCTTTACTTGTTCTTTAAGAGCATCGAGCGTTTCTCTAATATATTTAATATCATTTTGTATGACTGCAGAAAGCGTTTCAAGATTTGTCATAGTTGCTTCTTATCATGCATGTTATAGAAAAGGACACAAGATAAAATATTACTGTGCAATGATATACCACGTTCCTGATCCATCAGAAAGAAGCTCAACGCTATCGTATTGTACAGAGAGAGAGAATGTCGTTGCCCCTTCGATAGTATCGCTTCCTGCGCGCGTTACCGTAACTGCTCCTGCGGCAGCGTCTGTCTTCCAGATACGGACGACTTGTCCTGAAAGAGTAGCCGCTGGGAGGGTGACACTGATTCCTCCTGCTCCACCAGTACCGAGAATGTTTGTGTCATTGGACGCGAAGACATAGTTAGAAGCAGTAGAAACCGTTCGTCCTAAGCGGATAAGACCGTTCAAGTTCACGTCATCGGAGTTCTGGGTTCCAAGGGTTCCGATTCCTAAGTTCGATCTGGCACCTGCAGCAGTTGATGCACCCGTTCCTCCTTGTGCGATAGGAACGATAAAAGATCCACCTGCACCAAAGATATCAACCCACGTTCCTTTGACGCTATCCCATTTGCTGATTTGGTTCGTCCCTGGCTCAATCCAGAGCGTATCATCCTTTGGGTTCTGCGGACGAAACGGTGTAACGATTACGTTTCCCCTGAATTTATATGGTGATTGAGCTTGTGGTATTTTCATTAGTTAATGATACTTGGGAAAAAGTTCATGTCTAGCTGCTCAATACGCCCCATGCCAACGGAACTTGATGCTGTAATTTTATAGCTGATAACACGTCCTATATTCTTTCTATCTGTTACATTGCCTGTGATCTTAATGCGTTGAAAATCTGTTGTTTGCGTTGAGAGATCCACGCTTTGTATGGCGCTTCCATAGCTATTGTTATCCGTTGCAATGAAGTAGTTCATTGTTGTGGCTTGTGTCAATCGTTGCGTCATGTTGAGCGTCCAAAATCGTTTGATATCACTCGATTCTAGGACATTCCATTTTTGTTTTTCAAAAACAAAGTTAATGGCTGTTCCATCGTCTGTGAATCCTGTCTCTATCTGGTAGATTTGTCCATTGTCTTGCGCTCCTACATTGATAGTGTTCGCAATGATTGCGAGGACGTTCGCATCCATCGCATCGGGTCTGTCTTCTCGTTGCCATATCCAGGCTTTAAACTGAACACCCTCTGAAGCATGCACATTCAGAACATACCAAGAGGAACCGATGCACAAGAAATAGTTATCACCATATACTTCTGCGCAAGAAAGAGCCTTATCAGCAGATGATTCTGCGTCAATCAGGCTTTGAATATAGGTTCTACTCACGGAGACTGGATTTGACTTTCCACCCTCTGCCGCCTGAACGTCATCTCCACTAATGATGACAACGCCAATGTCAGAGAGAAAAAATTGATATTTACCCTGATATGTTGCAACACTTTTTCCAGAGATTGTGCCTACGTTTGGAAAAAGTATCGTCCATTGGAAGTTGTCAGGGTTATCCCCTGCCATGATGGTGACACGATTACGTTCATAGATGCAAAGGAAATTACCAAAGGATTTAACGCGAAGAATAGTTGTCGTCGTATCGTACCAGGAGTTACGCGAAAAGTGTTCTCCGACACCAAGGTCAGACCAGTGCAATCTTGTTCCTTTCCATCCGAAGAGACGGCCATTATGAGCTTCAACACCATCAAATGCGTATGCAAATGGATTGTTGTCTAATTGTGTAATGGTTGTCCCGTCTGTTTTAAAGAAGTTTGTGCCATTTGCGAAGAAGCACTCCAGTTGACGAGGATAAATAGAAAAGCTCGCACCAGTTGCTGCTGGAGTATTGTCAAATCGTTCTTTGACAATGACCTGTGTCGCGTTATTTCCTCCGATGAGCTTCTTTTCTCCTCCGACTTCAAGAATACGTCCTACTTGCTGGTTCTGCGTATACGCCTTTGTAGAGTCTGTGACGCTTGTTTGATCTGATGCTGTCGTTGTGCCTGTATCACTTGCAGCTGCACCTGTTTGTTTCGTGTTCATTGTTGCAAAGTATGCATCTGCATTTGCAATCACGAGGCTTGTCATGGGGTCTACCTGTGTCCAAGCCCCTGCCGTAAATTTATACAGTTTCCCGTCCGCAATTTTCAGTGGCAACGAGGATCCTGCCGTACCAATGTACTCAAAAAGACCATAGGTTTTTGTTCCTGGTGCATCTGTGACATCCTGATACTTTTTCCCACCTGGTCGCATATCAATGCCCTCTGCATCATTATTGCGAGCGTTAAATAGGTCATAGAACTCATGCTCATCCATTTCACTCGGTCCACGGTCACGCACCATGCCATAAAACTGATCAATGGTTCTTATGGAAACCTCTGGAGGCGAAACGGTTCTTGTCATGGCAATTAAGGTGTAACGATATGACCAATGAATCTTGACCCAAGACCAGAATCAGGATCTGATGATGTAATGTACTGTGGATCTGACGTAACGTTTTTGTACCATTCTTCCGCATTTTGCCTCTTTCGCTCATATTCTGTAGCCCAGAATGTTGCAAAGGTTGCGAAGGGTGGACCCTGATCTCGGAAGTAAAGATGTGCAGCCTTCATGGCAATCATCGTTCTGTACTCATCTGGTATAACTGGTTCAGCCGTACTACCTGATGCCATCTGTGTGAGACGGATGTCAAAGTAATAAAGAGTGCCGCTCGCAAGAGGAGCGCCATTCTTCATGACTTGGATCGTTCGCACATTATCTGTCGTGTTATATCCTTGAAAGTAATATCCTGTCTTGTTCCAGACTTCTGAGAGATCATCAATGAAGGCATATTGCACTTTATTGGCATCTTCAAGGCGTTCTAACTTCGAGAATCCTGCTGTGACCTTTAGTAAGCCATTTGAATCTGTCGTTCCTTGTGTTCTTGCGGCACGGAAGAGGCCTGGATCAAACTTTCTCCAGTCGCCAATGACCTCTAATTCTGCAAGGTTCAAGTAGAAATCTTGGTCTTGGGAAACAGTAAGTTGTCCAGAACTCATGTTTTGTAATTGCGTCCGAAGATTAGATCGAGTTGTTGGCATTACACAAAAAGAAGAGTTCCGTCAGCTATAGAGTAAATAAAAATAGAGCCATTTGCACCAGCTCCACCAGCTGATGCACTGCCACCGCTACCAGCACCACCTCCGCTTCCTCCGTCTGCAGACATTGTTACTCCACCATCTGTAATAGATCCACCTACAATGATGAATACCATTCCACCACCACCACCACCACCACCACTTCCTGCTTCATTGAGTCCTCCGTTCCCACCAGCTGTTCCCGATGTTGCATCTGCAAGAACAGAAGAAGATGCACCAAAAGTGAGATCTCCCTCGATGAACATAACAAGAGATCCACCACCATCTCCACCATCTCCTTCTCCGGAAACAGATCCGCTATCACCTGTTGCACCGCCACCTCCACCTGCTCCGCAGACAGCAAAGCGCCTGAGCATTGTAAGAAGGGACCTGATGTAATCTTGAGTTGTTGCTCCTGCAGACCCTGCAACGCCAATGATTGCGCTTCCTGCTGCCCCAGCAAGTATACCGGAGCCTCCGCCACCACCACTTCCACCTGTTGCTCCGCCACCAGCAGAAGTACCTCCACCGCCAGCTCCTGTATATTGATTTCCATCAATTCCGTTACCAGATGTTCCTGTAACTCCGTTATTGGAAACCCCTCCGATACCTCCTGTTCCTCCTGGTCCTCCTTGGCCTACAAGGTCAATATCACCGTTAATGGTAGCATCTCCTTTCACGAGGATGACAAGAGTTTGGTTTGGCGCTGTGACACTCATCGTGATGCCAACATCAAGTGTGAACGATGTGTAGTTATAGACAATAGCTGGGTTTAAATCTTCGTTTGAAGAAATTGTTTTCGTACCATCGGATCCATCTCCGTAATCAGGAGATGAAATGTCTATTTTCCAGGAAAGTATTCCTGCACCATCCGTTGTAAGAACTTGATCCTCAAGGCCGTCTTGATCAGGAAGAGTCCATATTTTATTTGCTGTAATGGCATCCGGAGCTTTAAATCCAACATAGTTGCTTCCTCCTGCAGCAAGTTCTAAGAATCGTATTTCTCCCGTTTGTCCTGCTCCCGTATTGAATGGATCTAGTCGTACAGCCTCTTGTCCCTTTGTGATGATGCCTGTTGCCAATGTTGGCTGCCCAGAGAAACTTGGCGCTCCTGCATTGGCTATCAGCACAGTATTTACCCCTCCCTGTGCCGTTACCTGAATTGGGCTTGTTCCGTTTCCATAGAGGACACCATTTGCGGTAAAAGTTCCAGCGCCAGTTCCTCCGTCGGAAACAGCAAGATCTGAGGCAAGTCCTGAAAGAGTGATTCCTGATATGGAACCACCCGTAATAGATACGTTATTAGCGTCTTGTGTTGCGATGGTGCCAAGGCCGAGATTCGTTCTTGCGTCTGCTGCTGTACTCGCGCCGGTACCGCCATCGGCAACACTCACATCCGTTCCTCCTACATAGTAGATGGCATTTCCAGAAATCGTCACCGTACCAGTTCCCTTGGGGATCAGATTAATGCCAATGTCTGTATCGTCACCAGAGGCGAGAATTGCTGGTCTATTTCCAGTTGCTGCACTTTGTACTGTGAGCTCATTAACAGCACTTGCGGTATAGGTAAATTTAAGAAGTTCTAGCCCTGCAGAGCTTTGTATTTGCGTTGGTGCGCTGATTGCCCCTGTCATTCCGATGAGTGATGTAATATCGCTATTTGCACCACTCTCTGCTGCGCCGAGATTTGTTCGTGCTCCTGATGCTGTTCCTGCTCCTGTACCACCTTCCGTAATGGGAATATCCACGCTCATTCCAGGTCCGTAGTAATCCGTTCCTATTGACGCAATGGAAACAACGCCAGTTGCTGTTGTGCTCTTCATGATTCCTGTTGACAGAAGAGACAGCGCTTGTTCGTTCGTCAGTGTTGTATTTGGAACTTGTGTGACATACGTTGCATTGATTGGTGCTCCACTAGAACCAATAATGGCCCCAATTTCTTGCAGTGCGCCTTCTACGTCTGTACTTGTGAAATATCCTCCAGCATCGGCAATGGGAATATCTGCAGCATTTACCTGATTTGGACCAAGGCCAAAGTCGATATCGTCTGCACCAATAGAACCTGGTGGAATAGCGCTTGGAACAGTTCTGAGCGCAGGTTCTCCGAGGCTATTCGTTGTAATTGCCTGAAAGATACGATTGAGGAGATCACCTTCGAGAGCCATATACTTTGATTGTGCCGTGTTAGCGCTCGATCAGATAGGAACTCCGTTATCTATGTGGTGATGACGGTTCGGATCTTATTGTCTGATGTAACGACTTCAAACAGTCTTGTATCTAAGTCTTTCGCTGCAGGAGAACCATTGTCTGTGAGATCTGAGCTCGTTCTCATAATCCATTCGTCGCTAATCAGTTCAAAGCAATCCCTCCAGTTGTCTTTCCAGGTGCTCATTTCGTGGCTAATTCTGGAAATTTC
This sequence comes from uncultured Gammaproteobacteria bacterium, assembly GCA_964641255.1. Taxonomy (GTDB): domain Bacteria; phylum Patescibacteriota; class Microgenomatia; order JAMCZE01; family JAMCZE01; genus CAZXMM01. The sequence continues at coordinate 11,946 of CAZXMM010000006.1, read as the reverse complement.
TCATTGAATGCATTCACAATTTGATCGTGTGCATCTCCTGCGCGAATATTTGCAATAATGAAATCCTTTAATTCGCGCGCAAGATTCGTGAAGATTTCTAATTTTTTTAGTATTGCCTCATTTTCTTGCTTTCTCTTGACGATAGATGATTCTAATTTCGTATTCTCTACGATGAGTTCTTGTAGTTTTTCCTCTTCAGAAACAACGTTTTGAAGAAGGTTTTTTGCTTGCTCTTCACGCTTCTCTACTTCTACTTCTTTTGCCCTTATAGATGCCTCTTGTTGGTTGAGCGCTATCTCATGTTCTTTGAGTGCTGCTTGCTTCTTGTTTATTTCTTCTTCTTGCATAGTACATGTCGCCACTCTTTCTGTAAGGGTAGTCTGCTTTTCGTTTAGTTCATGCGTTCTTTGGAGAATAAGGTCTTCCTTTCCGTGCACAATCTCTTCTCTCTCTGCGAGGGATCGAGTTCTTTTGTCAAGTGCATCTTGTTCATCCTTTACTTCATTGCGCAGTGTCGTAAGCTCTTTTGTTTCAGCCTCTACATCCTCTTCTGCCTTTTTTTTATTCTCGATAATCTGCTTCTGAAGATCTTTGAGTTCTTTAATAAGGGCATCTCTTTTACTTGTTGCCTCTTCTACTTTTGCATTGAGCTTTCCTACTTCTGACGTGAGTCCTTCTACTTCTTTTTGAAGAGATTCTTGTTGCTTTGCAAGTTGTTGTACTCCAAAGGAGTATTGCCCGTAGAGTGCAGCTGCCTCATCAATTTGTAGAACTTTATCTTTAGCCATAATTTATTGGGGGGGAAGTGGATTTTTAGAATAGTCATCACGCAATTTCTGGAAATTCTCTGTCATTGTACGAACTTGCTCCTTGAGAGATGAAAGGCGTATAAACTCTTTCTCTGCATCGGCTAGTCGCTTTGTGAATTTTATCTCTTTTTGGTCAAGTTCTTCTTCGGCAACCTTGATCTCTTGCATTCTATGATCATAGGTCTTTTTTTCTCGAGCAAGTGCCTCTAAATGGGCAACAAGCTCTGCCTTTGTCCTAAATCCTTTCTTGTGAAGTTCCTCAAGAAGATCTCCTAGTTCCCACTCTCCATATCCTCTCTCTTTTTCTGTGTACATGTTCTGCTCAACATCTACGACGCCGCTCTCAAGCGGTCCAGATTCAACGTGCTTTCTCGCTAGATCCTGTAGTTCTTTGCGTGTCATCTGGTCATGTGCTTCTGGTTCAAATTGTGTAACAAAAGCAAGAAGATCCGCCTTATTCGCACTATTGATCTGTGTGAGATTCATAGAAGGGGGGTATGAAAATTGACAACATCATACTTCTTTACAATAAAAAGCCAAGTAAAAGAACAGGAACTCTATTATTTCTTTGATTTATGCTTATACAATTCAGGAAAAACAAATGTTCTTTTCCCATAGAGCTGCGTTCTATCTGAAACATCAAGTTTTTCTCGAAGATCACGCGCAAGGCTTTCCTTCATGGAATCCTTCATGCGCCATTCATCGTGCTGTGCTTTTTTTTGTATGCGATCTCGTTGTTCTATAAGAAGATCAACATGCTTTTTTTCTGCTGGAGCAAGTTTTTCAAACTCCGGTAGAATATGCTTCTTCGTCATAGAGATATCATGAACAAAAATCCCCCTTTTTGGAAGGGGGATTTAAGTGTGGGGACTTGTCTGCTTTTTGCTATGACACAGACGGACCTGTGATTCCAGTGATTTTTCCGGACGAGCGAGCATTCTTTTGACCGAGGTTTCCCATCATGGCAAATGCAAACTCATAGCGAGTGTAGCCAACTTCTCGTGATCCAGCGTAGCCCTCCATCATGAGGTTATCTGGAACAAAGTCAAATGGCATCAATTCGCCCCAGACGTAACCATCTGGATCAATGACGTAGATGTACCCATCTGGTACAGAGTCATCCACGAAGAATGGAAGACCGCCATCTGGTGCGTACACCTGAAGACTCTGTATGCCACCTGCCAAGTTACCTGCGAACTTGTCTGCATCGTATGTCTTCTGTGTCGTAAGAAGCGACGAGTAGCGCAGCCACTGTACAAAGTTACCAATCAGAACCATGTTCTGTGGATTCTGTGAGTAGCGACGGGTCTTCGCCTGAAGGTTCAAGATCTGGTTCACGGTGAGTGTTCCGGCAGAACCCGTGATTTGGGACTGGAACCAAGCGTTCGTAGCCTTGTTCACGCCTTGGACTGTACCCGTATTGTTCACAAGAGAGTCAAGACCCGTTACTTCATTGAACACGGAGCCTGTTGCGTCGTAAACACCACGGCGAACAACGATATCGTTATCGACGAGTGTTACAGCGGCAGTCGTTTCAAAAACTGTATCGCTTGTGACGGAAGCGACTTCACAATCAACACCTGTACCAGCGAGGATTTCTGCTGCAGTACCGATCGTGAGGAGATCACCCTGTTCAATGAACTGTGTTGGTGGTGTTTCTGCTGTACCACCGTTATCGACCGTTACGGTCGTTGCTGCGGAGACAGCTCCGTTAACGACGGCAATTTGCTGTGCACCAACTGCGTGTGCCTTACCGACAAGCATACCGTTCAAATTGAAGTGCATCTTATGAACTGCGCTCATGGCGTTCTGCACTACTTCACTGACGATTGCCTCTTCTTTGTCCCTCGTTCCGTAAATAGCCTGGAGGGTCAGCTTGAAGGAACCCTGGAGGTATTTTGTTGGAACTGTGGAACGAGCGGCATAGTATGTGCCACTTTGAAGGGCTGTGTTTTCGGCTGCGCCATAGACAGCGCCACCGTTTGCTGTTTCATGCACGATTTGGAATTGATTCGACATACCGTGCTTTTCGAGCTGTTTAATGCGCGGAGTGACGGAAGAGCCTGATCCAACACCGGGAGCTTCGTCTTTATTCATACCGATCAGACGGAGCACTGGCTTCTGGGCAATGAGCCAAAAGTTCTTTTGGAGCGTTGGAAGCAGGTTCTCTTTGATCGTCGTTGACGCGCGACTAGAGAGAAGGACTGTACTCAAAGGAGTGGGGGGAAGAAACTAAATAGGATGTCACTCTGCTGGCGCTTTGATGCGTTCCAGAATGTCCCGTTTCAGCATCTCTGTAGAGGAAGAGAAGTTTCCTGGCTGCAATGTCAATCTCTTTTCCTCTGGCCTCGCAAGAGAAGGCTTTGGAGTAGAGAGCTTCGGAGCTGGTGTCTTCTTCTTCTTAAGAACGTCGTTCACTTCCTTTTCGAGAATTTTGTTCTTCTTCATGAGAATAACAATATCTTCGTAAGGAAGCTGTGCTCGCAGCTGTACACGGGGGTCTGTATCTTTTTCCCAAGCTGCAATCTGACGCTCAATTTCATCTTCCGTGATAACGGACTTAAAGCGTTCTACGGTTTCGCGTCGCGCTTTGAGATCTCGTTCGCGCTCAATCTCTTGATCGCGTCTCTTTAACTCTCGGTCGAGTAATTCCACTTTCTCTGCTATTTCACCGAGACCGAGAGAATGAAGAAGTTCCTTTGCTTCAACAAGTTTATTAGGGTCGTACTTTGAGAGATCAATCTTTGGCTTTGCAGGCTGCTCGTCCTTTTTACCTGACTTGGCAAGTTGTTCCACCAAGATCTTATTCTGCTCAAGAAGATCCTGCGTATGTTGATACAAAAGTTTCTTCTCTGACGTAAGTTCACGGAAACGATCTTTGATTCGGCTTTTTGGAGCCTCTTCTTCTGGATCGTCTTCTTCTTCAGAGAGATCATCAGATATCTCTTCTTGAGAAGGTTCTTCGGAAGGTGTGTCTTCCGGCTGTTCCTGCTCCTCTTCGCTGGCTATATCGCCACCAGGGGCGGATTCTTCTTGAGGAGAAGGTTCCTGTTCTTCGCTGGGCACGGGGTCAGCTGGCTCAGGAGAAGCCATTAACGTGCTAATAAGTTCATCCTTTACGGCTTGTTCATCTTTTGCCATAGAAATATGGGGGTAGAAAATAAAGGATTGCCCACGTTTGTTTGCCTTGCGGCTGTGAGGTTCGATCTCACTAGGCTTGTAGAGATGCCGATAACGTGAAAGAGCAACATGCCAAGAATACGATTGATACAATTTGACAGATAGGAAATCAAATACCTAATGCTTTTCTCAGGATCAATCTTTGCTGCATCGTTATTTCTTCTAAAGAATATTTCATGTCGATATCTCTCTCGATGCCATCGACAATATCTTGCATCTCAGGTGTCCAGGGATGTTTTTTGACAAGTTCGATAGTGTCTAGAAAGAGCCTCATTGTCTCCGTGTCGATACTCATTGACCTAGGATAGCCGCTAAGGGATCTTGCCCTCCTTCAGGAGGAACACCCGTATCTTCTTGGGGTATATCATTTTGGAATGGTTGATTTTGAGGCGCTATTTCCTCTGGAATTTCTGGTGCTTCTGGAATACCAGATCCTCCTGCTGGTCCTTCTTGTTGAAGGAACATAGCATGTTTCTGTGCTTGTGCATTGAGCCTTTGCGCCGCCTGTTGATCTCCGTTTTCAAGAGCTATTTTAGCTCTCTGCGCGTAGAAGTTCTGCAAGAACTCATGAGGATCATCTGGATTGACAGGAACATCCTGCCCCTCAACGATGAGTTGAGCCTTCCCTTCTGCGATCATCATTTGTGGGTTCTGGAGAACTTTCAAGTGACGCACGAGATCACGACCGACACCAATATTGAAGGCATCAGAGATCATTGGAAGCATGATTTGATCTGTTGCAGGATTTGCACCAGGCTGCCAAACAGAGAGAAGATCTGTCAATTGCCTTCTCATTTCTGCTGAATGGAAGAAAGCGCCAACAACCATCTCAACGTCTAATCTCTTGAATGGGCGAATTTTCACCGTTCCTTCTGTAAGGCTTTCTTTGCGATCCTCGGCAAACTCCTCTCCCACCACATTGTACATACTTTCTTCTCCTGTTCTCTTGTCATAGCGATAAATCTTCTTGGTGTCAGACCAATTCGATGCAGCAATATTCAACATTTTTACGCCAATACGCTGAAGGAAGAGCTTAAAATTATCGACGGGAGATGCGCTATTTTGTTCGTCAAGCGCCTGAAGCTGCGCAATGGCAACGCCAGAATCAGCACTTCCTGAAATGCGACCAAGGGACTCAGAGTGCACACCGGAAATTTGCTCAAACTGACTCAACGCTTGCTGCAGGTGGGCGAAGTGTGTGTTGGGCAGTGGCTGCATCTGGAGCTGTGTTACTTCTCCTGGTGCTGCAATGAGTTTTTGTCCTTGTTGCCCAGCCCTTGGAACTGCAACATCATCATTTGAAAGAATCCACTTACCCTGCAGCATGGTGTCAATATAGTTCTCAATATTGGAATATGTTTTATTGACAGACTTTTGTGGCTCTATCCAATCGTAACAGAGAGGTCGTGTGTAGGTGTCGTCATCTTCAATGGGGTAAAATATGTCAAAGATTTCTGAAAGGTTCTTATAGGGAAGTTTGCATTGATAAAGCAGTCCACGCTGTGAGACAAGGCAATGTTTAATGCCATCTTCTTCTACTTCAAATGTTTGATGGACAAGAACTGTGTCTCGCACAACTTCACTGCGCCCCATATTATCGCGCATGTATTGCTGTTTCAGTTGACTTTGAGCGAGGATGTTGTCTGCCTGTAAAGAGTTCACGAGCTTTGTATTCCATTTTCCCTTCCCGTCATAATCTCTTGCAGCATTTTGCAATTGCTTAATTCCCATGGGGATTGGTATATCAATCCATTGCTTTTCATAAAGAGGCTTTGCAGAGAGATCCATGTAGACATCCCAAAGGGAGAAAGAGTCCATGACAGGAACTTGCTCTTCTTCGTCAAATCGAAAGTACACAAGTCGTCCACCCTGAAGCCAAGAATAGCGAATGACAATTTTCAGTGCCCTCTTAATGGATCTCTCTCCGAGGAGGCTACCATCCCACATATCTTGTAAAAGTGCGTCTGCTGCATCAACTTCTTCATCGGTAGGATTTTCAAGTCCAGACTTACGAGGATTCCAGCGCGGATCATTGACAGTAAGCCTTGATTCAATGACAGAGAGTGCCGTTGGGAAAAGATTGATAATGCGAAAAACTTCTTGATCCTCAATCCTTTTCTGTCTCATATATCCTGTCCTATCCCACCAGATTGTCTGCACACCTGCATTGAAATGCATACAGGTTGCTACCATGGTTTCCCAGAGGATGCGTGAGTTCTTCACGTCATCGACACGTTTCTGCCAGGTAGAAACGATGTTGAGATTTTCATCATCTGAGAGTGCCAATGGTGTATCGTCATCGGCCATTAGACCTTAATTTTTGAAAGAGTTTCAGGAGAGAATTGATGTGGCATAAGCTCTTCTTCGTGTATAATAACCTTCTCTGGTTTTTGTGATTCTTCATTGATAATGCCGATAAGTGACCGAACATCGTGCGGATCTCGACTCACGGTAAAGACGCTAAGGAGGCGAACCGTCTTTATGTGCCAATAAGCTATAACGCATACCGTCACCGCATTCACAAGAGAGATGAGAAGAACCACAAGAAGAAGATCCATACGAATAGGAGGGTAACAGAAAGAGATATGAGAAACATATATTTCATTTCCTCTGATCTTGCTTTATACTCTCTCTCAAGTATGCATCTCGTCCAAGTCTTCCGGCTTCAGCGTGGATGGTCTGTGCCAAAGCTAGCGAGTAATTCAAAGCTCACACCTCGTCATATCCGCATCATGGAGGAAGACCCACATTACAATGCAAAATACGACACAATGAAGAGCATTTCAGAGGCTTTTAATCTCCCTGCTTCTTTGATCTTTTTCCCAGAAGAAAATCTTCCAACAAGACAACTCCTGACAGACATGATGAATCACTGTCTTGAAGTCCTTGACGCTAGTATGAGGGATCAACTCCCTTCTTCTGCTGAAAACCCTTCCAGCGCTGAAAAAGACCTTTCGGTGTCCGAGGATCAATCTTCTCCTCTGCAAGAACAGAAAGTGGCTTCCCCCAAGTAAGAAGGGCATAACGCAAACTATCGAGGGCGTGATCGTTCTCTTTCATGGGAGTCTCATACTCTGCTCTATTCAGTGTTCCGCCTGGTGACTCCGGCCAACGATACAGTCCAAATTCTCTGCGTAGTGCCTCACAGTTTTCTGTAATAAAGAGGCGCGGGCTTCCCTGCTGTGGCTTCCCGAGAGAGTCTACCTTGAAAGGATGTGGCTTCTTCGGATCAAACCGAAGATATTCCTTCATGCGCACAATACCCGTTTGGATATCATTCTGCGCGCCTCTCATGAAGGTAATGCCATGACGAGAAAACTCATCTGCAATGGAGTATCGGTAGTCCTGTGTTTGTCCAGGTGACAGTGTCGCTGGGATCTGTGTCTTGTTAAATGTAGATGGGTCAGGGTAATGCACAACCTTAATACCCCTTTCTTTCAGCCATTTTGCCGTTTCCTGTGGGTGAGACTCACGCTTATAGAACTCATCGAATACAACAAAGTCGTCATCTGCCGTCTTATGAATCAGGAGAATTGCAGTGGGATTCGTTTGTCCGTAGTCTAGTGCAACCCTGAAATCTGGGAACGTCATCCTTGGAAGGACATGAATCCCCTCGGAGAACTCTGGGTATACCTTTCCTGTCGAGAATATAAATGCTTCCTCTGGCGTACTTGGGTACAACTCCGGCATACGTTCCCCAAGATTGAAACGCTTTCTATCCCACCAAAGGCACTGGTCATTGTTTAAATGAGGAAATTTTGCTTTCATTTCCCGTACCTCATCGGGGAAATAGAACACCGTTTGCTCTGTCCAGGAGAGCCTATTTTCTGGGTCATTGAACCAGGCAAAAAACATGGGATACCACTCCGGCTCTCTTCCTTCTTGGAGCTTCTGCCAATTCGATGTAAAGGTTCTCTCAAACCAATTACCCTTTCCATTTGCCGTTGATTCCGCGATGCCAACGGCGGTCATGGGCAGAGACTCAAGCGTATCTTGCAGCTTGTATTCATCGTCCACATACGCCACTTCTGAAAAGTGAAGATAGCTTGGCGTGAGTCCGCGCGCTTCCACGTCAATGGAATAACGAGATCCTATCTGAGGAAAATCAAGTTCATTCTTTGATTCATGCTTACTCTTTGGTTTCAATTCAGGCCTAATACGGTTAAACGCAAAAATTGCGATATCCGTGAAGAGTTCTCCCACCGTCTGCTTACGATGAGCAATCGTTCTGCAGACCTGGTTCTTGGAGTACATGCACTTATCCAAGAGATATAAGACCAGTGCCGTTGTGGTCCCTAATTTACGGGGCTTTAAGATGATGATGCGCTTCTTTCCTGCGTCGAGAGCCTGATAAATATGTCTTTGAGCATAGTTAGGGTAGAAAGTCACCGTTTGTCCCTCATATCCTGCCGCTTTTGTTCTAATGTTGTAGAGATGTGTTAGCCTCCAGACAGGATCAAGAAGTTTCTTTAGAGCTGCCTTTTCTCCCGACTCTAAACGTTCGAGCTTTTCTTTCTTTGCTCGATTGCTCATGTAACCCATAGCCCTATCCTCCTAGAGGAAAGCGCCTTTCGTCAATCTTTAGTTTGCTCAATTCTTTTTGTAGGTCTTCCTCTCTTCCTTGCTGGAGGAGCCTGAACAGTTCCTCCCTCTTTTTCTCCCACTTCCGTTTTGGGATCGTTGACGTTTGCACTCTTTCCTTTAAGTCTTGCTCTCTCCTCATTAGACTTTCGTCCGATTTTCTTATGTTCTGGTACTCCATACTCATATCCTTCAGGAGCTTCAGAATGTTCACCAGTTAATTGGATTCTCTCACGCACATTGACTGTCTTCGGTTTACAGTCTGGATTTTGAAAGTTCCACACGTCTCGTATGGCAATCAATGCATCAATGTACTTTTGATCTGGTGCGAATACCTTAAACTCATATCCCCTCTTATGGCGCGTTCCAAGACGCAAGATAGAAAGCCATTCTGCCTTAATGTTGAATGTCTCAAACGCGCAGAGAAAGTATCCATGTGTCTGTAAAATATGTGATTCCCGTATTCCTGAACTTGTTTTGAAGTCAATAATTCCATACCCAGGAACAAGGTGTGTCATCCCCACGAAATCGACTGTCCCTCCCAACTTATAGTTCTCGGATGTCATTGATCTCTCAATGATATGATTGCATTCTGCATCCAGAAGAGGACGAGGGCGAAAATCCTCACACCAGTTTACAAAAGAATCGAGCATCATCCATTCCTGTAGTGTGAACTCCTTATTCATCACAACATCACGCTCATACTCTAAAGAAATATCTTCCGTAATGAGTCTTTGAATAGCCTTATGCACCTTTGTTCCGCGGAATCCGGCATCCTCTTTCTCTTTCTTGGCTGATTCATAACTCTCATGATTGCCTAACCACTTTTCCATAGCTACGCCTTTCGGCCAACACTGGAGTACCGTTGTAACAGAAGGAAACCAAACGTTAGGATCTTTCCTGCTTCGATAGTAGTGCTCTTCCCCGATGGGAACGTGAATCATGGGATCGTTCATACCTTAAAATGGAACATCCTTGATATCTGGCCTTCCTGTTGTCATAGCGGCAATCACTTCTTGCTCATTTAAACTTCCTATTGTCGCATCTTTACCGCTCTTTTTCTTCGTGCTCTTTTTCTGTTCCGGGACATCGGAGAAGGTAGTATCTGGAATCAGCGTTGCCTCCTTGATAGTATTTTGGAAAGAAGGAAATCTCCCAATTGAAAGGAGTGGCTTCACATCATTGACAACTGCATGAATAATGTCTGGATGAACTGCCTTAATATTTTCTGGAACCGTGTCATCAAGAGCCTTCTCTATCTGGAAACGCATTTGACTCTCAAGAGTAGCATAGAGATCCTGAAGGGAGGATTTGACAATCCCAGCCTGTTCCTGAGAGATAAGACCCTTCACGGTAAAGGTCTTTACACGATCCTTACTCTTTGGCGAAATCGTCTTGGAACTCACTGTAATGTTGTGAAGGTACATCTTACTCTGCGTTTCCTTATGGCAAATGTGACGCGCACCCTCGAAAGAATCAGGTGCGTAATCGCTATAGCCAAGAGGATTATATGATTCGTCAGCGCCTGTCGTATCCGTTGCTGTTAATGGCATTCTATAAATCTCATTGTTCCAGAGAATATATGACGTGAAGCGCGTTCTTACATCTTTGAGAAGTGGATCTCCTGCATCCTTCAATTTCTTAATGGTAACAATATCGGGGTTTTGCGCGTAATATGGCATGATTGCGTAGATCGTCTTTTTCTTTTCTTCACGCTTATCAAACATCACAACAACCTCCGTAAATGCGCGAAATTCAGAACTAAAAGCACAATCACCCTTCTTTTCTTCTGACCAGATACCAAGACGCTTTGCATCCCTTAAGAAAATAACATCAATACTTTCTCCTATAGGGGTAATGAGAGCGTCATCTCCCTGTGGAACGTTTGGATCCCAGACATAAAACTGCCCAAGGGGAACGTCTGCCTTGGTAAGAGGAACGGAGAGGCGTATCTCTTTTATTCTTTGAACACTTTGTGTTGCTGGCTCCTGATAAAGGTCAAAATCTGCATCGAAGGTAATAAGATCGGTGGACATAAAAGGGAAGAAGAAATGGAAATAAGAGTGGTTTATGAAATCTTGGACGCTTCCTTTTTAAGGAAGTCTCGGAAGAATTGAGAGAAACGAAAGTTACGATTTTTCTGACGGTAATGCGCAATGATCTTGTCATAATTGCCAAGATCATCTTTTGTGAGACGGACACTATAACGAACAAATCGAACTGTCATATAGGTGTATCATACATCTTGACACCAAAGTTTCAAGACATCATTTGTAGACAATTTTCTGAATCGTTGCCTGACAGGAAGTATTCTGTTTTCGTGTAAGAAAGAAAAGATCAGCACGTTTTGTAAAGCGTTTATTCATGGTATCCTCTACAGAATAAACGCCATTGCACTGTGGGATTTTTGAGACGACGCGCACCTTCTCATGGAAACGAAAATACTTGAGGAGATCCTGAGAGATCGCAATGGTTCTATCACCCTCTTCTGCCGCAAGGCAGAGATCACGACCTGAAGCACCATGGCAAGGTGTCTCATCTGTCTGTTCTTTCGCTGGATTATAGCTTGTCACGAAGACTGGAAGAGATCTTCCGACGGCATTCTCCTGCATAGCAATGGCCTTCTGCTGCATGAGAAGGAAATACACCACAGCTATTGCAGCCAACGTAAGAATGACACGACGATACTGCTGCTGATCCACCCCACAATGATACCAAAGATGAAAGACCTTCGCGCAATTTTTATGAGCTTTGTCCAGATCTCTTTGTCGATCTCTTTTTTCAGGATGTTCCAGGGTTTTTCGCCTATGATGATACGAGCTTCCTTAGGAGTGTTCTGAAAGATGCGTTTCTTTTTCATAGAGGGGCAAGAAAGACTCAAGCGTGTGTAGGGAACCTGGCAAGCACCTCCAAGACCTACACACGCTTTAATCTTCCAGTAAGGAATGCACATACTGTAGGATACTTCTCACGGTAATACCAATGTGGAACAGGAATATGATACTTCGCACATCTTCGCCAGCGCTCCATTTTCTGGAGCGCGTCACACTTGCGAACAATGGAGGAGGCTATACCTTCGATCATGGCTGATACAGGGAACACCCCTTACAAGAGTCAGGATGCGGTCTTCTATTCTTAAAACGATATGGTATTCCTTTTGATTTCGCCTCTAAACCAGTCCAAGAGGCATGGGCAGGATATTCTTTGCCATCTGCATCAATAAAAACACCCTCAAGACCATTCATTCGCTTGAAGTATTCATTGGCATTCATGCGTTCATCTAGCGTATCTAAGTGCCATGTGATTTCTTTCCACCAGACCTCATAACAGGAAGGATGAAAATGTCTCGGCTCTGAATTTATAAGGCGATAGCTTT
>CAZXMM010000005.1:0-44619 GCA_964641255.1 uncultured Gammaproteobacteria bacterium | reverse complement strand
GTATAGGAACTAAGACCCGTTCCCCCGTTGGCAGCAGTTAGAGCGGTAGAGAGGGATAGCGAGTTAAAGGTAGGACTGGCAGTAGTTCTTAGGTCTTGGTTAATATTGGAAGTACCAGAGACAGTTAGGGCATTGGCTCCTAAAGTAAGAGTGCCTGATCCGGTGGCAATAGTAACTCCGTTAAAGGTTCTGGCAGTCACGTCCCCGGTACCGTCAATTCTGACGTCACTGTTAGCCCCAATTGAAAGGAGAGCGGCAGGACTAGTGTTGCCACCTAAGCCCAGAGCTCCGCCGGTTTCATAGAGAACACTGTTGGTTAGAGCAGTTCCACTACTAAATTTGGGTAAATAGTTGGCGGTCCCACTACCACTGATGCCGCCGCCACTGTTACAGTCGGCCCAAGTAGGAGTACCACTACTGGTTTGGGTGAGACACTGAATAGCTCCAGCGTTGACTGCTAAGGCCTGAATAGCTCCAGTCCCGTTACCATAGAGAATACCGTTACTGGTCAGAGTGGTGGCACCAGTTCCGCCGTTAGCTACACTTAGAGCCGAGGTGAGACTTAACTGGTTAAAGGTCACATTACTAGTAGTTAGGACGTTTTGATCCATGTCGTAGAGTTCGTTAGCTCCCTGTCCGGTATCCAAGGTAGCGGAAACTAAAGCTCCACTAAAGACTCCACTACCAACTACATCCAGTCGCTGACTGGGGATACTACTACCAATACCGACATTACCTCCAGCCGCGATAACAAATCGGGACAACCCCGAAGTACTGGCACTAAAAATATCTCCGGTACTAGACTGGTTAACGATTAAAGCCGCTGCTCCTGAGCTGGAAGCAACGAAAGCCCCACCCCTTAGCAAAGTATTCCCATTGACACCGTCAAAATAAATCTTAGCCGCAGCTGTGGATACCCCACCAATAGCTAGCGACTCACTAACATCATTAGCCGCTAATACTCCCGAGTTAAGTTGGAAATGGGAGCTGCCACTACCAATACAAATTCCGTTAGCTAAAGTACAAATCTGACTGCCATTAATGTAGCCAGCGGTAGCAGTAATGTAATTGTTAGCGTTTAAAAACTGAACGGCGCCAGTCTCAATGAAGCCTAATTGTAAAGACCGATTTTGGGTAGCATTAATTTGCGGTGTAGCAGAGTCGATAACAATTTTAGCGGAAAACGACGCCTCCTTACCCACCCCCAGACGAGCAGAAAAAGTTGCATCGTTATTTCCGGCCACCAGCGCTCCGTCAAAAGTTATTGACGAACCATTAATGATTGTTGGAGCTCCATTACGACCTAGAGTTAAACCCGTTTGAGTATTAGTTCCAATACCCAGTGTTCCTGCAGAGGCGTCAAGATACTGAGATCCCAGAAGCGTCAAACCACCACCACTAATTGACACCGGATTAGCAATAGTGACAGCACTACCCGAATCTGTTATTGAGGAGTCACCAACAGCTGAAGAGCTAGTAAACTTAACCAGACGATTTGTAGTACCCGACACTCCGAGAGTCGGACAAGTGCCTGATCCGGTAACCAAACCGTTTTCAGTAGTAACGCAGGAAATGGTTGTCAGCGTTGCTCCAAGATTCCCATTAACCAACAGATTAGTGCCACTTTGTGACAAAATCGAATTTCCCAGCTGGCTACTTGAACTCATTAACGGCAAATAACCCGTTGTGGCTGATCCGAGACTAAAACTGGCAGATAGATCGATCGAATCGCCTAGTTCCACCTCTCCTCCACCAGTTAGTGACCCACTCGTGTTAATGGTGATTCTTCTATCGGACAAAGCCGAACTGGGAATATTGGTCAAAGTATTGCTCCCGCCGTCAATAGTTTTGTTTGTCAGTGTTTGGGTGGTCGTATCTAGGACGACCACGCCACTCGCTGCCAGCAGGCTAATTTGATTACCCCCAGGAAGTAATAACTGATTGGTGGGCGCGGTTAAATTGAGAGCGGCAAAACTAGGAGTCGACCCAATAGCTAACTCTTGATTGAGAAGAACATCAGTGCCAGTGACACTTAGCACCCGGTTGGAACTTCCGCCGCTAATCGCAAAACCGTCAGTAGGTGAATTGACTATCAGCCCCGCTACTTGCAGTTGGCCAGCAATTGAAGCATCGGAATTTAAGTGTATGACCCCTCTTTGGATTGTATCGGCCAAGACTGCTTTGCCAACTAGATCCGCGCCACTACTTTGACTCACTTCTTTAGTCTCTTTGACTGAACCCTTCAGAAAGGTACTTCCCCAGACTGTAGCCAGCGTTATTGTAATAAGTAATATAAAAAAACCACTCAGTGCCAGGGCCACTCTGCCAGGTTGACCCCAAAAAGCGGTGAAAAACGGTGAAAAGTTTTTATTGCCCGAGTTAATGACCTTTTCCGCTTTTTCCACTCGAGCAAAATGAGCTGCTTGGGCACCAAGCAGATCACCAGTAGCTTGCCAAGCTTGTGGGCTGACTTGCTCCTTTAAGTAATTAGAGCGCTTAGGACTAGGATCTAATAACGGTTGAGTCATTGAAGGAAGTTCCGACCCTAGACCCATATCTAATTGGGGATATAACTTCTTTATCTGGGCCACTGAATAAAACCGCGTTCCGTTGGGTGTTTTAATGGAAGTCAACTTACCGCTCTCATCCCAGCGCCGCAGGGTATCAATAGATAGGTTAAGAAGTGAGGCCACCTCGCCTATTTTGAGAAGCTTGCTAAATTTACGTGCTTGAGATTTCACAAATTAAATTGGGTCAGAAGAGGAGGTCTCAGGCTTCCACTCTTTTGACCGGGCAGTCTAATAATTGAGTAAAAAATGACTGCATCCAGAATACCGAGTTTTTCATAGATTTGTCAAGATACTAGATTCAAACGGTCGCGTTTTTTTACAAATTTTCCCAGGAGTTACCCAAGTTAAAATAAGTGAAAAAGGAAACAGGAAGACCTAGGGCTGGTCGAAGATGTCAGTGTAAATGTTGACCCGATTACTGTTACTTTGAATGATGGCTAAAGGAAACTGAAATTTTAGCTTTTTTTTGTTTTGATCGACAATTATTAACTCTTTGTTGTCGACTAAAGTGACAAAATTAGCATGTTCCGGCAGGATATCAAATTTACCTACCGAATTTTCCGAACTGATCGACAGTGCTAGACCGGTGTAAAGTTCTTTTTTGGGAGAAACTATCCGAACGGTGAGGAATTCTTGGTTCCGATCCATATATTAATCCTATATTTCTATATCAGATTATATCAGATAGCGTGCCAATATACAGGAGCTTTTCGTCCGGCACATTGTCAGTCTTTCCCACTAGAATGGCTTTGACATCGGCGATAGTTTTCTCTCGCTCTACATAGACCCCCTTACGGCCAGTCTGATCTTCGGTTGAGAAGAAAGGTTGGGTGAGGTAGTTCATTACCTTTCTAATACGTTTGAAGAGAGTCTGGTCTTGCGAGGACAATTCAGACTCCCCAACGATCGCAACGATGTGAGAGATTCGATTGTAGCGATCTAGCAGTTGCCGAAAAGTGGTCAATAGCTCGGCGTGATCCTTGGACACGAGTCCCCGGGACACCGCTGTGGTCGAAGAACTAGTAATGTCCACCGGTGGATAAATCCCCTGTTGAGCTACGGTCCGTGATAAAAATACAGCCGTATCTAGAAAAGGTAAAATAGCGACTACGCCAGGATCAGAAGTTTCATCCGAGGGCACATAAACGGTCTGAACCGTAGTCAAAGCTCCATTCTTAGTAGAAACTAAGCGGTCCTCCAGGGTACTAATTTCTGTTTGCAGTGTAGCCTGATAGGCCTGCTCCGACGGTAGCATACCTAGTAGTGTGGCGACTTCGTTGCCGGCCTGGATGAAGCGAAACATATTATCAATAAAAAAGAGCACGTCCTTTTTCTTTTCATCCCGAAAGTACTCAGAAATGGCAATCGCTGCCAGCGCTGAGCGGTAGCGAATCGCGGCGTTCTCATTCATCTGTCCCAAAACGATGACGGTATTTTGCATGACCTTGGCCGTTTCCAGTCTTTCAAATAACTCCTGGCCCTCACGAATACGTTCGCCGACCCCAGCGAAAACCGAGACCCCGTTATGCCGGGCAGTAATATTGTGAATTAGCTCCGTCATAAGAATGGTCTTACCCACCCCGGCGCCACCAATGAATCCCACTTTACCACCACGAATAAAGGGGGTTAGAAAATCAACCACCTTAATACCCGTTTCCAAAGCTTCAAAACCACCTCTTACTTCACCAAGATTGGAACCAGAAGAGTGAACTTCAGCTAAATGGGCACTGGGAATGGCTCCTCGACCATCTTGGGGTTCACCAAAAAGATTGACCACCCGACCTAAAAGCTTGTCTCCAACTGGAACCTGGAGCCTGGCTCCACTCCGATAGACTTTCATTCCTCGATATATTTTGCTACTTTCTGATAGTATAAGACAGCTTGAGATCTCTTTTGACTGAAAAAAAACCTCGAGCCGAATGGTGGGATCGTCATTGCCAAACAGCACTTCGTAAACCAGTGGAGTGGCTTCCCCGTCTATTTCTACCTCAGCCACTTGACCATGGACAGTCCTGACCCGACCGATGAAGGGGCGTTTGGCAGTGGTTTTAGTATTGTCTAGAGCCATAGCTGAAAAATAGTATATCTTATCTAGTGGTGAACCGTTTTTAAATTAACTACCGACAAAATCATTTCAAGGGTTTTTGCGTTTGCCACGCTCCGTTCTACCCGAGTAAGTAGTTTATGTTGCTGTTTAACCGCCGTATCGGCATTATGCTGGGCGTCCTCCATCGACACAAGTCGTGCCGCGGTTCTAGCAAGCTCCGACTCTAAAAATGCCTGCTCCACTAACACACCAGTTACTTGCCGATCAAAAAACTCCATCATCCGACCCAGTTCTGGTTCAAAAATTGACACTAGTCCCGCTGAGGGAACCTGAGTGATAGAAATATCGGCAATCCCCCCGACCTCGGCAATGATTGGTCGCTGTAGTAGCACACTTTGAAATTTAGAGTGGTAAACAAAAACCCGCTGGTGGGGAATTAGTCTCTGAATAATGCTGCCGAGTTCTTCGGTGGTGGGCATATCCTGAGCAAAAATTAAGCTGTCAAAAGGAGCAGAAAAATTGGCCCCCTTTAGATACTCGCTGCCAGTCCGCCCGACTACAATAGTGTCCCCGTAAGATAGAGCCGAGTGAGCGACAAAGAATTCCATTAACCGGGTTTCTAAACCGCCATAGAAATGATGATTGGAAGTGATCACCAAATTAATTGCCCCCAACTTTTTTGCAGGCAAAGTGATTTTCTGGCTATCGGCAGCCTCTTTTACTAGATGAAAAACAGCCGCCAGTTCGGTAACAAACAAGCGGTTGCGCTCAATACTACTTCTAATCGCCATCAGTCTCGACCCCGCTAAATCGCTATAAGCCGAAGCCACCAGTTTTAGTGACTGGCTTTCACTGATAGTGTCTCTAATATCTTTGGCAGTGAGCAGCATAGTTAATATTTCGGTAGCCAGGTATCAGCGTTTACCAAATCTTCTTTATGGTCACGATTGACAGTAAGATCAGCAATAACACTCGTTAACCCCTCAAGTTTATCGAGAAGCTCCTTTTGGCTGGTTAAGTTAGTAATGTCTTTAACAAGAGGGGCGAAGCGCTTATCACTAGCTATTGCTTCGATCAGGGTAGCTTTGTGACGCTGAACAAACACGGCGTCTTTGTCAGCAAAGAATTTCATAAACGGCAGTGTTAACAAGATTGCCTGGACTTCCTTAGCCACAAACTGAGAGGGTAACTCGTTAAGAAGCTCGCTAATCACGCTTCTTTGGCGCAAAATGAGCTGAGTGGTCGGCGGCAGTTCACCACCAAAACCGGTCACTGCCGCCAAAGCATCAGCTTGAACGAGTACCTGACGAATTCTAGTAGAAACCGAATTTTGTAGCCTACTTTGAGTCTGTCTACCGACACGGGAAACCGACAGTGATGTATCAATAGCTGGCCGTCGACCCTGACTGTAAAGTTCGGATTTAAAGAGTAAATGGCCATCGGTCATCGACATTAAATTGGTGGGAATGTAGCCCGTAAAGTCGTTTAAATCGAGTTCAATGACCGGTAAAGCGGTGATCGAGCCCCCACCAGCATTTTTAGCAAAATTACCCGCCCGCTCTAAAAGGTGGGCGTGTTCGTAAAAAATATCTCCCGGATAGGCTTCCCGACCAGGGAAACGCTCCAGAAGTAGACTAATTTCCCGATAAATTCTGGCATGGCTCCCCATATCGTCCATAATGACTAGAACATCCTTGCCAAGTCGTTGGTAATACTCGGCAATGGCCATCGCAGTTTTTGGAGTCAGATAAATCATCGCTGGCGGGTCAGCAGAAAAAGACGCTACAATAATCGTGTATTTGAGAGCATCGTCTCTTTTAAGAACCTCCATGAAAGTGTTGACATCTGAAAGTGGCCTACCAATGGAAGCATAGATACAAATGGTGCCAGACTTTTTTTGATTGATGATTAAATCTAGTAAAAAGCCAGTCTTACCACTCCTAGCATCTCCCATAATTAGCTCTCTTTGTCCCCGGCCTAACGGCACTAATGTATCAATCACCGTTATTCCTGTATCAAATTGCCTCGTAATAAAGGACCGGGAAGCGATCCCTAAAGCTTGATTCTCTAGTTCTAAAACTGTGCCCTCATCCTTGGGAAGAAGTTTACCGGTATCAGCTATTTCTCCTAATGGGCTAATGGCCCGGCCTAAAAGAAAATCACCGACCCGAACTGACAGTGGGTCCGGCAGTGGCTTAAAAAGTTGTCCAGGAATCACATCACCTTGATCAATAACTAAAGCCTCAACCCGATTAGGATAGAGCCCGATAACAAAGGCGCGAATACCGGTCTCAGAGACTACTAAATCATTCACCCTCACACTAGGGAGACCATCTAGGCCAAGGACAAAACCCCGGACACTTTTAACAAAACCAACTTCAGTTTCTGGCATAGTCTTATTAGCTAACAACTAATCAGCGGCGAATGTAACTTTTTTGCAATTATGCCCTCAATTTTGCTCCACTCACCCTTTAGTGAATAGTCATGATACTTGTCCTCCCAGACAATGGCACAACCAGAAATTAAGCTCTCGTCAACTCGTAAATCAAGGAGCTTATCCTGACCAAAGTCTTTGCGGATTTGCCTCACTAGCTTACTGGCCTGAGCTAATGTTAGGGCGACTGGTGTATACACAGTAATGGGCTCATTAGCAGTAATTTCCTCCTCCGCTAGTCGAAACTCTGAATCTAAATTATCCACCGTAAAAGTCTTAAAAAAATCCTCTCCCCACTGCAAAAACAGACTGTCGAACTGTCGAACCTTGTCATCCTCTAAATCCGAGGATTTAAACACTCGGCGGCGAACATAAACTTCTAAGTCGTGAAGCAAATGCAGCGCCTCAGATTTGGTGGTGGTAGCGGCGATGATACGCTCGGTTAAAGTCATAAAAAATGTGCACTTTTGGCTTTAGCAAAGGCAGTCAGGATTTCCTCAGTCTGACCGCTAATACTGGCTTCTTTTCGTAATACTTCCTTTAAAACATCCCCAATCAGCGAAACAATCTCCCCCTCTACCTCAGTCAGGCGCTTGGCTTTATAGGCAGCGATCTCCTCCTTGGCTCTGGTCAGCTCGTCACTAACCGCCTGTAATGAGTCGGCGTTTAATTTGGTGATGGTGTCACGCAACTCTTTTTCAAAACTTAAATAGAGTTTCTCAACCTGAACCTTATTTTGTTCCAACTGAGTTTTTTGGGCAGCGGTGGAGAAATCTTCTAGTTTAGCTAGGTGGCTTTTCAAAGCTTCTGATAATGTAGCTACTTCTTTAATAAACTGTTTTTGCAGGTCCTCAGCCGTAAGAGCCACCTCCCGACTGTAGCGCTGCTCTAAAGTATCGGTAGCCAGCTTACTGTGGGCTACTGCTTTAATGCCTTCTAACTCGGCACTAACTAGCATCTCTTGGGACTTTTTCATTGCCCCGCGCAGTAGTCCTAGGCCACGGCTCTGATACTCACTAGCACTTCCTCCCGCTAGTGAGCGGTCAATTTCCCCCTTCACCTTACGGTCAAACAGCCAAAAATAGAGCAAGGTCGTTACCTGAGACAAGGCCAATATGGAAAAAATAATAATGAGCAGCTCTTGGTCCATATAACTACGATACCATGATATTTAAATCCGCAGTACTATCACCGCAGCGATAACCCCAGCAGCGATAATTACCACCATAAAAATAATTGCAATGACAATAGAGATCAAAATGGAGGTTTTAGCCAGGGGGTTTCTGCCAATCGCTTCAATTCCCTTGGGAATAGCCCGCGAAAAGGTGACAAAAGCAAAAACGATCGAGGATAAAACGATTAAGCCAGCAGCAATGTAGCGAACCAGTTGACCAAAACGATTGGGATCCTTGACACTGCTAAAAAAAGCTACCCCCAAAGTATCAAACAGGCGCTTGAGTGACTGAGGTGAAGATAGCTCGGCGTACTCGATACGAATAGCCACTGGTACCCGACCCAAGCGGTAATCTACTCCGCCATAACTGATAATCTCGCCAGTGGTGCCGTCAAATGACTGGAGAGCTACGCCTAAAACGTAGCCCGAAGTACTCGCCTTCATCGCTTTACCGACAATTTCTGAGGAAGTAACAATATCTCCCTCGACAATCGGACCATTAAAGTTGGTGACATTAACGGTCACTGTGCCATTGCGGGAGATCGGCTTGTCAGTGGTAGTTAGTTGTTTGAAGTAAACCAGGGGGTTAAGGGTAAGAACACCAAAAATCCGAGAATCATAGCTTTGATTAGCCCGTACTAAACCATCAGGGCTCGAGACTAAAACGTCGCCATCAACCGCCTCTTTATCAGACACATTGTAAGAACTGGCAATATCTACATTGGGCAGCGAGTCGACAGCTAAGACGCCGGATGGCCCAAACAGAAATAAAAGAATCAGGATGGGCAGCATTTTTTTCATTGTTATTAGATTAGCATAATCTAAAATTTCTTAGGATAACAAAAAAATGATTCAATTGAGCCTAAGGTGTCCCGCTCATTGGTCCAAACCTCACTCCAAATTCCCCATTGTATACCTGCTTTACCTGTACGGGAGTAAGAGCATAGTTATAAATCGCCACGTCATCCAGCTGTCCCTGCCAACGATTGTTGTAGGCAGTCACACCTCCAATTTGGAGAGTGCCAGAATTGGCAACTGGTGACGAACTAAGAGCTTGCACTCCAAGAAGAGCTCCATTGCGATAAGCTCGCAAATTGGTTCCGTCATAGGTCAAGACATAGTGATACCAAGTTCCGGTTGAAAAACTAGGAACACTAAAAATCTTTGAGTGCCAACCACCGTTATAGTATTCGAGACCTATATCCCCATCATCTTGGACATAGAGGGAGTAGTTTTCAGCTGAGGCAGTCAATCCCTTAGACAAAACCACACTATCACCTTCAGCACCAGTCCCAGCCAGGTTACCCCAGGCAGAAATGGTAAAAGCTGAAGTCAAATCCAAACTGTTAGAGTCGGCAACTGAAACATAGTCATTACTGCCGTCAAAGTAGACTGAGGCGTTAAACTTGCCAGTTCTTCCGAGGTACCATGAGGTTGACCCAGATTCGGCACACGTCCCCACTGAAGCATTAGTGAGCGTTCCCACGTTACCATTTCCCGAAGAATCATTAACCGTCGTCCCCTGGCACTCATCAAAATCCCAACTCGCCACGGGTTTTCCCCGGTTATAATCCCACGCAATCTGTGCTGCAGATCGCGCATAATTAAAAATTCTAACTTGATCAAGAATCCCCGAATACAAAAAAGAGTTTGCACAAGTCGTCGAATTTGTCGCATTCTCCCCAATACACAAAACAGCAGAACCAGCTGTTGTAGTTGCTCCTGTATATGAATCTCTTGCAATCCCATCCACATACCATTGAACAGCCCCTCCTGTTGTCACCACAACTTCAATGTGATGCCATTTGTTGTCAAGAACGTTCGTTGTCAAGTTATAACCAGAACTTGCAGTCGTCAGACGCAAATATCCTCCTGCATCATTAGTTGCGATAGCATAGTTCCAAGTGGTTGAAGCTGATGGCCGTCTTACAAGTATGACACCTGTAGTATTAATATTAGTTTTCAACCAAAACGAAATCGTATAGCCAAGTGCCAAATTTAGTGAAGAACTATCTCCAACGTTAATATACCCATCACTCCCATTAAACTTCCCTCCCCACCCACTCTTCCCTTGTGTCCAAAATGGCGCGGTGCCATTCCAAGTTCCCGTGTTGGCATTTCCCGAAGTGTCAGCAACCGATGTACCGGCACCTTCCTCAAAATTCCACTCAGCCACCGGCGGGGCGCAAGATTCAGAACTTCCTGGTACACAATATATAGCACTAGCGCTATTTGATGCCACACTTCCCCCAGACACCTGACTCGTGTCCGAAAAACTCCCCAGCACCAAGGCCTTCCCTTGATTAAATTCCGTTTTTACCTCTTCAGCAGTGAGTGCATAGTTATAAATTTTAACCTCATCCACTTGCCCATTTAGATAATAATTAGAGGCGTTAGGCCACTTTCCGATGACAAAATCTGAACTATTAGCCCCAGGATCAATTGTGGTCGCAGTTGAGTTCTCCAAATTACTGTTAACATAAATCTTTAAATTTTTCCCATCATAGGTACCACAAAGATGGCTCCAGGTTCCCGCTCCAAGAACCGTTGTGGCCGAAACGCCTGGATTACTACCACCATCATAAATTTCGAATCTGGGTGCTCCGCCAGAATAAACCGCTTCAAAAACATAGGAATATGTGCTGGTAGAATCGCGTCCCTTGCCCAAAAACACTTGAGATCCACCAGCAGAACTGAGTTTAACAAAACCACATGCGGTAAAACTTTGGCGCATATCTAAAGAGTTAGAACCACCAAAAGTCACATAATCATCCGTCCCGTCAAACGAGAGAGCCTTGTTGATTTTCCCATTTTGATTCCAAACGGCACCATTAATCGTCCCGTTATTTCCCCTACCCGAGCGATCTTTGGCCACTGTCCCAGTGCCTTCATCAAAATCCCACCATCCCACCACACCTCCGGCTCCGCGGGATAAACCACCCAGATTGGGCAATGTGGGACCAGTCCCCCGCATATCTTGATTAATCTGCGCCGGGGTCCGAGCATAATTGTAGATTTTGACCTCATCCACCTCACCGTTGAACCAAGTGGCAACACCGGCAATCGTGTCCTTGCCCAAAATCACACTGGAATTGTTGGCTGTCGTTGCTGTAGTCGTATCCGTCGTTGACGCTTCCAAAATTCCATCAACATAAATATAAAGTTTGTCAGTGGCCACATCTCTGACCCCGGTCAAATAGTGCCAGCGGCCATCATTGATAGTCGACGTTGAGATCGCCTCCGGGACATTAGTGCCATCATAAATGACAAACTCGGTCTTACCATTTGCCATGAGGACTAAATTAATGGGGTACTTTCCGTCTCCAGCAGTATATTTGTTAAGAAACTGCCGCACAGCCGATTGGGTGGTTTTGACCCAGGCGCCAACGGTGTAAGAACTGGTCGTTCCTCCAACATTAAGTGAAGAGGCATTGCCAAAGTTGACTAAATCGTCACTGCCGTTAAACTTGGCACTTTTGCCCACTTTTCCGTTTAGCCACCGGCTCCCCGACCCTGTCCAAGTCCCGGTGTTTCCATACGATGAAGCGTCATTAACAGTCGAGCCAGAACCCTCTTCAAAGTTATAATATGCCACCGGCCCCGGGGCAAACTGATAAAGTTGCTGGACTTCTGCAGGAGAGAGGGCACGGTTATAAACCCGCACCTCATCCACCATCCCGTCAAATTCATTCGCCCATCCTCCCAATGTCCCAATCTGAAAAGTCCCCCCGTCGCTAACATTACCACTGTAACTGTCATCAGTTCCTCGCACACCATTGAGATAAACTGAAACACTTGTCCCATCGTAAACACCCACCACGTGATACCAGGTAGCGGTCAAAATTGCAGAACTTACTCCCACATTCGTCGAATAGTTATTTACAAAAAATCTAACCGAGTTTCCGGACGAAGTATCCGTATAAATCCCATATCCGTTGTTCCAATTACTATTGTTTGCCTTGCCAAGAATTCCAATATCATCACTAATCGTATCAGCCTTAAACCAGGCACTAACCGTCAATTTATCGCTGGAAATAGCCCCGGCAGACGTATTTACGTCAACAGTATCATTTGTTCCATCAAAACTCCCCCCGTTGCCAAATTTCCCCCCAGCCGTAGTTGCGCCATTGACTGCCACGCCGTTATTGCCATTTCCACTTGCATCCCGCACTTCCCCCGCCGTCCCATCCCAACTGCTCTCATCCATCTTCCAATAGCCCACCAAGCCTTGATTTAAGGCATTTGAATTCTCAGCGCCAAGAACTGCCCCAGTCCCCTCCATCTCCGAAAGCCGGTTATTATAGTCAGCTTTAATCTGCTCCGCCGACCTGGCATAGTTATAAATCTTCGGCTCATCAATAAAACCAGAAAAATATTCTGATGCACCATATGCAGACAAGGAGCCGATTTGCAAAGCGTTACTTGAGGTCGGTGCCGATCCAGCCGCTATGGTATAAATCAAATTGCCATTAATATAGAATCTCTTATTAGTTCCGTCATACGTGGCTGACAAGTAATACCATGTACCGGAATTAAACGTGTAGTTTACAGAATTGGTATCGCCCCAAAAATAAAACTTCATCGAAGTACCACTTGGAATCGCCAACCCATACGCTCCATTTTTGGAAATCACTTGCGCATCAGATACCTGCGTTCCTGTCGGCTTTATCCAAGCGCTAAGTGTCATTGCAGTTGAAAGATTCAAACTAGACGAATGACTCACACTGACATAATCAGTTGTGCCATTAAAGCTTAAGCAGTCGTCAGAAATACATGCACTTGGCGCTTGCCAAGTTGGCCCACCAGTTAGTGTCCCATTATTCCCATTTCCCGTTCGATCAGAAGCCACTGTCCCTGTGCCTTCATTAAAATCCCAATACGCCACCGGGCCATTGGATTTTTCTTGTGACCCAATTGTTCCAATGGTGTAATTAATGGCTTCTGTTGCAAAGTCAGCCGCTGAAAAACCATTTGCCGCTGAGGGATTGCCGTAATAGTAATAAAGTGTTTGGGCTCCAGCCGGAAAACTCTTCAACAACACATGGGTCACTGTCGACGCCCCCCCACAACCTGAAACTATATAATAAGGTAACACACTACCTCCCTCATCCGTCCACCTCATATCTCCGCAATCAGCTTGAAAATTTGAAGAAGAATTAACTGTCACTGAAACATAGACATTACTTTCCGCCGCCGTGTGCGCCGTCACCGGCACTGCATTCCTATATGTCCATGCATCATTCCACCAAGCCGCTACTGCAGGTAGTGACTTAAATCTACTAATTGCAATTAAGCCAACTAAGGCAACAACAAATATTGAAACAAGCAGGATTCTCAGCTGGCGGAAATCTAAAATTTGAAATTTGATCATTGTTTTTTCTCTCTACAGAATAACAGAAAATTGCCTTATGATTAATGCGTGAAACTGCCCACCCTCCCCACCTCACTACTTGATCAAAAAATCCCCCCAAAGACTTGTTTTACCAAGGAATGGCAACTGACAGCCTTTTTAAGTCTTGTGTTGCTGTGGTTGGCTCCAGACACATGACCAGTTATGGCAAAGCGGCGCTAGAAAAACTCATCCCAGAGCTTGTCTTTAGTGGCAAAACTATTGTCTCGGGTTTTATGTACGGCGTCGACCAATATGCCCATAGCCTCGCGATCGACAACGGCGGCAAAACCCTCGCTGTCCTGGGCTGGGGGATCAATCTTCCCCTAATGGATGAGGATAGGAAACTGGCCGATAGAATCTTAGCCAGTGGGGGCTTGCTTTTTTCGGAGTGGGAAAATCAAAAAGCAGCCCTCTGGACTTTTCGGGTAAGAAACTGCCTGGGCAGCGGCGTCTTCTCCGGCCCGTCCAATTATTTTATTAAACTGTTTCATTGTGCCCTTCTGCTTGTAACTTTAGTAGAGCTAGCGTCTCTTTGAGAAGATTGGCTCTGGCCCACTCTTTCTGATTAGAAGTCAGAAGTTCTCCAACACCCAAGAGAATATTTCTGTTTGCTAAATGCTCCAACCTATCAATGGAAGACTCAAGAAACTTGCTAAATGGCATTTTCGATCTTCTCTCAATAATGTCTCGGTTAATACCAAAATGGTGGTGTAAAAAAAACCACACATCGTAAAGATCGCGACTGGTTTTCCCCAGCCGCTCATACATTGCCATCAGTTTGTGCGCCACCATATCTTCCGGGACCATAACAAGCATGGAAACGCCAAGATAAGTCATTAGCTGGTATTTTGAATCAAATTGACGCTGGTTAACCTCGATTTTAATCGTGCGCTTTCGGTCAGCATAAGATAGCAGACAAAAAAGACTAAAGCGCTTTCTTGTACTTTCTTTTACCTGGCCATATTTCTCAGCAATTGTTACTAAATGCTCAAAGATAAGATCTGCTTTGGACAAATCTAACAAATCAAAGTCTAAATCGACAGAAAATCTATCTAGACCATAAAACATTAGAGCGGCTGTCCCGCCTTTAAACCCCAGCAAGGGAGCAATCTTCGTATCTGTATAAATACTCTTAAGCAGCTGGAAGAGAATGGTTTTGTGAGTAACTATATCTAAGCTCATTGTGGTCGTAACTTATTTACTGTTGCTACTAATCTCTTATTGCCATAGATAGGTAAAATAAGCTCAATTTTTGTCCAATCAAGGCTGCGTAGATTGTCAAAATAATAATCTGCCTTAAAATAAAGCATATCTAAGAACGCTCGCTCTTTGGAAGCGATCGCCACCTGGCCCCGCTTATCAACTCCTACTGGCGTCAGGAGGGCTGAACTCCCCATCCTTCTAAACAAATACTTCTGGTTATCTATGACTAGTTCTCGCCCTAAATACGTGGCCACCGTAATCTGGTCGTAGTATTGGAAAATCAGGCCCTCGGCTGCAAGCACGGTCTCAAAGCTCACATAAGCTGGGGTAAAGACCCGAGTAGCTAACTCTAAGCGGTCATAACCCCGGTCTTTAGCATAGAGTCCCCGGCGAATACGATATAGTTTCCCCGTACGCACATAGTAGCTAAGTCTGACCCTGGCCGCTATCGCACTAGGCTCACGCCATAATAAAGCTAGGTCTTCTGTACTAAAGACTGTTTGAGTCGACCGTAAAATTTTATCCAAATAATCGCCCTTGCGCATATATAGACTGGATGTTAGCTTAAAACTAACTTCCAGTCAAGATTTAAACTACCCCGCTTTTACCACAAAGCTTGCCAGTAGATTTTTTGAGCAGAAGTGGGCGCAGGACTAACCCGCAGAGTAAAGCCGTCCTTACTTAACCCCTCCACCCAGGCTGTGGTCTCAAATGAAGGTGTGACAATGATTGAAACTGGAACACTGGACCAGCTTTGAGCTGACACCGTAGCTCCATCTTCAGCACTAAGAGTTAGTACTCCACGGATCACCGAGGTCCCGGCTACCTCTCCATTTTCACGAACCTTCACAACGCCATGCTGCAAAGATAATTCTCCAGTGGTGCTAGATAAATCAGCAAGAAGATCATCAAAATGCAATAAGCCCACATCAAGAGTCCCCCCAATGCTAGTGTTACCTAGTTGGCTAGAACCAATAACTCTAAGTGTCTCAGTGATGGTGGCAATCTCAGCTGACATCGTGGCCAAATTAACCCAACCACTACCACTAGTTAGCGACTGGTCAAATTCTAATAATTGGTTATTAATCTCCACCCAACCCGGCTGGATTAAAACCATGACACTGGAGTGGCCGTCCGGACTAACTAGCGAGCTTAGGGCCTTACCCAAAACAAAGCCACTACTGACGGCTTTTTTAGCTTTGCCGCCGGCACTAACAGTTAAGTAATCTCCAGCGCTAACACTAGGGCTGTTTTGAGCTACGGTAACAGGAATCTGGCCCAGTAAACCAACAATGACTTTGTTTGACCCTTCTATTCCGCCAAGGAATGCCGGGGCCGTGGAAATGGCTCCGATAATCTTGGCTTCCTCACCAGGGGTACAGGGCCGGACTCCGTTTACCCCCTGACAAACGAGCTGGCCAGCAGAAAAATCTGTGGGGCTAAGCCCACTATCCACCACGAAATATTCTGCCAAATCAATCCCTCCTGACTGCCAAGTGGCCACCGTATCAGAAGTGGCTTTAGCTGCTCCAATTCTCTTACCACTGCCATCCAATAGTTCTATGAAGTAGGTTCCCGTGGGAGTAGTATCTGCTGTTTTCATTGACAGTAAAGTAGCTCCAGAAGTATGGGAGTTGTAAATTACCGCTGAAGCCGTGGAATTTTGCGAATCTTCTACATAAAGCTTCCCAAACTGCGAGGGAGTATAGGTCGGTGTAGTGGTTCCAAGAACCAGCTGCCCAGAAACTGTCGCCGCATAATTGGCCACAAACGCCTGCGAATCCGCAATCACGTTACCAACGTTATAGGTTGACAAAACCAAATTTGACGAGTTGTAAATCTTCCCGGCCGCGATATATAACGGCGCGTTTGAGGTAATATAGGAACTAACAGGGTTAGTAAACCCAAGATCATAAGCAATCCCCACATCTCCCGGACTAGTGAAATTTGCCGGCAAATTGCTTGTCAAAACAGTCTGATTAACGGAGAAGATATCAGAGCCATTGTTTTGGATATTAAAGATCTGCCCGGAAATCGTCGCCATACCCCCAACATTAATATTGACCAAATTACCGGTGTAGGTCGTCGCCCCACCCGGCGAAAAATCAATATTGAGAAGTTTTCCACTGGTCTGGGCAATAGAAGTCGATGTCAAAGACAATAGATTGCCCGTTGACAGTCCATTCCCCGTAAACACCCCTCCATTAGTAGTCGTCCCCGTATGGACAACATTGAGCAGTGAAGATGGAGAGGTAGTTCCTATTCCTAGGTTTCCGGACGAATTTAAAGCCATATAATAATTGGCACCAATGCCAAAATTTATTGAATTGCCCGAAGCAGAATTAAGGTATGTCGCTCCGCCACTATTTTGGACTAATGCGAAATCAGAATTACCCGTCAAGGCCTGATTGACAAACATGGCATAAGACCCAGTGTACCAATCACCAACTTTAGCCTGACCTACTCGCAGCAAATTGGAACCAGTGCTTCTCCCACTAATCTCAGTAGAATATCCCGGACTGCTCGTCCCAATTCCCACATTTCCTAAATTTGTAATCACAAATCTTGAAAGTCCTGAGGAAGAAGCGGTAAAGAGATCACCAACGGAGTTGTCAACTAAAAGCGCAGCTCTAGCAGTCGCTCCCGAAATCGTAGCAATAGGCAAAGATGAGTTTCCGTAACCAGTCAGCACCAAGCTGGCGGCTCCGAAATTGGAATAAACACTGCTGTCAGCATTAACCGATTGCAATCCTGACAAACCAAACCCTCCCAAGCTAGAATTAGCCTTAAGACCAGCGTAAGCCGAATCAACAATCATTCCATAACCACCTGAATTTATTCTCAACCAACCCCCATAGGAGTCTATCGAATCACCATTACTTACATAGTAACTACCACTCACTCTTGCTGATCCTGTTATATCCAACTTCTGGCCAGGACTAATCGAACCAATACCAACGTTACCTGAAGTTACAACCACATTAGTAGCCGGAGTAAGGTTAATCTTTCCCTTGCCACTCTGAATATTCGCATCAGTTTGGTCGTGCCACAAACCTAACCACTGAGTAGAATCGCTAGTTGGATTAGTGGCCGAGTGAATATATAAAGTGGGATCAGTACGGGAATCGTGACCAAAATCGGGATACCCTAAAACATCTGACAAAATAAATTGTCGGCCATAAACACTCCCTACTTGGAACATGAATTGATCTTGATAAGCATCAAACACCTGTGCCAAAGAAGACCCACCAGCAGTTAGAAACGAATTTGTCCGCACCCCACCGGTATCCCCTAAGTACTGTGTCATTTGGGCATATCCGTCAATCGAAACATAATTCCCTTGTGGGGAATAACCACTGGCCTTAAAAATTGTCGCCGATGAACTATTAGATACTTCTAAAAACGCAGCCGGGTTTGTAGTCCCCACCCCGACATTTCCATCATTGGCAATGATAAATTTTGTGACTCCAGAAACGCTAGCGGTAAAAACCGCTTGATCTCCAGTTTCATTCAAAATTGTGTTAGCTTTACCGGTACGTTTCCCAGAAACAATTAACTTTCCGACCGGTGCTGTACCAATACCCATTCCATTGTCATCTAAAGTAGCCATCTGATTTTGTAAATAGAGATACGCTCCAGAACTAACATTCAAGTGACCGCTAGCAGTGAGATAGGAACTACCAATGTGGGTATAAAGATCAAGAGTTGATGAATCTCCACTGATTCTGACACCGTCACTTGTCACTCCCGGTGATTGTCGGACATTTAATTTATATCCACTAGCCGGACTACTCGTCCCAATCCCCACATTCCCATTCTGGGTAATCACAAATCTGGACAGTCCAGAGGATGAAGCGGTGAAGAGATCACCGACCGTGTTATCAACTAACAAACTAGCAAAAGAGCTTTGGGCCGAAATTGATGCAGTAGGGACCGTGCCCAGGGTAGATTTTAAAATCGTCCTCCCATTAGTCGTTTCAATTGCTCTAAAATCAGCGGCCGAAGTTAGTGTAGGATTGACATAAACACCCCTGGACAAACCGCTAGCTCCACCAGTCTGATTAATCGTCGGAGAAACGTCAAAGGCTGTAAACGTAGCTGTCCCACTCGTTGGAGCAAACGTTGCAGACCCAGTATAATACACACCAATCCCAACCAAAAATTGATTTCCACTGGTAGCAGTTATAGCACTCGGGCTGTTGAACTGAAACGCCGGTCGGCTACTGTTTGCATAAGCTTTAAAGTTAAGGTTGTGGGCTGATGTAAAGGTTTCTTGAACTGTATCCGTGGCAAATGTGTACCAGCTGGAGCCGGTGTGTCCATATAAACTTAACGAACATGTGCCACAATTTCCAAGAGAAAATCCTAAAGCAGAATCGCTGTCCTTAAACATCCCTATCCCGTAAGGAGCTCCTGTAAAACCATAGCCAGGATAAGCATATCCTCCCGCCAACGCCGTAACTGTTCCAGTTAACACTGCTCCACCCTCGCTGGCGATAACTCCTCCTACTACTTTGACAACAGAAACATCGTCCACGGTCATTGTCCCACCAGTGGGGTAAAGTAATAAATTTCCGGTTGACACTGCTTTGATATAGTCAGTATAGGTTCCGTTCGCCGACCTAGCCGCGGTCCCCGTCGCCCCACCAACGTACACTACTAACGAACCACTGGAATAATTCGATACTGTGTACGTGACCTTGTACAATTCACCTGCGACAGCACTGACATTTTGTTGCAAATAACCCCAAGCACCATTAGAGTCAATTGCGTTATTGTTGTAAAGCCAAGATCCCACAGTCCATCCGGTAGCACTACCCGTAAACGATCCATTAGTTACTTTTTCGGCACCATAGGATGTTGCCTTTGCCTCCAAACTATATCCCGGTGTTACAGTCCCAATCCCAACATTCCCATTCTGTGTAATCACAAACCTTGATAGCCCTGAAGAAGAAGCCGTGAACAGATCACCAACTCCAGAATTATCAACCACCATGGTGGCAAAAGCGGTTCTACCAGAAATTGAAGCCACACTTGCTATGCCTGAATACGTATTCGTCCCCGAAAACCCCCGGACATCAAGAAGAGAAGTAGGACCAGTGGTGTTAATTCCAATATTACCTGTTTGGAGAATAGATAAACGGGCGGCGGCATCAGTATTGAATGATAGGCCGCCATAGCCATAAATATGCATACCAATATCAGCCGAGAGGGGGCCGTAACCATTAACAAAGCCTGACAAATAATTTCCTGGGCTTACATCGGTGGAACCATTAGAATATAGCGCCAGGGTGGCATGATACCCTCCCAAAAATGCGTTTCCACTAACGTGCAATTTGTGAGCCGGCACACTCGTCCCAATCCCCACATTCCCATTCTGCGTAATCACAAATCTTGACAACCCTGAGGAAGAGGCCGTGAAGAGATCACCCACCGTGTTATCGACAAACAGGGCAGCTTTGCTGGTGGACCCAGAAATGCTGGCCACTGGTAAAATCCCGGATGAACCCAGAACCCTGAATTTAGCAGTATCATCAAGAACACTGGTTGATCCCAGTAGTAAATTGTAGCTTGATTGATTGGGATAGACTGTTGAGCCGGACAGAGTCCAGGCTCCGAAGGAACCACTGCCAGTAGGATTTGTCCAGGAGGCATTACCCGACCCATCGGTAGTGAGCATATAATTAGCCGAAGCTCCAGTTGGTAAGCGCAAGCCAGTAAAACCACTACCGGTTACTTGTAAAGTACCCACCACATCCAGTTTGTAGGCCGGGGTGGCACTCCCAATCCCCACGTTGGTGCCATCATCATAAATAACTGAGCTGCCAATATTAGTCCCGCCAGAATTATTCCATTTGGCGAGGTAATTCTGGGTGCCCGAACCCCCCACCACCCCTCCAATTCCCGAACAGTTACCAGTGGTGAGACAAACAGTACCAGTTTGATCAGGAATAGTAACAGTCTTGGCACTTGACGGCGACCAGGTCAAGATTCCCGCCCCCGTCCCAAAGACGAGCTGAGAACTGGCGGCCGTCAAAGTGACGGTCTCGTAGGAAGGGTCAGTGTCTGCAGCCACCGACAGACTAATGGAGCTGCCCAAAGCTACGTCCCCACCACCCGATAATAGTCCTGAGGTGTTGATGGTGATTTTGGAATTGGCCAGCGCACTATTGGCAATATTTTTAAAAGTATTGGCCGATCCATCAAGGGTTTTGTTAGTCAGCGTCTGAGTAGCAGTAGTAGTGACAATGCTACCCGAAGCATCAATGGTTAAAACATTGTTCCCCGAACTTATTTGCTGGGAAGTATTAGTCAGAGTCAAAGCCGCAAAAGTAGGAGTACTACTACTAGTTAAATCTTGGTCGATCTGGGCGTTATTAGTAACATTTAACTGGGCATCACCAGTAATATTTAGACCCCTAGCCGTAAGGGTGCCATTGATCGTCGTGTCAGCGTTGATCACTAACTCTCTTTTGGCGTCAATAACTGATTCGGCCAGAACATCTTGCAGCTGGTTACTACCCAACAGACTACCCCCGCGCCCATCCTTGGGCAGACTTTGTCCTAGATAAAGACCGATCGGTAAAGCCGCTAGGGCCGCTGAGATAAAGAGAAAGGACAAGACTGCGGCCAGGGCTAGGCCGGCGGCTCTCTTGAAAAGTTTTTGACTGATTTTTTGCCACCAGCTGTTTTTTTGGTCGCCCGTACGGTCTGCTGAATTAACAATTGGACTAGTATTGACACGCAAATACTGCTGGGCGGCGCTGTAACTTTCCGGACCGGAAAGAGAGCCATTTCCAATAAATTCCTGGGCTATGTCTCTAACCTCGGCTACCTTGGGATCAGAATCGGCCATAATCGCAGCCACATTCTCGTACTTGTTGGAGGGAACGCCAGCCATTTTTCGTAAAGCACTAAGTCGGTAGCGTCTAGTCCCCTTGGGACTCTTTTCGGCTACTAACTTCCCGGCTTCATCCCAGCGACGCAGGGTGTCAATGTGGACACCAAGAAATTCGGCCGCATCACCGATGGACAAAAGAGTACTTCCCGAAGTTGATGGTGTGATATTTTGAAGCAGTTTGGGCAGTTAATAACTAATGCTTAGATATTCATGTAATTAGAATAGTATTTTTTCACAATTTTTGTCAACCAGGAGTTGCCGCTATGAACCAATTCAGAATGCTTAGATTTTGAAGGAAATACCTTACTTGCCGACGTAACTATTACTTAGTATCGCTAAGTATTACTAAAGGTATATTAATACTTCGGTGGCAAAGACTCTCTAAACACCAGCCAGGGAAAAACTATACAGGCAATTATAATCCGCGGCAGTCTTTTGGGCTCAATAAGTAGTCGTCCCAACCACTTAAGTCCCAACCGACTTAAAAAAGCGGGGGGGGAGGCAACGCGGCCACTAAGCTCGTCAAAAGTGCCCCCCACCCCAATGGCCACCCGGCAATGTAGTTGTGACAAATTCTTAGCGATCCATTTTTCCTGTTTAACTGGTCCGTAGGCTACAAAAAGCAGGTCGGGTTTAAAAAGATTAACAGCCGCTAAGACCTTAGCTGCTTCCGCCTCTGACTGGCCGACCGAAGCCTCGCCAGGGCTAGAGGCAATTTGTAGCTGCGGATAAGTCTGGTGCAGCTTGGCAGCTAATTGGCTGGCCACGTTATCAAATCCTCCCAATAAAAAGACCCGCCAGTTGTTTTCTGCCGCTAACCGTGTCAGCTCTCTAAACAGTTCTACTCCCGATACTACCTCACCCACTCCGCCAGACAAGACCCGACTGCCGGTAAGGAGTCCGACCGCTAGTCTTTTAAACACACCGCTCTGAGCCGAAATGCCGCGAGAGTAACTGATAGCCGCTAGCGGTGCTACTCCGTCAGGAATAACCAGGTCAGCATTTCTAAGAACTCGGGCAAATTCTTGATCCTTTTGGGCAGTAACAAAAAACTCACTGTAGGCGGTGATAATCTGGCAGGGCTGAGTAGTTGCTTTGTGACGAATTTTCTCAGTGATGATGTCAATGACTGTTTCTTTTTTTAGAACATCCACTCTGATACCGAGAACTGATTCCTGACTTTCACTTTTTTTCATTGGCATATACTCTAGGGTTTCCAAATTAACTAAAAATATTGGTTAATTTGACCATTTTTCATTTAAAATTTTGCTCTGATCATTTTCTAGTTGATATATTTTGTTATAGAATCTTATGGGGGTCACTCTTCGCCACCACTTTATATATTATAAGGTACTAGTTTGGCTGAAGCTAACTTGGCTAAACTGCCAAAATCGAACACTTTTTTTTGTTCTTAAAAACAGATAATCGGTAGTTAAATTAGTGATAATCATGTTGATAGTTATAAGACAATAGTTTTAACGCTTCGACACTGACTTTTTATAGAAATCAATGTTTTCCATGGCAATGCCACAGCCCTTAACCACACAAAAAAGCGGGTCTTCAGCCACATGGACCGGCACACCAATAGTATGGGTCATTAATTTGTCAAAATTACGCAGTGTCGAAGTTCCCCCACTGAGCACGATTCCCCGGTCGATGATGTCAGAAGCCAATTCCGGAGGTGTTTCCTCTAGCACTCCTTTAACTGCAGTGATAATTTGAGAAAGTACTGGTGTAACAGCCTCAACGACCTCTTCAGTAGTCACTGCTAACATCCGAGGCAAACCAGTCACTCCGTCCCGTCCTCGTACTTCCATGCTGCTTTCCTGAAGCTCGCCACTTTTAACAGCCACCGCACTGCCAATGGTTACTTTGATCTCCTCAGCGGTGCGCTCTCCGACTAACAGGTTATGTTTTTTCTTGAGATAATTCTGAATTGCCTCGTCAATTTTATTACCTGCAACCCGAGTAGAACGATGCGCTACTACTCCACCCAAAGAAATCACTGCCGCCTCAGTACTCCCCCCCCCAATGTCGACAATCATATTGCCGGAAGGATTAGCGATGGGAATCTTGGCCCCAATCGCCGCCGCTAGTGGTTCCTCGATAAGATAGGCTACCTTTGCTCCGGCCGATAAAGTCGCGTCCAGAACGGCCCGCCTCTCAACTTGGGTGACCCCAGCCGGCACACAGATCATCACTTCAGGCTTAAAAAAACGGTTGCGCCCACAAACCCGGTCTAAAAAGTAGCGAAGCATAGCTTCGGTGACTTCATAGTCGGCAATTACTCCATCGCGCATGGGACGACTCGCAGTAATATTGCCAGGGGTGCGCCCCAGCATGGCCTTAGCCTCGTTACCCACAGCTACCACCTGACCATCATCAACGGTGATAGCGACCACAGTTGGCTCGTTAAGAACTACCCCTTCGCCCACTAAGTAAACGAGTGAGTTGGCGGTGCCCAGATCGATCCCCAGCCGTTTGCCAAAGTTCATCATAAGAATCTTAAGTTACTTAAGAATCTTAAGCAAGTGTGTTAAGATCAAAGAATGAATCGTGCTCGACTGGCCGTCTTTTCTTCCTTCGCCTTAATCCTTGGGGCCGTAATCGTTGCTATCTTTTTAGCTCGCGGCTATCAGGTAGATATCCACAAAAAAAGCTTCACCTCTACCGGCATCTTGGTAGCTACTTCCGACCCCGATGGGGCCGAAATCTATATCAATGGCGTGCTGACTTCTGCCACTAATAATAGTCTGAATCTTGAGCCGGCCACAT
Source organism: uncultured Gammaproteobacteria bacterium (assembly GCA_964641255.1). GTDB lineage: Bacteria > Patescibacteriota > Microgenomatia > JAMCZE01 > JAMCZE01 > CAZXMM01. The sequence continues at coordinate 20,123 of CAZXMM010000005.1, read as the reverse complement.
ATGACATCTTAATTGAAAAAGATGGTTACTCCAGCTGGCGCAAAGAAATGACCATTAAGGCCGGTGAGGTGCTTAAAACCAACGCTTTCCTCTTTCCCAAAGTCCCCGATCTGAGCCCAATTAGTTTTAGCGGGGCCAGTAATCCGACTGTTTCCCCCGATGGCACTAAAGTAGCTTTCACTGTGGCCTCAGCTTCAGGAGAGAAAAATGGCATCTGGATTTTGGACATGAGTCGGGGCCTACTAATCGCCCCCCTGATCTCTGGTGGAGACTTAAAGCAAATTTACCAAAATACTCCCCTATTATCTTTGTCAAACCAAAAATTACTCTGGGGAAGTAGTTCTAAGGAGTTGATCGCTTATAGTGGAGCAACTCCCAGTATGGCTACCCCCAGCAGTAGTCCTCTTTATCTGTTAAAAACAGAAGAAAACAATCAATCACCCCAGGTAGTGAACGCGGCATTTAAAGACATTCTCAGTAGCTGGGAGGAGGAGGAGACAGCAAGGAAACAGGCTCAGCTCCTAAAGCTACCACCGAGTCTTCAAAACCTACTGGCCACGGCTGCAGCGAACATCTCCTTTGCCCCTGATGAGTCCAAAGTGCTCTATGAAGCCACCAGCTCGGCTAATGTGCCGATTTTCCTCACCTCTTATCTGCCCGGCCGCAATCCTACCCAAGAACAAAGAAGCCTAACACCGGGTGGGATCTACGTCTACGATCTTAAAGAAGATAAAAACTACCAAATTACCAACTGTGAGCTTCGAACCAACAACTGCCACTGGTTTCCCTCATCAAGGCACCTCCTTACCTATACCGATCGGGAGATTGCTTTAGTTGAATTTGATGGCACTAACAAAAGCGTCATTTTCGGCGGAGAATTTACTCCGAATGTAGTCTTTTCTTGGCCCAATTGGAGCAAAATTGTTATTCTCACTTCTTTTGGCGGCAACAGTGGTAATCCCAATCTCTACACGATTAACTTAAGATAGGCTCAGGTCCATTAGCTTTTTAACCTGGCAAAAACCAGCAGCCGCTGCAAAGTGGTCCCCGGTGGCCAGCAAGTTTGCAAAATGAGTTGGGCAAAGTTGGCTTGGGTGTGTAGGTAGCCCACGTCACTGGGATCGACCACTTTTTTATCATAAACAATATAGATATAGCGCTGGCCTTGATAAAAAATATCTACCTCGTCTCCGGGTTCGAGCTCCCGAAGTAAGTAGAATACGGCGTTCCAACGATTAACTTCCCAGAAATTACCAACCGAGTGGGCAAAAAGAAAAGTGTTGCCAATTTCGCCAGGATATTTGGTCCCCAAAGCGTGGGCCACCCCATGTTTTAGAGACTCTAGATATTCCGTCTCGTCTGCTGGGTCGACGTCGGCTATAACTCGCGCATTGGCTCCAATTTTGGGAATCACCACCGAAAAGTCCGCACTGGCTGGAGTGATAGCCAGTGGCGTCACTTCTGACTTAAGTAGCGAGACAAAACCCCGATTCTTTTTTACTTTTTTGCACGGCTCCTCTGCAACCGTTTTTATGACAATCGCCCCAGTAGGGGCCTTAGGTAAAGCTAAATCGCCACAGGGATCATTTTCACTTTGGACATAAAACGTTTGGCCAACTAGACCATGATAGCGGTAAATTAACTCCGCCTCAATGGCCGGGGCAAAAGTCAAAGCTACCCCAACGAGAGCAGACAAAAAGAGAAAATTGCCCATGGTTCTTAGGGCAAAAACTCGTAGATAGTCAGATTTAGTAGCCATTTTAAATGATTGTGTACTTCCTAACTATCTTATGTGACTTCTGTTTCTTAAGCAACTCGGGCGTGCTAGAATAGTTAGGGGAGTTCCCGTAGTTCAACGGATAGAATAGGCCCGTCCTAAGGGCTAGATGACAGTTCAATTCTGTCCGGGAACACAAAAGTACCTAATTTTTTTGATCGCAAGAATAAATAGAAGCTTGTGATCTGAATAGTTTCTCTCTCCTAAATGGAAAATCTACCATCATATTGCTTTTTCTATTTCTCGACACTATCATAAAATTATGGGATTAGAGGAAGTTGTTAGTGACGCAGCTAGAGGCCTGCAACGAGAGCAGACTCAATTAGACAGAGCCACCGAAGAAAGAGCTAGGGCCCTAGAAGCCTTAAATGAGCTTATAACTGATCCAGAAAAAGGACCACACCTTGGTTTCTGGGTAGGACGCTCATTCGTTTTTAGAGAGCCAGTAACGGTACACACCGAGGAGGCTCAGATGGATCCTACCGCTTACCGGCCTATTTTGTACCCCACTCTGAAGGAGTATCTTGTTTATTTACGTCGTAAAGAGTTCGGTACTATCCACATGGGAAGAGAGCCAATTAGGGTTATTACCGATATTCTCGACGGTAAGAGGACAGTTTTAGGCTATGTGAAGCGAGACCAATTTAGAGAGACGTGGGAATTTAAACGAGCGGCGGAACCTTTAGAAGAAAACTATTCAGCTATTGAATCTAGGTGGATACCCCCCGATGAGAATCCCATTAGCGAAGGAAGTCGGGGGGTACTTCGCATCATCAGCGCCCTCCCTAATTACTATAGGGAGCTTAATTCGAGAAAATTCGAGATCTCTCGTCTTTCACTCCATCCAGCCACCGAAATCGTCATTGAGGAGGGAATTAGAGGTAGCGGTGTCGCAGCAGCTGTAGAAATTCGCGACAAAAAGATTGCGCTACACAAACAAACTAATGCTATTAATAGTGGTTTGGGGCGTCAAAAGGGAGGAAAGCTAGTAAAATAATTCACCCCCGTGAGCCGCTAGCTATTCAACATAGTATTAATGATAACAAAGACTACTGCAACAGCCTTAAGTCTATCTTCGTAACCCAAAAGAAAGATAGCCCCTATGACTTGAATAACAGTTATAATATCATGTGGCTAACGTTTAGCCATTGGCCATTGCGGGGTGTAGTGCACCGGTAACACGCCTGGTTCGGGACCAGGAGACACAGGGTTCAATTCCCTGCACCCCGACCAGTCTACCTCTTTAAACCTACCCCACTATACAGATTTACCTCTCCTAGCTTACAATACGAGCCATGAAGACACTCACTAGGGCTAAAATCAAACAAATTCTAGCGGCTAAAGTGGACCTGGCGACCACTCCCCAGCTCATTACCCCCTTTAGGCTAAAAACGGCTAAAAAAAATCAGCTTCTCGCTTTTTTAAAGCCAGAAGTCTTTCATGATAAGAGTACTGCTCATACCTTAGGCATTATCGAACTGACCCTAAAAAAATTTGCCGAGCACGCCGTCTCGATTGACGGTTTGGCCCTTTATAGTGGTCCCTCTCTGGCTAACTTTGCCATTATGGATCACCACTATGGTCTTATCAATGAGCTCTCAAAACGGGCTTCAGCTATAACTACTAACGAGGAGAGGGAGCAAATCCAGCAACTCTATAATCTCGCTAACCCGCTACCAATCCTAGGCGGCCACGAGATTCTCCAAAAATTCCCCGACCTGACTGTGGAGCAACTGGACGTTCTCTGGAACGGCCTGACCTCTAAAAGACTGAGGGGTGGGTTTTACACCCAGCTTATTACTCACAAGGGAGAAAAATTTATTGGCGTCAGCGGCTTCCACCCCAAGCAACTAGCACACTATTGCCGCCCAGGTAAGAGTCTGCTGGTATTTCTAGTGAGCTCGGATACTTCCTGGGAGCAACTGAGAATTGAAATGGTGGGAGATGCTTATCCCGAACGGGCGCTACCCACCTCAATTAGAGGCCACCTGGCCCGCAGTCCGAAAGACTATGGTTTTGAGGCCGTGCGGATCACTAATAATATTATTCACTTATCCGCTGGGCCGACTGAAGCGCTGTACGAAATTGACAACTTCTTAGCTGCCCCCTTTGGCCTTAATGTCATTACCCAGGGCGCTAAATTAGCTCAGTTGTTATTGGCGCAGGGGTTAACCCAAGAAGAAATCAGGCAAGTGATGACGAACAAAGAAATCCACCAACAGCTGGAACATAAGGACACAAGTGATGCCCTAGAGCTCGTTAAAACACTAACAAACGCTTAAACATTGCCTCGTCCCTAAAGGGGCCAACTACAGCTAAGTTTAATTTCTGACTCAGTATAATACCCTTTGCTAGGCTTTTGATAGCTTCTTTGGTGACCGCTTGCATCTTAGCCAACACTTGGTCCGGAGTATCGATAGTTTTTTCCATGAGCTCCTGGGTGCCATTAAAACGGGCGACTTTAAAGGAATCTTCCAGAGCTAAAATCATCCGCCCCTGGGCATTATCCTTAGCCCGCTTTAACTCTTCATCACTCACTTCTTCCAGGGTTAATTTTTTTAGCTGTTCCAAAATGACAGTGATGGCTTCACCAGCTTTTTCGGTCTTGACACTACCGTAAGTTAGAAACGCCCCCGTATCCCGAAACTCTTCGGAACCAGAACCTACCGTATAAGCCAGTCCCCGCTTTTCCCGAACTTCCATAAAGAGGCGGCTGCTCATCCCCTCACCCAGTATTGTGGACATCACCGCAGCGGTGTAACGATTAGGACTACTAAGCGCTACACCCGGCAGACCAAGACAAAAATGGGTCTGATCAGTTTTTTTATAGTGGACGATTACCCTGGGAGCTTCTTGTTCCTTGGTAAAAGGAGCAAACTGGTTTTCCTGGCCGCTACTGAGCTGGCCAAAATGGTCATTTGCCAGTCTTAGGGTCTTATCTGGGGACAATTGACCGGCTACAGTCACTACTAACGAGTGGGCGTGGTACATCGTTTTGGCGTAGTGGGCAATCTCGTCGCGGCTAATTTTAGCAACAGTCGCTTTCTCCCCGGCAATCCGCATCCCTAGAGGCGAGGGACTAAACAGACTCTGTTCAAAAAGCTCAAAGGCCCGACCCAAGGGATCGTCCTCCCCGCCGTTTATTTCCTCGGTAATCACTCCCCGTTCTCGCTCTACCTCGGCACTCGGATAAGTCGAATTGAGCGTCAAATCAGCCAGCAGCTCCATAATAAGTTCTTCGTGAGCGGCGGCCGCTTTGACATAAAAACCAGTTGCCTCTTTGCCAGTAAAAGCGTTAAAAACTCCTCCGATAGAATCCAGTAATGTAGCGATTGCCAGCTTGGAGGGGCGCTTGGTCGTACCCTTAAACATCATGTGCTCGAGGAAGTGGGAAATCCCATTATTCTTCTGGTTTTCGTAGCGACTGCCCGCCTCAACCAGCACTAAAATGGTGATGCTTTTGACCTGGGGCATTGGAGCCATCACTACCCGCAGACCATTAGAAAGCACGCTCTTATTAACCATTGGAACCTTCTGGCCGAAGCGGCACTTTGGGAGGTAATTTTTCATTTTGCGCCAATGTTGCTATCAAGCTTTTTTGCTCAGGAGGTATTATCGGTGAAACCGGCACAGTCTTAACCTGAGTGGGTTTGGCACTACTACCCGAGTCATCCTTTTTCTCGATCCTTTGTTGTAAGGTCATCTTTACATCCTCTCTAAGACCTCGATCCCTAACAAGTTGAGGCCGTTTTTGATTATAACACTGGTGGCCCTGGTTAGTCTCAGGCGAAAATTCTCCTGGTCAGTCCCCAAAATGGGCACCTCAGCATAAAAACTGTTATAGCGCTTGGCAAGCTCGAACAAGTAGGTACAGAGCAGGTTGGGGGCAAACTGTTTAGCCGCTAGTTCCACTACCTCTGGAAACCGGTAGAGATAGCGTAAAATCGTCAACTCCTGGGGCTCTAAGTCTACGCTTTGTAGTTGATAGTCAGTGGTCTGACCGGCTTTGTTTAAAACGGATAGGGCACGAGCGTAAGTGTACTGGATATAGGGGCCGGAGTCGCCTTGAAGTGAGAACATCTTTTCCCAATCAAAAATTATATCTCCAGAAACATTATGTGATAAATCAAAATATTTAATCGCCCCAATACCAACTGCCCTAGCAGTTTCCCGATTACCCAGCTTAGCCGCCCGCTTGATAGCTTCGTCTAAAATAGATTCTAGTTTTATTGTCGTTCCCTCCCTGGTTTTCATTTTGCCATGGGCCCAACGATATAAACCATGCTTAGTATGGATGAGCTCGGTATTTTTGCCCACATACCCAAGCATCCGGGCAGCTGAAAATACCTGAACAAAGTGAAGGGCTTGTTCTCCACCGACCTCGTAGATCACCAAATCTGGGTTCCATCGCTCTTTCCGAAACTTAAGTGTTGCCAGATCACGAGTAGCATAAGTGGTTGCTCCGTCGCTCTTTACTAAAATGAGAGGAGCCTTAGATTCGGGCACCTCAATAATCCAGGCTCCCTGACTTTGCCTAGCTACCCCAGTAGCCTTCGCTTCACCAATGACTTCGAGCATTTTAGCTTCGTAAGTACTTTCGCCATAGGCATTGTCAATGTGCACCCCCAAAAGCTCATAAATTCGAGCAAATTCCTCATTGGAAATAGCAATACACTTTAGCCATAAATTTCTCGTATCAGAATCACCCTCCTCTAATTTTTTAAAACACTCCCTAGCTTCGTCTTCTAGGCTGGGATCTTGCTCAACCAAGCGATGGAAATCAACATAGAGTTTTTCTAAATTGTCAATGCTCAAATCCGTAGTTTGGGTCGCGATTATCATGTAAATCAGTTTGCCAAATTGTGTTCCCCAGTCGCCTAGGTGATTGTCACCGATAGTTTTAAACCCAGAAAAATGGTAGAGATTGTAAAGTGCCTGACCTATGATAGTTGAGCGTAGATGTCCGATACCGAACCTTTTAGCAATATTGGGGGCTGAATAGTCAATTACCATAGTCTTTCCAGCTCCCCATAATCCTCGTCCGTAGTCCGTGCCTAATTTGTTGATGAAATCTAGCTCACCGATCAGTTTTTCCTTGGCTAGCCAGAAATTAATAAAGCCGGGGCCGGCTACTTCGACTTTATCCCAGACTTTGATACCGTTTGATAGGTTTAGGGGTGCCTGATTTTTTAAAACCCTCACAATCTTTTCGGCTATCTCCCTTGGCTTCAAATTGAGTTTTTTAGCCAGTTGTAGTGCCACACTCGTCGAATAGTCACCGTGTTCTTCGGCAGATGGATGCTCTAAAGAAACGTCCTCTATATCAAATTTTATGCCGTCGAATGCTCTCAAAACAGCGTTAGCAGTCTCCTCCTTTATCTGCTGACTAATAGAAATTAGCTTATCTTGTTGGGCCATATAGAATAAGTTTTAAATAAGACTTTTAATATAGTCTATTGTTGGCAATAGTCCTTCTTCCAAAGATATTTTGGGCTCCCAGCCCAAAATCTTCTTAGCTTTAGAAATATCAGGGCGTCGTTTCAGTGGATCGTCAATAGGAAGCGTCTCCTTAAAAACAATCTCTGAAGAAGACTGGGTAACCTTCTTTACTACCTCGGCTAATTCCAAAATGGTAAACTCGGTCGGATTTCCTAAGTTTATCACTTCTCCCTTAGCACTTTTGTGCTCCATGAAGCTAACCATGCCCGAAATAAGATCGTCAACGTAGCAGAAAGACCGAGTTTGGGTGCCTGCCCCAAAGATAGGAATAGCTTCGTTTTTTAAAGCGGCCTGGACAAAGTTGTAAACCACCCTGCCATCATCCATGGCCATCCCAGGACCATAGGTGTTAAAGATCCGCATGATCCGACCATCTAGTCCCTTCTTGCGAGTGAAGGCAGCTACAATCGTCTCTCCAAAACGTTTAGCTTCGTCATAGACTGACCGGGGACCAATCGTTGAGACATTACCCCGGTACTCTTCAGTTTGTGGATGGACGAGAGGGTCACCGTAGGTCTCTGAGGTGGAAGCAAAAAGCAACCTGGCGTTATTAGCTACGGCAAATTCACACAGCTTCCAGGTTCCCACTGTATTTACTTGCATCGTTTCAAAAGCAAGGACATGATAGCTCCTGGGATTATGAAGGTGAGGAGAAGCGGGCGAAGCTAAATGATAGACTCTGTTTGCTTTTAAGCCTGTGGGGAGGTCGAAAGTCACATCGTGCTTAAGAAAATGAAATTTCGAATTAGCTTTAAACTTTTCAATATTAGCTTCACTTCCCGTAAGCAGGTTATCGACACAAGTAACCTCATGTCCCTCACCAAGAAGCCGCTCGCACAAATGCGATCCTAAGAATCCCGCTCCACCAGCTACAACTATATTCATAAAATAAAAAATCGCCGACTCAATAATACTACCTTAAAGTAGCAATTGAAGCGGCGTACAACGACGCGGTGCCACACTTCTTCGCAAGCTCCCACGCTTGCCTTATTGCTTTTGTCCCTAGCTCCAGGATGCGACCCCATCAACGCTAGAAATAACTTGATAGTAGCGAGCTTACCTTTGTTTGTCAACCCAGGCCTAAAGACACTATCATACTATCGCTTAATACTATAATTACCTGGCAGACGATCTCGAAGCCAAAGGTAGAAGGCTACCAAGGTCAGATAGTAACCTACGGCACCCAACCAGTGCAGACTGAGGTTAGCTACAAACTCGGGTCGGTCAAAGATGTGTACGATCCACAGAAAGTAGTCTAGCAGTGGTCGAGCAGGCAAAACCACCAGTCTGGCGAGATCGACGGAAATTAGCCCGCTGAGTGAAGCGGCGATCCCCAGGAACATTAGAGGTTCGATTACCCAAACCACGAGCACGTTTGTTACTATGGAAATCAGTGAAAATTGAGAGAATCCGATCACCACTATAGGCAAAGTGACCAGGATGGCGGCGAGTGTCTGCAGGAAAACTCCTATAATTATCCCTTTGAGCCCTAGCAGTTTAACATTAAGAGTGATAAGACCTATTTGTCCTATCATGGAGACAAAACTAAGCAAAAAACCAAAGTTTATCAGTAAGGCCGGTTTAACCCATAACATAATCAGAGCGGTTAGAATTAGTCCCGTCCACGAACCTGATCGCCTACCCACTAGCGGAGCTAAAAAAACTGCGCTCGCCATCAGAGCTGCACGCACAATAGGCGGATCAAAACCGGTTAAACCACTATATAAACCAATCAATGTTATCATTACTATCACTTTATACTTCCGAGCCAGGGGTAAGGTTGCTAACAGTCCAGCCAAACCAGCGGCAAGCAGAGTTACATTCATACCGGAGGCCGCCACTACGTGAGACAAACCCACTCGACTTAACTGCCGTTTAAAAACCGTCGGAAGATCGGACCCACCCAAGACCATACTGGCCAGTAACTCACCGGGCAAGCCAGGTAACAGTCTATGAAAAATAGATTGTAGATGTAATCTAAACCATTTTATGAAAAGTAGCGTCTCATGATTTTCACTAATTGACTGCTTAGGGATATCGACAGCCTCCCACCTTCCCACTGTACAACTATAAGGTATCTCCCCCTTCTGATCGCGACAGTTAAACTGGGCGATGAGCTCCAAGTTATCACCCGCCCTAACTGCCCTTTGGCTTGTTATATCGATCCAGATACCCTCTAGCAGAATAGTGCTTTGACTGCTAGTGCGCTGCCTGTGGTAGTCGATTGTCCCTACTATAGAGAGGCGCTGTCCGGGCTGGGGCTCTAAACGGACCGCCCAATAATAGCCAACTTTACTAAGAACTAAGACCGTCAGTATAGTCCAAAAAAGTAAAACGAAGCTGATTTTCATGGAGCAATTATACTGTCCTTAATCTTAGCAAATACTGACGGGCCAACTACTTTTTTGGTTTGCAATTCCGAGATATTTTGATACGGTCGGGCGGCAATGATTTTAGCCGCGGTCACGGGACCGATGCCCGGTAGGCTTTCCAGCTCTGCGCTGCTAGCAGTATTCAAATTGATCGCTTGAACCGCCGAATTGGTTGATTTTGATTTAGCGACGCTAGAATTTATGGTCGTCGTAGCTATAGTCTCTCCTTGAGCCGGAATATAGATTTTCATTCCATCAGTTACCACCTGAGCTAAATTGATGTTTTTAGATATATATATTCGGTCAGCTTTCGTGCTCATTCCTCCTGCGGCATTAAGCACATCTGCTATCCGGTAATTATATGGTATTTCACGAATTCCAGGCTGTACTACGGCGCCTTCAACGTCTACTTTCACACTTTTTACACGAAGACTCCCCGCCACCGTCGCTTCTTTGGACACAGTCAGACTAGTGCTTTTACTACTCGATGTTTTCTGATTGATATTGTTATACTCCAAGGCCCCACCAATTAGTAACAGGCAGGCTCCGAGGATAGCCAATAAATAAATGATTAAACGACGTGGCTGTGTCGTTAATTGTTTAAGAACCTGACTGGGGATAAATTGGGGATTAAACCTATTAGCCATCAACGAAGCTTGGAGTTTTTCCACCGGGAGCTCCATAAGTCTTTAGCCACTCAGGTGGCTAACTAAGTTGGCCTACTGAAACAATCAGAACACAAAATTGATTATTTTGTTGGCGACGAAAATTACTTTCTTCGGTGTTTTACCGACTAGATATTGAGCTATTTTCTTGTCCTGACGGGCCAACTCTTCAACCTTACTGGACACCTTACCTACGGCGCTGTCTAAAACCAGAATACCACGAACCTTACCGTCAATTGAAACGGCAATCGTACTATCAGAATAGGCCAAATCTCCATTGGCAATCTGTGGCCAAGACTGCCAACTGACCGACTTAAAGGCAGTGGTCTTGCCGGAGGAAGCATTATTTGGCAACAACTGGAAGAGCTCCTCCGCAAGGTGGGGCGCATAGGGGGCCAAAATGGTTAAGAAGGTCTGCCAAAAATCAGAAGCTGACACTAACAACTTCGTGTTCTTGGCTTGTTGTGACGACTCATGAAGCTCTGGTTGCAAGGCGTTGACCAGTTCCATCATCGCTGATACAGCCGTATTAAATTTAAAACCTTCGGTGTCCTGGCCGACTTTCTCAACAGTTTGGTTCAGTTTACGTCGTAAATTAGTGCTTGCGTGAAAGTTAGCAAAATCCGTTTCATGAAATAGATTATAGATACGGGCTAAAAAGCGATAAACGCCGGCGACACTGTTAATGTTCCATGGCTTAGTCACGTCAAATGGCCCCATAAACATCTCATACATTCTCATCGTATCAGCTCCGTGCTCAGTAACGACTTGCTCAGGGGTAATAATATTGCCCCAGCGTTTACTCATTTTTCGGCTATCCGGACCTAAAATCCAACCTGGAGCTGTAAGCTTCAGAAACGGTTCGTCAACCGCACCAGTCTCAGGCACGACCCGAGCGTCTATTAGAGCCTTATAGATAAAACGGGCAAAAAGCAAGTGCTGCACGGTATGACCGCCACCCACATAAATATCCACCGGTAACCAGGTCTTAGCTGCTTTGGCACTGACTAGTTCGGCTTGATTGTCTCTATCTAAGTATCTGAGAAAGTACCAGGAAGAGTCAACGAAAGTGTCCATAGTGTCCACCTCACGCCTGGCCGGGTGACCACAACCGGGACACACCACGCCAGCCTGAAAACTAGCCGAGCGAGCGACGGGCGACTCGCCGGTGGGTTTAAAATCTACATCAGTTGGTAGCTTAATAGGTAAATCTGTATCAGCTACCGGGTACCAACCGGCCATTTCCAGAGCATAATTAGTTCCACTACCTTGTCTGGGAGTTGACTGACCCTCTGGTGTAGTATACCAAGACTGTCCTTGTGCTTGACAGTGCTCACAAAAAATCATCGGAATGGGGGCACCCCAGTATCTCTGTCTAGAAATAAGCCAATCCCGCAAATGGTAGGCCACCTCCCTTTGACCGTAACCTTGAGCCACAAAGTAATCAACCATCTCGACGATCAGAGCGTTATCAATAGTGCGACCGGTGAAGGGACCAGAACTGTGAAGAACGCCGGTGTTATCATGGGCGCTAACAAACTTCCCTACCTCGCCAACTACAGATTTTAGTTTAATTTTGTACTTCTTAGCAAAGCTAACATCACGTTCATCGTGAGCTGAACAGCGAATTACTCCGGTGCCAAACTCTTTGACAGCAAAATTGGCTAGCCAAATAGGCAGTTCGTCACCAGTAATTGGGTCTAGGCCGTAGCAGCCGGTAAAAATCCCCTCTTTGTCATCAAGCTTTGTCCGTACCGCCTCTTTCTTGTTGGCTAGAAAATTTCTTCGAAAAGCGAGGACGCTTGCTTCTTGCTCCTTCCCAGCTACTAAGGAGGGTACTAAATCGTGGTCCGGGGCAATCACTAGGTAACTATCAGCGTAAAGCCAGGCTGGGTAAGCGCTAAAAGATTTAATAGTCTGGTCAGAATCTTTTACTTTATGGGTTATAACTATTCCCTCTTTCCTTCCTATCCAATTCTTCTGCATAAGTTTGGTTGAGGCCGGCCAGTCAATCTTATCTAGCCCTTCTAGCAGTCTATCTGCATAACTGACAATATTAAAAAACCACTGCTCTAGGTCTTTTTGTATCACTTCAGTGTTACACCGTTCGCATACCCCCCCTTCAACCTGCTCATTGGACAGTACCGTCTCACAGGAGGGACACCAGTTAACGGGGGCTTTTCTCCTGTAAGCTAGTCCCCGTTTAAAGAGTAGGACAAACAACCACTGGGTCCAGCGGTAATAACTAGGGTCGCTGGTGTCTATTTCTAGCGACCAGTCGTAGGATAAGCCCAGAAGCTCCAGTTGGTACCGGAAATTCTTGACATTGTCAGCCGTCGATTTAGCCGGAGGAACTCCCTTTTTAATAGCGTAGTTTTCAGCTGGCAAACCAAAGGCGTCCCAACCCATGGGATGGAACACCGAAAATCCCTTAGCTCGATAGTAACGGGCTAACACGTCCGTGCCTACATAACCCTCCATGTGCCCGACGTGTAACCCGGCCCCAGAGGGATAGGGAAACATGTCGAGAACATATTTCTTTGGACGGTCTTTGCTGGGAGTAGGCGTCGCAAAAACTTTCTCGCTAGCCCAGATTTTTTGCCACTTTGGTTCTATTTGAGCGGGGTCATATTTACTTATCATGCAATTTGATTGTAGGGAAGCGGCAATTGTTTGTAAAGAACAAAAATGATCTAGACTGGCTAACTGGTTAGCTAGAACCCACTGAATACATTATGGTTACAGCCAAAAAGCGTTTCACGACAATTTTTACGGTCGCTTCTTTAGTTTGGTACTAAAATTGCTTTTATTTTCCGTCTTGACATGAGTAGTTAAATTGTTCTACTCTGGAAAGATAAAGTTTCTTATGAAAAGAAATTTCTTCTTTTCATATCGCTTAAACCATGACGGAAGAATTATTGACTAGCGATGCACTCATAACTCGGGCCAAAGAAGCCGGAGTAGATTTTGGACTAGCTAATCCCAAAATCCGTTTAGCTTACTTAGCTAAACTGAAGCTTATTCCCGCCGCCTTAAGACGCAAAATTGGGGGAAAACTGACTGGTTGCTACCCTCCCACCGTGGTTAGCCGCCTTAAACAGATTGAGCAACTTAAGGCCCACGGCCAGAGCTATTCTCAAATTCGCTTTAGTTTAGATAGTACAACTACCCTGACTAAGACCTCACCCTCCCCATCTAACCACACTTACGGAGTCGCCTTTCTTATCATTGGACTCATACTGGGCTATTTGGTGGCCGCGGTGAGAGGTCCAGCAACTACCCCAGCTACGGTTCTAGGAACCACTACTAGTAGTTTGGTCAAAGACGTGTCAGCTAGTAATTCCACTCTTGACCCCACTACCCAAGAAGTGATACGAATAGTAAACGGCAAAAAATCTCTGGGAGACAAAAATCAGATCTACATTATTTCCCTGCCGGAAGAGAAAAATTTTTCTAGCCTGGAACGGACAAATATTAATCAGTTAATTAGCGATTATTAGAAAGACGAGTTCATTATGGCCACAATTTTTGATTCAGTTACCAGTCTGTTTGCTCCCAAAGAAAATAGTGAGCAGGTCGAAGAGCGAAAAGAGCTAAGCTCCCAGTTAAGCCAGGCGGTTAACTATCTCACGGCCGCCACTCTTATTTTGGTTCCCCTACTGGTAGTACCTTTTTTGGCTGATTCTTACGAACTGCCTAAAAATACCCTTCTGCTTGGAGCCTCCCTGATTGGCTTCACTTTATGGCTAGGCCAGGGTTTACTAACCAAGAGGGGGACGATGACTAGATCAATTTTTGACTTGCCCCTTATTGCTTTTGCGCTAGCATCGGTAGTGTCAGCATTTCTATCAGTTAACCGCTATATGTCACTTGCCAGTGACCCAGTTACTATTGTAGGCGGGACTCTACTATTCCTTCTTATCAGCTCTGTAGCTGTCAAAAAGACTCTCTGGACTACTATGGTTCAGGCACTACTCTTGTCAGGAACCCTTCTTGGAGTCTGGACGGCTGTTTCTTTTGCCGCCACCCTAGCGGCGCCCCTGGCTAAACTGACAGTTTCCACTGTATTTTTAAATCCACTTTTTAGCCCTGCCGGCTCAGTCTTAGCCCAAACTATCTATCTCGCTATTTTATTACCCCTGGCTCTGGGAATGGTTCTAAAAAAGGATAAAACTCACTCTCCAGGAGCACTCTTTAATTTGGTAGCCGCAATCACCATTGCTTTGGGAATTGCCCTTGGCAGCTATACCCTGGCTAATAATAATCCGGCCCTGTTAGAAACCGGAACGGCCTGGAAAGTAGCTACTGGAGCTATCAGCCAATCTCTTCCTGCTGCCCTTTTTGGAGTCAGCCCTGCCCACTACGTCGATGCTTTTACCCAGCACCGGGGAACAGAGTTTAACAGTAGTCCTTTATGGAACTCACGGTTTGCGACGAGCTCGAATTTCTATCTCTATCTCTTAACCACCCTGGGTATTGCGGGACTAGCCACTTTTGCCTGGATTATGGTGCGCTTTGCCGTGGTTCTTAAAAAACGCCTAGAATCGGATGTCACTACCAATTTAGAAAAAGGACTCCTTGGTAGCCTGGCCACCTGTCTTGTGCTTTTTGCTCTATTACCCGCCCCCACCGTCACTCTGTTCGCTTTTTTCGCCCTACTGGGACTTTTGGTCAGTTACTATCACCACGAAGAAATTAAGGCGTTTGCCTGGACTAAAGAGGGTTTTTATGGCAGCCAAAACGTCCGAGCGGTAATAACGGTAGCAGCTGCAGTTTTGACCATCGCCACCACTTATGGACTGGGAAGGTTTATTCTCGCAGATTATTACTTTGGCCGCTCTCTCCAAGCAGCTCAAGCTAATTTGGGAAGTGACACCTACAATTTGCAAATTCAAGCTATTACGCATAACGAATGGAACGATAACTACCATTCGGCTTATGCCCAAACCAATCTGGCCCTTGCCGACTCGCTGGCCACTCAACCCAATTTGACAGACCAACAAAAGCAAACTGTGGTTCAACTGGTTCAGCAAGCGATTCGCGAAGGCCGGATCGCCGCCGCCCTCGAACCCAATCGCGCCGGGCAATGGGAAAACCTATCTTTTATTTACCGTAATCTGATCAATTTCGCCGAAGGGGCAGACCAGTGGTCCGTCGCCACCCAAAACCAAGCGATTGCCCTGGATCCTCTCCAACCTAGGCTAAAACTGGATCTGGGAGGCATCTACTTTGCTGCCGGTGACTACCAAACAGCAGCTCAAATCTTTGCCCAAGCTGTCAATCTAAAGCCTGACTATGCTAACGCTCACTACAACCTGGCTCAGGCTCTTAGGAATCTGAACCTAAAAGACCAGGCCCTAGCCCAACTACAATTAACAGGAGCTCTAGTCTGTAGTCCTAATAATCAGGCTCCAGACTGTGTCAAGGTCAATGCGGAAATTACTGAGCTAGGAAGTACACCAGCTTCACCAGCGGCAGTAGTGGCTCCCAGTGACAAGCAGGTAGAAAATACCCCGCTTAGTACCGCTTCGGGGAATAAGGCCCTGGAGAAGGCGCGAACCACACCACCGGCTAAAATCTCTTCTCCAAGTGGAGAAATAGCTAATTAAGAGATCTTAGGAGTTGATAACCTACAGACCCGGAGGTGACAAACCCCCCCTCCCTCTTGATAGGATTGACTAATGATAAAGCTAGATTCTAGTCCTAGTTTCTTTGATAATTTTTGGAGTTTTACCGCCTCACGCGAACCCCCATTTATTTTTGTCTCCAGTCCGATGGTGGCTTTTAAAATGACATCTATTTCCGCATCGCCACGCTGGTTATAGAAGCTAATTTTTCCGTAGCTACCCAATTGATTGACAACAGCATTTTTGCATATTTGTCTAATTAGGCAGACAAAAAAGCGTATATTTGTCAATAATTTAATTACATTCTCCCTTTTCCCTGACAATCTCCCCACCGGTGACTTGGACACAATAACTCTCTCCTGTCAGGGTGTCTTGGAAAACGATTCCCTTCCCTATGTTTAACTGTCCCGAGACAGAGGCATCGCCCATAACATTAAGATTACTGTTAATGGTCACTTGGCCAGTCAGACTGGAAATCTCTGCTTTAACATCATCAAAATGTAGCAAACCAACACTTAAGCTCCCACCAATGCTGGTATCAGCCAACTGTGTTTTCCCAATCACTTTCAAATCTCCAGAAATCGTTCCAATATCAATATTGTCCCAAGCAGACAGCGGTAAGGGGCCAGGGATCGTAACGCTATCTACTACAAAGTAGCCCACATTCAAATAAGCTAGAGCTGTTTGTTTGGTCCCATTCCACCCCTCAACTGCTTTTCCTACTGAATAGCCACTTTTTGTCGCCTTCATAGCATACCCAGGATGAGCAGGATCAGGGACCAGAACATCCCCGGGCCTAATTGAAGCAGAGTGGGAAGAGATTTTCACCGGCACCTGGCCCACAAACCCGACTGCTACAGAATCGCTTGTTTCTACTCCTCCGACAAAATTTGGATATTGTGATGTAACACCAATAATCGCCTCTTCACCGTCACAAGGCTCAATCCCCCCTGCATTTTGACAAACAACCATCCCATAATCTGGTTTGGTACCGCTAAACCTCATAAACTCTGCAAAGTCCGCAATCCCTGAGGTTTGATAGGCCACCCCGTTGGCTCCAGTTGACCTGATCAGTCCATTAATTGCTCCGTTGCCGTCAAGAAAAGTTAAGAATGAATTTGTTGTTGCTCCAGTCCCCGTAAATCCAAGTTTAACAATCAGCCCGTCCGCATCGGCATTAGTAGAGCTATTAGTAATCTGAGCCACTCCAGTGGCATTTTGACTATCACTAAGATCCAGTTTAAATACAGGGACAGACACTCCCACGCCCACATTGCCCGAACCACTTATGACAAACTTATTAATTCCCGAAGCCGAGGCGGCAAATAAGTCTCCACCGGCAGTCTGATTAAGAGTCAAAGTGGCAAATCCTGATGACGCCGTTGCTAAAATGGATCCCCCAGTGTCCAAAGTATAAATCGGCGCCCCATTAAACTGCGCTCCAAAAACAGCCCCCTGATCAACCTTGTTAACCAATAAACTTGGTGAATCACCATATCCACTCCATGGCTGAGAATACCCAACTGTTGGCGAAGTAGTTCCAGTGTATGACCCGTCAATTCGGATTCTTCCAGTGCCGCCAGCTCCACCACATCCTCCACTAAGACCACTACACCCAGTACCTCCAGCTCCGCCAGCAGCAGTGACAAGTGAGCTTCCCAAAGTTTGACTTGATGCTTTAATGTATATAGAACCGCCTGCCCCCCCACCCCCTGCACCACTCAATGTACTTCCAGGAATAGTTTGGCCAGCACTTCCTGTTGCTTCAACTGATCCACTTACCGAAAACTGCTTTCCAACAATATACACAATCCCACCACCTGTTCCACCAGCGTATGTAGAATTATTAGACCGTTTACCTCCCTCGCCCCCTCCACTACCCAAATACAACGAGGATAAATTTGCTTGCCCATATGACCCTCCGCCGCCACCGCCGCCTCCAGCACCAGTCCCCGTGGTATTACCACCGTTTCCTCCAGTTACACCGCTACCATCTCCACCAGCAGTTCCACCACCATTGTTTCCCGGCCCACCGCCTACACCAACACTACCATAGCCTCCTCCGCCACCGCCGCCTCCATAAGATGAAGGAATGCCCCCACCACCACCGGCTCCACCGATTGTTCCACTGGCTCCACTGCCACTGCTCGTCCCATTTCCCGCACCACCACCTTGACCGGAAGATCCAGCAACTCCGTTCCCACCTGTACCCCCAACACCGTTATACGTTACCCCTCCTGTGCTTCCAGCACCTGTACCTCCCGCATACCCTTTTCCACTGGCACTAACTACTCCGCCAGAATCAACAGTAATTGTCCCATTGGCCCTGAAAAAAATGACTCCGCCTAGTCCAGTCGTCACCGAAAAGGCATTAGCGGTCAGGGTGCCACCAGAACTAATTGTCACGTTTGTATAGTTTGGGACACGTTGCACCATGATAGCTTGAGTCGAACCGTCAAAATTGTAAGTTAGAGGGTTATCCAAAGTTAGTGTCTTAGTTGAAATAGCAGTGATTCTTCTTGTTTCATAATGACCAACATTCGCATAGTCAGTTGGGGTGCCACGAAGATTAATTATCAAGACTTCGTCATTAACTGCTAATCCCGTCGGAGACGCTGACGTTGTAGCTACAGTGATTGTTGATGCGCCTGCCGGAACAAAATAGCCGACAGAGAAATTAACAGCATCGGCTGCTGTGGTTCTTCCCACACAAGAGTTTCCGGTTGTTCCTGTTCCCCCACCATCAAGAATCACTGTTCCACTCGTTGCACACGCTCCATCAGCCCCATTACCAAGTGTATTAGTCACATCGGTAATGACAGTTTTTCCCTGGTTGCTAACTTTAAATCCTCGTCCATTAATTTGTTGGTTATCATCATTTGTTGCGCCAAAATAGTTAACTGCTCCTCGGGAATCAACTAAATATTTGGTTGCTCCTAGAGAAATAAACTTTAAGAAATTACCAATGAACCCAGCCGAGGTTGCGTTTTGCGTATCTTGACCAAAATTCAAATAAATACCGTTCCCAGAAAAATTACCCATTCCAGCTTCATTCAACGACAAAAGATTTCCAGTCGTGATTCCTGACACTGTGGCATAAAGGACATTGCCAGTCGTAAGTGAAGTATTTAAATTAACCAAATTCCCAGTTGTGAGTGACGAAGAACTGAGCTTCAATAGATTCCCTGATGTCAATTGGTTAGCTGAGATTGTCGCCGCATTTCCAGTCGTTTCTAGAGAATTTAGATACATGTCTCCTGTCGAATCAACACTAAATATTTCTGACCCTCCGGAAAGTAACTGTAATATTTTTCCAAACCCGTCCTGGCGGTTAACAAGTAATGTTGATCCAGGAATTGATGCTGGAAAAGTTCCCGTAGATCCAGGAGTTGGACTCGTTGTCCCCGATAAATTTGTATAATCAAGTTTTATACGTCCATCCGACCCGGCTCCACCACATCCTCCACTAAGGCCACTACAACCTCCACCAGCAGAACCACCAGTCGCAGTAACGAGTGAACTCCCCAAGGTTTGGCTTGATGATTTTATATAGATTGACCCTCCAGCTCCCCCACCGCCTGCACCACTCAAGTCACCGGCGGTAATTGTTTGGCCAGCAACACCAGTGGCACTTATACCACCACTAACTGTGACCGAACCACCTGCTATGTACACTATTCCTCCACCCGTTCCACCAGCATACAAACCACCGTTAAACCGCTTACCTCCCTCAGCCCCACCACTTCCCAAATACAACGAAGCTAAGTTGGCTACCCCATATGTTCCACCGCCCCCTCCACCACCACCAGCGCCAGTCCCTGTACTATTACCACCGTTTCCTCCAGTTACACCGCTACCATCTCCACCAGCAGTCCCACCACCATTGTTTCCCGGCCCACCACCTGCACCAACACTAGCATAGCCTCCGCCTCCACCACCACCAGCGTAAGTAACTTCTCCTCCACCGCCACCTGCTCCACCAGTTGTTCCACTGGCCCCACTGCCACTGCTCGTCCCGTTTCCTCCACCGCCACCCGAACCTGAAGTTCCAGCAATTCCGTTTCCGCCCGTACCTCCAACACCGTTATAAGTTACTCCTCCTGTACCACCACTTCCTGTTCCACCAAGATACCCCTTCCCAGAGGCAGAGATTGATCCACCACTGGCTACTGTCACATTACCG
>CAZXMM010000004.1:6185-47025 GCA_964641255.1 uncultured Gammaproteobacteria bacterium | reverse complement strand
GGCAGATCGGCGGCATCGGGCTGGCGATCGTTGGTGCGCTGCACAAGGCGTACAAGTTCATCTACAAGACAGACGCGCCGAGTCAGTAAGATGGATCCGAAGATCCTTCTGATCGACATCGAGACGGCGCCGGATGTGGTCTGGACATGGGGAATGTGGCAGGCCAACGCCATCGCCGTCAAGGAGCATTGGTACATCCTGTCGTTCGCAGCCAAGTGGTTGGGAGCCAAAGAAGTCATCTGTCGTGGACTCTGCGACTACTGGCCCTATGACGGCGGTGACGCCAATGAGCGTGACCTGTTGGTCGACATCCACAAGCTGTTGGATGAGGCCGACATCGTGATCGCACACAACGGTCGTGGCTTCGACTTCAAGAAGATCACAGCCAAGTTCATTGAGCATGAGTTCACACCGCCGTCGCCGTACAAAACCGTCGACACGAAGAGCGATCTCGTGGCGAAGGCCATGTTCTCGTCGCACAAGCTGGACTGGCTGTCCAAGCAGCTTGAGTTGGGATTCAAGACTCCGGGCATGGAGTTCTCGGTGTGGCAGGGTTGCATGAGCGGGGTCAAGAAGGACTGGAACCTGATGCTCAAGTACAACGCACACGACGTGCGCTTGCTGGAGAAGCTGTACGAGCGCATTAGCCCGTGGATTGACCAGCCGAACGCGGCGATCTACAGGGCCGGCAACTCTCTGCTGTGCGTGAAGCCGGGCTGCAAGGGGACCTTGATCAAGCGTGGCCTTGGGTACGCCAACACTCGCGTGTACCAGCGGTACGCTTGCAACAAGTGCGGCGCCCCGGCGCGCAGCGTGAACTCGGAGAAGAGCCTAGGGGCCAAGGTCAGGGGGATGTAATGCGAGTCCCTCACAGGATCAACCTAGGTCTTGCTGAGGTGCGGATCAAGCAGGTGTCCGTCAAGGACATGCGCCTTGAGGCTGAGTGCGAAGATGACGACCCCACGCCCGACGGGCTGTGGGATGCGGACAACGACCGCATCTTGGTCCTTCGCAAGCTGTCCTCAAGGCGCAAAGGCGAGGTGATCCTGCACGAGATCCAGCACGCCGTGATCGACGCAGAATACTGGAGGCGACATGGAGTCCAGTGAGTACTACGGGCTGGATACCGATGGGAAGCGGCCACCCAGTATCCTAGAGAACATCCGTACCTGTAAGCACCCGCGCCAGCTGGAGTACATGGTGACGTGGGTGGGCCGCAACATCGACTACCAGCCGAGCCGTCGGTGGTACCGCCAGTTCGTGCGGGCAGTGACGGCCGCTGAGAAGCGCCTCGGGTGCCGCGTGATGTACACAAACGCGGATATCGAGGGGGGCCGGGCACATGGGGGGTAGAGAGGAGTGCGCTGTTGTGTCTGTGGACGAACCGAAGACGTCAGATGGTGTAACGCCTGCCAGCACAACTTCTGCGGCCGACACCGAAGCTTCTGGAACTTCATTGGCGTCTGGCAAAGGGGTGTCGCGGCGGTCAAGGAATGGATCGGGGCGCACGGCGGGACGCCGTATTGCGACCACGGCCCCTACCCCCCCGGCGACGAGTCCCCCCGGTCTCAAGGCTGAGGCCGAGGAGCTACTGAAGGACAAGACCAAGCTGGCGGAACGACTCAAGCAGGACTTGATGGAGCACTACCTCATCGAGTCCGAGGCTGGGAAGGACGCCGGCATCAACCCGCAGCACTCACGGGCCTCGCGTAAGCAGGCCAAGGAGTTGGCTGAACTGATCTGGAGACTGAATGCGGAGGCGAACAAGTGAGGAGACGTGGGCTCGCATCAACAGTACGGGCGACACGGGGACGGCGCTCCAGACGGCGGAACGCGAGAACCTTTGGCGGCTGTGGTCTGGTGACCCATGGGAGTATCTCACCGGACACGATCTTGATGGTCGGCCAATCATCTGGACCACGGATGAGCGGGATGATCAAGTGCCTGTCAAGCCCTTCCCTGCCGACAAGGAGTATCTTCTGTGGCTGACCAGACAGCTATGGAATGGGGACCATCGGATAGTCTTCGTCGACAAGGCGAGGCAGATGTACGTCTCCACACTCTGCTGCCTGATCATCGACTGGTACTGTACGTTCGTGGCGGACAGAGAGGTTGTTGTCTCACGCGTAAAGGAAGAGTCCGCGATCAAGCTGATCAACGACAAGATCCGGAGGGTCAATTCGCGGAAGCCCCAATGGCTACAAGCCCGTGTGCAGATGTCGACCACTCCGGAACGAGTCATCACGTATGGATGCTCCGGCTCTACTGTCACTGCTGTGGCGCAGAACTTCGGAGTGTCGGACTCTAGAGGCATCACCGCCTCACTCATCATGGTGGACGAGGCGGCGTACCAAGAGTACTTCCCGCAGATCTACCAAGCCGTACTGCCCATGAGCAACCGGCTCTGGGCCGTGACCACGGCGAACGTGGGGAACCCCGGAGCGGCACTGTTCCGGCAACTGAAGGAGGAGGGACGTGGAGCCGACGCCTAGTGGTTGCAATGCCTACGTCACTCCAAGGGGGATCAAGGTTGTCGAACTCGACTACTGGGCCGACCCCGCCCGTGGAGAGGCGTGGCGGGATCGAGAGAAGGTCAAGTACTCGGAGAAGGACTGGCGACGAGAGAACCTGCGAGACTGGACCAGCGCCGAAGGCGACATCTTCTATCCCGAGTGGGGCGACAACGGGGGGAGGGAACGCTACGTACATCAGCTGGAGCGCCTCGCTAAGCTGCCCATCGTGCGCAGCTTCGATTTCGGTTTCCGGCGTCCAGCTTGCACATGGCTACAATACTCTCCGTCATCGGATCGGGTCTGGGTCGTACGAGAATTCATGCCCCACGATCTCGGAACACACGACTTTCGAGATGCGGTGCAGTTCTTGTCAGGCCAGTTTGACTACAGTGGTCTCACGCCACGGGCGCGAGATTGGGTTGACCTGTACGCTGGGAAAGCGGGTGCCCCTAAGCCTCCATGGTTCGCAAGCACCACTGACTTCTTCGACGTAAGCGGGCCTGAGTCGTACCGCACGGAGGCTAGCGCGATCCGTGCGACAGAGGAAGCGAACGCGGCGCAGGTGTTCGCCAACGGTGGGATCTACCTCAACATGGTGGACCCGCCCGTCAAGGCGCGCTTCGATGTGATCCGGCGTCTACTGAAGGTCAAGCCAGACGGATGGCCCGGGATCTTCGTGGACCCGCAGTGCGAGGAGATCATCGAGATGTTCAATGGCGCACTGGCTTTTGAGCGTGCAACTAAAGAGAATCCGATACCAACTAAACCGCGCAAGGATGGTCACTGGGAAAACCTGCACGATGCCTTGGGCTACGGAATCATTGCTGTCGTTCCTCTAGAGGACAGACAACCCGGTCAGCCCAACAAATTGGTGATCGGATTCAATGGGCGTACGCCCATCTACGGTGCAGAGGGAGAGGATCTCGGGTGGTACGAGTCCCGAGGAAGTAGCGCGAGGAGACGTAGATGACGAAGCGCCAAGAAAAGTATCAGCGCAACAAGCAGAAGTCGAATGCGCAGAGTAGGGCTTGGCGTGCAGCAAATCCCGATCGCCACCGTGAACTAATGTGGCGCCAATTGGGATTCAATCTAACAGTGCCTGAGTACAAAGCAATGCTTAGCGCGCAAGGAGGCAGATGTGCGATCTGTGGAGACGAGTTCGTTAAGTCGCCGCATGTTGACCATGATCACCAAACACACGCTGTTCGTGCGTTGCTTTGCGGCAACTGCAATCGTGGTCTTGGGATGTTTGGCGAGTCTGTTGACAAGTTGTCCGCAGCGATCCTATACCTCAAGTATCACCGTGGAGGTTACTGACGTGCGTCTTGTCGACGACGACACGTGGGCCATCATGACCATTGTTGGTGAAGCGGCTGGCGAGCCCTTCCTCGGCAAGGTTGCGGTGGCAGAAGTGATTCGCAATCGCATGAAGCGGAAGTACGCGTCCGACGGCAGTGTCATCGGCACTGTCCTTCGTGCGAAGCAGTTCAGCATGTGGGACGACAACGCTCGTCTCATCGCTGCGAAGGCCGATGACGAGAACAAGTGGGTCGAGGAAGCGAAGCAGGCGTGGGAGCACAGCGCAGACTCCAACATCACGCATGGCTCCGTACTCTACCACACGATCATGATCGCACCGCCGTACTGGACCAAGGGTCCTACGGTGAAGGTAGCTACAACAATCCACCGTCACATCTTCTACACTGACGGCAAGGGGGCTTAAGCCAATGGCGAACTCCATGAAGGCGCTGCTGAATCCGAGCCATGAGGAGCACAAGTCGTACGTGCTACTCATGGACGAGATCGAGCGGCTGTACCTGCGGAGGAGTGAGACGGTCTACGACAACGTGATGGACTACTGGGATCTGTACCTCGCCCAGCAGGATGACCCGAGGGATCCGGTCGACGAGCAGTGGCGCTCGAAGATCTTCGTGCCGCTCCCGTCGTCCAACACCATCACCAAGGCGTCGCAGATCACGGACATCCTCACGTCCGCAGACCCGATGTATCAGGTGCGCACCAACAGGGACGATGCCCGTCTCATGAGTGCCACCCGCCCGGTCGAGCGACTCATCGACTACAGCATCCGGATGAACCAGCCCCGGAAGCTGTTCTTCAAGACCATGACGTCGCGCTCGGTTCAGGGCACGACGTTCCTGAAGGTGACGTTCCAGAAGCGGAGCCACCAGATCTTCCGCTTCCCGACCGAGGACGAGTTCCAGCGGTTCAAGGACGCCATCATTCAGGCCGTGCAGGCGGGCGCCCCGCAGCCCCCGGACTGGCAGTCCGAGGCCGAGGCGTTCGACAAGTGGCGCAACGACGTGAACCTCGCGGGCATGTACGGGCGCATTCCGTCCCCGCCTCGTGAGGGGCCAGCAACTCTGTTCACCTACAACGGTCCGGTGATCGAGCAGTTGCCGCTGTGGAACGTGAGGATCGACCCCACGATCGACAGCATGGACGCCCAGCCGGTCATCATGCACCGCATGCTGCGTCCGTGGAAGTGGGTGAAGGACCGGGCCGACAACGACCCGAAGTCGGACAAGCCCTTCATTCTGGAGAACGTCGAGCAGGCCCAGCACGGTAGCACGGGCGACCTGATCACCCAGTACGAGCGCCATCTGAGCGAGGTTCTGGGCGTGGAGAGCGCGGACGTCAGCGACCCGAAGTGGGCTGACTACTGCGAGATCCTTGAGATCTGGAGCCCCGACGAGAAGTTCAAGTTCGCCGTCGTGCTGAACAGGCAGGCGGTGATCAACAAGAACCCGTTCGAGTTCCCGAACCTCGATGGCCGGGCGAACATCTTCGGCATCAGGAACCTGCCCGTCGAGGGGCAGTTCTTCGGCCTCTCGGACTACCAGCAGCCGTACGAACTGTTCAAGGAACTGAACCAGTTCAGGCGTCTCCGGATGGACGGCAGCACGCTGTCGACCCTCCCCGTGTTCGCCAAGCAGGCGGGCATCACGCTGCCCCAGAACCTCCGCTCGGTGCGTCCGGGTGGCATCGTGACGCTCCAGAACGTCAACGCCATCAAGCCTCTCTACGACGTCCAGATGCCCAACGAGGCGTTCCGGGAGCCGCAGGAGATCAAGGAGGAGATCGCGGATGCTTCGGGTATCTCGGGCTGGCTCAAGGGCAAGGACGCCACGGTCGGTCGGGTCACTGGAACTGAGGTACAGGGACGTTCTTCTCAGGTCCAGCTTCGGTTCAAGGTGGACACCGGAATCGTGGAGGACGACATTCAGTGGCTCCCCAACGCCATCGTCGCCCTCTGGAAGCAGCACGGTGACAGCCCCGTCCGCATCCGCGTAGCCGGTGCCGACCCCCTGCTGGAGATCAGCCACGACGAGTTGAACGAGGCGATCACCCAGCAGTTCATCTTCCGGGGTCCGACGCAGGCCGAGGACGCGAACATGCTGGTGCAGCAGTTGGGCACCATCCTGCCGAACTTCCAAGACGTCCTCCAGCCGGACGAGCGGCGCAAGGCGCTGGCGTTCATGCTGGAGTCGCTGAACGTTCCGGGCGTGGGCAGCATCGTCACGCAGGCGCAGTCGCAGGTGGCTGGTGCGCAGGGCGCGCAGGCCAATCAGGTCGCCAACCAGCAGGGTCAGGCCGCAGCGACTCAGGCGGCGGCGGCCAACGTGCAGGTGCCGTCCACCATCCCGGCGGGCGAGACGCCCCCGGTTCAGTAAGGAGAGCCGATGCAGCTGACTGATGAGCAGATGGCTGAGATGGCACCCGCCATCAGTGCCATGATGCAGACGCCGGGCTGGAAGGCGTACGTTGCGGTGATCAGCGCGAAGATCGCAATCACCACGCAGCTTGCGCTGATGGACGACCCGAGCATGCTGCTGGAGCATAGGGGTGAAGTGAATGGCCTCCGTGCTGCGGTGGCCTCTGCGGAGGACATCATCAGTACCGCGCGTGCTGTGACCGGCGAGAAGAGGGAAGCGCGCAAGCGTTCCATCGCTGCTGGTAGCGCGAGTTCGTTCGAGTAGAAAAAGGAAAGGCCCGGTAGGGGAGCGATCCCCCGCCGGGCCTTTTTTATTGCTTGAATTCCACGACCTCGGTCCAGTCGCTATCGCGCTCTGTCTCGGGGCCATAGTTGATTCGCTTCACGTACGTCTTGCCGTCCTCGACCTTCTCGTAGTTGGCTACCCAGCCAATACCGCGTGGGCCATCGTAGACGTCCACCCAGTAGTCTGTGATCGAGGGGTCAGGATCGTTCGGCTTGACCCAATCACCCTTGGCATCTGTTGGTCGGAGACCGCCACGAAGAACTTGCTGGGGGAAGGCGCGCTTATCCTGCTCGACCTTCTCCACTTCAGCATGCTCGTCTGCCTTGTCTTTGATTCTGTCAGCCATTAGTTACAGACTCCAATAAATGGATAAACTGTGCCAGCGCCAGAATTGTAGAGGCAGGCGCGCTCGTCGGCGGTGAGGACGCGAGACCAGATGGCCCCAGAGCTAATGTATCCCTGCCAGTATCCGGCAGCTGACACGCCCCACAACAGAGATGTGGTGTCCCCAGAGTCCGCGACTGTACGCGAGACGCGTTCTACATTGTTGGCGTACAGCTTGTGGCTGTTAACTCCGTCAAACGTGTAGATGTAGTGAATCCACGTTCCACTGGAGTAGAATCCGGCGGATGCAGTCCCTCCGCCCCCGGCGTACACGTTGGCGACTCCATTCGGCTCCGTTCCACTGTTGTAGAGCAGCAGTCGTCCAGTACCACCAGTCGTGCCCACGTGAAACAGCGAACGGTTGCTGCCAGTGTCGCCACCATACCACCAGAAAGACACCGTACGGGCCGTACCAGACGAGAAACTCGTAGGAGTAGTTCCGCTCAAGTACTCGCTGTTCGCCGCCACGAAGCTCGCCACCGTATTGGGCAGGTTCGCGGGCGCGCCCACACCCTTCGACGTAGAGCCGACCGTGTTGTTATCGGTCAGATCATTCGACCCCACTGTGTCTGCGCGCACGCCGCTCGCCTCGTCGAGCGCCCAGTAGGAGACAAGGTCGGTTAGCAATGACGAGTCTGGTTCCGCTGTTTCCGCATACTGACATCCCGGTACAGCGGTAAACCCAACACACTGAGGGTAGGGATGCACGACGACGGGGTGAACCGTATCTCCCGCCGCCGTGCTTGGCCTAAGCGTGTCGCCCGCAGCAAATGCTGCGAGCACAAGGCTCATCATCAATGCTGCAAGCTTGCGCACTGCTACCTCCGCGTCCCATAAGCGACCGAGATGATCTCGGCCGCAGTGTCGGTGTCATCGCCAGTACCGAACTCCATGCTGAACTTGCAGAAGCGGTACTGTGGAACCAAGCGCAAGTCAACTGATGTCACAGCAGTTCCAGTCGCAGCCGAAGCCACGGTGTCGGTGTCAACCTGCACATCGGCAGTCGAGCCCGGCATCGAGGAGCAGCGAACGTCGGAGATCACCCCGCCAGTGTTGGCATTCAGGGCGACATCGAACGTCCACGCGATAGCGTCATTGCCCTCGACGCCAATCCAGCCGTCGATGGGGTCGGCGATCACGTAGTACTTCTGGTATCGCAGCCCGATGCCTGTCGACGCGATCTTGATCGGCCGATCCACGGTCACCGAGTTCGCGCTCGCACGGGCCGTGATCTTGCGGAAGTCCATGACTCCAGCGTTGTTCACGATGATCACGTCTCCGACTGCCACGTTGTCGAACGGGCTGTCAGAGTTGACGGACGTGACCGTTGTGCTATAGGCGCCGGACGTGGTGATCTTCTGGGTCACGATGTACGAGTCGAACGGGTTCACCGTGCGACTGCGGTCAGAACGGCTGTCGATGCGGACGCCGAGAAGAGGCGTCTGCGCCGGAGTGCCATCACCAGCGTATCCAACCTTTAAGGTATCACCAGCACCACCCTCGCCAGTGAGAACACCAGAGATCACGGACGTGACCGTCTTGAAGTAGGCACCACTCGGGCGATACGAGGCGTTGTCAACGACAAGCGACTTGACCCCGGAACCACCAGCAGCGGCCGTAAAGGTCGCTACCAGCGTATCGCCCCAGCAATCAGTCCCAGTAACCGTCAGGACGCCGGCAGTGATGCTGGAATCAGCGTCAACAACCGTGATGTCAAGCAGGCGACACGCATCAGGCTGCGCTGCGATCGTGAACGTAGTGCTGTCGGCGAACGTCGCAACCGCCACCACCTGATCGTCGTCCGCAGCTTCGCCGTCGAGATCGAACTCGTAGGCAAGATGCGTGCTGCGATACGTGAAGTCCGACGCAGCCATCGGAAGCGCGAGGCCAAGGGCCAGCGCGAGTGCGGCAACAAACCTCTTCATGCTATCTCCTTAGCTCGTAGGCGCGGTGAGCGTCTCGTACACGATCTTCACGCGGACCTTGCCGGTTGCGGCAGGCTGTCCGTTAGCGAGGATGGTGTAGGTCGCAGCGCTAGTACGCGGGCTAGCAAGCCCAACAAGCGCGCCCTGTGCAACGCTCTTGGTTCCGGCAGCCACAGCCATCGAGGGCACGTAACCGTCCGTGTCAACAGCCGTGATTCCGATCTCGATCGCAGTGGCGGTGTCAATGACCTCCGTCACGCGCGCAAGAACCGCGATCACCCGCGAGTTGGCCGGGATGGTCGTAGCGCCGTCGGTCGTGGTTGCAACCAGAGACAGCGTGGTCTCTTCGTCGATCACGCCAGTCACTAGCGAAGCGCCATTACCAAGCGACTGCGTGCGGCTACCTGTGGACGGAATGCTCACGCTTCCAGTCAGGTTTCCGGTCACATCTCCAGTGACGTTGCCCGTCACGTTGCCAGTCACCGCGCCAGCAATCGCCTGATTGAGCGAGGCCGACCACGCACCGGCTGTGTACTGCGAGAACGATCCGCTGTTCTTGTCCCATCCAAGCGTACCCTCGGGAATCGACTCCCCGATGTCCACGCCGGAGAGGGTGTCAGCGATGACCAGTACGATTCGGCCCTGACTGTCCTTCAGGACAGTGTGCCCCTTCGTAGCAATCGCCTGCATTACTTCTTCTCCTTCTTCGCTGCCGCCTCAGCCTGCAGCTTGAGTACGCCTTCGAGCAGCTTGTCCAGCTTCTCGTTGGCCTTGTCCATCTTGTCCTCGGCCCTCTCGGAAGCATCCTTAGCCGCGCTTGCGGCAGCTACCGCAACCTCGACCTTGGCCTTTTGCTCCGCGATCTTCTTCTCGTTGGCGTATGACCACGTAGCGAGGATGCCGAAGGAAGACAGGCAGATCGAGAGTACGACCGGAAGGGGCGCGGTCTTGAACCACGCCCACGTCTCAGAGTTGATGAACGACATGGTTACCTCTTTCGGGAGTCGTATGCGTTGACTCCGATGCCGATGACGGAAGCTGGTACCGCAGCTGCAAGCTGATCGGCCTCGCCTTCCTTGATGATCTCGTAGATCGTCTCTGCAATCATCGGCAGAGCCGTGCTACGCGCAAGCTGTCCAGCCTCAGCCGGTCGGCCAAGGTAGTCCTCTCCAGTGATCGCGCTGAGAATCAGTGATGCTGTCGGGGACGCCTTCGACTTACCGAACTGCCAGACGTAACGGTTCTTCTCGCCCATCCTGTGCTTGTAGCCGATTGGATGCTTCCATGCGGCGTCCTCGCCAAGGTGCGCGATCAGGGCGGCCCACTGCTTCAGCGAGCCGTATGCGTCGTATCGGACATTTCCAACCTTCAGGACACCGAAGTCCCGCTTGCGCGGATCGGTCTCGAAGGTGCCAACCCCCGTGGCAGCGAGCATCCCCATCGTCGAGGTGATCGCGGCAAGGGTTCCGTACAGGTTCTTCATGTAGATGCGGTAGACCTTGGGGTCAAGGTTGCCGCCTACGAGCGCCATCGAGGCGTCACGCATGAGCGCGAACCTCGACGCTTGGAAGCGCGGCGCGAAGAAGACGGTCGTCAGTGCGGTGTGCAACTGATCCGCAGTCTTCTTGCCCGGCGTCCACTCGCGCCCACCGCCCAGCTTGCGACCAAGCGGCGAGTTGGGGCTGATGTGGAACAGTGACAACTCTCCACGCCCAGTCAACGTGTTGACCATGTACGCCAAGTCCTTCACCGGCTGCGTTACTCCGCCGTACTGGTCGAAGATGGGAGTCCCATCCTCCATGAACTGCATCATGTGCTTGTTGAACAGTTCGACCCTCATCTTGTTCAGGTACGCGATGTACGCCTGCTCCGAGCGCCTCACGCCCGGAAGCTTCTCGGCCCACTTGCCGTGCGAGAACGCCTCCTCCATCTTGATGCCGGCGACTTCCTTGGACATCGACTCGGAGAAGTGCAGCCCTGCAGCCTGCGCGACCTCAGCGAACGGGTTGATGTCCTTGTCTCGAAGCCGGATCATGAGGGTCTCGAACTCTGCCGGGCTCATCTTCAGCGCCTCGATCTGAGCCTTGAAGGCGCTCTTGGTGGCGCCGGGGTTCATCACGGATGCGAAGAGAGCCTGACGTCCTGCGGCACTCAGGTCCCACGCTGTACGCCACGCGCGAATGCCGCCCGTTGCGTTGGCGAAGAACTCGCCGAAGTTCTCCAGTGCCGACTTCTTCGAGTCTGCGACTCGCTGGTTGAGGAACTGCCTCATGTCGGCGATCTCGGCGTCCTGCAGCCGCTCCCCGTTGATCATCTTGTTGAACGAGTCCTGCAGTCGGGACTGAATGAACTGGTCGTCCTGCGCCTGCGTCAGGATGCGCTCGATCATGCCCGCCTTCTCGGCCTCGGTGATCGGCATGCGGTTCACCGTGTCGACCAGATCCATGCTGCCCGACATGGCCCGCTTACGGGCGGCCTCGTAGGTTGGCATGTCGATCTGGCGCGACAGCAGTTGGTCCTTCAGCTCACGCAGCCTTGCAGCACGCGCGTTGAGAAGGTCCTTCCGCTGCATCTCGGCGGCCATCGCCGCCCTCTGCTGGTCCACCAGCGAACGCTTGATGCGCTCAGCCAGCGGCGGCAGCGCGGGACCAAGGGGGGCATTCGGATCAGGGGGGGTAGCAGGCTCATCGAACTGAACCCGCGCGTCCCGCGCCTCTGCCCGGCCCATCACCCTGTCGGTGCGCTTGGCAACCGCGTCGCGGAAGCCCTTACCGTCGCCGAGCGCGGCGCTGTACCACTCGCCCAACCGGGCCTGAAACGTCGGCCCCTCCATAAGCGCCTTCAACTGCTTCAGCGCCTCCGGGTCCTTGAGAGCAGTGGTGACCGCGTTGTGCGCCGGCTCGAAGCCGGTCTTCGTCCCATCCTCGTCGAGTCCGATCTGACGAGGCCCGCCCTCGATCTCCTTGGCGTCGCGCGTGTAAGTGTAGCCCTTGTACTTAGGGGCTCCGGGGGCATGCATCGTGTCGCCGATGGTGTGACCTATTGCCTCGTGCAGTGCGGTATACACAAGCTTCTGCCTGAACAACTCAAGCTCGACCTTGCGGTCCAGCTCGGGCGTCCGCTGCCCGCCCTGACGAGACTGCTGCACGTACTGCGCCAGATCCGGCGGAAGATCCGCCGTCGCCCTCGCAAGCAACGCGGGGTCGATGTCGCCATCGAGCATCAGCCCAGCGTTACGCTTGGCGTACTGCGCGATGTTGTACGTGTTCATGTAGTAGCCCTTGCCCTTGGGGTCAACCACGGCTACCTCACCGCCCGGCTCGTAGATCTTGGTGTGGCCGTACTCGCCGCCTCCGAGCGTGAACCCACGGAAGTTGCCGGTGTGACCGTAGATCACATCCAGCGGGTCGTCCATGTTCGCGGCCTCACGCGCGACACCAACTCGGCCAACCAACTCTTCGGCGCCCGCCATGGACACCGAGTCGATGAAGTCGGCCATCTCCGTGTACGAACGCATCGCCTCCGGGTTGGACTGGATCTTCTTCGCGGCCTTCGCGCCCTCGGGGGTGCGCGCCTCGAAGGTGTACTCCGATCCGGTCGTATCCGAGCGCATCTTGCCCTCGGTTGTGAAGCGCGGCGCCTTCGGCTCCGACGCTCCAGTCTCCGGATCGTACGCGGGCGGCGCCACGCCCTCCTTGTTCACCGGCCAGCGCGTCGGCCGCTCGAACTCGATGCTGGTCGGCGCGTCAGGCTGCGTCACCTTGATGCCCAGACGAGTCAGGTCCTCGATGTTCTTGGCGGTCTCGCGCGTCGCAAGCCCGCCAGCGGCGTTCCCGGCCACGCGCGCAACTCCGCCAGCGACTCGGCCCCAGTCACCCTTGCGGGAACCCTGAACAACCTCACCAGCGCCGATGGCTGCGTCAACGCCAGCCAGCCCAAGGTCCGCAGCATTCAGTCCGCGCGCAAGGCCGAGAGCCCCGCCACGCAGCGCCATGTTGGCGCCGGCCCCGGCGCCCATGCTGGCGACGTCGAGGACCGTGATGTTCTCCTTCGCCGCCTGACCGCCCGCTTCGGATGCGTCGCTCATGATGCCGAACCGCTCTTCAAGCGTCGGCTTGGGCTTCACGCCACCGTTGCGGTACGCCGCCTCGAAGTCCTCGGGCGTGACCGTCAGGTCCTGCGCGAGCCCGCCAGCAACGCCACCGATGGCCTTGCCGCCCAACTCCACGCCCTTGATGCCCATGCGGGGGATCGCGGTGATCCCCCTCATGGTAGCTCCGGCGGGTGCGCCTCCCACCCGGTCGGCCCACTCGTCGGCTGCGTTCAGTCCACGCTCCGCACTTGCAAGACTAAGCCAGTCCTGCACCGTCTGGAGCCAGTCCTTCTCAGCCATCTGTTACCTCTTCAGGCTGTTCCTGTCAACCTTCGGCGCACTACGACCGAACAGCGGGTTGGACGCCTGCCTCTGCGCTTCCTGCATGTGCTTGCCGATCTCAGCGTAGCGATCGAGCATGGCGTTCAGCTGGTCACGCACCTGTGCAGCATTCTCTGTGTCCCCGGCCCTCATCAGGTCGGAGTGCTGGGCCTGAAGCGACTTGATCAGCATGGCGATGCCCGGATCCGCCACGCTCTTGACGGCCAAGTCGGCGCGCTTTGAGAGCAGCTCGGCCTCAAGAAGTTGGTCCCTGATGCCGCGAGTCTCGTTCACTTCCTTGGCCTGATCCTCCGCGATCTTCACGCGCTTGCCCTCGTAGCCAACGCGCGTCGACTCGTTACGGCTCGACGTGTCCTTGCGCCTCTCCTCGGCAGTCAACCTCGTCGCCGCGCCCTGCGCCCCACCTGTGGCTGTGAACGTTGCGTTCTGGTTCTCCTGCTCGGTATTGCGGCCCCTGACGCCAGCAAGGTCTGCGGCTTCCCGCTCCTCCTGTGCGCCACGACGCCCGCGCTTGTACCCGATCTCCTCGCTCTCGTCCTCGAAGCGACGCGCAGCGCGCGACTCTCCGGACTTCGCAAGGTCCATCTTGAGATTGGACTCGGCGAGATCCTGCTTCGCCTTGTCCTGACGATCCCACTCCTGACCGTACATCCCGCGTGCGATACGCTCTGCGATCTGGTTCCAGTTAGGCATAGTAGTCCAGCTTCTTTCCGCTATTCTGAAGAACCAGCGGAGTAGCCTGTGCACCAGACGTGGCGTTCGGATTACTGCCAGCCATGTGGGAGCTGGCAAGGCCCCCAGCAATCCCAGCGACATCTCCCGCGAGACCCCAGCCAGAACCCTTGCCCATGTCCTGAACGTCACGCTTACGAACCGCTGATGCGCGGCGCTTCATCATCGCTTGAATAACAGCAGGACTGAGGGCTCGATTACTTCCACCAAGAGCCTCAGCGATTCCCTGCACTGATGCGAGACGCGCGTCTTCCCTGTTGCCCTCTGTCGCAAGGCGCTCATCATAGATGGCCTGCTCGTTCGCCTGCCCACTACGCAAAGCCTCCTTGGCCTGCGAGTTTGCGGCCTTCTTCTTAGCAATGGCACCAGCAATCTTACTGGCCGCCATAATAGCCAACGGTGCGAGAAATGCAGGCATTACAGCCCTCCAGTCAGTAGTGTTGTACTAAGGTTGTTGCGGTACTGCTGCTCAAGCATGTCCTTCTGCGCCGCGATGTTCTGCGAGGCAAGCCGGATCTGGGCCGCGATCTGCTCGCGCTGGATCGCGTTCGCGTCGCTGCGGAGCAAGAAGTCCCGCATCGAGTTGACCCACGACTCAGCGTTCTTGATCTGAGCTTGCTTGTCCTGATAGTCGGCATCGATCTTCGCGCGCATGATCTGCGCCCGGTTGGCCCCGATCTGACCACTCGCCTTCGACGCGATGTCGCGCTTGACAGTGTTCAGAACCGCAGACCCACGAACGCCACGCTCCGCCATGTCGCGGTTCGCAGCGTCCAGTTCGAGCTTCTCCTGACGACGGGTGCGAGCGAACTGGTCAGCCTCAAGTGCGGCCATGGCCTCCGGCGTGTACCGGGTGCCTCCGCTCTTGATCTGATTCATCCACCACTGGTTCATGTCGTCGAAGCCGGCGCCAAGGCCAGCCCCACCACCAGCAGGTGCTCCGCCCCCTACCCCCCCTCCGCCCGCTCCCCCCGAGTCTTCGTTGGGAACACAGCGGCCGGGAGTTCCGACCACATGGCTTCCGTCCGGACAGTCGTCCGGCTTGGCCGCGCACTCAACCTGACCGTTAGGTCCGGGCCGAGAGCTGAACGGCTTATCGGGCGGACATCCACCGCCAGTTGGATTGTACTTGTTTACCTGTGTTTGGGCAGACTGCCCAGATTCAGCACGCTTCCGCTCTTCCTCTTCCCATGCACCCCACTGAGCACCTGAATAGGCGGGATCTCGCCAAGCTTCGTTGCCGCGCTGTGCGGCAAACTGCTGCTCAAGGTTGACCCCGTTCTGCAGAGGGTTCAGTGGCGCGGGACCGCCGCCCTGCGGCGGAGCCCCACGCGTAGGAGCCGGGGGGGCCGGGGCCGGGGGGGTAGTAGCACCCGCCGGGGGCCTCGGCGCAGCCGGTGCGGGTGGCTGGTACGGTGCAGGCGCTTCGTTGTCCTCGTACAGCTTTCGCCGGAACGCCATTACTCAACCCTCCCGAACTGGTTGGTGAACGGATTGAAGAAGCCCCCGCCGAGCTTCATCTCCATCTCGGGGGCTCCAGCCATACCAGCCCACGGGTGCGGCCCGAACTTCTGCCGCGCACGAGCGATGGCCTCCTTGTGCTTCTGTTCGTACTCGGGGGTGACGGCGATGTTGCCCTCGGCGTCGATGTCCCCGTACGGCGTACGGACCGTGATGCCCGGCGGTAGATCCATCAGATCCGCCTTGGTCGGGATACGGTTGAGCAGCAGGACGTTCATGTTGCGGTCCGGCTGCTTCTGCGACTCCATGTTGTCAGCCTCTCCGGGCGGAGTGAACTCCTCCGGCTCAGAGATCTGAGGCTGCTGAGGCGCCATCGGCATCGGTGGCCCACCCGGTCCTGCCGGGCGACCGTTGACTCCCATGTTGAGACCGGGAGACACGGGCGATTCGGGCTTGGACGGGGACATCGGACCGTCAGGCACCTGCGGCATCCGGGGTGCGCCGTCAGGGCGTCCCCCCTGCTGCTGCATGAAGCTGTTGATCACGTCCTCGTAGCGAGCCACGTGTTACCCTCCGAACCGCTGCTTGAGAACCTCAGCGAGAATCCGCTGCCACTGCTCGTCGTTGGCGCCACCACCCACCGCACCAGCCGACGGACCCTGCACCACCGGGACGGTCGTGCCGCCACCAGCGCCAGAGCCAGCCGAACCGCGCGCGAGAATGCCGCGACCCTTGTTCGCCAGTTCGCTAAAGATGCCCGACGAAGCGCCACCCTTCTGGCCAGCGCCCTTGAACCACGACGCCGGGGTACCGAACCGCTTGCTGAAGCCGGCATCACCGGCCTGCGCGAATGTGCCGCGCACACCACCCGTCGCCTCAGACCCCTGAATGCCCTGAACCGCAGACGGGACTGCGGGCGGAACGGGCGGAGTCGGAGGGGCAGGATTGCCACTCTGGGGCGGCTCAGGTGATGGAGCCGGACCGGGCTTGTCGCCACCGGTCGGCATAGGCACTGTTTCCATCGTAGACGGTGCGGGTGCGGTTGGAGCGGTAGGCTCCTGCGTAGGAGCATCGCCAGTGCCCTGCTGATCCAACTGGTCCACCCACGTGTCCCATCCGCCACCGTCGTCCATGATACGCGTTGCACGCATTGATCTCTCCTTAGTAGACCCGCAACTTGATCGTCGCCGAAGCAACGTTGCACTTGAGGTACAACGTGTCGTTGCCCCACGAGCCGCCGCTGCTGTCGTACACGATACACGCTAGGTCTCTGCGTACCACATCGTAGCCGATCGGCTTTCTACCGAGGCCATGTGGTACTTCAAACTCTTCGTCAGGGGTGCTTGGCGTGTAGACGTCGATGTACTGCGCGTCCAAGTTGCCAGCCGTGTAACCACTGTCACCGTTGCCCAGTGAAATGGCCCCGTTAAACTTCTCGATGATGGTGCGAAGTGCGGACGTCAAGTACGCGGCAGTAGGCCCTGACATCTTGCCGTCGCTCAGTGCGATCGGCGGGATGTCTCCCATCGCCGAGTTCGGATCAGGGATTCGCGTTCGCTGCGCCATTACTTCTTCAGCGCCCTACGAAGCACCGCCTCCTGATCGAGACCCAGTGCGCTCTGAACCCTCGGGTACTCATCCAGCGAACCGGACAAGGTGGACGCAAAGTTGTTCAGCGCGTCAGACCACGACGGCTTCTTGTATGGGTCAATCGAACCCTCGCGCTTGTTGGATGGCGTCTTGAAGTTGAACACAGAAGGCATCAACCTGTTCGCCAAATCCGGATAGCGCGACAGAACCGGCCTTCCAACCGCCTCCTGTGCTAGCCCGAGCACTGGTCCAATTACAGGGCCTAGATCGGCACCAACACTGTAGTGGTCGAGAAGCTCGTTCTCAACCGAATTGCGCTCCCCTTCAGGAAGCGACATGTTGTGTCGCCGATCGGCGCCAAGCCAAGCACGCTTGCGACTCTCTGATGCCATTAGTGTGCCCTCGTTGGTCGCCGGACAAGCACACCCACTTCAACGTGGAGACCGTCCAGCGAGATTGCGGTCACGCCCTCGTACTTCACGCCGAAGCGCAACAGTGTCGCGGGGTGGTCATGTGTTGGGAACTTGTACGCCTTCCAGCCAGCGTTGTCGATGTCCAGACTCGCACTGCGCGAGTAGGATGCGGACGTGTCCTCGTCGTAGTAGGCCAGAAGCGTGACGGTACCGCCACTCACTGCAGGCGCATTGAGCCAAATCTCGCGGAAAAACTTGCGGTAGCCAACCGCTCCAAAGTCGTCCGCGCGGCTCACCCACTCCGCCTCGATAAACTGCTCGCTGTCGCTCAGCGCGTCGTACCCGTAGTCCGGGTCCGCGTACTGATAGACGTTCCCGTCATAGTGCGTCGAGTAGAGAACCTGTTCGAGGTTCTCGTCAAAGAAGTCACTGATAAATTGGGGTGCATACTCGTCGCCATTGTCACCGTGGTCGAACACGGCCCAACTGTCGCTCTTGTAGTTGTAGACCACGACCTTCTTGTTGTACCCGGTCTCGTCCTGTGGGATCGAGGCAACGTACCAACTCAGCGAAGGGAAGATGGCGCCCACGACCTTGTGGGCCATCGAGTCGGGGACCGCATCGAGCGTGTCCCGCAGCTTCACTGTGCTGATCTCCTGCACGTTGTTGCCGTCCGTGCGGTAGAAGTTGTTGCCTGTACCGTACCAGAACAAGTAGCCTTCGGCAGACTTCATGCTGGCCTGCGAGAGACAGCCGTGGCGATCACTCAAGGTGAGCACGTTGAAGCTGTTCGCATCTGCGCCAACAAGGTAGTGCATCTTGTTGGTCTTGCCAATCACGAGCCGGTCGCCGAACGCATGCAGGCCACGAATCTGGTGGCCGTCGTCCGGGTAGATCGAGAGCACGCTCTCGTCGCCGAAGCACTCTGGCTTCAGGTACTCCGAGAAGTACAGGTCCGTGCCGTCCGTGCAGAAGAGGCGCTCCTTCCAGATGCAGCCAGTCTTCAGTCCGGTGGGCGGCAGTCCGTTGTCGAAGCTCACCGCGCGACCAAGGTCGGCGATGATCACGTTGTCGTTCGCCATCGAGGTGGTGAAGTTGTCGTCGATGCTGTCGACGAAGAAGTACTCACCGACCTGTCCGGGAAGTGTGCGGTACAACCGACGCGCCTGAACGAACGGGTTGCTGCTAACCTGAATGTTCGACCAGTCGATCATCTTCGATGCGCCAAGAGCGAGTACTGTCGAGGCCGGACTGGGATTGCTCTCCATGCCCGTGTCATTGTTGTAGAACGTGTAGACCCCGTAGTAGTTCGCGGCCGTCAGGTTGCCGGCGGCGCCCTGTGCGATAGTGGGTGCAACAGTTGGGGCCGCAATGCCAGCGGTGTACCAGCTAGATGCGTCCACGCGAAGGATGTCAGTCTGCCCCTCGCGCATGGTGTAGGCGTAGTTCTTGTACTGGAACCACTGCCACATGGTAGACTGAGACGGGATCGTTAGCGAGGAGGGCACCGTCGAGATCGTGTCGCCGTCCAGCTTCCCGATCTTCGTTGCACCGCCAAGCAGCAGCGTCCACGTCCCACTGCTGGTCTTGAGCGGGAACATCGAGAAGATGTTCTCGTCCCAGTTGCCAGCCGTGGTGATCTTGCGGACACCGCCACGCCGAACAAGCTTGCGGCCGAAGGGGTAGAAGTTCCGCAGGATCGTGGCCTCGTTAGGCCCGATCGCGCTGATCGGCTGACCCTCGTTCAGCCCGCCCCCCAAGTCGAGGAAGTCGAAGCCCTGAAGCCCAGCCATTACAGCCCCCTAGGTGAGAACGCGACAGGTTGATCGTAGTCCTGCCCGTACCACTTGCTGATGTTCGACAGCAACCGATCCAACTTCTTCTCGTCCTCCTCCGCCTTCTCGTTGGTGTCACCCAGCAAGAAGAGCTTAGCCCCGAGGACGATCGCGCGATGAAGCGGAAGCTTCAGCTTCGGCTCATCGCTGTCAACTGTGAGAGTGTGGATTGGGCGGTGCTGCAACTCGATGCCCGACGTCACGCTCGCACTGGGCGCTGGGAAGATACCGAGCCACTCACCCCTGCGGGTGTAGTAGGTCGTCGTCCCGTTTAGATCCTTGATGTCGTCGTACAACTGATGCTTCAGCTTGGTGTACGACGTGTCGCTTGCGGCACTCTTGAACCCGACACTGATGATGCCGAACGTTGGCGGCAACGGATACCAGTTGGTTCCGCTCGTGGTGTTCATCGTGTCCCAGAAGATCACTGCCTCTGGATCCACGGCCTGCACCTCTGCCTGTCGCTCGTAGTACGACTCGTTC
Source organism: uncultured Gammaproteobacteria bacterium (assembly GCA_964641255.1). GTDB lineage: Bacteria > Patescibacteriota > Microgenomatia > JAMCZE01 > JAMCZE01 > CAZXMM01. The sequence goes on along the minus strand of CAZXMM010000004.1, from coordinate 27,235 downwards.
AGCGCCTCGTTCTTCTCTGACTCGCTCCACTCAACGTCGTCGACGTCGTTGACCCAGCGCGAGAGCAGGGTACGCATTGACGCCTTGGTCATTAGTCCTCACCCCTCACGTTAGTCCACGTCGCCGTGGAGTAGACCGGATCACCGTCCGAAGTGTTCGGGCGGTTGAAGATCAGTTGTCCGTCGCTCTTCAGCTGCGACCGGACTGGGGCGCATCCCAAGCGGGACGCCCCCAGCCGCAGTACGCCGAGACGTGCGGTGATCTTCGCCATGTTGTCAGACTGAAGGTTCGCCACTGTCTCTCCTTAGTATGGAAGCGTGATGCCATACTTCCACGCCAATCTCCGCTCAATCTCCTGACGATCAGACTCGCTCAACGCAACGTTGTAGTGAATGATCTCTGCGATTCTTGTCTCTACCGATGAGCCGGGGAAGTTTCTGATGTATAGGTTGGACAACGCTCCTACAGAAAGATTTCCGGACGCGGCGGAACCCATCGACGCTGTTCGACAGTCGTTACCGCCGACGTACACGTTTGTTCCGTTGTTCATACGACAGATGACGAGCCATGCGTTATTGTATGTATAGGATAACGTAGCCCCATCCAGGGATCCATCGTAGTTTTGGGTCAACAAGGAGTTGCCTGCAGCATTGAATCCAGCGACAAACTTAGTTGCGCCGTCGTAGATCATCATAGTGTTCTGCTGCGCAGTATCGTTTGCCTTCTTTACAACAACAAACTCTGTGTTGCTGGTTCCAACGTACAGGTCGGCGTTGTTGTCCGTTCCTACAAACTGGTCGTTCGCGTTGTCAAAAACAAGTGCCGGGTACCCGTTTGCAGTAGTCGTATCAAGCGTTGGACCAGTGCCAGCGCCGCTATCTGGGATCAGATAGTTACTTTGACGATCCTTCCAAGACCGTACAGTGTTGCCGTGTACAGCCGGAGTAGTCCCTGCCGTATCGGTGTAGACATTTTCGGCAGCGTCAAACCACCACTGAAGTCCAGCGATATCGGTAGGCAACAGTCCTGGTGGTTTGCCACCAAGCAAAATGACAGCCATCTTACGCCGCCTTATGCGGATCGAAGGGATCGAGGAACTCGGTGAAACGAACTAGGACGCCAAGGTCCGAACCCGCAACCGTGGACCCAACGGCGTCGATATCGTATGTCAACTCGTCGGTGATCGCGGCACCACTCTCCAGCGTGTTGCCGCCGAAGCAGTAGGTCGAGTATGTTGCAGAGTCGGGCGACTTGCCCGCGTTCTTGTCGCTCGCAACGAATGCGATGACCGATGCCAGCATCGTGGTTCCGCCCTTGTTCACGTCCACCTTGAAGGTGGTCCCGCCGGTCGGCGCTGTACGAAGATGACACTCGATGTGCCTGATGATCGCTGGCCTGTTGAAGCAGTACCAACCCTTGCCTGTTCCGGCTGTCTGCGTACCAGATGCAACCCATCCAACAGTCGAATTCAGCGTCGGAGTCGGACGCCAGTCCTCGGGAGCGGTGTCGCCGAAGATGCACGTCACGCCAGAAAGGTACACCGGGTTGGCCGCGCTCGACTCCACAGCAATACCAATCTCGATCTTCGTTCCAGAAGCCGAGATGGAGTGCGTGGTGCTAAGCCACTGCCATGTTCCATCACCAGTGTGGTAGCTCGTGTAGGTCGTGGTCACGCCGTCGGTGATGTAGACGCGTGCCTGCGAAGCGACCGCGCTCTTGACCCACGCCCCGAACCCGAGGGTCTTGCCCTGCAGGTGCGAGAGACGTGTGAAGGCTGCTGTCGAAAGGACCGTGTTGTACAAGGTCAGAGTAGTGGACCCGTAGGTCAGCTTGGCACAGAAGTCACCGACCTTGCGCGCTGTGTCGCCAAGTCCGGTGCCTGCACGGGCGCATGCAGCGCCAGTACCGGCCAGTGTCCAAGAGGTAGGTGCGGACGAATCGCCGGCCGCCCAGATCAGGAACACGTCGTTGACCACGGTGTTGGTCTGCGGCAGCTTCTGTGCGGAGGCCGCTGTTACCAAGCTGGCCTGCGACTTCAGCGTACCGTCGTCATTCAACGCGACGTCCAGTCGGGCGTCGAGACTCGCCTTGCTACCCCTTGCCGTCACCACCTCGTCGATGACGTTCTCGGCCGTGACGGTGGGGTTGGTCGAGGAGTACATGTCGGCCTCGATCGACGCCTTGATGGCATCGAACACAGCCTTGTCGACTTCGGTCCCAAGGGTCAGGGAGCCGTCGTCGTCGACAAGTGTAGGCCAGTTAGAAAGCCCCATCGTTTGCTCCTAAAAAGCGAAAGCCGGGGGGTCCTCTACATGGGGGGTAGAGGAACGCCCCCGGCCTTCAGGGTTAGACGTTCTCGTCGGATGGGAGACTGAAGTCCGAACTGTTCGACTCCTTCAGTGCTTCCAGAATGCGGGCGCGGAACTCGGGGTCCGCCTCAAGCTGACGCTTGGTGGACTCGACTTGCGCCTTACGGGCGGCCTCGATGATCTCGCTGAACAGCCAGAACGTACGGCCGAACGCGGGATGACCCTTCAGGATCTCCAGCGTCTCAGTGTCCTTCTCGTCAACGTCGAGGTTGTGGTCTCGGAACTGCGCGGCCTTCGGTCTGCCAGGATTCACGCGGCCCGTAAACGGGTCTCGCAGGTCCGGCGGTGCCGTCAGCTGTACGCGCAGGTTGGCGTATCGGGACTGAAAGCGGATCTTTCCTGCAGGCGCCTTAGTCCCGAGTGCCTTCTTGGAACGCTGCTCTTCAGCCTGTGCATTGCGCACATCGCGTGGGCCACGCGCCCCAGAAATCACTTCGGGAGTCTCACGTCGGATCATTCAGATCTCCTATCTTGGTTACTCGACCGGGAAGGTGAAGCCCGAGATGGCCAGCTCCCACGCCGACGTGTCGGCGCCGGAAGCGGTCACCCGGACGAAGACCTTCTCGCCCTTAGCGAAGAACCCATACGGAAACTCCGCGAGCGAGGTCGCAATCACGGTAGTCGCACCAGCGGCCTCGGTGTACACGACGCGGACAGTCTCGCTGCCCGAACCGCAATCCGTGGACGAGTTGCAACCCCCACCCTGCCCGTAGTTCTCCGTCACGGCGTACACCGTGAGAGCGGACAGCGTGCCAGCATTCGTCAGCTTCTCGCCGACGTACTGCACGAACGAGTACTGGTTAGCGAACGGATTCGCCGGCAGACCCTTCGACGTCATCGAGTTCAGCGCGCCGAGCGCGTCGTTCCCGAAGAACACCTCTTCGTCGTCCAGCACCGAGCTATCCCAGTAGATCACCTCGCCGGTAGGCGTGGTGACATCGGTATCCGCCGCATCGGCCACGAAGGCCAGCGTGGAAACCACGTCAGAACGCAGGCCAGCCGCGATGGCCGCCCTGAAGTACCCCTGCGAGAAACTCACAGGAGTAGAGTTGATGATGTCGACCACCTCGCCAAGCGTGTTGGCCGACGCGTCCGTCATGTCGATGATCCCACCCAGCGCGCCCGAGACCGGAGCCTCGAAGCCCGCATAGGCGACGCCATTGACCACGAACGTCAGGCTCGTAGCCGCAGTCGCCACGCTCGTCGCCGAGGTGGAGGCCGTGGTGTTCGCGCCCTTAAAGTACTTGATGAACAGAGCAGGAGCCGTATCGCCCGCCGTCCGAACCGAACTGACCGGAGTCAGCTTCTTCGGAGCGAACGCCGCGCCCGGAACCTGCGCCTGAGCCACCGTAGCCGCAAAGAGGAACGCGGCCACGAGAGACAGAAGCTTACGCATGTTGTTTCTCCTCAACCTTTCTGTCGCTTAGACCGAGAGACCGACGAGAGCGGAGTGCGACTGCTCGAACTCGACCTGAAGGCCGCAGTCCGAGAAGTACTCGTACTTCTCACCGTCGATGTCGTTGTTCTCGCGATTGTCGAGCAGCTTGGTGTCACGGTTCCGGAGGTACACGTAGTCCACGTGGTTGAAGTCCACGAGGTACGCGCGATCCGGGTGGTACTCGTCGAGGATGGCGCTGGAAACCAGCATCACACGGCCGTGCGGCGACTTGTACTCCATCGCCGAGAAGCCGATCTCCTTGTCGAGGACCCGGTACTCCAGCTTGTTCTCGGCCCAGCTGTTGATCTCAGTGAGCCACGGGCTCGAACACAGGAGGTACTTGGTAGCCGCACCACCCTGCAGACGTCCGCCCTTGCCCCACCGGAGCCCCTCTTCGAGGAACTCGTTGAACGTGCGGGTGTTCAGCGTCACACCGCTCACGTCCCACTGGTTGCTGACGATGGACTCGTCGAGGCCGCCAGTGAAGGTCGCCTGATGAACGCCACCGGCCGCCGCGATCAGGTGACGCTTGCCGAAGTACATGGCGTACTCGATCGAACGCTTGTGCTCGATCGCCTGCCACTTCGTCTCGGTCATCTTGTCGTTGCCGCCGAACAGCTCGGTCTCCAGATCCCGGCCCGTGAACGCGAACGGCGTACGGAAGCTCCCACTGTTACCAGAGGGATGGACTATATCTTGACGCGCTTCTTGCGCGTCCCAAGCGTATAGTCTCTGAGGATACTAGCATTGATCAACTTGTCCTTGCCGTTTCCCGCATTGAGTGCCCTCACTGCGTTCACGTACTCAAGGTCCTTCTCGGTGTAGTTGCAGAAGTCTTGCTGGCCTTCGCGATACTGGATCCACTCCAGAACCGTTCGCGCCACTCTCTGCTTGTGTCCCGTCAGAAGCGGGACAATTACCGGTAGAAGGCGAGACATTCGTTTATGTCCCACACATTCGATCCTTCTGCCATCGGAAGTGACGTAGTGCGGTAGTCCCGCAATTGTCAACGCTTCCGATGCAACGTGGATTGTTTCGGTATCGTCCATCTGCATGGCAAACCTTGCTCTCAACTGGAGATTGTTTGTCTTGCGCTGAACTGTAATTCCGAACCATCCTTCGCCAGCCATAAGGCCGGCTACGTACGCTAGTCTTTCCTGCTGATTGTCCATTGGTGTCACCACTTTCTCCTAGTTAGAGGGTGATCCTGTTAGGGTTTCCAGCATTTGGCTTGGTTACCAGACCTTCCGCCTAGGCGGCAATCTGGGTGTAGTTGTACTTGCTGAACTCGGTGATCGAGCTAGGCGTACCAGACGCAGCGCCGTCCGCGTAGCTGGAGCCGATGATCAGCAGGAAGTCACCGTCGTTCATCGGGGCGTTGCTGCCGCCGATGCCACGGGTGACCGTCAGGTCGTTGGTCGAAATCGAGGTGACAAGCATCACCTCACGCGTGCGCGTGTTGAGCAGCACGTCGCGTGCGGAAACTTTGTCGCCGTCGTCGACCTCGATGGTCGTGTCGATGTCCGTCTGCGCACCGTTCACCACCAGCTTGCGCGGCTTCTGATCCTTCTCAAGCCACTCGAACTTGTAGTTGAACGCCTTGCGCTTGCCCTTGATCTTACCCGTCAGGGTCAGGAAGGGGGTCGCCTCCGGGGCGTACCACAGGATCTTGTCCGACATGTCGATCTTTACACGAGTCGAGACATGATCCTCGGGGCCACGGTAGTTCGCAACGAGCGTGGGCTCGCTACGAGGATTGGGGCTGAAAGCAGGCATTGCCTACTCCTTGTTGGTTAGCGGCGGCGCCTCTGGAACCCAAGGACGGGATCCACAAGACGCGCCTCATCTAGTGCACGAGAGAACCGGGTGTCATCGCTCGCCGCCCCTGCCCTCGGTGTGGCTGGGGTCACGCCCGCCCCACCCGCCGGAAGGCTCTGGGGCCTCTGCACGGTGGTGGGCGGTGGCGTCACGTTGACGACCGGCTGGTTGGTTGTCTGTCCTCCTCGGGCTCCCCGGTACAGGCGATAGAGTGCGATCGCCTGAATGAGCGACTGCGGGGTGGGCTCTGCCTTGCCGCTGCTGGCCCACAGTTCGGCGACTTCCATCATCTCGTTCGGATCGTTCAACTCCGGGAACGCGATGTTGCCGTCTGGGTTACGCAGCTGCGAGACGTTCTCGATGAGGGTGCCGACCGTGTTGGTCTGCTGCTGGAATTCGACACTCTGCGTGTAAGGTGCGAACTGCTCCTGCATCTGGGCCATGATCTGCTCCGCCAACTTCGGGAGCATCTGGTCGTGCACGGTAGCAAGCACCTGTGCCGCTAGGTACCTTCCTGCGATGGGCAGCCCGTGTTCGCGGGCCAACGACTCGAACCTGTCGCCGTCGATGTTCTTCAGGACGGCGGTAAGCTCCTGCTCCGCCGACTGTTCGTCGGTCGGCTGCGGGCGCTGTTGTGGCTGCTGCTGGGGCTGGGGCGCTGTACCCTCCAACTCCATAGCGCGCTGCCGCCACGAACGCGCGCTCTCGACTGCCTTCTCCGCCATCTGTTCCGCGTTCTTCACGCGGGCGTCGAAGGACTTGAACATCCCCTGCAAGGACTTGTGCTCCTGCTCGATGGCCTGCATCGAGTCGTATTCCTTGCCGTTGAACTTGATCTTCTGCGGGGCCTTGTCGTCGGGCTTGGGCTCCTTCTGCTCCTCGCCCGGCTTGACGTACGCCTCCGGAACCTCCAACCCCATCTCCTGACGGAGTTCGGTGGTCAGTTCCTTCTCGGCCTCGTCCCGGCTGATGCGCTTGGGTCCCTTGTTCGACTTGAACCCAAGGTCCGGGAAGATGTCGTCTCCATCGTCACGGGACACCACGCCCGGCAGCTTCTCCTTGCGCTGCCGAGGCTTCTTCTCAGGCTGGGCCTCACCCGGCGCTGCGCCGCCCGGTGCGTCTACCCCCCCTGCTGCCTGTCCCCCCTGAACCTGCTGTTCCTCCGCCTGACCGGGCGCCTGTGCCTCGGACTGGGCGGCTGCTGCTACTGTCATGTTCTCTCCTACGGGCGCCGATGGAGCGGCCCCCTACAAGAGCAAACTACCATGTATAGCTACGCTTGTCAAGTGGTTCTAGTATAGGAGGTTACGGGGGATAGGCGTAAAAGGCATGGATTCAATAATTTGCGGCCGTAAGCAGCTTTCCTGCCCGGAGTCTTCTGGGGCGACCGGGTTTCGGTTCACGGCCACGCGGCACAACGCGGGCGCGCGCACACGCGTCTATCCCACGCGCGCGGAATAGGCTGCGCACGTACGCGCGAAGTGTGCGCGTAGTACACGCGCGAGTGCGTACGCATGCCCGCGTATCCTCCCCCACCATGTCCTCTTTGGGGGACATGTCCACTTTAGGTGACACTCGGGGCTACGTCCGTTCGCGCGCACACGCGATGCGCCCGCACGCGACGCACGCACGCGACACGCGCCCCCGCGCGCGTTTCCTTTTATGTATCGCCCGGATGGCCGAAAATCGGCGCTCACTTACGGGTGGTCTGACCACTTTTTCTCGTTTGTTTTCAATGACTTAGCCGGGGGGCTTGACAAATAAGTTTTCGAGCGTAAATTGGGGGGCGACGGCGACGGCGGCAGACGGCAAGCGGGCACTTGACAAGCGAGCCGGACGCGCCTAAGTTACCGTCAGACGTGGCGAGCCTAGCAAGCCTGCTAGTGCTTTCCGCCCGCTAGAGCGCGGGCTACAACCTACCGTACCCTACCGTGAGCCGTGTACGGTAGGTCTACTAGGCTCACGAGAGAGAGTGTGCGATCATGAGCGAGAAGACCTACACGGCGGCCGAGGTGGCGGAGCTGTTGGCGCAGGAGCGGGCCAAGGCGCGCACGGGGTCGAACCGCGAGGTGAAGATCTACGTGAACGCGGGCACGTTCAAGCCCAAGAGCGGGCAGAGGAAGGGTGTGGACACGCCGTTCGCCCACATCGCCATCGAGGGGAACTTCTACCCGGCGAAGCTGAGCTTCGCGGCGGCGGAGGCGGTCCTCGCGAACCTCGACTCGCTCCGGGCGGCGCTCGCGGCGCGGCCGAAGGTGGAGGTGCCCACGGAGGCGCTGAAGCCCCTCGGCTCGACCGACACCACGCCCCGGATCGCGCAGCGCAGCTAGTAGGCTGCTGGTAGGGAGTGAGGGGTCCGCCCCTCGCTCCCCTCCAAGAGCCTACGTAAGCAGGGAGGCTCGTAGCTGGAGGTGTGTGATGACGATGGATCACCACGTCCAAGCGTACGTGAGGGATCGCGTCAAGGTACTGGCGATGCTGGAGGAGTATCATCGCCTAGTGGCCCTGCGTGAGAAGCGGGAGTCTGGCCACTACCGCAACCCCACGGTCGCTTGGAGGACCGGGGTGCGCGAGGATGGAGTTGTGCAGTACGCGGACATGATGATGCAGCCGGTGGAGCCGGGAGTGATGATCGCATGAGGTGCGAATGCGGTAGAGAACACTTCTTCACCGGAGTGTTAGCAATCATCGGGCTGCTCGCACTCGTGAACGTCGTACTGTCGCGCCTAGGCTGGTAGTTAACCTAGGCCGTATAGAGCGCATACCGTGAGTCTGGGCCATGCTCCTGCGGGGGCGGCCGCACAGCAGGTATGCGCTCTCTAGGGCCTACGTTAGCAGATGGCTCTGAGGGGGGTAGTATGCACTGGTGCGGAGACGAGTTCCGCATCATGGCGCTACTCATCGGAGAGTGCAACTGGTCGTGCTTTCGTGCGTACTGGCGCCGTAGCACGTGGCAATGGCGCTGCGCGTGGGACAGCATGACGGACCTGCAGCGCCGAGACGTGGTGTACTTCGGGCTGTGGGCGATCACTCTGGTCCTGATGGGGGTGCTGTGATGACGAATCTCGACGAAGTACTGCACGAGCGGGCCATGTGGGCCGCGCTCGACAAGCTCCACACGGATGCCGTGAAGCACGGGCGCATGATGTTCGCGCTCGGGTTCGTCGCGGGGCTCGTGATGGGGCTTGCGTTCTGGTCGATGCTGTAGATCAGCCGCAGGGGGCGAGCAATCGCCCCTTGCCACGGATCGACAGGAGGCGTAATGTGCAGATGGTGTAAGCGAGAGGCACAGCGTAAGTGCAGGTATTGCATACAGCCTGTATGCAAGTTCTGTGCTCGCGTGTGGACCGTTAAGCGCCGTGGACGATGGGCGGAGGGACAGACCGCCCCACGGTATCTCGTTGTGCACCTGATGTGCAGGTTCGATTGTAGGCCGTAGTAGGCGCACCAGAGGGCTGCGGCATCAGACACCGCGCCTAGCCACGTAGACACTCGTGGCTCTGGAGGGACTGGTGCGTCTACTCGGGCTTACAGCCGGACACCCCTCGTGGTTGGGGGGAGTATGCGTGCGGTGAGATGATGTAACCCGAGGGGCACGTGTCCCTAGGTCTTTGACAAGAGACTGAGTGCTGTGGGGGGTGCAGGGGGGTATCCCTGCATCCCCAACAGACGCATGGTACCGTAGTGCCCACAGGCATTTCGACCATGGGCCGGGGGGATCTGGCTCGTGGGGGGTAGAGAGGTGGCTGATGGACATTCTGAGGGAAGGGGACACGTCTGTCCCTGCGGATATTGACGCCGACGTCGTGGCGTTGGGCATCTGCGACTGTGGGCAGCCGGGCGGGAAGCTGGTGCAGGTGTACCTGAGCCGGCGCAACCTGCTCACGCTGCTCAACAAGCTGGACGCGAACGTGAAGGTGCCGGGGACGAGCAAGTGCACGCTCATCAAGAGCGACAACGAGCATCCGAAGTACCCGCAGTCACATCCGGAGATCTACGTGACGGCCGTCGAGGACGCGGAGTACTACACGAACAGGGAGCCGGGGGAGACGAAGCACGCTCCCGTCTACCACTGATGGCGAAGCACAATCGGAACCCGAAGTCGCGCAAGGGCCGCGTGTGGGGCAAGAACGTGGGAGACCCCAACAAGGCCAAGTAGGGCAGCTTGTGGGCACTACCGTACCATGCGAGAGGTGCAGCATGAGGAAGCGGTTCGTTCGGTTCATAACCGAGAAGGTGTTCGCATGAGCAAACTCGGTGTCGTTCGTAAAGGCTGGAAGCTGCTGCGGGTCCTGTCTGTCAGCGTGGAGCCTGCCAAGTTCCACAAGGGCAAGCTGCCCTACTTCGAGCCCAGCGTACTCGGGCCGGACGGCAAGACGGTGGTGCAGCCGGGCGGATGGAGAGGCGGAACGCGCTGGCCGCACGCGTGAAGCCCAGACGTCCCGGCGAGACAGTGGCGTAACAGCCGAAACGCTCGAAACAAACACCTGTAGCCGGGGGTCAGAGCCCGGACGGGTAGAGGTACCCGTAGGTTGTTGTCTGCCAAAGACTTAGAGCGAAGTGCGGCTCGTAAACCTGTGTAGCCATGAGCGGGGGGGCTGGATCGGGACTGTTTGAGCCATGGACAGCCCCTCCGCTGATGGTCCTAGGACGCACCAGAATGCCCTAGGAACGACGCAAGCCCACGACCACGGCTCACGGGCCAAGGTCGCTGGTTTGCGCGGCTCCTAGCGAAGAAGGGGGGTGAATGAATGCCCAACGCAGGAGGGGGTCCGGGTCAACTGGGCCAGTCGTGGGGTCCGGTGCCGAATCAGCCGGGCTCGCCGTACGCGTGTCGTGGACATCGGTGCGGTAACTGCAACTGCGTGGTGGCCGGGCGGTACTCTCAGTCGGACTACGGCGGGTGCAACAACTTCAACCGCCGGATATGCGCTGAGAACAGCCACTTCGAGTGCAACCAGCGCATCCTGTCAACGTGTCCGTACTGCTCGCCGAGTCACTGGCGTGCAGTCAGCGACTTCCAGATCATTCAGGTGTCCGCGCCGCAAGTGGAGCGCATGTACCACGCCACTCGGGAGGAGCAGGACAACTGCGGATACTGCCAGAGGCAGCAGGCGCACACGGCGCAGGCGCAAATGGCGCAGGCTCGGGTGCCGCAGTTCCAGTGGCAGGAGTCGGGGGATGGTCGCAACGCTCCTCTCGCTGCACCGGAGGTGTTCTTTCAGCCGAGCGAGAGTTCGTTCAGGAACATCTTGCGGATGGTCAACGGTCCGCAGAAGGCGCAGTCGTCGAACGAGTGCCGCTGTCAGGGCTGCGGAGGCTACTGATGGCGTTTCGGTACGGTGAGTGCCAGCACTGTGGGGGGCCAAAGGGCTTCTCAGGGAGGTGCTACGGATGTCGGCCAGAGAGACGGCCAAGATCAACTGGGACAAGGGCTTGTACTGGATCCTCGTCTGGAACCAAGAGGGCGGGCAACTCTGGACAGTCGGGGCTCCAGCAGACCAGCGACGTGAAGACTGGTACATCATCGGACACGCAGAGCCGGTGACGCCGGTCAGCGTCGGCCCCCGCGTGCACATGGGGGGTGGAGGGGGGTGAAGGGAGTGAGACGTCTGTCGGTGGACGAGTCGATCGTGAAGACCCGAGAGCAGCGCATCAAGCGCATGAACCTCGGGTTGGACGGGCAGTACGCAGTTCGTGAGCGCCCCACGTTCCTTGGGACGCTGTTCGTCAACCCGGATGGCACCATCCGTGGCCGGATCACGCACAAGGGCCTGCCACACGACGTCGAGTTCACGGAGAAGGGTGGTGGGCTCGATGCTGGCTGCGGCGTCATGGGGCTCTTGAAGGACAGGACCACCGGGGTCAGCGTGCCGTTCGAGAAGGTGTCGAGGACAACGTGGAAGGGAGGTTGGTCGTTCGGAGGGTACTACGACGTGTACGCCACGGTTCGTCACAAGCCTCGCGTTTGGCTTGGTCGCCACGTGTGGGGAGAAGTCGAGACGAGACGGACTCCGTAAATATAGGATGACCCGGTATTGGCTTGGCCGACGGCGGGTAATGGGTGTTGTATTCCGTATTGCCCGCGGCCGTCCAAGACAAATCCGGGTCATACTATAGATTACGGGCGCGCACGCGTTCCTTTTGGCTGGCGCCAGTCGTGGGTAGGGCACGAAAGTCGTGCCCCTCCTAGGGCTTACGCCCAACGAGTCGTTTGTCGCACCTCTCTCGCTACCGAGCGGTGGCGGGTGAGGGTAGGGTCAGTACCCAATGAGCCATCCCGTCAAAGGGTAGCTGAGATGGATCCAGAGGGCGAGCGTCAACGCCATCAGTAGGATGGTGGCATGCGGACCCGATCGGCATCGTACGCGGTCCCGCTGCACGGGGGTACTCGGGGAAGTCGTGACCGTTCGGACCGGCATCTATCAGCGGTGACGCTGGTAGCGCGGTGTTGACAAGGGCCTACAACGTGAAGACTCAGTTCGCTGAGCAGTGGGTTTGTTGTGTCGAGAGCAGAGGCCATGGACGGTGAGTGCGGTATAAGGCTGGTTGCGGGATGGATTTGATCGCAGACGCCAGCTTGGTCGTGCTATGACCCGTGCCTAAAGCCATTCGTACTGGGACCGTACTCGGTACATAGACACGTGTTGGATCATCGAGGCATCACGCTCCTACTCTCACCCGCCTCCATGGTGAGGCGAGAGAGTCACACATGGTGGTCACATCAGCTAGCGTAAGTGATGGGGACCTTGGTCAAGCATTGATCCTAGGAGGATCTATGCGTCTTGTCGTGAGTAACTACGAGGCGGACGAGCAGGGATCGCTCGATTGCGTCTTGTGTGCCGACGACGCGCAGCAGCACTTCACCGTGACGTCGTGGTACGATGAAGTGACTGGCAACACGATCACCGTGTGTCCCGAACATCTGGACATGATGGTGACGTGCGCGCTGGAGCGGCACGCAAAGGCCATGAGCGGAAAGGACCCTGACCCGTTCTGGTATCTGGAGGAGGACACCGACCCATGGGACTGAAGCTGGTCGGCGAGTACCAAGTGACGGACGACGGCGTGGTTATCGAGGGCCAGTTGAAGGACTCGAAGATCCACGAGGTTGCCTCGCTGCTCAAGCCGTTCGGCACCATCACGCTGTTCGCGGGGCAGGGCAAGGACGGCATCTCCGAGAAGTACAACGTGCCCAACCCGAAGTTCAGGCCGTACATCCTGCACAACGGGCTGCTCAAGCGTGACGACGAGAAGGAGTTCGTGAAGATCGAGGGAGCGTTCTCGTACAACGGGAACGCGTACTACCGTGACGGCTCGATCTTCTACGCGAACCTCGGAGTGCAGTACAACCACGGGGCGGGCTGCAACATCATCGACCAAGCCAACGTCGCATCCTTCACGGCGAGGAACCCCAAGAAGCGTCTCATCACGAACTCGGCGTGGATCTGGAACGTCGCAAACGACGGGTCGTTCAAGGTGAAGCTGCGGGGCCTCGCCAATCGCCACATGATGACGATGGTGATCGGCAACGCGGCGAAGATGGCGAACCACATCCAGCTGCTCGCGGAGAAGCTGCTCGACAAGAGCGAGATGTTCACGCGTGCGGCCATCGACGAGCACGGAGGGCTCTACTGATGGCTTTCATCAACAAGATGGGCATCGAACTCGAAGGGGCGTGGGCGGGCACCCGCAAGGTGCGCCCGTTCAAGGACACCAAGATCAAGCACGACGGCAGCGTGAGGTTCAACCAGCCGGGTGGCGACAAGTTCCTCCACTACGGCGAGATCGTCAGCGATCCCATGGACCCCGAGGCTCTGGCCGAGTGGGCGGCCGAGCACTGTCCGACGACGGCCAACGACTCGGCGGGGACCCACATCCACACGAGCCTCAAGTCGGACGGCATGTACGCCTCGCTGCTGACGCCGGCCTTCCAGCGCAAGCTGATCTCCAAGCTGCGGGACTACAACGAGACGATCAAGGACACGGACGAGGAGACGTACAAGCGATTCCTCGCCCGCCTCGACGGCGGCAACCGCTACTGCATGAAGGGCTACAAGGGGCTGCAGCAGTCGATGATGGACAGCAAGGGCGGCGCACGGTACCAGCAGTTGAACTACTGCTACCGACTCCACGGCACGTTGGAGATTCGGGTGTTCCCGTGCACCACGAACAAGGAGTTCCTCAAGGGCCTCGTGCTCCTGACGAGGGACACCATCGAGGACTGGGTGCGAGCCGAGTACACGGCAACCAAGGTCCGGTTTCGGAGGGGGTAGGGGATGTGTCAGATCCTCTTCAGCAAGGAAGCGAATCCCCCGCGTGAGGCGATCTTCGACGCAAACACGATGAACAAGGACGGCTTCGGGTTCGCGTGGGTCGAGGGCGGCAACGTGCGGTGGGACAAGGGGTACGAGAGCGGCGAGTTGAACGCGGCCCTGATGGACCGCTATCTCGCTCTCCCGTTCCCGAAGGCGATCCACTTCCGGCTCGCCACACACGGCGGGGTGATCCCCGAACTGACGCATCCGTTCCCGATCAAGCGGGGCGTCCCGCACGATCTCGCGGGGACGGCGAAGGCAGTGCTCTTTCACAACGGCATCTGGCACGACTACGACGACAGGCTGCGAGAGGGCATCCTCGCAGGCGTGCTGAACCCGAACATCCTGCAGGGTGGCATGTCGGACAGTCGGGCCATGGCCGTGCTGGCTCAGCGATTCGGCGAGGACTTCTTGGATCTGCTGAGCCTTGGTTCCAACAAGGTCCTCGTACTGCGTAGCGACACGTGGTACACTTACGGCCAGTGGTCCGAGAAAGATGGGTGGAGCGCGTCGAACTCGAAGATCTTTCAACGGGTGGAACAGCAACAGGGATCTCGGGCCGACCGGAAGCGTGAGAAGTGGGAGCGTCGTGGGCGGGTCCTCGACTCGAATGGCTTCCCTATTCGGGGAGGGGGCGACGGAGGACGGGGACGAAGTGAAGGTCGGGGGAGCTACGTGGCGCCGAGTGAAGGAAGGTGTGTGGAGGTTGGTTCTTCCGCACTGACCGACGCCAAGGCGTTCGGAGCCGAAGACGACGAGCAGTCCGTGCTGGAGAAGTTCAAGGGCACCACGGACTCGTACCTCTCACGTGACTACGGTCAGGTGCAGATGGCGATCGCTGACTGGGCGAAGAAGGGGGAGCGTGTCCTGTGAACACGATCTCGATCTACAACAGTCGGTCGCAATTGCAGCTGCCGTGGGAGCAGACCAGTCGGCTGCTCCACTTCGCGCAGTACTTCAGGCTGCACAACCTGATGACTGCGGCTGCCGTGCCCTTCGGTGACGAGCGGTACGAACGTGCCTACGACTGGACGGATCGTCTGCTGAGCCTCGCCGACGCTCGACAGACGTTCGTCGGTGCCGTGGACATGAACTTCAGGACCGAGGTTCGCAATCTGGAGCGCCTGTACAACGAGATAATGTGCAACGTGAACCTCAACGATCTCTCGAACCGTTCACCGAGGGAACTCGCTAACGGCTGGAGCATCGGGTTCATCTCCACTCTGGTCGGTAGCTTCTACTGCCGGCCCTGCGATGCGACGGACACGCTGGCGGGGCTGCTGGTCAACGTGTCGACCGTGGTGAACAACGTCAGCCCCGACTCGAAGAAGGTGTCGGACTGGTACCATCAGGGCCGAGTGTTCAACCGGATGATCAACCTCGACTCGTGCCCGTACTGCCAGCCGGCGAACTGGATGTTGGGGTCGTGGAAGCGGTTGCTCGCCCGCCAGCCCAACATCTGCGAATGCGATGCGTGCGGGAGGTACTGAGCCGTGAAGGTCTACTACAAGCCGCCGTTCGGGAAGTCCGCGAAGAAGCTGGCTCAGGCCATGGGCTTGACAGCCCTTCGCGTTCGTGGTAGTTTGTCGGATGCCGAGGGAATCGCGTGGGGTACTCGCATGCCGGGGACCTTGAACGGTGAGATCTCCGTCGGCAAGCTGTACCAGCTGGACAAGTGGGCCGACGCTGGCCTGAGCATCGTGCCGTACAGCGTGGAGAAGAAGAAGGACTGGCTGCCCCGTGGCTCGGGCCACTACGGCGGCTCGGACTTCGAGGGCTTCGGGTTCCGGCCCGCGTACTACACGAACCCGATCGCTTCCGACAACGAGTACCGGCTGCACGTGTTCCGGTACAAGGGGAAGCGCGGCAACCCGGCCAACTACATGGTGGCTCGGGTCGGCTGGAAGGTGAACGAGGAGCCGGAGAAGAACACGTCGGCGCAGGGGGTGCCGATCAGGAGCAGGCAGTTCGGGTGGCGCATCAAGTACTACAACGACAACAACTGCATGGCGTGGGTCGGTCGCCATCAGAAGGTCGATCTCCTCGCTCGCTGGGCCGTCGCCTCGCTGGGCTGGGACTTCGGTGCCGTGGACATCCTCAAGGGCGAGAGCGGGAAGCACTACCTGCTCGAAGCCAACAGCGCGCCCGGACTGAGCGACGAGGCGACGCTGCAGACCTACGCTCGCAGACTGGGGGCAATCGTTGGCCGGTAAGATCTACGATCCGACCAAGCAGTACTCGGATCACACCGGGGCCTTCGTGAAGCTGAACAAGAACCTCGTCGAGGATCTGTTCGCAGCGCAGGGTCCCTACTCGCAGGCCGAGTTCCTGCCCAACTGGTTGGTCGAGCACGAACTCGGCTACGAGTTGGTTCGCATCGACGATCGGGGCGACGTCGTGCACAACTTCGGGATCTTCATCACGATCGGGGCTCGGGATCTGCAGGACGTCGAGCCCGTGACGCAGCGCAGCGGACGAGCGGTGGCGTACTGGAACTACAAGATCCACTCGCTCGCCGAGGACTACACGATCCGCATGTCGAGCAACGTGAAGTACCACTACATCGTGGCCTACGACAAGGGCTACATCGGCGTGAACCCGATCAAGTCGGGGCCGGGCGCGGGCCGCAGCGTCACCGTGATGGAGAACAAGGAGGGCGAGTTCCCGTTCCTTCCCTTCGTGGCGCTGGCGTTCTTCATGCACATCGAGAAGGAAGAGGGCGACGGGAAGCGGCTGTTCGACTGGCTGGTGTCGAACGCGGAAGGGTGGGCGGATGCCTACGGTACGGACGTCGGCTAACGAGGAGAACGAGGACATCATCGCATACATCGAGGAGCGCGGGAACCGAGCGGAGAAGTCGCTTCAGGTTCCCACTCCCGAGGGCAGACCGCAGGGTGGATGGGTCCTGACGCAGAACCTCAAGGTCACGCCCGAGATGTTCACTCAGATGGAAAGGCTGCGTGAGCATCCGGCCCTGCGTGGCAAGTGGAAGACGAACACGCAGGTGGCGTGGTCCATGATCTGTCTCGGGCTGTACAACATGCGCGAGTTCCTGCCCGACGACGGAAGCAACAGCTTCGTCGAGTTCAAGTCGGCGCATCGTGCGATGAACGCAGCCAACGAGGTGTTCCGCAAGAGACAGGAACAGAAGATCCTGCAAGAGGCGACCGACATCTTCAAGTCTGCCGCCTTGGACGAACTGAAAAAGGGCACTGCGTACGGCAAGTACGCAGCGTGGAAGGCGATCACCAAGGCGATCGAGGCACGCGATTCCGTCGAGGATGTGCAGGCGTTCGACAAGCTGATGCGCCTCCCGATCGGGTCGAGTGCCACTCCACTGATCGTGAGCGACGAGGTGTCGGTCATCTGGTCCCGCCTGTTTCCGGTGATCGGTGGCAGTCTGAACGAGGACAACGAGCACACGTACCACGACGCCATGACGCAGCCGTACTACGACGAACTCGACGCCATCAGAGTGGAGGAACAGGGTGACGGTGACGAAGGGTAGGATCAGGCGAGCCATCGGCATGCGCCGCCCGACCGTGCCGTGCAAGCGGTGCAACAACGTGGCGTGGGTCTACCGCAGCGGTCGCCGGTTCTGGAAGTGCGGGTGGTGCAACCACCGCAGCGACCGGTACAAGGCGGCACAGCGGCGGGCCGAGCGCAGCCCGGACAAGGTGTGGGGTGGCGTATGGAACAGCTAGAAACCGGGGGGGCCGAGGCGAAGGGGGGTAGAGACGACGAGTGGGTCGGATCCCGCATGGTAAGCTGGCCCTTCGGCCAAACTGTTGGCGAGATGCAGGGCGAGAGCCAGCATCCGCCGGAGTCGTTGCGTGTCGGGCGTAAGTGTACGTTGGCGCCGTATCAGATCCACGACGGCGGCCAGTACGATGAGGTAGCGCAGGTGTACGTGCACTACTGGAACGAGCGGATCAAGACGTTGGACGAGCAGATGGACGAGGTAGTGGCCCGCATCATGGGGCTGTGGGTCAAGCACTACGACGAGGAGAGTCCCCTGTTTGAAGGTTACGAAGAGGAGATTGAGCATGCGCTTTCGCGCGTTGACTAGCCTTGCCCTCACGCTGGCACTGGTTGCTTGCGGCGGGGACCGACTGACGACGAGCACGCCGGAGACTGTCGCCGTTTCTACCCCCCCTGAGACGGCCCCCCCGGTGTCTCCTGTGGCAGTGGCTCCTCCCCCTGCGGGCAAGAGCTTCGAGGGGTACATCACGCCCAACGCTGGGTGGTTTGTGAAGAACACGAGCGAGAATATCTCGCAGTTCACCGCCTACTACACCAGCTTCGACAACCAGTCGCTGCCGCTGGGTAGCAAGCGCGTGCTGCGCAATTCCGGCGACACGTGGGAGGACAGCTTCAACCTCAAGTGCGTGCAGGTTGACCTGACCTACGGTGATCCGGGTGACACGCCGTTCCTTGCCGGATTCATCAACGGCTACGGCAAGGTGGTGCCCGCTGGACAGGCGCGTGATGGGTGCAACACCCCGACGCCGGAGCCCACGCCTCAGCCCACGCCGACGCCGGAGCCGACTCCGACCCCGACGCCAACGCCTACCCCGACGCCCACTCCGACTCCGACCCCGACTCCGACGCCTACTCCCACGCCCAGCCCGACGCCGGAGCCGTGCGAGTCCGCCCGGTTCTGGGACCAGAGCGAGACGCACAACAACAACAACATCAAGTTCAACGTGCACGCTACCGGGCAGGGGACGTGGACGCTGACTCTGTATGCCACGTCTCATCTATCGGAGTACACCAACAACGACCCAGACTACACGAAGGACACCGACACCGATGTCGTGACCAAGTGCAAGAACGGGCAGACGGAGTTGAAGGTTGACTACGACTGGAAGTACCATAACTCGACATACTGGTGGGCCGTGCTGCGCTTCAACGGTGTGGTCCAGTGGAAGTCGCCCGTCGTTGTCAAGTCTTAGCCTTACTGCTACTGTCTAGCTGCGGGTTCAAGTACTCTGGGGTGGAGCCCTCCTCCACCCTAGAGGACGCACTCATCAGCGAGACAGCTAGGCAGGCTGGGATGCAGGGGGTGCAGGTGGTAGGCAAGATCACCGATGACCGCAGCAAGTACCAGACCGGCAACCCGCTTGGCTGGTATCAGGCTGGGGTGGCGTGGTACTACCGCCCACTCATCGAGAGTCAGGTGTCGCTTGCGCCAGAGCCGGGCAAGGAGACGGCCGCAAATATTGCAGCGCATGAGGTGTGCCATGCCAAGAATCCACACCACGACCTAGCACACTGGTCGTGCATGAACAAGTGGGCGGTGCCCACGTACCCGAGGCCAGAGTGAACAGGCGGAAGCGATGCGTGTAGTAGTTGGGAGACTGACAGCCATGCTGTACCGCAATGAGGTGTCACCAGTGGTGACATCTCCCCGCATCGTAGTGTTGCGGGACAGCCGAGAGATCCTACTGCAGAACTGGGTGGCTTCAGAGTGCAGACAGGCGTGGTCCTTGGAACTCAGGGAGGTGATGCGTGGATCCGATTCAGCTTGACATGCTGGTCTTGGCGGAAGCGATATACGAACTCGCCTCGGCCATCTTCTACCTGACGATGGCGGTTTCCACCCTCGCCGCTGTTGGGTTGGTGGGGTACTGGGTGGCGCTCAGAAAGGCGGCGCCCCGTGGCTAAGTGGAAGCACGGACTTCGGCTGCAGCGGTGCGAATCGTGTATCAACGATCGCGTAATCCCTTACAGATGTACGGTTTGCGGGGACTTCGGTGAATACTGGATGACTGAAACTGGAAACAAGGCCATGATGGGGACCTTGGCTAAGAAGTTGCAGCGCCTAGGTTTAGCAACAGGTCTTGACAACGACCGGGTATCGTGGTAGTTTGGTTCTAGGCGGCAGGAATGCTGCCACTCGAAAGGCCCTAGAGGGCCATCAGCTTGAACCATGGCGGGGATCGGGGGGTCCGGCGCAAGGGGGGTAGACAAGTTGATGGTCCTTTAGGGCCTTTCGTTGTCTGGAGGCGGGAATGATGAAGCAGATGACGTGCAGCAAGACGGGTCTGCTCGTGTGGCGGAACGCCCGCGAGAAGAAGAACAAGGGCGAGTGGTGCTGCACCAAGTGCGGTGAGATCCGCTCGTGAGCGAGTCGTACCGACAGCGTGTCGTTCGCATGTCCACCGAACGTGGCGACTTCGTGGTGGGGGATGACGGGTTCACCGTGTTCTGGCCCGAGGGTCTGGACGGAGCCCTGTCTCCCTCCGATCTGCGCATCCTTGCAGACGAGTTGGACAGGCTGAACGAGCCGATCACCGTGGCGCTGGAGAGCTACTTCCGGTGTGACTGCAACGAGAGCCACACCTGTGAAGCGCACCGTGCCTGATGCCGCACACCGAGAAGCCGCCCCCGCCCGCTCCGTCCGAGTCGGCGGGGTACTGCCAGATATGTGGTCGCTGCGACAGCACCGTGCTGTTGGCGACAGTCCGTGACTACGAGAACAAGCCGCTCACCACATGCGGGAAGTGCTTCCGGTACTGGCACATCCGACATGGGTGTCGGGTAAGGAGGATCCTTGACGTGGACGCCGGAGGCGTATCACAAGATCGTGATGGTGGACCTTCGCCAGCTAGCGGAGGAGGTCGGATCGTACGGGTCGGGTCAGTCGATCTCGGACAAGCGATACAGGTTTCAGGAGATCTGCCGTTTCGCCAACAAGATCGTGACCAACTCACACTTGGCGATCAAGCTGCTGAGTGAGTTGGAGCGCGACAATAATGCAGCCTAGGGATCTGGGTCTCGATGCCTACGACAAGTGGCGCAATGGGCAAGACAAAGCGTTCGACTTCCTCACGGCTGATTCATCCGTATGGAAGGTTGCCGCTCTCCCAACTGGGGTGGGCAAAAGTCTACTTGCAATGGCCTACGCCAAGTGGGTTAACCGACCTACTGTCATCCTCACCAGCACTAAAGCCCTCCAGTCCCAGTACATGCGTGACTTCGAGAGATACGGACTAGTCGATGTTAAGGGAATGGGCAACTACCCGTGTCGTCTCTGGTCCGACAACGGAAAGGACTACTCGTGTGACCTTGGGCCATGCCTCGATAACGAGGCGTGTGAGTACA
>CAZXMM010000004.1:0-6085 GCA_964641255.1 uncultured Gammaproteobacteria bacterium | reverse complement strand
AAGGACTACTCGTGTGACCTTGGGCCATGCCTCGATAACGAGGCGTGTGAGTACAAGTCCGCCGGGTGTGCTTACTATGACCGAGTGGCGATGGCGCGGAGGGCCCCGATTGTGGTGGCTAACTATGCGTTCTGGTTCACGGCTGCTCGTCAACCTGTTCCTCCGCTCGGGGAGAGACCGACTGTCATCCTCGATGAAAGCCACGCCGCGATGGAAGAACTATCGCGTTTCGTTGGAGTGGAGTTCAGCAACGACGAAGTGAAGCTCGGCGACAAGCTGGGCTGGAGCATCGCCGACTGGATCGCGTGGGGCAAGGAGCAGTTGCCCATCATCAAGGCCGCACTTCCACAGGCGAAGAGTCTGTACGCTCTCCGCACGCTGCGTCAGATGGAACAGAAGGTGTCCCGTCTGGTGCACATCGAACCGTCCGGCTGGTGCCTAGACGCGTTCGAGTCTAAGTCTGTACGCATGGAGCCCGTGTGGGCTCGGCAGTACGTGACTCAATACCTTCGGCAAGGAGCGCGTGATGTCGCCCTCCTTTCCGCCACGATCCGGCCCTATCACATGGACTGGTTCGGGGTGGACGACTACAGCTTCTTCGAGGTAGAGTCCCCGTTCCCTGTCGAGAGGCGGCCCGTGATCTGGCTGCCGACCGTGCGCATGTCCCGTAAGACGGAGGCGGCAGGATTCCCTCGACTCATGAATCGCATCGACGCGATCGTCGGTGCACGCACAGACAGGAAGGGGATCATTCACACAGTCTCGTATCAGCGGGCCAAGCAGATCATCGAGGCGAGCGATCACAAGGATCGCATGCTGTTCAACGCCCCGAGTGATACGGCCGCAGTCGTCGAGCAGTTCCGGCGCGCGACTGGGCCGAAGGTGCTGGTATCCCCGTCGGTGGACACGGGATTCGACTTCCCGTACACCACGGCAGAGTACCAGATCATTGCGAAGGTCCCGTTCCCTGTCCCGACCGACCCGCTCGTGGCCGCACGGTCGCTGGACGATGAGCAGTACCATGCGAAGGTGGCCGTGTCCCGACTGGTGCAGATGACCGGCCGGGTCATGCGGGCAGAGGATGACATGGGCGAGACGTTCATCCTCGACGACAACGTACACTTCCTCCAGTCGAGGTACAAGCCGTTCTTCCCTCGCTGGTGGAGAGACGCGTACAAGCGGGTAGGGTTCGTTCCGCCACCCCTACCTTCTCTGCAAGACGGCGGTCTGGTTCCAGCAAACCAAGAAAGGTAGTGACATGAGCAACTTCTTCGATCCCAAGGGCTTCGCTGCGGGTGGCTTCCTCGACCAGCAGGTGTGCGACGTCGAGGAGATCAAGGCCACGAAGTTCGACTACAACGGAACGGTCGATCCCCCGGCGAACGTCATCGAGATCGTGTGGAAGCGGGCGGACGGCAAGACGCGTACCGAGGTGTACGGTACGGGCAAGGCTTCGCCGACCGAGGACGGCAACAACGTGGATCAGGCGCTCGGCGGTCAGTGCAAGGCCGCTCCGTTCTTCGACGCCCTGTTCAAGACGAAGTTCCCGTCCAAGACGCTGGGCACCGAGGGTCTGTCCGCGCTGAAGGGCCATCGGTTCGTGCTGAAGAACATCGGCAAGGGCGGCAAGGACAACTTCGTCCCGGCCTCGTACGTGGGGCTGGCCGAGGGTGACGCTGCGGAGGCGCAGGCGAAGAACGACGAGGTGCGCGACATGGTGGGGACCTTGGTCCGCACTCAGGTCGAACTCGCGGGCGGCTCTCTGCAGAAGTCGAAGCTCCCGGCCCTGATCGGCAAGGTGCTGGCGACGTCGCCGGACATCAAGCCGCAGGCGCTCTCGCTCGTCATGAGCGACAGCTTCCTGAGCACCGTGCCGGGCGTGTCGTTCGAGAAGGGCGTGCTCGCCCTGATCCAGTAACATGGGCAGGAGCATGCGCCCGGTAGTGGTGCTGGTTGTACTGATGCTGGGCGCATGCTCCACCATTCTGGGGGACCATCCGTTCAGCGACGGACCCAAGTCGTCGGGACACGTGGACGTGTCGCCGCACGTGGTCATCCTGCGAGGGCAGGACTACCAGTTGTGCGCCAACCCGGCCAAGGAGAAGAGTCGCACGCTGTACTTCTTCGTGTACCTCAACAACATGGGGCCACGCAAGGTCACGGTCACCACGGTCAGTGGGTCCAAGACGGTTGAGGCCGAAGGGGAACTGACAGTCAAAGTCAACGCGCAGATCGTGGAGGGATACCTCGCCTACCACACTACGCGCATCGAAGTGGAAGGAGACAAGGCGTACGAGATGACGACGGTGATAGGGCGATGCGGCGATGGAACGTAACGACGTCCAGCTGTACAACTTCACCCCTCTGGACGCGACTTACACTCGCACTGGTCACGGGCGGGTTAGTGGGGTTCACGTTAGCGGACTGGTACGCGCGGTACTTGAGGCGCAGGGAAAGGCGCTAGAGTCCCCGCCCGGAGAGCAGGAGTACGTCCGCATGCAGGCTGGGTTCCTGTGGGAGAACGCTCTGGAGTGGGCGTTCAAGGAGTACATGGGGATCGAGCGCAAGGTGAAGAAGCAACTCGCGGTCGAGAAGGATGGTGTGCACGGCACGCCTGACGGTCTCGACGGCGACGTGCTCGAAGAGTACAAGTGTACGTGGAAGTCACTGAAGAAGTGGAACGAGGACCCCGAGGAGAACTTCGACTACTGGTTCATGCAGGTGAAGGCGTACCTGCACATGCTCGGGAAGAACACCGTTCGCTTCTTCGTGTTCTTCGTCAACGGCGACTACAAGTGGGACAAGGGGGTCGGCCCTCGCATCGTGCGGACCACCGAGTTCACGTTCACGGATGCCGAACTTGAGGACAACTGGGCCATGCTATTGGCGCATAGGCCCAAGGCCAAGGAGGAGTAATGTACATCCGCGAGTACGATGCGTTGCGGCAGGTGTACGAGAACCACTTCGGGTTCATGCTGAACAGGCTGGCCGAGGTGGTAGAACTCCCCGACATCGTCTACAAGAACGAGGTTCTTGAGGACCGTTGTTGGAACGAGTTCATGGTGGCCTTCGAGGAGATGGGGCTGAAGTTCGAAGAGGATAGGAACGATGTCCGATAGGACCCCATTCCACATCCTCTCCATCGAGGGGCTACCCAAGACAGGGAAGACACACTTCTACTCGACTGCGCCTGGTGGGATCGGTGTGCAGTCGCTCGACTTCGGAACCGAGGGGGTCATCGACAAGTTCCCTGACACCTACTTCGACGTGAAGGAGTACAACTTTGCCTACGACTTCACCATCAAGACGAGGGGTGACGAAGCAGAGGAGCAGGCGGACCGCATCAAGGCGGACTACTGGGCTCCCTTCAACAACGACGCAGCTGCGTTCTTTTCTGACCCAAGCATCAAGACTGTTGTGTGGGACACAGCCAGCGAGGTGTGGGAGATGCTACGGCTGGCGCACTTTGGCAAGCTGCAGCAGAATCCTCAGCTTGCCTACGGGCCGGTCAACGCGGAGTACAAGGCCCTCGTCCGAATGGCTAACGTCGCTCGTAAGAACCTTGTGCTGGTGCACCAGCTAAGCAAGGAGTACAAGACCATCGAGGAGAACGGCAAGGAGAAGTCCATCGAGACCGGCGGCTTCAAGCGCACCGGCAACAACAAGGTGGACTACCTCGTGCACTCCTACATCCGGCTGCACTACGAAGAGCCCATCAAGAACAGCAAGGGCGTGATCACCACGCCCGGCAAGTTCAAGACGGAGATCCTGCGCAGCCGCTTCAACCCCGACGTGAACGGGATGGTCATCGACTCCACCGACTTCGTTTCTCTCATGGGGCTGCTGGCCCCGCACGTCGAGGCCGAGAAGTGGCTGTCGTAGAGGCGGGCGCAACTACGTACAAAGAGGCGGTGATGACCATCACCATCTCGAAGCTGGAACCGGAGTGTCTCAACTACTCCTACCACATCGACGCCGTGTATCCGCCCAACAAGCCGGAGCATTTGGAGCAGCTGTCCCTGATCGCCCAGCTTGTCGAGCAGGCCAAGGAGCAGAGCGAGTCGCTGGTGCTGCACGAGTACCTCAAGGTGTCTCGTGACATCCGCCGCCAGTTCGCAGACGGCTCGAAGGCCAAGGCCGTCGAGTCTGCCGATGCTGTACATTGACGATAGGGAGGGATCTCGTGAGCTTCTGGAGCCAGTGGCACGCACTGCAACTCCTGTTAGGTCGCAACGACTTGAGTTTGGCGACTGCTCCTTTCTCGGCCAAGGCCCGGACGGAGAGATCCCAATCGGCATCGAGTACAAGACAGTCAGCGATCTCATCCAGTCTCTCCAAGACGGTCGCCTGCTTGGACATCAACTGCCCGGCATGCTCAACTCCTACGAGGTTCGATACCTCCTCGTTGAGGGTGTCGTATCTGCAGACGTGGAGGACTCCATTCGCTATCTGTCGGAGAGGGGACAATGGAAGAAGCACCCGTCGAGTCTGAAGTACAGCCAGCTAGTAGGGTGGTTGAATTCGGTCGCGTTGCTCTACGGTGTGCGCGTGGTACACTCCAGCAACCTCCTGACCTCAGCTGTAACGGTTGCCTCGATCTACAGGTGGTGGTCGAAACCGTACAAGGATCACGGCGCCTCGATCGTTGTCCATCAGCCGGCGTTCTTGCGGCCGCTGGAGCGCCCAACGAGGATCCAGAGAGTGGCGTCAACGTTCCCGGGTGTTGGCGCTGAGAAGCTGCACGCCATCGAGGCCAAGTTCGCAAGCGTTCGTGACATGGTGAACAGCCCGCCTATGGTGTGGCGCACCATCGAGGGCATCGGTCCCAAGACCGCTGCCGCCATCGAGAAATTCCTGACTGAGAAGGAGGACTAGTGAAGTCTTGGAAGAGCAAGCTTGCCGCATTCGTGGCTGCTGTCGCTGCTGCGTTGGGTATCACGATTGGTGTGCCGAACACGCCAACGGACCCGCCCACGCCTGCACCTACGGTGGCCCCAACGGCGACGCCCGTCGCATCTCCGTCACCGCTGCCGACGACACCGCCTACCCCCCCGACGCCGACTCCCCCCCCAGCTGTGGGCTGGGAGACGAGCTTCCCGGTTCGGTTCCCGGTGGCTACGGCTATACTGTACATGCGGAACCACCGCTACGGAAACGGCGTTGATGGCACGCCACGCATCTCGGGCGACCGGGAACTCTGTGAGGCGCTGCATCATGTGCCGGTCCCGAGTGGTGACTGCCACTTCGACTCCGACGTCTGGAGAACCAAGCTTCAGCGGGCAGACTACGAAGGGTTTGTTCTGGCTGGTGCGCGAGATGGCGCACCTCTGCCGTCGGCACCGCTCGGTCCCGTGTGGGAGTACAAGGCTGGAGGGCAACAGGGCCGTTGCAGCGATGATCGCACAGGTGCTAACACCTCCTGCGATCACTTCGGTAGCGCGTTCGTAGACGGGCGGGATGACCCGCAGACGCCTCAGTTCGAGGGCCTTCCGGCTTGGCTCTCTAGCCAGCGCAACGAGTTCGGACCCTACGCTGGCTGGTTCATGGTGCCTCAGACCAGTGGCCCGACGTTCGGTACGCAGGTTCGCGCGTGCACGCCGCTCAACACTGGAGAGTGTGGTCCATGGATTCTGGTCGACTGGAAGTAAGGCTCACCGATCCTAAGACGGGAGCCCAGAAGGGCCAGAAGCCGCAGCGGTTCTCGCTGCTGCCGTGGTCCTCGCTCGCAAGCATCTCTGAGGTGTATCACTTTGGGACGAAGAAGTATGCAGCACACAACTGGCGCGGTGGGTACCCATGGTCGTGGTCCTACGATGCGCTTCAGCGCCACCTGTCTTCGTGGTGGGAAGGTGAAGATCGTGATCCAGAGAGCGGGCTGCCGCACCTTGCCCACGCTGGGTTCCACGTCCTGAGCCTGCTCTACTACGTGGCGCGAAACAAGGGAACAGACGACCGCTACAAGGAGCCCAATGCCAGTGAGTCTACCACTGAGCGGAGCTAAGAAGCCGCGCAAGTTGACGTACATCGCAGGCCCCATGAGGGGCTACCCGAAGTTCAACTTCGAGGCGTTCTACGACGCAGAGCA
>CAZXMM010000003.1:0-53103 GCA_964641255.1 uncultured Gammaproteobacteria bacterium | reverse complement strand
AATAACCGCAACGCGATCGGCACAAATTTACGCATCGGCTTCAAGTTGGAAGGCCGGGCGCGCAAAGCCTACGACGGTACGAACGACGCAATCATCTTGGGCATGCTCAGGGATGAGTGCCCTTACCTGGAAGGAGCGGCTTGATGACTGAGAAGAAGAAAGAGGGCCGGGACGTTTTTGATATAGCCCTTGACAATGCACCAACAATCGGCGGGTCCGTGATTGGACTATTACTCGCTCGGAGGCTTATTAGGCCAGCTATCGCTAAACGGGCCAGGCTAATTCAGAAGCAGGACAGAATATTTCGCGAGTGGGATCGAGATGCTGATCTGCACCGGAAGTTTGGTTACGGAGGGCCGATCACACAAAAAGAAAGGAGGGCCTATTTTGACCGAAAATACGGCGGCATGACGCAACTTGAGATTGACGCCCTTACTGGCAAAGTCGCGGCAGGCACGACCGCTGGCGGCATCTTAGGCGGCGGCGCTGGCTTTCTGGTGTCCAGAAAATCTCAGACCCACCGTAAGTAATAACCGCAACGCGATCGGCACAAATTTACGCATCGGCTTCAAGTTGGAAGGCCGGGCGCGCAAAGCCTACGACGGTACGAACGACGAGATCATCCTCGGCATGTTGCGCGAGGAATGCCCGCATATTTGAGAGGTGTTTGGAATGAGTGACAAGTCAGTTCGTGGCGACATCTACAACGCCATCTCGAAGTCCGCTTACAAAAAACGCGCGGCGGTTCCGATGGGTGGGCAGCGCGACACGCTGGAGTACCGGGCCGCCCCAAAGGCGAAAGTTACCAACATGCCGTTCGAAGAACCTGGTGCGCTCATTGGTGCAATCGGCGGCGCCGTGCTTGGTGCGCGCGGCTTTGGTGGCAAGTTTGGCAAGGGCCGTGCGTTTACGAGGCCGAACCTGAACCTCGGCATGAGGTCGCTCGGGGCGGGGGTCGGCGGCGCGGTCGGAACAATTGCCGGAGCATCAGCGGATCAGGGGCTTGGCCTCGGGAAATACGGCAAACGCCGCAAGTAGGAGGTTCAATTGGGCAAATCGAGCGGGTCAGCCCCCGCTGCACCCGATCCGGTGAAAACCAGTCAGGCGCAGGCGGACGCATACATCAAGTCGGCGAAGGAAAGCTCCAAGCTCAACAACTTGGCGCAGTACACGCCCTATGGTCAGATCACATTCGACAAAGACGATGAAGGCGTGCCGATCGCGCAGCGGGTCACGCTGTCGCCCGTGCAGCAGGCCGCACTTGACGCTCAGATGGGCCTGCAAGGCACGCTGAGCAATGCAGCATCGCAGTTGGCGTCGAGTGTCCCGGTCGGCCCGTTCGGCATTCCGGCAGGCTTACCCGGTTTCACGACCGGCCTCGACATGACCGGTGCCCCGGACTTCATGACAGGCATCAACTTCTCGAACGTGCAGCCCATGCCAACCAGCGGCAGCTTCGGTGCGGAGCGCGACGCCTACCAACAGGCCATGTTCGACCGCGGCATGTCGTTGTTGCGTCCCGAGCAAGAGAGGCAGACGCAGGCCACGCGGCAGATGCTAGCGAATCGCGGCTTGGCATTCGACAGCGAGGCGGCGCGCGGGGAAATGGATCGTCTTGAGCGCAGCCAGGGCGAGCAGGCGCAACGCCTGGCGAGCGAGGCAATGGGCTTGGGCGCGCAAGAGCAATCCCGCCTGTTCGGTCTCGGCCTGACGACGCGCCAGCAGGGCATCGGCGAGCAACTCCAGCAAGGTCAGGTTGCTTCGGCAGCGCGCCAAGGCATCACGAGCGAAGAACTGATGAACGCGCAGTTGGGCCAGGGTGCCCGGCAGGCGGCCATCAACGAAGCCCTCTTGCAGTACAACGCGCCGGCACAGGGCGTTGCGACGCTACTCGGCGCATCGCCGAAAACACCGTCGCTCCAAGGCGGCAACATCTACACGCAAGGCGTCCAGGCGCCGGACGTACAAGGCAACATCTGGAACGCCTACAACGCGCAGCTCCAGGCGTATAACCAGCGTCAGCAGCAGAACAATTCGATGTGGTCGGGTATCGGCGACATCGTCGGCAGCCTCGGTTCGGCGCTTTTGATGTCCGACAAAAACAAAAAGCGCGACATCAAACCGGCAAACTCGATCCTGGATCGCGTCGAGAAAATCCCGGTTAAGTCGTGGCGCTATAAGCCTGGCGCGGTTCCCGGCGACAACGGGCAGAAGCATGTCGGCCCGATGGCGCAGGACTTCAAAGGCTTCTTCGGCTTGGGCGATGGCAAGACCATTCCAGCCGTTGACGCCTTCGGTGTGAACATGGCGGCAACGCAGCAACTGGCCAAGAAGGTCAAGAAATTGGAGAGGCGCGTATGAGCGACAAGAAGCAAGAGAGTGACCTTGATATCTGGGACTTGGTGTTGGCCGCTGGTGGTGCGGGTGTTGGCGGCGCAGTTGGGAGGCGACTTGGACGCCGAGGCGCAAAGAGAGCCATTGTTCGGGACGATATGGAGCGCGCCGCTGCGAGCAAAAAAGAATGGAATCGCCGCTACCCGAACGATCTTGGCCCCATGACGAAGGAAGACCGCAAGTTCTTCATCGACAGTTCCGGGCATATGGGTGTGCTTGCGGGCGGAAGTACGGGCGGTGCGTTGGGTCTGGTTGGCAGCATGGCTGCGCGTGACAAAGCGAAGAGGCGCAAGTAGCCATGCCAAAGAACAGTCTCAACTCGTGGGTTGGAACCACGATGCAACCGCAGTTCCAGACCTATCAAACGGCAGGGATGTTGCAACCGGCTCAGCCACCTCAATTGCCGCCCGCGCCGCCCCCAACTCCGGCCCCCGCACCAGCACCGCAGACGGGATCAGGCGTTCAAATCTTCACGCCGCCGCCTGTCGGTGCGCCAGCATTCCCGCCACCGATCACAACGCAGCCGCAACCAGCATCGCCGCTCACCGGTCAGCAGCCGACAACCGGCATTGCCGAGCGCGACAGGCTGATCGACGCGCTTGTTGGGAAGCAGATTTTAGAACAGTAGGAGACACAGCAGATGACACCCGCAAACCCGCTCGGTCCGCAAGTCTTGCCGCAGCCTGGCCGACCAGTTCAGCCGAAGGCTGGCCCGGACATGAAAATCTACGACCCGGCACAGCCGCAGTATCAATCCGCAATACCGCAATCCGTCGACCCGATGCGGCAGCGCTTGGCTGAGGCTGTCTTGAAGGCAACGACGCCGCCGGCCGATCAGCCCGTGCAGCACCCGCTGCAGGCGCTCGGCAACGCAAGCAGCCAGATCGCGGGCGCCTACCTGCAAAAGAAGGCGATGCCGCGGCCGGGCGAGATTGCCCGGACGTCGCCGCTTCCCGGATCGCCGACCGTGCAGCCGCGCGGCGGGCCTGGTCCTGCCTATTACAGCGGCGCCAAGAAGCCGATGCCGCAGCCTCGCCCATTGCGCCCCGGCCAACCGCTTCGTCAGATGGGCGCAAGCGTCAAGCCCGGCGGTATCACGCCACCGCCAAAGCGCCTGCCTCGCCCGTAACGCTCAAAAAAGGAAACAGACCCATGTCGTTTTTCAATCAGTCGGAACAGCAACGCCTCATGGCGCAGATGTTTGGTAGTGGCGCCCCCGGCATGACGCCGTTCCAAACTCCGCAAGGGCAGGGTGGCATCGGTCAGAACGCGCCGCAGATCGGCCCTTCATTTGTCGGCCCTGGCGACGAGATGGGCGGCGGCGGAGCGATGCCGAACGATCTCGGTGTTGAGGCGCCGGACAACTTCAACTTGCCGGTTCCGAACATCGGGGATCAGGCCATGGTGCAGCAGCCGCCAAATATTGGTGACCAGGCCATGGTGAGAGGGCAAGTCCCGCGTATGGATTTCGACAATTCGATCATGACGCCGGAACAGTTGCAGGCGCTAGGCGGTCCCGGCGGCGGGCTCGAGAAACTGATCCAAGCGATTCTCAATCGGCAGTCGGTCTATTGAGTTTGGGCTGAGGGGCTTTAGGCATATGGCGGTCGGTCTAAGCAGGCGCAATCCGTTCGGCGCGCAAGCACTATTCGGTTACGACGACGATTATGCGCAGAAGCCGGGGCCGCAGTTCCCTGGTTTCGGTGCCGTGCCCGTTGTCGGCGACGAAACGCAGCCTGCGGTGCAGAATGCCGAACTGATCGAACCAATTGCCCCCGCCGAAATGGTCGGGCAGCAAGAGCCGACAGCCGCAGCCGAGTACGTGACCGAAGCGCAGATCGAAGCGCGCCAGCGCCTTGCCAAAGCCCTGATGGGCAACCAGCAAGAAGTCAACCATCCCATGCAGGCGATCGGCAATGCCGTGAGCCAGATCACTGGG
This sequence comes from uncultured Gammaproteobacteria bacterium, assembly GCA_964641255.1. Taxonomy (GTDB): domain Bacteria; phylum Patescibacteriota; class Microgenomatia; order JAMCZE01; family JAMCZE01; genus CAZXMM01. Next base: position 48,770 of record CAZXMM010000003.1, on the reverse strand, counting down.
GCGTGGTTGGAGAGCAAGGCGCAACGGGACGCAGTAGAAAACGAAAAGCGTCGCCGCGAAATCATGCAAAAGGCGTTTGGGGGCGACAACGTCGACTTTGATGCTGCGATGAAACAACTCGCCGCGAGCGGCGATCCTGAACTAGTCGACAAGTTCTTGGAATACCAAATCTCCAAAGCCAAAAGGCTGAATTCGCCAACGGCGTTCAAGAAGCCCATGCGTATGCAGAAGGGCGACAAGTGGGTGTATGTCGACCAGGATGGGCAAGAGGTGCCTGGCTACGGCGGGCCGATGCGGGTTGGTGGTTCCGGTGGCGGTGATGGCGGCGGGCGGCCACAAAAAGGTGGGTGGATTCTTACTCCAGACGGCAAGCGTGTCTATGCGGAATACGTCTCTGGTCTTGGGCTTGCAATCAAAAACAAGGACGGCAGGTACGAGCCGATACCCGAAGGGTCGCAAGAGGTTACATCCTCGCAAGGCGGTTTTTTAACGCCAGCGGGTTGGCTGAAGTTAAAGAAAGACCGTCAGGAGGGCATCAATGCGCTCGGCGCAATCGACGCTTACGCAAAGCAAGCAGGTGGGCTGAAGCCAGGCTTTCAGCGCTGGGCAACGCAACTTTCGGCGAAATGGAAGACTTTCCTCGGCAGCCAGGGATTGACCGAGCAAGAGTTCGATCAATTGCAAGCGCCGATGAAGCAGCAAGCCTTGCTCGGCATGTTGCGCACGACCATCGTAGGCCCGGGCGTGATGACGGAATACGACGCTCAACGTATCGTTGAGGCTATGGGCGGCGATCCGCGCAGTGCCATGCAGAACCCGCAAGTTCTAGAATCGATATTGCAAGACCTTTACGAGCGCAAACGTCGGGAGGTCCAGGTGCTTGACGAGGAGTATCGCCGCAACGCACGCACCTATGACGAAGTCCCAACCGATATGCCGCCCGCGCAATCGACCAGTGACCAGCAGCGTGCGCAGCCAATGCAACGTGTGCCGCAAGTTGGCGACGTAGTGAAGGGCTACCGCTTCAAGGGTGGCGACCCGCGCAACAAAGCGAACTGGGAAAAGGTTAAGTGAGCGAGAGCGAGAAGCGCAACGCCAAGCATAAGCATGGCGGCGGGCCATCCGTTCAGGCGCGCCGTAAGGCTTACTTGGAGGAAGAGCAAGCCGGGCCGTGGAACGATTTCGCGGGCGAGGATGGCCCGTGGAACGACTATGCCGATGCGCCACCCGTTGACGATCGCTCCGAAGACGAAAAGAACGCAGGCGCCTCGATCAATGTCCTAGACACGATCACCCCATCCTGGGGCGATGAAATCGTTGCCGGGGCAATGACCCCGCTCGCCAACCTGGGCCTGCGCGGCCCGAATAAGGGATGGGATGACGAGGTTGCCCAGGCGCGGAAGATTCAGAAGCGCTACCGCGAGCACGAGCCTTGGGATTCGACCCGCAACGTCGCATCGACGGCGACTGGCATCCTCGGTGGCGTAGCTCCGGCGGCAGGCGTCTTTAAGCTTGGCACGGGGGCCGTACAGCGCCTCATGGGCGGGCCGGGGCAAAGCCTGCTTGGGCGGGCCGCACAAGCCGCAGGCGGTCTAGGATTGACCGGGGCGGCATATTCGGAGTTGGCCCAAACCGGTGACGTTGAGGGCGGCCTAGACAAGCGCCTGGAGGCCATGAGCGAAGGCGGGGCGATGGTCCCGCTCGTAGGGGCAACCCTTGGCGTTGCCGCTGGTGGTCTCGGCACAGCCGGTGTGAAGGGCGCACAGCGGGTTTGGCAAGGTTTCCGCGGGGCGGAGAACAAGGCTGCCCGCTACCTCGCAGAGAAGCTTCTAGGGGCCAATCAGACCGTTGACGACCTGGCGGCGGCCCATGCCAAAGCGGCACAGACGGGCAAGCCTGTGGCTTTGGGCGACGTCGGCCCGCAAGGGATCAAGGATGCTGCTGGCGCGGCAGGGCGCACCCCAGGCCCAGGCCGCGAGACGGCGCAGCAAACGATCCTGCCCAGGCAGGAGGGGCAGGTGCAGCGCGTCTCCGATGACGTAGCAGGGGCTGTTGGCGGCAAGCCCGGCACATTCACGCAGACGGTCGACGATATCTCCGCGCAACGCGCGAAAGAAGCGGCGCCGCTTTACGAAAAGGCGATGCACCCGAGGCCGTTGGTAAGCCCCAAGATCAGGGAGATCGCAAACCGCCCGAGCGGCAAGGCTGCACTGGATCGCGGTCTAAAGATTGCCCGTGACGAGGGTATTCCAGACAACGAACTTTTCGACGCGCAGGGGAACTACACGACGAAGGCGCTTCACTACATGAAGATGGGCCTCGACGACATGATCGAATCCTCGCAGCGAAGCGGCGACAACGCTGCCGCGCGCGCCTTCACGATCATGAAGAACGAATTGCTTGGCGAGATGGACCGGCTCAATCCGGCCTATGCGCAAGCACGCAAGGTGTTTGCCGGCCACGCCGCAAACCAGCGCGCGCTGGAGTCGGGCCGCAAGGCGGTGAACTATCACCCGGATCAGATCAAATCCGAAATGGCGAGCATGAGCCAAGCGGAGCAGGAGATGTACCGCCGCGGCTTTGCGCAGCGCATCATCGAAGACGTCGAGAAATCGCCTGATGCGGGCAACGCAGCACGACGCATCTTCGGCAACACCGCCAAGCGCGAGCGTATGCGCGCGGTGTTGGGGGATGAGAACTACAACAAGCTCGCCGAACGGCTTGGCGTCGAAGATGCGATGTACATGACCTATCGCAGAACCAACGTAGGGTCGGAGACATCAGAACGCATTGCCGCGCAGAACGACATCGACGATTTCTTGGTCGAACAGACGCCGCAACTCAGCACGGGATTTGCTCAATCGCTGATGAGCGGGACGCTGAGGCCGCTCGTGCAATCGATCGGCATGGGCGGGATTGCGAACTTGCTGCGCGGGCTGTCGACACGGGCGCGTGGCCACATCGCGAAAATGCTGTTTTCGTCGAATCCGGATGAAGTGCAAGCCGCGTTGAAGATGATCGCGAAGGAATACGCCAACGCGAAGCGGTTCCAGCAAGGACAGAACGCGGCTATCGCTCAGATGGCCGCTCAGGAGAAGGGACGAGCCGCAGGCGGCACGGCGGCTCAGGCTGCGTATGAGACGGTTCCAAAACCGTTCTAGGCGTGTGGTGCTGGCAGGCGTCGACTTTCGGGGTGACGATCTTGCGGTAGTAGGGCGACTGCCAGCGGATGGTCCATTTCTTGGCGGGGTCGTAAGCGTCTTCACCCTCACGGCCATACATGCCGAAGCACACATCGGCGTAAATGCCGTCGTGAACATTCACGGTGCGGAGGTAACGGCAGGTTAGGCATTTTGGGGAGTCAGTCACTTTCTAACGCCGTGGCCAGTTGTGTGTGTCATAGATGATCTTGAGGATAATCGCCGCTACGACGATGTTCACCACGATGATGACTATGTCCCTCATGGCTGATCGTTGCGCGGGGCGCGCGGTGTCGCAGTGAGTTCGTCTGCATATACCCACATGAGAGACACGAAACCGACAGTCGCGACCGAAAGAAAAAATATCATGCCAGCCCAGTGACCGAAATTAGCGGCAAGGAGTGCGGTGCCACCAAGCCAAAAGGCGAAAGCCGTCAGGACTTGCAGGAGTGCTTTCCGGGCTGGTGTGACTGTGAAGATGGATGGCTTGCTCATGACGCCTTGCGCTGCGCCTCCCGAATCTCACTCATGACTTGAACGCTAATCTTCGGCCCAAACTCGACCCACGCCGACCCATCATAAACGTGAAGCTGTCCATCTGTGCGCAACCACATGTCGCCTAAAAACAGGTGCGGACGCTCAGGCGGAGCATCGCTGATTGGAGTGCAAAACAACAAGTGCAAAAACGGCGGGCTCATGATGCCTTGCGCCTCAACGGGATCACGTTGGGCGGGAGTCTAACAGGACGCTTGCGGGTTTTCTTAGCAACTGGTGCGGGTGCTGTTTCTCCGGGCTCCGGATCAGGTTGCGGGTTTAGGGCGGCTTCTCGCCGTGCCAGGTGTTCATCGATCCAGCCCACCTCGACGTGGCTGACGATCATACCGGCAACAAGGCAAAGCCAACCGGCGGGACCGGCGGCAAGCCAAGCGAGAAGGCCGAAGGCGAAGAACAGACACCAGGCGTAGGTTTCGGAGGTGGTCATCATAGCGCTCCCGTCTTTTGCAATGGCGCGCTGGCAACAATGCGGCGCTCCACGCAGATTTCAGGGTCAGGCCTTTCTGGCACTCGCCCTGCCAAACGATCGGCGTATGTTTGCGCTGGCTCCCTCATCCCAAAGGTGACGACCCAGTACCTTTCGCCGTCCATGGACTGACGCACTTGCCCGCACCACGGACACTGCACCATCGTGCTGCTGTAGTAGTTCCAAGTGTGGCCAGTCTCTGTCATTTGCCTTTCTCCTTTGGCCACCACGGCGGGCGGTAGCCACTGACAATAGCGAGGGTTGCGGTTTGAACGGGGCCGGTGATTTCGACGTCTCCGGCTTCATAGCGGCGGATGGTGCGGCCAGGATCACCGCGAAGACCAAGCGCCCGGCCCATCTCGTTAGCGGATAGGCCGAGCTTTTTGCGGATGGTGCGGAATTCTTTGGGGGTCATAGCCTGCTTATTAGTTGCGGCTGACCAGGTCGCTTTCGTAGCGGACAGCCTCACCGCGAGAAAAGCGCACGTCGTACCAATGTGAGCCGCCGAAGTGCGTGACCTTGGTGACGACACCATTGAATCCGTCGCGGTCTACAACTTTGTCGCCCACTTTGAAATTTTGCGGCTGCTTCGTCATCTGATTTCTCCGTTTTGCGGCGGGCCGTTGGCCCTGTGTTGATGAAGCTAACCTAGGGCATAATGCCCGCACCGTCAACTGCCTAGGGCGCAAAGCCCTATCACGAATTGTTACAATCACGAGGTTCTAGGAATGCCCTGGAGTACGGGAACATTCACCCTGGTCTACGATTGGGTTGCCCGCCGCGATGCGGGCTCGCCCACGAACAAGATCGGCGCCACCGAGATGATGGTGCAAGAGCAAGACCTTGCCGATGGGCTTGAGGCTTGCATCAAACATAATGGCGACATTGCGGCGACGGCGAATCTGCCCATGGGCGGGTTCTTGCACACGAACGTCGGCGCAGCCACGGCACGCACGAACTATACCCGCGTGGCCGAACTGCAGGACAGCTCGCACACGTGGATCGCGGGAGGTGGTACTGCGGACGCGATCACCGCGACTTACGCGCCTGCGCTCTCAGCACTCACAAACGGTTGCCTTGTCGGCTTCCGAGCAAGTGCGGCCAATGCCACGACAACGCCGACTTTCGCCCCCAACGGCCTCACCGCAAAAACGATTGTGAAGGGTGCCAACACGGCGCTCAACGTCGGCGACATTCCCGGCCAATATGCCGAGTGCTTCGTCCGCTACAATTCCACCACTGACAAGTGGCACCTGCTCAATCCTTATGGGGCGCAGGTTTCATCGATTCAAACCAGCTCCTACACGTGGATCGACGGAGGCGGCACCGCTGATGCCATCACGGCCACCTACGTTCCCGCTCTAACGGCGCTAACCAACGGAACGCTTGTGGGTGTGCGCGCTACGGCGGCGAACGCGACCACGACACCGACCTTTGCGCCGAACGGTCTGACCGCAAAGACCATTGTCAAGAATGCCAACGCGGCAGTGGTGGCCGGGGACATTGCAGGCGATGGGCATGAGTTGCTGCTGCGCTACGCATCCGACATCGACAAGTGGGTTCTACTCAATCCGATATACCCGAACACCACGATCAACCTCAGTTCTCTTACGACCGACAACACGCTTGGCGACGTAGCGGACGGGTTCGTCGGTACTGACGCATCAGAATCGGATGCATCGAATAAGACGACGGTCGGCCAGGCGCTGTACAACGCGATAAACACCGCGACAGCAGACACAGCCCCGGACATGAGCGCGGACCACGTGCTAACGCGCGACGATTCCGCAAGTGGCGTCAAGAAGGTTTTGGCGCGCTACATCGGTGCCGGCAAGCAGACGGTTTGGATTCCCGCTGGCGCAATGGTTGCGCGCACGACCAACGGCGCGGCCTCTGGCACGACAGAATCTACAACCAACAAGGTCATGAATAAGACATTGGATTTCGACACGACCACGCAGGAGTTTGCGCAGTTCGCTATCGCGTTTCCGAAGGGTTGGAACGGAGGCACCGTTACATTCGTGCCATACTGGACTGCCGCAAGCGGTTCGGGTGGCGTCGTTTGGGGGTTGGCCGGCGTGGCGCTATCCAATGACGATGCGATCGACACCGCCTTCGGGACAGCGCAAACGTCGACCGACACGCTCATCACGGCGCTTGATGTTCACGAGGGGCCGGAAAGTTCAGCTATCACCATAGCGGGCACCCCGGCAACCGGCGACGTCACATACTTTCAGGTCAACCGCACCGTATCTGACGGCTCCGACACACTTGGCGTCGACGCAAAGTTGATCGGCATTAAACTGATCTATACCATCGACAGCAACGTGGACGACTGATGCTTTTCCAGCATAGCGGCCTCTGGCTCCCCGCAACGTGCAGGGCAAAGCCGTGGCGACCATCTCCGCAATCGCCGCTTCACGTTGTCGACGGGTTCGTCTGGAATCCGTGGCGCGAGCGTTTCGAAGACGTTCGCGGCGCGACGTATCTCGAAATCCTTGCAAGCCTCGGCATCAACCATCTCATCGGGTTTGGCGCTGGCGGTGTCACATTCGTACCGGTCACGAACACATACAACAGCGGCACCGGCGCAACGGAAACGGCGCCGACGAATTCATCTTCTTGCACGATCACGAGCGATGGTGGTGGCGGCGGCGGCTCGCGCTCAAATGTCGGGCCTTATGGCGGTGGCGGCAGCGGACGCTGCGTTACAGCGGCGTCGGTTAGCGGCGGGCATCAAATTACATACACGGTGGGATCTGGTGGGCCCGGACGCACGGGCTCTGCCGGGAACGGTACAAACGGCGGAACGACGTCAACTACGGGTGGAACTGGCGGGTTCACCGGCATCGCTCATAGCGCTGGCGGCGGGAGCGCCGGAACGACGGCCGCTGAGGGGGCTGGTGGCACAGCTTCCGGCGGGTCGACGAACACCGCAGGGTCTAACGGCGGGGTTGGGGTTGGCGGCACTGGTGGAAACTCCGCTGGAGGTGGCACGGGCGGCACAAACTCATCCGACCCCACGCCTGCGACGGCAGGCTCTGCGCCTGGCGGTGGCGGTGGTGGCGGCGAAAACGCGGCGGCTCTCAACGGTGCCAGCGGTGCAGCAGGCCGCATTTCCTTTGCTTACACATAGACCAGCAGGAGAGGTACCTCATGGGCTTGATGCAGACATTTCTGGAAATCCTGAGGCTTGACCCGCCACCGGGGCGACCGACCGTTGACGACTACTGCGCGGTCGAACAAGAGCGGCTTGACCTATCCGAGCGCTGTGACGCGCTTGTGGCGATCCTGAAGGCCAAGGGTGAGACGGTCGCAACTATCGAGCGGAAGGTTTTGACGTACCGGAGCGCGAAACTCAACGCCGTTAAGGCGGGTGTGGCTTGAGCTATGGGCTTCCTACTTGATGCAAACTTTTGGAGCACGGTGGTTGCCGTCGTTGGCGGCGCTGTCGGTGTTGGCTCCTACTTCAATCAAAGGCACGAAAGCCTACGCACCGCCCGCCTCGATCACGTTCAATTCCTTCATGAGCGGGTCGAAGACCTGCAACGCTCTTTGGAAATCTGCGAGGCACGGTGTCAGGAACAAAACGAGCAAGTGCAAGAACTCATGCGGCGTCTGATCCTCGGTCAGACGGTGGACAAGACGAGGCGCCGGAAATGAACGGCGGCTTGATTCGGGAACTCGACCGGCTGAAGGAAATCAAACGGACAGAGTTTGAACTCTACATCGAGGTTCTTCGGGCGCTCCCTGATGCGATCTTCGTCGTGGATGAAAGCGGCGTCATCGTCCTGATGAACAGCCAGGCGGAAATCATCAGCGGGTGGCACCGGACGCAACTCGTGGGCAAGACCATCGAAACGCTCATCCCGTCAGACCGCAGAGCCCAGCATCAAGAGAACCGGCAGGCTTACCAGCAAAGCCCCAGGCTTCGGCCGATGGGGGATAGCATGGAGTTACAACTGCTCCAGAAGAACGGCTCGCTCTTGCACGTGGTCATCATGCTCGCGCCGGTCGTGACGACTGCGGGGGTGTTCACCGTGGCTACGGTGAGAAGGGCTTAGTTGCGGCGGGCTTGGCCATCTTCATCGACAGCAGCTTTGCTCTGTTTCGGTGGGGTACGATCCCACAACCCGCCGGGGTTTTATGAACGCGTCGCCACTGACAACCGCCGGGATCGTTGTCGGTCTCACTGTCAGCACTCGACCAACTCCGCCGACGATGGCGACGCGCCGCAAATCACTACCACAATTCCCCGACAAATCCAATCGCGTCGGTGGCGATCAGGTTAGCGGGCACACCTGCACAGAAGCGCCCGCACCACATCCCGACATGAGGTAAATTATGGAAACCACACTCCGCATTTTCTACGCGCGGGCCATCCCGCTCGCTCTTGCCCTGACCTCCGTCCTGTTCCTGATCGTGGTCATGGTCAGCACCGCGGCGGCCCAGGAAGCCGGTCCCGTGACCGTTGACCAGATTGCCGCCCCCGTGGCCGAAGAGGGCTATACGGGCATTGCAGGACTCGCAAACACGGCCCTGACCGGCCTGGCGTCGGCCCTTGCCCTGCTCGTCACCGCCGTCGTCACCCGCCTGTGGAACCACATCCCGATATGGGCGCAGGCCGCGATTGACCGCCTCACAACGACCGACAGCAAGGAATGGCGCGAGAACGTACGCGAGGCCGCCTATGACGCCCTGATGCACGCCACGGTCAAGCTCAAGATCGACCCGAAGTCGATCCATAGTTGGGAGGAAAAGAACGCGTTCCTCGCCCTTGCCGGCCAGTTCATCACCCGGTTTGACCCGGACATCAAAGCACTCGTTGACAAGGACGGCGACGGGATACCGGACATCCTCGAAATCGCCCTTGCCAAGATTGCGCCGAACACGGCGATGATCGGCAAGCCTGAGATGGCGCAAGGCTTCATGGCGGCGCCCGAGCCCCGCGGCGTGAAGGCCCGCGACCCGCACAAGGAGATTCAGTCGTTCGCGGCTAAATATGCCCCGGCCCGCAAGCCGAAAGGCACGGTGACGCAATGAGCATCAGCCAGTACGTGATCGGCGGCCTGGCGTTGGTGACGGCACTTTCGGTTGGTTGGGCGAAGTGGAACGAGCAAGGTGCCAAGGTCGATAAGGCCGAGGCCCGTACCGCGATCGCCAAGGCCGAGTGCGTCACCGACCTAGCCGACGATGTGACCCAAAGCGCGCTTCAGCAGGTGACGACCCTCACCGCCGAAGTTGCCCGTCAGAAAGCCATAGCCGCAGCGGAGGCCAAGAAATCGCGCCAGCGTCTCGACGCCTTCAACGCGCTAAACCGGAAAATCAACAATGTCCCCGAGAACCCCCCTGTGCCTGATGCTATTGAGCTTGTCCTTGACCGGATGCGGAGTGCTGTTCCCGGAACCACCGGAGCGGATCGTGCTCACGAAAACGGAAGTGAAGGAGAAGCCGCTGATCCTAGACCCAATCTGCCCACCGGCACCGAATCCGCCCCCGAAGCCCCAGGATCGTAATACCGGGGCCAAGGAGGCGGCATCGTTCTGGAACGAGTACGGCGCTTGGGCAATGGCGTGTGCTGATCTCAATCAAGCTCTCGACGCCATCCTTCGGCCGTCTAAGGAAGAGTTGCGGCCGACAGTGGACGGACGATAATGGCTGAGGTGCGGACGGCGCCAGTGGTCGCGAAGCCGGTCGATTACGATGCTCTTGCTGAGCAAGGGCTCGACGCGTTGAAGGCTGCGGCGGGAGGCTTCGAGTTTGTCAAAGATAATACGGGGCGCGTCTCGTTAATGGTGATGATCTGCCCTTGCGGCTGCGGCAACACTGGCGGGCTCAACATCAGGCCGGCACCGTCGCCATCGTGGGAGTGGGATGGGAATCTCGAAGCGCCCACGCTTAGCCCCAGCGTGCACCACGTTGGGCACTGGCATGGATGGCTAAAAAATGGCGTTTGGGAAAGCTGCTGAAGAGTTGCGGCCTACGCAGTGAGGTGGTATAAGTACATTATGTGTACATTGCGCCTTGCCACTCTCGTTCGATCAAGTTGCTCATCCTAATTCGGATGGGTGGCAGAGAGGCAATGCGTCGGCTTGCTAAGCCGTAGCCGGGACCAAAGCCCGCGAAGGTTCGATTCCTTCCCCATCCGCCAGAGTTCGGAGGGTGGCCCTGGGCAGGCCGGGAACTAGTCTCGAAAACTAGGCTACCACACAGCGGGTAAGGGTTCGACTCCTTCACCCTCCGCCAAATTCAGCCCCGCCCTAACCCGGCGGGGCTTTTGCTTCACGGCAAAGCCTCTATTGCCGCGACCAAGAAATTCAGGCAAGCCCAGCTAGCCACGACAAGGGCGGCAAAAGCGAGCCACTGGGCGACCTCACGGCGCCAAGCGCGGGCACCCCAACCGCCCCAAGGTCTACGAATCACGCGGGCGCTCACGGCACGCCCCAATAAACGAGAAAGCCCAGGACGATCATCGCCCTGGTTAGCAGCTCAGACAGAAACGTGATTAGAATGACGGCAGCGCGGGCCATGGGTACCTCCGTGGTTTGCGTTAGGGGCCGTGCCGGTGTTGACGCACCGCGCGGTCCCGCCTTCTAGGCCCCCTCAGTATGGCCTAGAGAGGTTGAGGTTTGGTTGCGGGCGCCTTCTTTGCGAGGGCGGCTTTCTGAGCGTTCCAGTCTCTTTGCCGTTGCGTTGCCACAACCAGCGCATCGAACTCGTCGCGGTGCGCTTCGATCAGCCTTGCAATGGCGAATAGCTCATCCTGCAACTGGCAACCGCGATCTTTCCTGTGCCACTTGTTTTCCCATTCCACTTCGCGGTGGATCGCCTCGCGCGGATCATCTTCCCATGTTCCGTGACGCCGCGCTGTGTCCGAGCACGTCATGCACGTCATCATCGCCGTGCGCTGTTGGCCGCAGTCTTTCAGGCGCTGGTTGAACTCGGAGCGCGAAAGAGCTTTGACCTTCGACGCATCGTAACCGCACTCTGTCATCCCCGGCCCTGATCGCCACGGCAACTGCGGTCGGATGATGTGGTCAACAGGCTCTTTCATCGTTCCATTTCTCCTAGCGTAAGGTTAGGCCGTCACGTCTTCCTCAGTTCTGATATGACACGTTCGGCTCTAGCATCTGCCGCCGCTCTCCCGATGGAGCAAGACGTGTTCGAGTTGGCTAAAATGATTTCATCCGCCAGCATCGGCTTTACGTGCTTGTCGAAGACAGCGAGAAGGCCAGCCTTGTCACGTTCAAACCAACCAGCCTTGCGGTCAACTTCGCCGCGCGCGTCGTCAAACGTCTCAACCATTTCCTCTAGCTTGCTCATGGCTTAGCCTCCGGGGGTTGGGGAAGGGGCATCCAGTGGGTTGGCTCGTAATTTTCACCGACTCCAGACCAGCCCTCATATTCACGGGCCGGCCCAATGCAGCACCGGCCCCCACTTGCGATTTATCAGTCGCTCACCCCTCTTGTCCCAGGTGAGAAGATTTTTAGCCCATAGGTCTATAGGCGTCCCATCCTTCGGCGCTGTCTCAATAGGTTGCCACTCGCTCATGGGCGCCACTCCCAAAACAGAGCATCAGCCTTTCCGGTGAAAACAGCCCACGCCAAGCGCACGCGGTTCCGCAGCGAGTAAAAGCCGATCGGCCTCGCGGGTTCGTACCTCTTGCCGTCTCGGCTTTGTTGAGGCCCGGTGTTGACGTGCACGATCAGCGTGTGCCCGGTCCATTCGTTCGGTGCGAGTCTCATCTATTCACCCTCCGTTAGTCTGGAAAAGCCACGGGCAGAAAGCCACGCCAAGGCGGCGGCAGCACTCCGAAACATCGCACCATCTAAAACGCGAATCCTGCTCGTTGCGCCACCCTCATCAGGCAAGCGCTCCCTCACGCTCACGTACCAATTGCCGCCTTCAATCTGGGCCATCGTCGGAAAAAAGCGCTCGCTCATCTATTCACCCTCCTACAGAAGCGCCACGACCTTTCGCTTGGCTTCGGTTGACCCCTCGACGTAAATCTGCGTCGTGCTGAGTGACGTGTGACCGGCGAGCTGCTGCACGTCCCGCATGGACCCGCCCGCCTCCGTGATTTTGCGGGCCGCCTTGGTGATGAATGTGCGCCGGCCAGAGTGGCTGCTCGCCCCCTCGAACCCCAGCGATCGGTAGAGCGTGGCGAACCGGATCACCACGGCATGAGCCGTGAGCCTGTCCCGCCTGCCCTTGATTACCCGGCCCTGACGTTCGCCTAGGGCCTCCAGAGCCGCCCTCAGATCGGCGTGTAGCGGGATCTCCCGCCCGCCCTTCTTCCCTTTGCTCGCCACGTTCGGCAGGGCTATGCGGTCGGCAATCTCCCCCTCAGCATCGCAAACCATCGTCCAGGCCAGGGCGGCGATTTCGCACGCCCGTAGTCCGGCCTTGACCGAAAGCAGGATCATGGCGCGGTCTGTTGGCGTCTTCGCCGCGGCGAGGGCGGCACGGACCTGAGCGTCCGTTAATGTTTTCGCTTGTCGCTTTAGTCCAGACATTTTCTAGCAAATCACCTGTTTTGTCTCTGCCAAAACCGTAGCACGGAAATTATCGGCTGAAAAGGCTGGAATAGACATAATCACAGTTATGTCTCGTCCTGCTCCGATGCGGTGAGCATGGCGGACCAACAGCGCCAGGCATCGTAACCAGGGAAACCTTCGTCGGCGGCATGTTGCTTCATAGCCTCTGTCGGCTCCCTCGGTACGATGACGAAGCCGGCGGCTGAGAGAGCGGCGAGGATGTCGTCAGCGTGTGCAGGGTTCTCCATCGGAGCCCAAATGCTAATGTACTCAGCAATCACCTCACGCGCTGTCATTTCTTTTGCTCCAGGGCTGCTAGAAGGGCGGCGCGGATGGCGGCTTCGACGCCGCCTTCAAAGGTCGCATCGAGTGACCCGTCGTGGTGGTCGTCTATTGCGGTGCAAGCCGCCCCCACCATCTCATCGCCCACCGCCTCTGCCAGCGCTGTGATGGCGGCGCGGGCGCTCTCTGTCCAACTTGATCGCGTGTCCGGGTGCAGCGTGTCCCATGTCACGGGGCTTGGTGTCAGCGATCGCGCCTTGTTCCGCTCAAAGAGCGCCCGCGCCACTCTCTCTACCGGTGTCATCGTGCTGGCTCCAGGGCGGAACGGGCGGCCTTCAAATGCCTGTAACGAATCCCCCACCCTGGAGAAGCGTCATCGCTGTGGCCATGGCCCATTCCAGCGCGGCGCACTTCCTCCGAGCTTGCGTCGGCTCTCGCGCACGCATCGGCAAACGGTTGTAGCGCAGCCTTCAGCGCGTCCCGCTCAGCAATCGTTATGTTCCACTCGCTGATCGGAACAAACATGCCGCCGTCTAATTCAGCACGCATCCGCGCCACATCCCTAAGCGCGGAGACAATCGCGGCGTGGTGGTTGCGGTAGAACTCTTTGAGCGCTTGCTCTGCGATCAGATAGCCCCAATTCGTTCCATCACGACCCGGCGTTGCATTTTCGTTGAGCGCTTCCAGCTCTGCGGCGATTTCTTCATTGGTCATGGGGTTTGGTCCTTGAGGGAACGGATGGCCTTGGCGTTAAAAGCGTCGGCATCCCAAGCGGCAACAGCCACCATGTCGCCGTGATTGCCGCAGTAGCAGCTATCGCAATCGCAAGGACGCTCGCCCTTTGGCCCCACGATCTTCGCCGCTTCTTCCAGCGCGTCCGCCCGCGCCTTCTCCAGCGCGGCTAGCGCTTCGTCGCGTTGGCGCTCGGCGGCTTCGGCATAACGAGAGCCCCAAATGCCAGCAACAATTGCGATGGCCTTGGTTACGTCGTTTGACGGGCGCGCGATCCAGGCGGAGTGCTCGTCTAGTACGCGTTGTATGTTTTTGAAAAGCTCCCCATCATCCAGCGCCGCGCCCCGGCGGTCGATCTCGGCGAGGAGTTCCCCGCACGTGCGTTCCAAGGCGGCCTCTCCCCAGCGCTCATAGTGGTCTTTAATGTGCCTCAACCGCTCCGCGCTCATGGGCTTATCGGTCATGTGCGGAAACCTTTCGCAAAATCTTGAGCCACGCCAAATCGTCCAGCTTCTGCCAAATCTCCTTGAGCTGGTCTGCGTCGTTGGTGCTGCCGAAGTACGAGCGATCGCCTTCGTCTTCGATCCCCATGACGATGCCTTCAAGGTTGTCATGCAGCCGAACAATAAGCGCTTCCAACTTGTGCGCGCGCGATTGCCAATCAATCGTCTCAGTCATGGTCGGGCTCTTTCTGCTTGGGTGTGAAAGAGGGGCAAGGGCAGAAACGGCGAGTGCCGATCAGCGCCTGGAAAAAATTGCGCTTACGAATAGCAAAACAGTCGGTGTCGAAATGCCCATGCTCGACGCGCTTATGCCCGCACGTGCAAACGTCGTCAGGCTTCTTCTCGGTCATGGCTGCTTGCCTTCTGATTTGGCGATAAGAGCCCGGACGAGGGCCAGGCAGAGAGCGAGGGCGGGAGAGCCGCGGTGCCCGATGCCGAACCCGACAGACATGGAAGCGGTCGGCACAATTTCGGCGTGCCACGATGAGTTGACGCCCCGAACCGTCACGTGCCAATCCGGCAGCACGCGCTCAACCAGCGCTACGGCTGCGTCGAGGGAGGCAAGCGGATCAGGCATTACGCCATAATGCGCAATTGGCGTTCCGTCTGGTGCGCTCAGCCAGTATCCGCCCGGCCCATTGTCAGCAATCGTGTGACGTGTCGCTAAGTAAAGCGCGTCAATCAGGTCTTCTCCGATCCTGTCGGCTGGGTAGATTGTGCGCTTCGGCGCCCCCGTCGCCTCGCTGAGCCTCCGCTCAAGATCGCGCAGTTTCTCTAGGTCGTAGGTCATGGCTTCCCCCCGTTCAATTTTCGGCAAATCTCGTCCGCGTCCCGGTAGTTGAACACCGCAGCCGGTGCTCCCTCGATATGCGCCCAATCAATCCCCGTCGCGTTGACGATCTTTGCCGCGCTCCCGATCCGCTCAACGCGAAACGGGCCGGGCAAGCGGTGGCGCACTTCGATCCCTGAGTGCTCGATGCACATCCAGCCCTCGCCCTTGTCTTCGCGGTATTCGATTATCATGCCGCTTGCTCCCAGGTGACGCCCATCATCTCCAGCACTTCGCTCTGCACCTGCTTCGCGCTCATGTGCGGAAGCCACTCGGTCGAGATGACACGGCAGCACTTCTCGAAAAACTCACGGAAGGAGGCTTGGTCCATGGCCGCAAAGCTGATCGAGCGCGGCAAATGAACCGGCCCGGTCTTCGTCGTGACGGTGACGTAATGGCCGGTTCTGAGTTTTAGCACGTCGCTGATGTTCTCCGCATCCACGTCGATCGCTCCTCCGATCTTGGAGCACATGGCCCAATAAAGCCGGTGCATCTGCAAGTTTCGTGGCCGGGTCACTTCGACCATGACCGCCTGGCCGATCTTGACGCCTTTCAAAGCGGCAATGGATCGTTCGTCGGTCTGGTCGGGGGCGAGCCCGGCCATTGTGCGGACCATGAAGACCTTGCTCATTCCGCAGCCGTCGCCGTGAGTTGCCGCGCCAGGTCATCGGCGCACTCTTTGCAGAAGTTTTCGACTTCACGCCAAAGGGCCGGGCGGGCATCGTTGAGCGCCGCGAGCGCCTTCTCGTTCACGCCGCGCCACGTGTCGATCGCTGTAATGGTCGTCTTCTTGGCGATGGCGGCTTTGGCCGCCTTCACCCACGCATCCCAATCTGTCGGCTTGGCCTGCGTTGCGGCTGACTTCGGTGCGGTCTGCTGAGCCGGCGCGGCGCCGCCCGCAATCATCCGGTCAAGGCGAGCGCGGACGCCATCGGCGAACACGTGCGAATTGCCCTTTGGCACGATGTCTACCCACGGCCCATCGATGTCGTAGAGATATTGGCCGATACCCCACAGCACAGCGGCGCGCTTGAAGGCGTCGGAGTACGACCCCTTTACCGCCATCTCCTTGGCATCACCCTTGTCGCTGTCGGGGTAGTTGATCGCCCCGTTCGAGCGCCACAGCCACTCGTCGCCGATCTTGATCCCTATGCGGCAACAATAGGTGCCGTTTGGCATGGGCACGTAATCGCACTGCCAGAGATGGCCGCACACCTCGTCAAGCCGGTGCATCACAGCTCGGCTGTCCATATAGACGAGCGCCTTGCCGCTGGTCTTGTCTTTGTTGGTGGCCCCTATCCGCCAATCGAGCTGGTCGGGGCGGAACGGCGCAGCGAGTCTTGCGAGGATGTCGGTCATGCTGCCACCTCTTGACGTGCTTCGACGATCTTGAGTTGACGCTCAAACTCGGTGAGCGCGTCTTGCGGCGATCGACCGCGACCGGGGAGAACGGTCCCGAACGGTGAGCGCGCGTACCACCCACCATCGGAATAGCCGATCGCGACCCAATCGCCGTTATGCAGCGCTTTCACGCGCTTCGTCAGCCTCGCCACTTCCGTTTCGATCTGGTTGATGTTCATGCTGTGGCTCCTCGTCAAAATTGATCGTCTCAAGTTCCGCCAGGTATCGCCTCGCCGAAGCCAGCGCCCTCGCCAATTTCTTTTTTGCGTCTTTCACGGCTTCTTCTTTGGTGCGAAACCAATCACCGGACTGCATGATATGCCCGCGCAAACCACCGTCCGCGATGATCACCCAGAACTCGTTGGTCGGGTGGACGTAAGCCGGGGCCTCATAGATACCTTGGGACAGACACCAACGGGTCAGATACACGTTGAAACGCTCAGCCACGGCTCACCACCTTGCCGCCGAACTTGCGCGAGCGGGTCTTGTCGAACCCGCGCGACTTGAGCCGCGAAGGCTCTCGCTTGTGAGTGCCGGCGAGAACGGCCTCGTGAACTGCGCGATCGTGCGCCACGCGCTTGCAGTGCCAGTTCGCCTTATGCTCCCGCGCCGACTTCTTCGCGTGGCACGGGTCGCAAAGCGGGCGCCAATTGCTCAGCTCGTGCGTGCCGCCGTCGATGATCGCTAGGTGGTGGTCGATATCGCACCCCTTGATCCGCACCACGTTCTCGCAGTCGTCGCCTTGGCAGCACACGACAGCGCCGAACGCCTCGAACACGGCAAGCCGCTGGGCTGCGGTGAAGGATGGCGGGCGTTTGGCTTTCCCCGGAGCCTTTTGAACGACCGGAGCAAGGCCGCTGGCATCCTCACGGTCTGCCAAGACTCCGGGGAAACTGTTCGGGCGGTCAGTCATTGGCCGCCTCATTCTCATTCGCGCGGCGCTGTAGCTCGTTCGCGAGGTAGATGATTTCGATTCGAGCGCCTTGGTTCTTATGCCGAGCCACGATTTCAGCAATGGCCGACTTGAACGTAGGACTTGCGCCGCACAACGCTTGCTCCAAGATGCCTTGGCGCTTGGGGGTGATGCGGATCGGAATGACATTGTTCGGGGTCATGGCTTGGCCCCGCGCAAGATTTTGAGCCACGCTAATTCATCGAGCTTCTGCCAAAGCTCTCGCAACTCATCTGCGTCGTTTGTGCTGCCAAAGTAAACGCGGTCGCCATCATCTTCGATGCCCATGACGATGCCCTCAAGGGCGCCGTGGACCTTGATAATCAGCGCCTCAAGTTTATGAGCCCGCGCCATCCAATCGATTATGTCGCTCATGCCGCCTTCTCCGTCACCGCGCAGCACGCCGCGCAGAAGTGTTTCTGACCGACTTGCTGCCAGCGGTTGTCGTCCATCCAGACAAGCGCTTTTTCGTCGGTGATCTTGTACAAGCGCTCTACGTCACCGCATCGAACGGAGTCGCAGCGCAAAAGAGTTTCGCGCGGGGCTTGGATGGTCACAGCGCACCTGCCCAGCGAAGACCGCCAACGAAGCCGAGGGCGATCAGGCCCGTGTAAAACAACGCGCGCTTCATGCCACCAACTCCGCCTTCGGGATGTCGAGCCACACGCCCCTGTCGAACAGGGCGTCGGCAACGTCCATTTCGGCGTCAGCCGCAGCATCAGCGAGACGGCCAGCGGCAATCATCGCGTCATAACGGTCCTCGTCGTACACATCGCACGCGTATTCCGTGACGCGGGCCGTGTGGGCCTTGTTGGCTTGCAGGTAGATGACGCCAGCTAAGGCGAGGGCAAATTGATCGAAGTTCATGGCTCCACCTTCCCAAAGGCGCCGCAGTAGCCGACCGCAACCGAAACGGGGCGGTTGTGCAGATCGCGCCACCCTTCTTCGATGCGGTCAGGCCCCTTCCGCCACGCCATGCACTTGGAGCCGATGCAGCGGGATACGTTGGCGTCCATGTTGTCGCCGTGTGCGCGCACCAACGGGCACCACTTCTCAGCCGCTTCCTTTTCCGTGACCAACGTCATGACGCGAGCGCCTCCAAAACCTTGGCCCGCAGATTGTCGCGATAGGCGACCGCACCGTGGCCCTTCGCCTTGGCGCGAGCCGCGCGGGCTTTGAGCCGCGCCTTGATGCGTTTGAGAGGGCGCTTGAGCGGGCGTTTCATTGTTGTCTTGCCTTTCTGCGCGCGCGACCGCACTTCTCGTAACTGCGCTTACCGGACGCCCGCTTGCACGCTCGGCACATGCGACCGTTCCGGTACCGAATTGTGTTTTCTTGGGTGTACTCGTGGTTGTTTTTGCAGTGAGTTTGCGCTGCGTGATAACGCCTAACGTTTTCGAGTTGGGTTACAGGCTCTAAATGAGCCGGGTTCACACAGCGCTTGTTCCGGCAAACATGGTCAAGCGTCAGGCCGTGCGGGATTGGCCCGACAAATTGTTCGTATGCAGTGCGATGCGCGATCCACATTCGCTTTTGAAAGCGTAAGTGGCCGTATCCGTTGCGATCCACTGCCCGCGCCCAAGTCCAGCAGCCGGTTGCAGCATCTTTTGTCACCGAAGCGAGAATGCGCTCAGGCAACGTCAGGAACATGCTGTGACGAGGCGAGTGCATTAGCTTTTCTCCCCCACGTATGCCTCTGCGCGAGCTACCCGTCTCAACGATGCGTTTAGATCGCGGGTGTCAGCGGTGGTCATCTACCGGCCCTCCGCTTTGGCGATGGCGGCGTCGATCTGCCTCACGAACTTGCGGTCGCTTCCGGACCACTCGTGCTCAAGCGGACCTTCGCTCTCCATTCCATCGACAAGGCGCTGTCGGGCCTCTTTCAGCGCCTCGTACATTTCAGGCGCGGCAGCGATTAGGCGGGCGTTGGCCGCGTGGATGTCGTGCTGCAGACGGTGTCTCACAGCCACGATTTCAAGCCCAGCGCCACGGACGGCACCGTTCTCATCGGCAAACCAAGGCCCTTTGGTGTGCCCGCTCATACCCGCCCCCCATACGCATACCGCCCGCAATTGCGGCACACTCCGAACACGTTCGGGTTGCTGTCCATGCAGCACGTCTCAAGGCGACGGGTCGTCAGCGCGCGGTAGACAAGCGTCGCCACCAGAGCGCCAAACAAGATCAGCGCGGGGACATAAGCCCCCGACCACGCTTGCACGGCCATTAGGGCCATCACGGCCACTTCGATAGGGTCACGCATTTTGTTGCTCCGTTTTTCAGTGTGGGGCTCGCACCCACGCCAGCGGCATTCAAAGTCCGCCTCCCGCCGCTTGATCAAAGCTCTCGGGCGGCGCGTCGCCCGGCGGGACAAGTCGCCCCCGCTGCCAAGTCCGATCTGACAGGCCGGACGCCGATCACGGGTTCTCCGTGCCTATCGCGGTGTGAGGCCGCGCCCCCGTCCGGTGCCATCGCCTAGGCGCCCACCGGATGCACAATATCTAATTCAAGTCGTTTGAACGCGCAAGAGGAATTTTCAAGTTATTTTATTTCAATTGTGGACGCTGCGTTTTATCCGTTCAAATGGCTTGACGCAATGGCAGTGCGCGAATAATGTGAGTGTATGAGCAAAAAAAGCGTTAGCGAGTTCGTGCAAATCCTCGGCGGAAACGACGAGGCGGCGGCCATCTTCGGCGTTACAGCCCCGGCTGTATGCAACTGGAAGAAAGAGAACCGGTTCCCTGCGTGGGCCTTGCAACAGGTCCATGACCTTGCGCGCAAGCACAAGATCGAAATCGCGCCGCGCGCATTCCGGCTTAAGAAGCCGACTGGCGCACGCTTAGCCGAAGCAAGTTAAGAGGCGGTTAGTTACCCATGCGTGGAGGCTACGACAGAATCTGCGAGATTTACTTTATCCAGGCCAAGGGCGGCGGGCCGATTAAAATCGGGGCGACCAATGACATAGAGAAGCGCATTTGTGGCTTGCAGGCGTGGAGCCCGTTTCCGCTAGTTCTTCTTTGCAAGGTAACGTCCGTGTTTCTGGCCGAGTCTGTGCTGCACGAGATGCAACAAGATTACCACAGTCATTTTGAGTGGTTTGAGCCAAACACGCAGCTTCTAGAGATAATCGAAAGCATCAAGAGCACGGGCGAATTTCCCCCGGCTGTCGCGGCTGAATTAGACTTCCGATACACGTCGCGCTTGGCGGCTGAGGTTGAGACGGTTCGACGCTCGCAGAAATCAAAGGCTCTCGTCGGAGAAAAGACCCGGCAAAAAATGAGCCTTGCAAGTGTGGAGCAGCACGCTCGCCGAAAAGCCGCGCGCGGACACAATCGTGCTTACGACTTCCAAATCGTCGCCGTTCCAAAGAGCGACCCCAAAAACTGATCTGGTGATGATGGGTTGGCGTGTCTGTCAAAAATGCATCTGGCACGCTGTGTGTATAAACCAGTCTTAACAAAAGGTGAACCCATGTCAGCCCTACCAGCCGAGCAACCGCTCGAATTGCCCGCATCGGCGGAGATTTACCGCCTGCCGCCCAAGGTCGAATCACCTAACCCGATCCTCGAAGCGGAACCGGAAGCCTACCAGCCGCCGCCCGACGCGGTCTTGAACCGTCCCGAGCCCAAGAAGCGCCGCAAGGCCAAGGGCACGGGCAAGAAGCCGGGCCGGCCGCCGCGCGCCAAGCCGACCACTTCCGAAATCGCGGGACATGTCCCCGCCGACCCGCAAGCGGTCGTCGCCACGCCGCCGCACGGCTCCGCCAAGCCTAACATCCGTTTCAGCCGTCCCAACGTGGACACGCTCATGTTGGTCATTGCGGGCTTTGCGCTTTTCGCGGCTGGCGGCGCGTCGGCCTATTTCCTGACGGGAGTGGGGCAATGAAGGTAAAGACGGTCTTCCGCCTTTCTCCGTCTGAGCGAACTTTTCGTCTTGCTCGGGTTTTGTGGACGCGCGGCGTGGTTGGCGACGGGGAGGGCTATTCAGCCAAGCTGTCTTTTGCCGTTCGCCCGGTGCTGTTTCATCGCGGCCCCGAATTATTCGGGTGGGATGTGACAGTGTTCGGGCTGCGCGTGCACTACCAGCGCGCTTACGGCGGCATCCACGCATGAGCGACATGGAGCGTCACTACAACAGGCAGAAAGTTGGATCGCCGCAATTTGCTCCAACGGGAAGTTGTCTCGTGCTGTTGTCAGATTGCGGTCGTGCGTTTTGGATCACCTCGGCACCATTTGCAGAGTTTGTGAAGCACGCGTGGGCAGGCGCTTGGGTTTGCTCTGCTTTTCGAAACGAGGGGGCCGGGCGAGCGTCGGAACTCATTCGACTAGCTGTTGCAGCAACGCGCGCCATGCTCGAGGCCGCAGGCGTTCCGTGGGTGATCGAAAACGTCCCCGGCGCACCGATGCGCGGCGACCTTTCGATTTGCGGGTGTCAGGTCGGGCTCGAGCTTCGGCGCAAGCGGTGGTTCGAAACTAGCTGGAGGCATTTCAGCCTAGCGCACCCCTGTCACCACATGGGGCCGGTAGTCTCCGTTGTCGGTCACGGCACGCCAACTTGGGTGCGCCAAAAGCTAGGCTTCAACCCGACCATCAAACACTACCGCGATGCGATGGGCATTGACTGGATGAACCGCGACGAACTCTCGCTCGCGATCCCGCCCGCCTATTCCGAGTTCATCGCCCGCGCCTTTCTCGCCACCCAAAAAGAAGGGGCGAGGAACAACCCCCGCCCCGAAATCAGCAAACCTAACTGCAAGCCGCACCACCGGCCTGCTTAACCCAAGGAGGTAATCCAATGAGTCAAGAGCACCTTAACACGTTCGCGGTGACAACGCCACGGCAATTTACGCTCGCCATTGTGGAAAGTGTGGCGGCCAGGCACGGCGTGCCCGTATGGGAGATACTGAGCCCCAAGCGAACGCAGCGTGTCGTGCGCGCCCGTGACGAGGCGATCGCCGAAGTCGTGGAGGCCCGCCCTCACTGGTCATACCCGACCGTCGGCCGGCTGTTCGGGCGCGATCACGCTACCGTCATTCACAGCCTCCAGAAGCTCGGTAAGTGGAAGCCCAGGGGCTACGGCCCGAACCACGGGGGCATCCCAACCGCCTGCTGGCACATCGGCCAGTTCTGCGCGTCTCTCAATTTGAAGGGCGGTGCGGAATGAGCGTTCTGACCCTATCCGACTCCTATTGGCTTCGTGGCGCCTTGGCGACGGCATCGCGCCGCGATCCGATTGATGCGCTTCGTGATGCGGAGCGCTTGGTTGAAATTCTCCGCTCCCGCGCAATCGAGGTCGTCAGCACGATTGACGGCACGGCAACCGAGCAGGCGCAGCTGGCGCTTGAAGGCGGTGCGCAATGATCGACACCCGCACCACCAAACGCAAGCCGTGGATGAAGTGGTACACGTCCGACTGGCGGGCTGAGCCGACGCTGCGGATAGTATCTCGCGCCGCCCGTTCCGTGTGGGTCGATCTGCTCGGCCTGATGCACGAAAGCACCCTATTAGGGTCCCTATTATTGAATGGGCGGATTCCGACGCATCAAGACCTCGCCAAAGTGCTCGGCGATGACCCCCAAAACCTCGCCGAGTGGATGGACGAGCTTGAACAAGCCGGGGTGTTTTCGCGTGACGAAGACGGGACAATCTACTCCCGCAAGATGCGCTACGACGCAGAAATCAGCGAAAAAGGACGCAAGGACGTTCAGAAGCGCGGCGGCTCTTGGGCTCCTGGCAAGAAGCCGAAGACCCCTAAAGGGAAGGCTAAAGGGGACCCTAATAGGGGGGCTATTGGGGACCCTACGACCCAGAGGCTAGACAATACAAAGAAAGAAGAAGAACTAGAATCCACCCTTAGTTCTAGTTCTCCAACTCAGAATTCCGAAGCTATCGCTTCGGACGCTTCCGCGTCGAAGCCGTCAATTAGCGGACCTGTCGTTCCGAAACTGGAACCAGAGCCGCCGAAGCCACCGGCCCCCGTCCTAAGCCCTCTCGACTTGCAGAAGGAGCTTTGGGCACGGGGCGTGTCCTACCTCAAAGCCAACGGGGCATCGGACCAGCACGCACGCTCGCTGATCGGCAGGTGGCGCAAGAGCACCGGCAGCGACTTCGAAGTTCTCCAACTCCTCTCCAAAGCCGAGGGCGAGGCCGTCAGCGAGCCGGTCGCGTTCATCGAGGGCACACTCAAGGCGAAAGGCAAATCCAATGGCAAAGCAAATTCGGGACAGTCTGGGCGTCGTGGGGAAATCCTTGACAATCACCCGCTCGGAAACTCGGGCGCTCTCCTCGCACGACTCAAAGCTGATCGAGAAGATCGGGAACGCTTTGACGCGTGAAGAGTTCGGGATGCAGGTTTTGCGGATCGAATCTTCGTGGGGGTCGAAGAAAGACCAGACCCCGCAGCAGTTCGTGATGATGTGCGATGAGTGGTTTCGCGCACTGAGCCGCTTTGGCTCGAAGACGGTGGCCGATGCGGTCAGCCACGTGATCGACCACCACAAGTTCCAATGGTCGGGTGTGCTTCCCGAAATTGTCGCCTATTGCACGCGCGAAGATCACGACTGGCGGGAAATATTCGCACTCGACGCGAAACAACTCGCGCCACCTGCCGAGCAATTCGAGCATGACGGGCGCTCCGTCGAAGAAGAAATCCAGCACCGCGCGAAAATGATCGCCGAGATGAAACGCGCCACGGGTTTTGGCACGGCTGAAGATCCGCTGTCGGACATGCGAAAAAAAATAGAGCCCAAGCAGGCGTCACTCGACATGAGCGTTGGCATGCATTTGCTGAACACGTGCGCCGCGCGTCGGGCTCGCAAATTGGCAACGTGCCACGAAAACTGCTCTCGCAAGGCGTGCGAACTACGCGAGCGGGAGACGGTGCAGTGAAACACCCCTCGCAAATCAACGACGATGGCCGTGGGCGGGCGAGCGTCATGGGATGTTGCGGCAGAACATCCGGGACCGGGAAAATCGCAATTAGCTACAAAATTCGCCCAGGCCTCTTTGGGGCGGGGGTGGTGTCGTGGTACCTATGCGCCGTTGCAATCCGTTGTATAGGCATCGTAGATGAAAATCGCCCTATGTAGAAACTGCGGGAAGAAGTTCAAACCGCGTCGCGGCAAGAAACACTGCTCTGACACCTGTCGATACGAGGCTTGGAAGGTCACATGCGCCCCCTGCTTTTATTGCGGCATGCCGGCGGACACGGTGGACCATGTTCCGCCGCAAATGGCGCGGCCAATTTTAATTGCTCACGGTGTCTCGCGCTGGGACTTTGTGGAGGTCGAGGCTTGCCATGAATGCAACTCGTCGATCGGAGCGAAGGCTCTGTACACACTCGCGGAGCGGAAAAAATACATCAAAGAGCGCATCCGTGCTCGTTACCGGAGAATTTTACAGATGCCGGAATGGAGTGAGGACCAATTAAAGGAACTCGGTCCGGGATTGAAAGATTTTGTGGCGGCGCAGGCGTACCTCGCCCTGCTAACCAGAAAGAGGCTTGGGTGGTGAAATGAGCTGGCACGTAGTGAGCGTTACATCGCGCATGGAACTCGACACCGTGGCACGAATTAATGCAGCGGGTTTTTCTGCGCGTACTCCGACGTGGCAAAAGCGAATTAGACGCCCTTACCGTAGTGGTGAGATTTTGCGCACCGTAACCGAGCCGCTGTTTCCGTCGTACATTTTTCTAAAACAAGACGATGCGTTCAGAGCTGATAAATTCCAGACGGAGAAAAATTGGCTCACCGTGTTTTGGGGTTGCCGCTTAATTACGGAGGAGGAGATGAAGAAAATCGACGCCTTGGCGGACACACTCACGGCAGCACAATCGCGCACGGCTTATTCGCTTCCGGTTCGGCGCGGTGATATGCTGCAAGTGATCCACGGGTTGATGATTGGCGATCGGGTCAAGGTTTTGCGCGAGGCGCAGGAACAGTTGGAAGTGGATTTTCTGGATCGGCCTGGCTGGCGGCCTGCTTGGATCAACCGGACATCTTTGGGGAGGGCTATCTGATGGCTACGCTTAGCTTGTGTGACGTGTGCGGGAAGAAGGTTTATGGCCTGACCGGCATTTGCCGGTGCGATTGGCGGGATGGTGAGGCTGGCGGCCGCCCCAAGCCCGCCACCCCAGAGGCGCCAGAGTGGAAGGGGGAGGTGCTCATTCGCAAGGTGACGGACCTCGATTGGTCTGACGCCCGCGACATGATCCAGGTCACGCTCGACAAGGCGGCCGTGGGCATGTGGTACGGCACGCCGGGCGCAACGGATGGTAACGACCTCGACCGCGCCCTCTCCACCCCACTCCCCCACGATCCGCCTATGTCGGTTCGGCTTATGCCGTGGAAAGGAAAAGCCGATGATTGACGATCCTTGGGTTACACAAGTGCCATGCTCGGTTTGCGGTGCTGGCGCCGGGCTCAAATGCGAGCCGAACTGCCCTGAAAGGGACGCCGATAACGAAATGCCACACGATGATGAACCGTTCGGCCCCACACCTTGGAACACAATCGAGTTTTTCGAGGTTCGGCTTATGCCGTGGAGGGGGAAGTGATGGGAACTGCGCTTGAGAAATTCTTGGGCTTGGATGGGGACGTGCGGGATGAGCTACCACCGCCGGCGGCCGCGTCTCTCGACTCTATGGAAGGTTTTCAGCCAGATTCGAGCATTCCATATGAAACATTCTACTATAAGTTGTGCGTCACGTGCGGTGCGCCTTGTGATTTGAAGCGGTATTTTGGCAAACGAAAATACGCCTACCCGTACTGCAAAAAGTGCAAGGCTTCCTACATGCGGGAGTGGCGCAGGGCGAACAAGATGACGCCAGCCCAAAGGCGCAAGGACAATTGCCGCTCCTACGCAAGCCAATACCTCCGCCGCGGCAAGATCAAGCGCGCGCCGTGCAAGCGCTGCGGCGACGCCAACTCGCAAATGCACCACCCCGACTACTCCAAGCCGTTGCTGGTCGAATGGATGTGTCGCCCGTGCCATTTGTTGGAGCACCACATTGAGCGAGCCACCGTAACGAAATAAACCGTCCGCAATGCTAAATGCCGTTAACCTCGCGTTTACCACTGCACGCTAGAACACGGCCCCAGGACAATGGCTCTAGTGCGAGGCTCGATCCTCCCGGCCACCCAGCCTAGCACCCCAGCTAGAGCGTTCTGGTCGGTATTTCACCGAATGCATCAAACCAAAGCCACCTGCGCCGTGCCGATTGAGCGCCCATACGACTGGAGCGCTCTCGTGACCGGCCTCCAAAAAGCGCAAGCCGAAGCAACCCGGCTTGGCGAAGGCTGGACGGAAAAGGAATGACAAAGGCGAATTACCCATGGGCGATCTACGTGATCCGCGATGGTCGCGGGGACATTCGCTATGTCGGCGTCTCAAAGCACCCTGAAAAGCGATTGGGGCGCCATATTCGAGAAGCTAGAGCTGGCGGCAATGCCGCTCGCCTCGTTTGGTTCCGGCAAGCGATTGCGGCTGGCGACACGCTGTCGTTGGATATTGTTGAGTGGACATCGGACTGGATGGAGGCCGAAAAGCGCTGGATTGCGCAATGCCGCACTGATGGCTGCGTGTTGGTTAACACGTCAGCGGGCGGGTTAGATTTCGACCCGACATTGCGGCGCAGGTCAGGGTCGTATCCGCAGATCAAATACGTTCGTCGGCAGATGGCTGCGTCCATTAAGTGGCTTAGAACAAACAACGGTGCTTCAGTAACCATTCAGCGGGCTGAGGCTGCGTACAAGGCCATGACACGGTGCATAGCCCTAAACCGCAAGCGCGGGCGGCTTAACGATCTTGAGGAAGTGTTTCGCGCCCGGTTTAAGTTGGCGCCGGGGTTAAAGCATGGGGCGGCCTAGCACGTTCTCAGAAGCCCTCGCAGACGAGATTTGCCAACAGATCGTGGAAGGCAAAAGCGTCTATCAAATATGCGAGGCAGAGGGGATGCCCAATTACCGCACAATATGGCGGTGGCTGGAGTCGAACCCCGCTTTTGCCAGCAAGTACGCGCGCGCGAGGGAGCTACAGGCTGAGTACATGGATCACCTGATCCTGCAAGAAGCCGAGGCGTGTAAGACGCGGGACGATTTCTACCGGGCGAAGGTGCGCATCGGTGCCTACCAATGGCGTGCCATGAAACTCGCCCCCAAGAAATACGGCAACCTGCAGACCGTGGACATGACCGTTTCCCAGGCCGTCGTTAAGCGCGACCCGAAGACGGTTGAAGCCAAGCGGAACGCGCAGAAATCGGATTGGGACAAGGCGCACACGGCCGGCACGGTGTTTGAGCCGCCCGGCAAGACGCACTGAAACATTCTTTCGCTCGCTCCGAAAGCAAAGGTAACGAAATTGCGTGTCTGACGAAGTCGTAGTTTGGCGGCCTCAAAGCGGCCCGCAGCACGCCTTCGTTAATTGTCCGTATTTCGATGTACTATTCGGTGGCGCTCGTGGTGGAGGTAAGTCGGACGCCTGTCTAGGCGAGTTCGCAATCCACGCTCAGGAGTTCGGCTCTGCCGCCCGCGGCGTGTTCATGCGCAGGGAGATGCCGCAGGCGGACAGCCTGATTGACCGGTCAAAGGACATCTTCGGCCCCCTGGGCTGGGAATACACCAAGATCGATCGGCAGTGGACTAGCCCCGATGGGGCGATCCTGCGGTTCCGGCCTCTGGAAGACGACCGGGACGCCGAGAAATACCAGGGGCAAGATTTCTGCGTCGCGGTGGGCACGCCCATTCGCATGGCGGACGGGTCGCTAAAGCCTATTGAGGCGGTTTGCCCTGGCGATCAGGTGGCAACGCTTCTAGGCCCTCGTGAAGTTGTTGCAGCAGTTTCGCCCTACGTTGCCGAGTGCGTCCGGGTACGGGTCCGGGACGAGCGCGGGGCGGTGTTGGGAGAGCAGGTGCACCCTGTTTGGCACCCTGTTTTGACCAGCGCTGGATTGAGTGCGACACGCAAGTCAAAGTGCACCCATACTCCCGCGCAATATGAGCGCGCGGTATCCGAAGCGAGTACACCTTTTTCAGAATCTCCTGCTTATGAGGGTCAAGAAATCCGGGCTTGGGTCTCTTTTTCAGAAGATGGCCCCAGCGATTATGCATGGTCTGAATCGACACGCCGAGAATGCCGGCAGCCTGCGCCGTGGACCGTCCCTGTAGCGCTTCACGCACGGACTGTTCGGTCAAAAGCATCGCCTTTCCACGATTGCCTTGGATCACCCACAGGAAACCCTGATCTCGGCAAATCTGACGGATGGTTTCGTAGCCGCATCTCAGTTCGTTCGCGAGCGCGGCAATGCTTATGGTTGGGTCTGGAGCGGCTTGGCGAACGCGCTCGATCAATTTGGGATCGCGCCGCCCTTTGGTTTGCCAGTGCTCGGCCATGTGTTCCGAGTGATTCTTGGCAAGGCGCAGGTTTTCCGGGCGGTTATCCGTTCGAATATGGTTTACATGATGGACAGTCTCGCCGGGTTGAAGGAACCGGCCAATCTCGCACTCCAGCACTAGGCGATGCTGCGAGACCGTTCCGCGCACCGACTTCGGATGAGTTGGGCACCATTCCCACACGTAGCCGTCGTCGGCCACGGTCATGGGTGCACCCTTATACCGGCGAGGTGAAGCATCTCGCGCAGGCGGTGCAGATTGGAACGATGGAAGTGGTTGGGTTCGAGCGGGCATGGGTAGCTGACCTGTGTGTTCGCGAAGCAAATCACTACATCACAGATACTGGACTCATCAACAAAAACACACGGGTATATTTAGAGGAGTTAACTAACTGGCCTAGCCCAAGAGCGCCCGACAAAATGAAGGCGACGTTGCGCTCGGCGCGCGGCGTCTGGTGTGGGTTCCGGGCGACGGCCAACCCAGGCGGGGCAGGGCACCATTGGGTAAAGGATCGCTACATCGATCCGGCACCGATGGGCATGGTTCCGCTGGTCGACGAGGCCGGCAACCACGAGCGGATGTTCATCCCGGCCCGGGTGGCGGACAACCAGATTCTTCTGGACGCAGACCCCGGCTATGTCGACCGCCTGAAGCTCACCGGCTCGGCCCAATTGGTTAAGGCGTGGCTGGAGGGTGACTGGAACGTCATCGAGGGTGCGTTCTTCGACAACTGGTCGACGTCGCGCCATGTGACGGCCCCATTCGAGATACCCGCCCACTGGATGCGGTTCCGGTCAGGTGACTGGGGGAGTGCCAGGCCGTTCTCGTTCGGGTGGTATGCCGTTGCCTCGGAAGACGTACGCCTTCCGAATGGGATGTGGCTCCCAAGGGGCGGGCTCGTTCGCTATCGGGAATGGTACGGCGCGAAAGAGCCGAACGTCGGTCTAAAGCTGACAGCCGATATCGTCGGCATGGGCATTGCCCAACGGAGTGAGGGTGAGGTTTACGGCTACTCGGTTCTGGACCCTGCGGCTTTTGCTCAAGATGGCGGGCCTTCCATTGCCGAGAGAATTGCAAAGGGGTCTGGCGGCAAGGTAATATTCCGCCCTGCAGACAATACCCGCGTCGGGAAGCTCGGCCACATCGGCGGCTGGGATACGGTCCGGCAAAGGTTCGATGGCGAAGGTCCTGATCGCCCCATGTTCGTGACGTTCGATAGCTGCCATGACTTTATCCGCACGGTGCCGCTGTTGCAGCACGACCCGGACCGCATGGAAGACGTCGACACGGACAGCGAAGATCATGCGGGCGATGACCACAGGTATGCCTGCAACTCGCGGCCATGGGCCAAGCCTACGCCGCAGATCGACAAGCCGATCACGACGATTAAGGACGTGACGCTGAATAGGCTTTGGAAGGACCGCGGGGCGGCTAAGAGGGCGAGGGTGTGACCGTGTCTGCGAGAGTCCAGCAGCAAATCATCGAAGCCGAGATGCGCAAATTGTATACTGGGGCCAAAGTAACAGTTGAGGCGTGTGAGCACGATCCTGAGTGGTTCTTAGTCAGGGCTGCGTGGCCATCGAAAGAATTTCCGTACATCAGCCGAATCTTGACCACGTATGCGACTTTGAACGACAAAAAGCGCATGGAGGCCGCGCAATGGGTTTGTGGAGATGTCGTGTTGGACACGAAGCCCGCAAGCGAAGCCTGTCCCCATTGCGGGGCTTCGCCGCAAAGCGACCGACTGACCGTCACCACTTACTCTCATTCCAAGACGCAATAAGCGCCAGCACGAACAGCGCAATCAGTATCCCGCCTGCGATTTGAAGCGCGAACGTCACGTCACGGAACCCGGATCGAATACGGGCACACCTGATACGCCTTGATGGTGATGGCGTAAGACGAGCCCATGTAGGTGTAGATGCAAATCTTGGTTTGCCCCGTGACCTGTTCGGCTTTGAAGAAAGCAACGCCTGCGGCCTGAGCCGGGGCGATGAGTGACAGCGCAACAAGCGCACCGATTACGAACCGCATAGGTTAGCACCTCTCCCTTATGACAGGGGGATGATTCCACACTGATTAAGGCAAAATCGTGGCAGACAAGAAGCAGGACGGCAACGCCGAAGGGCTGGACATCTGGGATATTGCTTTGCCCGTTGCGGGCGCTGCCATTCCCTACCTCGCTACGCGCGGACGCGCTCGTAAGCTCGGGCGTAAGTGGGTCGAATCCGTGGAAGCATCACGGAAAGACCCCAAGAACAAAGCACTTCGCCGGGGAGCGTTGGAAGCGGGTCAGGCTGCGGATGCCTATCGTGGCTTGCGTCTCTCGCTGATGGCTGCTGGCGGCGCGGTTGGCACCGTCCCGGCTGCTTACAAGAATCAGAAGCGTAACAGGAAATAACCCCAATTGCGGCGGCGTCTGAGAAGCGGCCACACCTTCCCCACTAGGCCCCAGAGCCGGCTATCTCCGCCGCCGCAATGCCCCACGACGAACAAGGTTAACGGATGCCATACAACGGTATCAAGGCCAAGCGCGATAAGGAGAGGCTTGCCCAAGCCATCCTCGCCGCTCAGGGCCAGCCATTTGAAACCGAGATGCCGGTTAAGGGTCGCATGACGTCGGGTTATGGAATGCGTACGCACCCGATCTTGAAGGTGCAGAAGTTTCACGCCGGCGTCGACATCGCAGCACCGCAAGGCACGCCGGTTTACGCCACTGCGCCCGGCTACGTCAGCCAGGCCCAACACAAGAGCGCGGGCGCTCCCGAGGGCAACAACGTGGTCATAGCCCATCCCGGCGGGCAGGCGACACGGTACGCTCATTTGGACCGGTTCTCACCGCAAGCCCTGAAGGGCGGCCCCGTCAAGCAAGGCGACTTGCTCGGCTATGTCGGCACGACAGGGCGCTCCACCGGCCCGCATCTGCACTACGGCCTCCACGACCGCAAAACGAAACGTCACTCGAACCCGATGGTGCCGATGGTGCCATGGGCGCGCGATTACGCAGGATCATAGAGCATGACCGCAGCAACGAACCTCAGCGGCGTTGGCCGTGACAGTCACCGTTCAACCAATATCGCCTCGGCAACCACAACCGTGGTTAAGGCGACTGAGGGAACGCTTGTTCGCATCGTGAACAACAAGAAGGTCGCGAACGGCGTCATTACCATCTACAACAATTCGGCCGCCTCTGGCACGAAGATTGGAACGATCACCAATCCGGCCACGCTTCTCGACAATAGCGAAACCTACGAATACGGCGTGCATTGCGCCAGCGGCATTACGATTGTCACCAGTGCGGCAGACGACCTGACCGTCGTGTGGGATTAGCGCGCGTTGAGCGACGTTCGAGCCGACATCAAGCGCGCCATGAAGGGCGCGCGCCCCGATCCGCTGCTCGAGGCTGCAAAGGGTGTTGCCGTGATCGGCGGCGGGCTCACGGTCGGTGCTCTTGTTGGCCGCCGCATCGCACGGGCGCTCAGCAAGCGCGACTTGGCAAAAAACGCAATGGACCATGTGAAATTGGGCGATGCGGTTTTGAAGCCCGACAACTTCGATCGTTTCAAATCGGCTGTGAAGGCAAGACGGAAATAGATGGCGAAACGCCCGCCTAAACAGCCCAAAGCGGAGAAGTTCGGACCCGCGCTGCTGGACAGCACGCCGGCAGTCTCGCCCGAGCAGAAGAAAGCCGCAGCCGAAGAGCGCAAAATCTACTCCCATTGGATGGAGGAGATTAAAGCGGCCGAACGGCAGAACCGCGACTACGTCAAGCGCGGACGGGAGATTCTGAAACTCTACAAGGACGAGCGTAAAACATCGAGCGAGATCGCCCGCGCCAACGACCGGATGAACATCCTCTGGTCGAACGTGGAAACGCTGAAGCCTGCGCTCTACTCGAAAATGCCCATGCCGAACGTGTCGCGCCGGTTTACGGATGGCGACCCTGTGGCACGCACGGCCTCGCTGATGCTGGAGCGCTGCCTCATCACGGTCATGGACCTGTGCGACTTCGACTATGCGATGCAGCGGGCGGTGCTTGATTACCTCTTGCCCGGCAGAGGCACGGTATGGGTCCGCTACGCTCCGCTGATGGGCATGGCGCCCATGAAGGAGCCGGTGACGGCCATCCCGCTCAAGGGGGCCAACAGGACGATCTACCGCCCGATGCGGGGCGGCGACGAAATCGACGCCAAGCTGGTCAAGAAGGGCGAGGACGGGGTCGAGTACTACGAAACGGACGAGGAGCAGGTTCTTTCTTATGGGATCGACCTGGATCACCTCGTTTGGAGCGACTTCCTGCACGAGCAGGTCAACGACTGGTCGAAGGTGACGTGGTGCGCCAAGCGCGTATCCATGAAGCGCCCAAAGTTGATCAAGCAGTTCGGCGAGGAAATCGGCAAGGCGGTCCAGCTCAACAAGAGCTTTAACGCCCCGCCTAAAGGTGACGACGGCGCCGGGTACGAGATGGGCGGGACCGACCGCGGCAAGCCCGACGCTTGCGACGTGTACGAGATTTGGTCGAAGGATCACGGCTGCGTCTATTGGATTTCGGATGGCCTGCCGGACCGGCTGCTCAAGAAGGAAGAAGACCCGCTTGGTCTAAGCGATTTCTGGCCGCTGCCGCGCCCGCTGTTCGCGACCACGACGACCGACAGCCAAATCCCGGTCCCGGATTATGCGCTCTACCAGGACCAGGCCGAGCAGCTTGACCGCCTGACCGACCGCATTCGCTTGCTCATCGGCGCATTGCGCGTGGTGGGCGTATACAACGCGGAATTGGCGTCACTCGATCAGCTTCTGGGCGAGGCCGGCGAGAACGAAATGGTCCCGGTGCAAAACTGGATGACCTTCGCCAATACGGGCGGACTCAAGGGCAACCTCGACTGGTTGCCGATCGAACAAATCGCCGGCGTTCTGGAGAAACTGTTCCAGGCGCGGGCGCAGATCAAGCAAGACCTGTACGAAGTCACCGGCATATCGGACGTGGTGCGCGGCGCAACGAACGCGCAAGAGACGGCCACGGCACAACAGATCAAGGCGAATTTCGGCAACCTGCGTTTGCAGGCCCGTCAGGCGGAAGTGGCGCGGTTCGCTCGCGACACGGTGCGCAAGATGGCCGAGATCATCGCCGAGCAATACCCCGAGGAAGCCATCATCGAAATGTCCGGGGTCATGCAGTTGGATGAATTCAAACCGTCAGGCGACCCGCAGAAAGACGCGCAGAACGCGCAGAAAATCCGCGATGCCGTCGCCATGCTGAAATCGGACAAGCTGCGCACGTTCAAGATCGACATTGAGACGGATGCAACCGTTGCCCCGGATCAAGACAAGGAAAAGCAGTCGCGCGTTGAGTTCCTGACCGCTGTGGCGCCGTTCTTGGAGAAGGCCGCGCAAGTTGGGGCATCGAGCCCGCAATTCATTCCGCTCTTGCTCAAGATGCTGGATTTCGGGGTGAAGGGTTTCCGCGTTGGCCGCACGCTCGAAAACGCGATCGACGAGACGATCCAGACCGTCGAGAAGATGCAGGCCGAAGCGCAGGCGCAAGGTCCGCAACAGCCGCCGGCAGACCCTGCGGCTGAAGCCATGGCGCAGAAGCTGCAGGCCGAAACGCAGAAGCTGCAAGAGGAACTAGCCCAGCTTCAGGCGCAAGGTCAGGTCAAGGCACAAGAGAACGAGGCGCGCAGGATTGAAATTACCGAGCGCACACGCATTCAGAAAGAGCAGGCCGACAAGCAGGCGCTGAAACTGTCGGAAGAAATCTTCTTCCGCCGCGTCGAGAACGAAAAGCGCATTGCCGAGTTGGAAGCCTCCGTCGAATTGAAGCGTCTGCAAATCCGTCAGTTGCAAGACAAAGAGGCGATGGCGGAAATCACCGGCATGATCCCGCAGGATCAAGCGCCGGCAAACCCCAACCAGGAACTGATCGTCGAAGCCGAGCGGGCGGACCTGCAAGCCAGGCTTGCTTCGTCGCAGTTCGAGCTTGAGAAGGCGCAAGCCGCGCTGAAGGAATTGCAGAGCCGTCGTGACGTGCTTGCGATGGCCGGGCAAGCGTCTATGCCGGAGCATCTGGGCGAGGGCAGTGTTGCGCACACGTCGATCGATGAGATTCTGGGTTTGAACAAAAAGGCACCGGGTGCCGAGCGGGCCGCCCCGGAAAGCAAAGCGCCCGTCAAGCGTCAATTTAGCTTTGAGCGAGACCCGAACACAAATGCGATCCTGGGCGGGAGTATCATCGGGTAATGGTCGCTTACAACAAATTCCTCGACTTCGTTGAGCAGCTTGCCGAGGGCACGCACGACCTCGACACGCACACGCTCAAGATTATGCTGGTGAACTCGCCTGCGCCAGTGAATACGAATACGGTCAAGACGGACCTAACCGAAATTAGCGCAGGCAACGGCTATACTGCTGGCGGAACGGCGCTATCGGGGGTTTCCTCAAGCGAGGCGGCGGGCACATACACGCTCGATGCAACTGATTTGGTCTTTACCGCGTCGGGCGGGTCTATCGGCCCATTCCGTTACGCGGTGCTCTACAACGACACGGCCGCATCCGACAACCTCATAGGGTGGTGGGATTACGGCTCTTCTGTTTCCCTCAACGATACCGAGACGCTAACCGTTGTGTTCGGCGCGTCCGGTATTCTCACACTGACGTAGGCTCATGGCTGGCACATTCTCCGCGGCGTCGTTTCGTATCCTGGGCTCAGCGGCCACGCCGCACAACCTGCTCACGATTGAGAACATTGACGCGACGAACCTGGTCTATATCCGGGACATCACAATTCAGCTTGACGCCACGGCAGTGCTCACCGCGGTCATGCCCCTGACGAAGGTGTCCCGCGCCACGGCGGTTCCGACCGGTGGCACGACACTGAACAAGGGCCAATTCGACACGAGCAACGCCTCGAACGCGAACACGATTGTGCGCTGCGCAACGGCATCGGACGGCGGCGTTGCGACGGCCATCACAGCCACGGCGGGCACGACGCTATGGCAAGAATACCAGATGCGGTTGCACACGGCGGTGGGGCAGGTCATCGCCCCGCCGTCACGCATGCCGACGCTCATTACGGAAAACCTGATCTTGCGGCAGAACCAGGCGCTATTGGTGCAGGTGGTCGCAGCGGCGGGCACATCGAACCCGGCAACCAATCACTGGTCAGTCTGTGTGACGTGGGACGAGGCTTAAGCCGTGGCGATTTCGTATCGCGGCGGCGTTACCAGCCCAATTATGCTGGGCAATGACGCAACGACGCAAACGCTGTTCAGCATTGAGAACGGCATAGCAAGCCGGGTCAACATCCTGATTCGCGCGCTTGATGTGGACTTGGACAATATCGCGGCGCTGACGGCGGTAATGCCGCTCCTCAAGACCAGCCGGGGCGTGAGCATCAGCGGCGGGGTGACGGCAGGAGGAAGAAGATGCAGTGGCTGCGCTCATGGTTCTTTCAACTGCTATCCACTGAGGAAAGCATGACGAACGAGCAATTTCGGGTCGAGGTGCAACGGATTTTGCAAGATGAGCGCAAGGTGACGGATGTCTCGTTCACGCCGCTTGGCGACGTCGAGGTGGTTCACTTTTGGGATGGTGGCGTCCGCGCTCAATTTTCGCTGAGCAAGAAAAGCATCAAGGACCGGCAGCAATTGGCCCTTGTGGTCAAGGCTCACGCTCAAAGCGCATTCGAGTCATCGGTCAAGGTGGCGATTGCCTCGCAAGAGCCGCCCGCACCAGCGGTGGAGGCTCCAAAGCCTGACGATTCCGAGGCGGTGCGCGAGGAAGCGCTGGCAGCCTTGCGTGAGAAGAACATCACCGACGTGGCCATCGAAGAACTACCGGGCGGCAGCGAGAAGGCGTCGTTCTGGATCGACGGCAAGCGCGAGGAAGTCGCCTTGGATGAAGATTGGTCCAATGCCGTCGAAGAACTCAAGCCTGTCGAAGTGGTTGACGAAAAGCCGGTCGACGTTGTGGTCGATGAAAAATCCGTTGACGTGGTTGTCGAACCGGCACTGGGGGATGGAGGCAAGGGCTAATGGCACTCCGCAACTGCGACGTATGCATGGCTAGATTCGGCGTCGGCGATGCCCGCAACTGGCACGACCCGGAGCGCTGGCCCATCGAATGCATGGATCACTACCGCAAGCGCAAGGGCGAAGACCGCATCGGCTTGCAGATCATGAAAGACATCGATCCGTACAAGAACGTCATCGACGGCAAAGTCATCGGCGGGCGCAAGCAGCACAAGGACTTTTTGAAAGCGCGCGGCCTTGTCGAAATCGGGAACGAGAAGGTCACGCAGAAGCCTTACGAGCCGCAAGGCATCGCGCAGGACATTGTGCGGGCGTGGCACGAGAGCGAGCGGAGACACTGAGATGGCTGAGAAAAAACCGTACAAGAAAGCAAACCCGAAGCGGAATTACCGCAATTACTCCGAACGGGACATCTGGGAAACCGCAGTATCCGAAGGCCCTGAAAGCGATGCTTTTGAGGAGTTGAGAAAACAGGCAGAGGATGCCGGGGGTGGGGCGGTTCACGGCGGCGCAGCGTGGCTTGGGCAACGATTGGTGCGCCAACACTTACGCGGCGGCCCCAAACGACTCACTGGCATTGGATTGCTGACGCTCCCGCTGTCGATGGCAGGCGGGAGCGCTGCCAACGTGTCGTATGGCCGCCACCAGCGCGCCAAGTCGGGCCTTCCTGATGCTCCGCCACCCAAGCGCCGCAAATAATCAAGCTACGGCACCCGTAGCGGGACACGAGTAACCCAAACCTCGGGAAAGCACACACCATGAGCATTGGACCTCGCCCTGGGGGCGACGACGATTTTGAAGATGACGTTGACGTGATCGGCTCCACGCCTATGGGCGAGGAAGGGCCCGACCCCACGGATGACGACGAAGACGGTGAGGACTGGGACGCCAATGAGATGGCGGACCCGGAGGGTGAAGATGGCGAGGAAGGTGACGAGGGCGATCTCGCCGCCGAGGACGCTGAGGAAGGTGACGAGGGCGAAGAAGGCGACGAAGCGGAAGACGAATACGAACCTCTAGACCCGCCGGCAACATGGCCCGAGCAGGAAAAGCAATTCTTCGCCGCACTCCCGCCCGCCATGCAGCACGCCTATGTGGCCCGCGCTCAGGCGTTCCACCGCGACTATACGCAGAAGACGCAGGCGATTGCCCAGCAACGCCAGCAACTGCAACAGCAATTCGCCCACTACAGCGACTTGGATCGTGTGATCCAGCCGCACATGCAGCAGTGGGCATTAAACGGCATGAATCCGGCAACGGCAGTTTCGCAACTGATCGCGCTGAGCGACTTTGCGACCAACGACCCGGCCGGTTTCATCAAGTACTTCTCGAATCTTCGCGGCGTCGACCTCCGGCAACTCGGCAACCCCGAGCAAGACGAGTATATCGACCCGCAAGTCGCTGCTTTGCGTCAACCGCTCGCGCAAGTTCAGGCTCAACTGAACCAAATGCAACAGCACTTCACGCAGAGCCAGCAAGCCGCCGAACATCAGCGGTACACGCAAGCGTTCAACAACGTGAACGCAGGCATCGACAACTTTGCGCGTCAAACCGGACAAGACGGTCAGCCGCTTTACCCGCACTTCAACGAGGTGATGGGCGAGATGGCTGCGCTGATCGAAGCCGGCACTGCATCGTCGTTACCCGACGCATACGCCAAAGCCGTCTGGTTGAATGAAGGTACACGAGCGAAACAACTTGCCCGAGCCCGCGCCGCGGAGAACGAGCAGTCTCGCCAACGTGCCATGAGGGCCAAACGGGCAGCGTCATCGCTAACAGGGTCATCGGGAGCAAACGGCGCATACACCGGAGGCGACCTGTCCATTCGCGAAACTCTCGAAGCCGCGATGGGAGGGCAAATCTGATCCCCAAAACCCCATATACCGAAAGGTAACTGAGAGATGGCAAGTCCCAACCTCTCGGAGATCACCACGACAACGATGCGCTATCGTTCGGGTAAGCTCCGGGACAACGTGAGCAAGAACATCGCCTTGCTCATGCGCCTCAACGAGAAGGGCAACATCGCGCCCGTCTCCGGCGGCGAGCATATCGTCGAAGAACTCGAATATGCAGAAAACTCGACTTTCATGTACTACTCGGGCGACGAGGTGCTGAACGTCGGTTCGTCTGACGTGTTCACCGCCGCGACGTTCAACTGGAAACAGTGCGCCGCCGCGGTCAAGATCAACGGCCTCGAACTGTTGCAGAACTCGGGCAAAGAGAAGGTCATCGACCTGCTCGAAGCCCGCATCAAGAACGCCGAGAAGACCATGCTCAACAACATGAGCACGGGCTGCTACTCGGACGGCACCGGCACGGGCGGCAAGCAGATCGGCGGTCTGCAGCTTCTCGTTTCCGACGCCGGCACGGGCACGGTCGGGAGCATCGACTCCTCGACGTACACGTTCTGGCAGAACACCGTTTACGACTTTTCGACGAACGGCGTTGCGGCCTCTGCGCTGACCATTCAGGATGCGATGAACTCGCTCTACCTGAGCACGGCGCGCAACCGCGATACGGTCGACCTGATCGTCGCGGACAACACCTACTTCGGCTACTACTGGAAATCGCTGCAAGCGATCCAGCGCATCACGGACGAGAAGATGGCAAGCGCAGGCTTCCAGACTTTGAAGTTCATGGGCGCGGACGTCGTCTTCGATGGCGGCTTCCAGGGCACGGCGCCGTCAGCTCATATGTATTTCCTTGACGAGTCAGTGACCGTTCACTGACCCACACGGGGCCATCACGAAGTAAGAGGAGGGAATGATCGTTTTTTGAGTGCCGATATCTTACGATAAAGGCTCTCACGATGCGCGATGATGTCGGTTCTATCATCGCGAAGGGCATTGCGACCCGCCGACACATACGGGTTGGTGTCAATGTGCTCTTGAAGGGCTAAAGCAATTTCCGCTTCCTCTCGCTTGACGACGAGGTGCGGCATGACGCGGCGAAGAAAGTCACACGCGATCTGGCTACCAACGTGCCAAGTAAACTGAATTCGATGGTTCTTGTTGCGTAGGTCGTGCCGGTTCATGTTGACAGACCCGCCGTAAGCTTCGCGAAGGGCCTCAATCACTGGCCGATGCGTCATCCCGATACCGCCGATCACTTGGTATCTGATGTGCTTTGATCCAGGCTTTGCCCATCGCGCTATGCGAACATAGCCCTCTCCATCGAATAGACCGGCAGCATAACGATCATCCATTTTAGACCTCACAGGTTGTGACGGGATGGTGGTGAAGTCGGGGGAAGTCCGATGCCCGGCCCGGATGGGCGCGGAAGGACAATCCCGAACCAAGCAGGAGACGAAAATCTCCGGGCGCGCGTAACGAGCATGGACCACCCGCGGAAGCGAAGATGTGCTCTGAACTCGATGGGAACATCGAGAGGATGGCAGAAATGACCATCCCGTTTTGATGTAGTTTCATGCAGCTACTACATCAAATTAGGTAACAGATTGCAACACGGACTACGTAAAGCTGCGCCCGCACCGTGATCGCAACATGGTTCCGCTGAATCCAGACAGATTCAGCACGAACCAGGACGCGATGGTGAAGCTCTTCGGCTGGGCCGGCAACATGACCATCTCCAATCGCGCCCTCCAGGGCGTGATGGTGGCGTAAGAGAGGAGGGAACCACACATGGCATTTTTCTTCTCTGACGGTCAGATTGGCGGACAGGCGATCGCCGACACGTCGACCACGCAGAACCACCCACTGGGCACGATCCGTCGCGCGACGGACCCGACCTACGGCGGCGGCGAATTCATCTACCTTCTTGGCGTTGCCTCGACGGTGGTGGGTTCGGTGGTCACGTACCACCCTTCGACGCACCAGACGGCGCTCTGCCCGGTTGGCAACAACCTGGCCAAGCCCATCGCGATCGCCATGTCGGCGAACGTGGCGTCTCAATACGGCTGGTATCAGATCAGCGGCTTGGCTGTTGCAGCTAAGTCGGCATCGATCTGCTGCGTTGCGGGCGCCGGCATCGCGGTCAAGACCATCGGTCTGATCTCGAAAACCGGCTCCGGTGCGGAAATCAGCGGTGGCGTGACGGCAACGACGGCTTCGGCCGCGACGGGCCGCACGACGGTGCTGATCTCGATCAACCGGCCCAGGATGCAGGGGCGTATAACCTGAGGTTATATAAAAGGGGTGGGCTTTACGGCCCGCCCCACCTCTCAATACCGGAGATATTTGCTTGAACGCAGAAGCACCGCATTCGTCGTACCGCACACCAAAAATCGACCTCATGGTGAACTACAAAAACCCTGGGGCATCGGAAGACCTGATTATTCCGATCAATCTCGTGTGCAACACGCCGGAAGACGAACTGATCGCCAATATCAAGGCGAACACCGCAAACCCGGATCGCGGATGGATTGCGGCAAGCCCGGCGCATGAATCCCGCGCCGTGCTATGCGGGTCAGGCCCAAGCCTGGCCGATCATCTCGACGTTGTGCGCGCCATGCAGAAAGACGGTGCCACGGTCTTTGCGATGAACGGTGCGGCCAACTTTCTCTCCGACAACGGTATTCTCGCGGACTTCCAGGTGATCTGCGATGCGCGCGAGCGGACGGCGGATTTGGTCGGCCCTGCCGCGGGGCACATCTTCGCCAGCCAAGCACACCCTGCGTGCTTCGAGAAGGCGCCTGGCGCCCATCTGATGCACGTCAACTTCTATACCGACCACAACGAATTCCTGAAGATCATCGACGGGGTTGGCCCGGATGAATTCGTGCTGATCGGCTCGCAAGGCTCGGTTGGCAACGTCTCGATGAGCCTCGCGTTCTCGATGGGCTTCCGCGATGTCAGCGTGATCGGGTTCGATTCCTCGTTTCGCGATGACGCCGGGCACGCTTTCGACCAGCCCATGAACGCAACGGAGCCGGTCTGCGACGTCGAGTACGCGGGCAAGCGTTATCGCTGCACGTTCACGATGAAAAACCAGGCCGACGTGTTCCCGCGCCTGGCCTACGAATTGGAAGACATGGGCGCAACGATCCATGTCCATGGGACGGGCTATCTGCAAGACCGCTGGTATGGCGAGCGCGCGAAGCCGCTGGAAGACCGTGAAGCCGATAAGTACCGCGAGATGTGGAGTCACTCGGAATACCGAGTGTTGGCGCCTTCTCTCGATCACGTCGGCCCTGCCATTGTCGAACTAGGTCTGCGCGCTGGCGATACGCTGGTCGACTTTGGCTGCGGCACAGCCCGTGCAACGAAGGAATTTGAAGACGCCGGACTAACGGTCCTCGGCATCGACATCGCCCCGAATGCGCTGGAGCGCAATATCTATTTCGTCGAGGCGTCGCTTTGGCAGGAAACGATCGTTCCCGTGTGCCGGGCGTTCGATGCCCACTGGGGCTTCTGCGTCGACGTCATGGAGCACATTCCGCCGGAGAAGGTCGACGCGGTGTTGTCGAACATCGCCAAGTCGGTTTCGCGCGGGGCCTATTTCTGCGTCGACTACGTGCGCGACGAGATGGGCATTCTGATCGGTCAACCCCTGCATCTCACGGTTCGCAGCCCCGCATGGTGGCTCGCCAAGATGCAAGAGCATTTCGCAGACGTAGTGCCGCTTGATGGCGGCGCGTTCGTGTGCCGGCACAATGGCGGCAAGGGAAACGAGTAACCCTCTCAAACCTCGGATCAGGAAAACCAAATGTCATTGACGCAATCGAACGGCCAATGGGTGCAGAAGCCCCAGTACGACACCATCCCCCGCAAGGGCGAGATGAGCCACATCATCCCGCGCTTCTTCACGAAGCAAGTCGAGACGGACGGGATTGACCCCGCGACCAGCCTCAAAGTGTTTCGCGCGGTTGAGTACGTTGAATTGCTCATCCCCGGCGACAGCAAGAACAAGGTTCACAAGCGCGTCAACGACCAGATCAAGCAGCAATTCGCCGTCGAGTACCGGCAGTTCAAGGAATCGGGAGAGAACGCGGACATGGTTGGCGACGGCATCCCGCTCGACCTCTGGGGCGGCGTAAGCAAGGAGCAAGTCATTGGCCTTAAGCACGTGCACATCTACACGGTGCAGCACTTGGCGGGCCTGAGCGACGACCGGCTTTCGCAGCCGGGCCTCATGGGCTTGCGCGCTCTGCGCGACAAGGCGAGCCAATATCTTGCCGCGATGAAGGATGCAGCGCCGGTTGCTGCCCTGCAGAAGCAGATCGACGCGCTCCAGGCGCAACTGGAAATGCGCGACAAGCAGATCGCAGAAGCCCTGGCGCTGGCCTCGCAACAGCGGACGCCGTCGCAAGAGCAACTGTCTGACACCCCACCGGTTTTAACCACGCCCCGAGGGCGGCGTAAGCAAGGAGACGACGTATAATGGCTAGGAAGAAACATCTGCTGTCGGGCGGCTTTTCGGCTGGGCAGGCAAACTCGCTGGCGGCAGTGCAATCGCTGGCGCTGGCCGGTTCGGCGGCCTCCGATGCGACGAAGATTCATTCTTCGCATGTCATCATCGCCTCCGGCTCCGGCGGCGCAGCGCTTCCCACGTCGGATGCGGGCGACACGTTCTTTATCAAGAACGAGAGCGGCAATACCTGCACACTATACCCGAACTCGACCGCCGGCACGGTGACGATCAACGCAACCACGTCTTTGTCGGTTGCGACGGCGAAGTCCGTGATCGTGTTCTTCTCGTCGCCGACCGCGTGTCACAGCATTCCGACCGTGGCGTCGTAGGGGGCGGCCTGGATGGGAAACAAAAGATCAGACGACGGTCGAGATGTTTTCGACACCGCGCTGGATGATGAGTCCAATTCCGCCGGAACCTACATCCGCAACGGCATTTTGGGCGCTGTCGCGGGTGCAGCCCTTTTGCGCGGAACGCATCGGTTAGATAAGTTCCTGAAGCGCAAGGGCGTACTTAAGGACATCACCACGGCGCCTGGTGGGGACGATGTGGTGAAGCGCTTTCTGACAAAGCAAGGCGCGGTTCTTGGCGGCACTGCGGGCCTCACCGGGACCGTGCTTGATGATCAAATTCGCCGCTTACGCAAGAAAAACCGCAAGTGACGCTCCTTTCGATCGTCAACGACGCGCAAGCGCTTCTGAACCTCCCCGTTACGACCACGGTCGTAACCAACACGGGCGAGGCGCAGAAGCAATTGCTTCGCATCGCGAACCTGGAAGGCCGCGCCTTGTCGCGCGTTCATCCTTGGCAGAACTTGCTGACCGAGCGCAGTTTCACGACCACGGCAACGAACCAGCAGACGAACGAGACGTTGCCCGCCGATTTCGGGTGGATCGTCGATGAGACGCTCTACAACCGGACATCGACACAGCCCGTGCTAGGCCCGCTCAGTGCCCGCACATGGCAGGAGCAAAAGGCATACGGCTCATCCCTCACATGGCCGCAGTACAGGCTTAGAGGGAACTCGTTCTACTTCCTGCCAGCCCCAACGGCAGGGCAAAGCGTCTATTACGAATACGTCTCAAAATACTGGTGCGAAAGCTCCGGCGGGACGGATCAGGAGAGTTGGGCTGCCGATACCGACACCGGCAGGCTCGATGAGTACGTGATGACGCTTGGGATCGTGTGGCGCTGGAACAAGTCGAAGGGCCACGCGTACCAGGACGATTACGACGAATACGAAAGACAGAAGCAATTGGCGATCTCGCGCGATGGGTCGCGCCGGACGCTTAACGTAGGCGGGCCGATGAGGCTTGGGCTTGGCAAGGGTCGTGTGCCGGAGGGTAGTTGGTCATGACGATGAGCGGCAAAGAGCGCGCAGGCTGGGACGTTTGGGACAAGCTGCGCCATGGTATGGGCAAGGTAGCGGCGGCACAGCCAAAGCAGCCCGAGCG
Source organism: uncultured Gammaproteobacteria bacterium (assembly GCA_964641255.1). Classification (GTDB taxonomy): domain Bacteria; phylum Patescibacteriota; class Microgenomatia; order JAMCZE01; family JAMCZE01; genus CAZXMM01. The sequence goes on along the minus strand of CAZXMM010000003.1, from coordinate 4,077 downwards.
CCCGTGGTATCAGCACCCGAAGGCACCGAAGCCTGGCGAAGAATTGCGGCGCTTTCCGCCCGACCCGCGCCAGAAGCCCCGCACAGCCCCGCCCATGCCGCCCAACAAGGGCGATCAGCGCTGGTGGCAGGACAAGCGCATTCCCCGCCAGTGGCAGGAACAAACCACGCCTCCGCCGAAGGGCCGCGACGGCACGAGCGCCTACAATGATCCGGCAGACCGGCAGCGGCAACTGCGCGGCGCTTATGCGGCGGGGCTTAATGGCGATACGGGCGCGGCACAATCGTTCCCGCGCGGGTCGGAATTCGAGCGTGCCTATCAGCAGGGTTTGCGCCAGCGGCAGTTGAGCCGAGGCGGAGAGGGAGTTTAGGTGCGATGGCAGACAAGAAGATGCCGAAAGACGACGGCTGGGACATTTTCGAGACGGCGCTAGACGACCCGAGGCTAAGGGGTGCCGCTGCGGTAGGGGCGCTTGGCTTGGTGCTGCCAAAGGTCGGAAGCATGTTGGCGCGCAGTGGTACCAGGCTGTCGCGGCGCGAAGTTGAACAACTGAGCAGGGAGTTGATACGGCCTGGGCAGGCTGCATTTGGCACTGCAGGCGCGGTCAGCGGGTATGCGGCTGGCGAAAAGAAGGCGCGTCGCAAATGAGCGTTCGCAACACCATCATGAAGGCGATCAAGGAGACGACGCAATCGTCGGCAGTCTCTGCTGCTGCGAAGCGCGCCAAGCCGAAGGGCCGGAAAATGCCTAAGCAAGGCTCGCAATACGATGTGCAAGACATCTACCGTGGCGGCATGGGTTCGTTCGAGGATACGCAGGGGCGCCGTTATAAGAGCTACGAACTCGGCGGCAAGCGCTACATGCGCCGGAGCGATGGTGTTTGGTACAAACCGATGCGCGAGGGCACGTGGTCTTCGATGCTAGGCCCGCCGAAGGGTGGCGAGGCGTTGCATTTGCAGTGGCAGGCGGCGAAGGGTGTCGGCGCTGCGGCGGCCGGCGGCGTTGTAGCTGACACGGCTCGCCGCAAGGTGCTCGGCAACTGATGGCCAAGAACTCCGAGCGCGCGCACAACCGCGCCAAGCACAATGTCGGCACGTGGTCGCGCCCGAAGGAAATGTCGGCAGCGCAAGACGACGCGCAAACGGCATGGCGGCGCGATTACTTCCGCAATGCGCGCCCGGACCTTGACCCACAAAGCACGACGTCCAAGGTGATGGAGTTTTTCGGCGCGGATACGCCTTACGCTCAGAATGCGCAATCCTACGACTACCGGCAAAAGGCTTGGGACGATAGCGTCAAGAGCGGCAACCCGGATTTGTCATGGTCGCTTCCCGCGTTGGATTCGTTCAAGTTTTGGGGTGATGAAGTCGACGGACGCATCCCCACGCAAGCCGAAGCGAGCGCCGCTTTCGAAGATGCAATGGGGCACGGCGCAACGCCGGAAGAATTGGAGGCTGCGCGCTACGCGATGGCGGACCCGCGCACGCGTAACGAGAAGAACGCGGCGGCGTTGCTAAGCGGTCTGAATTGGCCCGCACTTGGCGGGGCGGATGAAGCGCTCGCTGGCACCATGTCCCTGCTAGGTCGGGGCTCTTACGAGGATGAACTTGCGCTTGCGCGCGGCCTGCAAGATGAGACCGAGAGTCGCGATTGGAGCGGCGGCTTGCCGAACTCGCCGCGCGAGGTTGTGGCGAATGTTGGTGGAATTCTTGGGGGCGGCGCAACAGCGATACCATTCCTGAAGGGCGCAAAAGGACTTACACGCAAGGTGCTCGGGCCAACTCCCGACACGATCATCGGAAGGGCCGCAGATCGGATGACGACCGGAGCTGTCGGCAGCGCCGGACTTCTCGGCACTTATGGATTTAATGAAGGCCGTGGCTTCAGCGACCGTGTCGCTAACGGTGCCGGCGGTGCGATGGTCGGCGGTATCTTGGGTGGCATTGTAAGCCCGGCGCTGGTAAGCGCGCCTGTCGCTATCACAAAGGGGGCTTACCGCAAATCGAAAGACATAGCGCAACAGGTCGCCAAGCGCATGTCTCGGGGTCAGCCGGCTCAAGCCACATCCCGCACCCCGCACGATGCCCCGACACCAAAGCCGGATCAAAAACCCAAGCCCCGCGCAACCCCGCAAGAACCGGGCGACGTGCGCAGGGATATTGAGCAAGCGTTTCGCAGGAACCGCCGCAAGTAATGCTGCAACTCCGCCGCAGACCGATCAACCGTGGTGCCACGGGTGTATCCAGGCCCATTTCACCCCCTGTCGGCGGGTGGAATGCCAAGGATGCACTCGACGGCATGAAGCCGACCGATGCGGTAATCCTTGAGAACTGGTTTCCGCGGCAAAGCGACGTCATCACCCGCAACGGCTACACGGAGCATTGCGATACGGGTGAAGGCGCAGGCAAGCACGTCAAAACGCTGGCGGAGTGGAAGGCTGGGGGCTCGCGCAAGCTGATTGCAGGGTGTAACGGCAAGCTCATCAACGTTACGACAAGCACGCCGTCGACGCTCGGGTCCGGGTTCACCGTCGACCGCTGGCGCTGGGTTAATTTCGGCGAGCGTGTCTTTTTCGTTAACGGGACGAACGCGCCGCAGGATTACGACGGGACGACGCTTTCATCGACGGCCTGGGGCGGATCTGGATTAACCATTGCGAACCTGTCCGACGTATGCGTGTTCAAGGAGCGGCTATTCTTCATTGAGAAGAACACGCTCAATGTCTGGTACGCGGATCTGCAAGCCATCACGGGGACGCTCGTCAAGTTTCCGCTCAAGTATTCCGGCACGTTTGGCGGCACGCTGGTTGGGATAGGGACGCTTGCAATCGACGGCGGTTCCGGCGCTGACGATCTCATTCTTTTCTACCTCTCATCCGGCGAGGTGATTGTCTACCAGGGTTCGGACCCGGCAGTCGCAGCCGACTGGGCGCGCGTGGGTACGTTCTTCATTGCCCCGCCGATGACCAATGCGGCGCCGCTGTTGCAGTACGGTTCCGACCTCATTGCCATTACGCATGGTGCCTACACGCCGATCACGAAGGTCATGGCTTACGGGCGCACGCAACCAAGCCAACTCGATTTGTCTGACCAGATCAGCGGCGCAGTGGTGCAAGCCTCGAGCAGCTACCACGACAACGAGGGTTGGCAGGGGATTCACTTCCCCACGGGCCGCAAGCTAATCGTGAATGTGCCACGGTCGACAACCGCGTTCGACCAGCACGTCATGAACATCGACACGCGGCGCTGGTGCAAGTTCACGGGTTGGAATTTTCCGGTGTTCGGGCTGTTCGAGAATGACCTGTACGCAGGCGACTGCAACGGCGTTGTGTATCAGTGCGACACGGGCACGGATGATAACGGAACGGCCATTGTGGTCGACGCGCAGACAGCCTGGAACCACTTCGGCGCCCCGAACCAGATCAAGAACTTCACGGAGATGCGCGTCATCTTCTCGGCGATTTCAGACCCGGAAGCCGTGATGACGTTTGGGACCGATTTTACGATCACGGTTCCGACCGCGGCGGTATCGACGGCAGCGGTGGCCGGCGGCGGGGTTTGGGACGTAGCTGTTTGGGACGTGGACGAATGGGCAGGCGCAACGCAGGCTATCCAAAGCTGGCAAGGGATAAATGGCGAGGGCTACTGGGGTTCGATGAGGTTGCGAATTTCGCTAACCGACCAAACGGTGAGTTGGATGGCAGGCAACGTCGTGATGAAACCAGGCGCCATGGTCTAAGCCTTGTCTTCGAGAAAGACGACGAAGTAGCGGCATGGGTCGCGGGCAAACTTCCGGTGGCGTTCGATCCTGCGGACTTCGGGCCGTGCGCGACCATCGGCATGAGCGACAAAAACGGAAAGTTGGTCGCTGGGTGTGTGTACCACAGGTGGAGGGGCTTCGATTGCGAGGTGACGTTTGCGAGCGTGACGCCGCGGTGGCTTCTCCCGCAGAACCTGACGCCGCTGTTTCACTACCCGTTCGTGCAGCGCGGTCTAAGGCGCCTCACGCTCATCATCGGTTCGAATAACCGCAACGCGATCGGCACAAATTTACGCATCGGCTTCAAGTTGGAAGGCC
>CAZXMM010000002.1:0-61140 GCA_964641255.1 uncultured Gammaproteobacteria bacterium | reverse complement strand
TTTGGGAGTTAGCGAGAATAAGCTGACCAGCAGAGTTGACGTAGCCTTGGACGTTACCGCTGGAATCGGTCCAATTGAACAAATTGGCCGTTTGGCCCACTGCCGCCCGCAGCTGAAGAGCTGGTATTGCCACATTCGCTGACTGAATCTCTAAACTCGCTGAGGGCGTGGCAATATTAATCCCCACATTGCCCCCCGATCCTTGCAAAACTAAATCCCCAGTACTGGAAATATGGGTATCGTTTGTAGTAGTGTTATACGTTATGAGGCCTTCGTCACTAGTTGATGTCCCCACGTGGAGACTCCCCGGACCAAGATAGAGATCCTGCCACCGCAAACTATTGGACCCAAGATCTTGCAAGTCATTAAGACCCGGAAGCACATTGCCGCCTTGAGTAATTGTAAACCTGGACAAGCCCGAAGAAGAGGCGGTGAAAAGGTCGCCGACAGAATTATCGACCACCAAAGCCGCGTGGGCAGTGCTTCCAGACAATGTAGCGATAGGAACAGTTCCTAAACTACTACGAATATCTAGTCTTCCCAGTGGCGAGGTAGTTCCCACAGCCAAATTCCCACCTATATAGGTCTTTCCAACAAAGTATCCCGACCAACCAATATTACTATTACCGTAAATCGCATCCCCACTAAAACTAACCCCCAAAATCGACCGTCCAACATCGGAATAAGAATAGAGAGCATCTCCAGATCCAACTACCGCCAATTTGTAACTTGGGGTTACTGTCCCTATGCCTACATTTCCGTTGTCATTTATAACAAAACTCGTTGAGTCAGATACTTCATCATCAACACGAAATATAATTGAACTTGAATTGCCATCTGGGACATACTGATGGAAAGGAGCTACCGGATAGGTTGTACCCAGTCCTACATTCCCATTCTGGGTAATTACGAATCTTGATAATCCCGAGGAAGAGGCGGTGAAAAGGTCGCCGACAGAATTATCGACCACCAAAGCCGCTCGCGTTGTGCTGCCTGCAATACTGGCAACAGGAAGAACTCCGGACTGACCCAGAACATGCAATGATGCCTGGGGTGACCTGGTTCCAATCCCCAAGAGATTCATAAAGAAGGTATTGTCTGAACTGATAGCAGCCAGATGGGTCAGAGCTGAACTTGAGGCGGTGGTTCCCAAATTTAGCGAGTCGGTTAAGATGCTCGGAGTCAACAGTCCATTAGTTCTCTGAAAATATTGTGACACTACTAAACCAGAGGAATTGGCTACTATGATACCGTTAAGGTAAAAATTGCCAGAACTATCAATATAGTTACTGGAGTTTAAAAATTGGATCGCGCCAGTTGTATTAAACCCTAAACGGAGTGGGCGATTGTTAGTGGCATCAATTTGCGCGGTTCCGTCAAAAGTTAATCCTCCAGACAAACTGGCTACTCCACCGATTCCAAAACTACCCGAGACCGTGGCACTATTTAAACTCACACTTCCCAAGGTACTAGTTCCTGAGACAGTCAGGCTAGTAAAAGTTGGACTTGAGGTCAGACTCAAATCTAGACTATCCCCAAGCTCCACCTCCCCACCACCCGATAGGTTACCAGAGGTATTGATAGTGATCGTAGCATTTTCTAAGGCGGCATTAGGAATGTTAGTGAAGGTATTGCTACTACCAGATAAGGTTTTGTTAGTCAGTGTCTGGGTGGCTGCCACCAGGGCTAGTGTCCCCGAAGCATCAATAGTTAGACTGTAGTCGTTGACGACAATCTGGTTGGTCGGAGCCGTTAAAATCAGGGAAGCAAAACTAGGAGTGTCAGTGGGGGTCAGCCCTTGGGGTAAAGCGCTAATAGTAGCGCCATTAACCACAAGGCTGCCGTTAATGGCGGTATCGGTATCAATTGTTAGCTCTGGCCTGGCAGTAGTAGCAGCCAACACTTGGCGGGCTACTTTAGTACTAGGTGGCGGTGGTTTTTCCCTCAGGGGAAAAACCAGTACCGCGATCAGAAAAGTCGCCAGTGCTACAGCTCCAGCTAGAATTAGTGAGGACAATTTGAGCCGATTGACAGGATTGTTAACAATTGGAGTCTCGTTTGGAGCTATCGGTGCAAACGGTTTCATCGCCTGACTACTCAGATATTCCCTGGCAGAGTTGAAACTATCAGAAAGAACTGGAGCTTGCGGATTGACTAAATCTGCCGCCAGTTTTCTTATCGGTTCAAACTCAAGTTCTGTCGTAGTGGCAACAGCTGAAGTTTGTTTGTTTTTAAGACGCAGTAGTTCCGCTTTTGGATAACGTCTGTGCCCCCCACTACTTCTAAGTGCTTTAACCAGACCCTTCTTTTCCCAACGCCTGAGAGTATCAATACTGATACCTAGGAGTTTTTTGGCTTCCCCGATGGAAACTAAATTGTGGGCAGCTTGCATAGAATTTTAGCTTCAATTATTGCTGGTGCATAGAATTTTCACAAACATATTCAGTATGCAGCTTTTTATCATTGTATGTCAATGCTTAAGTGAGTAATTATTGGTTTCAAAATATAATTTTCACCAGTAAAAAGGCTCTCTATTTCTAGAGAGCCTTTTTGTTAACAAACTAGAGAAAAATTAATTTCCTTTCATTTGCCGGTAACAGTCGTTGCAATAAATTGGCTTGACTGGTTGGTTGGTAGTTGGGTCGAGTCGTGGTTGGAACGGCACTTGACACGGCTTGCCGCAGTTGCTGCAAGTAGCATCAAACATTTGCCGTGGGCCTTGACTGTAGCCACCGCCTCCACGCATCCCACCACCGCCACCTCCACCCATAGCTGCTTTTTTGGCAGCTCTGCAGGAAGGACAACGAACAGGAGCGTTACCAAAACCTTTTTGCGCATAGAAATCTTGTTCCGATGCGGTCCAAACGAATGCGTTTCCACAGTCGCGACAGGTTAGATTTTGGTCTGAGAAATTGCCTGAATTTGAATTTTGATCCATTTATGAATACACCTCCTCCGTAGTTGAATTCCAGGGTTATCCTCCACTTTCTATTGTCTTACCTGGAATTCCAGGAAAAGGGTTACTAAACTGAGGCTTCCGAACTGGTAAGAGGGATTATAACCTAAGTTACCAAAAATTACTACTTAAAGACTACCTCTAGGATGCTTTTTCCAAAATTGTTACTTCTTTTGCCAGTATGTCTACAAACGGCTTAAAGTTCTCCCCTAGGAGCACCCTCTGCCAATCAGGGCTAAACATAGAAGCTAATCCCAAAAGTGAACTCGGACCCTCGTCCCCCTTCTTGTTAGTCATACCAGTCTTCCGTGTCAAATCATGTTGGTTAGCCCATTTATTTACTTGTTCGTTAGCCTCATTCTGTATTTGAATCGCTGCATAGGACATTCCAATTGCATCCCCTTCTCGTAGAGTCATATCAGCCATATAAACCGTGTCATGTCTAGTCACCACTCCCCGCTGAGTATCCCAAGTCGGTCGATTAGCGGCCGGCTGTATCTCAGGATTCACCGGTTGTGTCCCCCCCACATCGATAAAGGTATGAAACCGAGTTGATGGCATGAGACTATAGTGAGTTACATCCAACTCCGCCTTTGTTCTCGCAGCTATATCAGCTAAATGTTTTTTTATAATGCTTTCATTAGCTGCTATCCTTCCAATAGCACCAGGAGTGCCATAAAAGATACCAAGGACCTTAATGCCATCAGGTTTAGTATTTAGCCCTTTATAATCAACCACGCCAGACTCACTAAACGCCACAATACTAGGCTCTGCCGGGGCAGAAAAATTCCTCAAAGGGAACGGTTTCTGAAAATCAGGGTAAAATATTTGACCCGCATCAGTGAGTTGAACACGTACTCTTTGTCTACTCTTGTCGGTTGTAAATTGGCCTATGTCCTGCTTTACTCCCACTTGTTTAGTAAGCGGATCTAAATAAGTTCTAGCAAACACTATACTAGTCAACCTATCTACTGGCATTGTTGGATCAACACCAACTAGCTCGGCCATCTTACTTGCAAAAACCATATTTTCCGGGTTGACTACAGGAGCTTGCTCTCCGGCCGCACAGCTAGCAGTTAGTCCGGCAGCAAGAGATAGAAAAGCCCACCTGTTGAACGTTCTTCGAGGAATCGGATATCTGGCCATATATTAATGTATATTATAGGATATTTTTAGAGATTTGATAAGTTCGGTACAGTCTACTCCGAAGTGCAGCAGTTGCTAGTTACCACTTGCCCGTCCTCTCGTGGAACAAAATTTGGACCGTTGTGGACCCGGGGGGGGACGATCCCCCTACTCCGCTATGCCATAGCGACGTGATAAGCCGGTTCACCACGGGCCCCTGTTACCTGATTATACAAAAGACTTGCTAGGCTTTCTACCTCCCCCCACACTTAGGACTACTAGTGGGAGTGATATCCGCTAACCAGAGGTTACTGACGCAGGAGAAGTCCAGGATATTGATAACAGAGTCACCATTGACATCGTAGCACTGGCCATCCACTCCTTCATTTCCCCAACACTCACTGACTCCACCACAGGGACTACCTTCTGAACTACAGGTGCTAGTGCCACTACCAGCTACCCGTTTACACGTCTTATCAGTACCACAGGTGAGGTGGGTAGCAGTGGGAGTCCCACAGGCACTATTCTCTGACACACAGGTACTAGTGCCAGTGCCAATGACTCTAGTACACGTACTATTCCTGCAAGTCAGATAAGTAGCTCTCTGGACACAGACGCTCCCTTCTGACAAACAGGTACTAGTCCCGCTACCTTCCACCCGTCTACAGGTGTTATCCACTCCACAGGTGAGATGAGTAGTGACGGGAGTGACACAGGAGGCACTATCACTGGTACAACCGTCTTGATGGTCACCTTTACCTACTACCCGGGTACAGGCATTTTCTATACAGGCCAGGTGGGTTTGACCCCGACGGTAACAGGTATCATCAATACAGGCTTTATTTCCACTACAATCACTGTCACTCTTACAGGAGTTACCAGTACATTTGCCGTCCTTACACATTTCCCCACTCTCACAGTCCTTATCCTTACTACAGCTAGAGAGTCCACCACAGGCTTCGGGACAGGCACTGGATCCAGGACTATCATGGCAGGCCCAGCTGCCACTGCAACTGCCAGTCTTTTGGTAGCACGCCCAGACATCATTCGGACTACTACTATTACACCCCCGGGGGTCACCGGGAGTGGCTGGTGGAGGAGTAGTGGTAGTGGTAGTAGTAGTGCCACTTCCTCCGCCCCCGCCACCGCCACCGCCACCATTATTTCCTCCAGGGGGTGGAGGGGCATCTTCTTCACAAACACCCTGATTACAAGTACCATTACCAGCAGTACTACAGCCTAAACCCGCAACACATTCGTCATCATAGTAGCAAGCCCCGCCAGCTAAAATAGTATGTTCGGGCTGAGATTTACCACAATAATCCAAATAGCAACCAGGGATACCAATATCTCCGGGCTCCACACAAAAGCGCCCCGGACGACAAACCCCATAACCCTTATCAGCTGGACAGACGGGAGCGCTAGCATTACACTTATTAGTAGCAGGATCGCACCCCACGTTGAGACAAGGATCATGGACATACATGGTCACATGATCGGGAGTCCCGACACACTTTATTAATTTGCTACTAAAACAAAACGGTTTTTCGTCGCCCTTACCATCACTCGTGATGTGATCTTTACACTCAATCCAGTCAGCCCGGGGTTGAGTAATAGTGGCCGCTCGGTTTTGCACCCGCAAGACGGTTAGTAGTAGTACTACAAGCAAAACAGCTAAAGCAAAAAGCGCCCCTAAAACAACCAAACGTCTAGGCTTCACACTAAACATATAATCTAGAATACAACTATTGTTATAATCAGTAAACTAGTTGGGCCATTAGCATAGTGGTAGTGCGCTACATTCGCATTGTAGAAACACCGGTCCGATTCCGGTATGGTCCACCAAACTATTTGAGAAACGAAAGAGGATTAGTCCGTGCGCCAACGGCGGACATAATTTCAAAATGGAGATGGGGCCCAGTGGAGCGGCCAGTACTACCCATATCACCCAAGAGATCTCCCCGACCCACGTTTTGACCCTCAGCGACACTAACTCGGGACAGGTGGCCGTAAAGGGTTTTTAAGCCATTACCATGGTTTACAATGATATGGATCCCGTAGCCGACTTTCTCATAAATTACTGATTCCACCCTACCGGCATCAGCAGCTAACACTGGAGTACCAATCCCACTAGCGATGTCGAGACCACTGTGATAGGAACTATAGTACTGAGTAATAATCCCTTGAGTGGGCCAGCCAAATTGGCCACTACCACCAGCAAACATTGTCTGGGGCGTCCTAAAGACCGGCAAATTAAGCGGCACGTCTTCGGGAGCCTTGCCGCCGGGGATAACGAGACTTTGACCGGCAGAAAGTGCAAATGTCTCGTCATTGGCAAACTCGTTATACGGCCAATCGACAATTGACTGGGAACTAGCCAGTCCATACTTTTTAGCCAGTGAAGCGATCGTATCCCCGGATTTGACCTTAACAATTACTCCTGAGACTGGTGGGATTTTAACCACATCACCTGGCTTGAGCACCTTGTTGGCAGAGGCATAGTCATTGAGGTAGACAATCGAGTCAACATCAACACCATAAGCTTTAGCTACTCCAGACAAAGTATCTCCGCCTTTAACCGTGTAGTTTAAAACCTCTTTACGCGGTTTTTCCGACTCCTTTGTCACTGTATCCATATTGGTAATGTCTGCGGCACTTAAAATAGCGGAGGGAGGAGGAGCTATAGATAAAGAATCAGAGGCGGCAAAAGCACTAGGATATTCTGTCGCAATTATCGGAGCCAACAGAATTACTGTCACCATTAAAAACACCATTCCTACGTGCAAAAAGGGTTTTTGGTAGGTCCCCCGTCTGGCTTTGAGAATATCCACCACTAAACCTTTAGCGCTTTCAAAATTATCACCCAAAAAACGCAGTTTCCGGGAGGTATACCAACCAAGAGTTTTACCAAACTCCACTAAATCAGCTCCAAAATCAACAATCACCATGTGTGGGAGTAATTTTACTATTGTAATAAGAAGCGGTCAACTCTACTCTCTAGACTCCACCGGCACTTAAGGTCTCTAGAAATTCTTCATTGCTCTTAGTCTTAGTGAGCCGTTCAATTAGCACCTCGGTGCGCTCCGAATCATTAAGTAAGTGAATCATCCGAATCAAAGTATCAAGTTGTTTGAGCCTCTCTGGGCTGACCAAGCGCTCAAAATTGCGCGTGCCACTTCTGCCAATATCAATGGCCGGGTAGATCCGCCTCTCCGCCAGTTTGCGGTCCAGATGGAGCTCCATGTTACCGGTACCCTTAAACTCTTCATAAATGAGATCATCCATCCGCGAGTCGGTCTCGACTAAGGCAGTTCCAATAATGGTTAATGACCCACCCTCTTCGACACAGCGGGCGGCTCCCAGAAATTTTTTAGGTGGGAACAGAGCGGAGGGGTCAAACCCCCCTGAGAGGGTGCGACCAGAAGAGGGCATCGCCAAATTGTAGGCCCGAGCCAGTCTAGTAATCGAATCGAGTAGCACAACCACATTTTTGCCCATCTCCACCAGTCTTTTGGCTCGCTCCATGGTTACTTCGGCCACCCGTACCTGCTCCACCGGCGATTGGTCAAAATTACTAGCAATCACTTCGCCCTTGGTCCCCCGACTAATATCAGTGACTTCCTCCGGCCGTTCCCCCACCAGAGCCACCATCAAATGAAAGTCGGGATAGTTGGTAGTAATACCATTGGCGATCTCTTTGAGTAACCAAGTTTTGCCAGCTTTAGGCGGTGACACGATCAGTCCCCGCTGACCCCGACCAATGGGAGCGACTAGATCAATAATCCGCGTTGATAAAGGCAGTGGGCCAGTCTCGAGCTTGAGCTGAATATCGGGATAGATGGGTACTAGGTCGTCAAAGCTGGGCCGGTTCATCGCCTGATCGGCTGGCAAATCATTGACACTATCCACTCGCAGCAGTCCAAAATAGCGTTCCGACTCTTTTGGTGGCCGACCCACCCCAGTGACCACATCGCCTGGCCTAAGGTTAAACCGGCGAATTTGGGACAGAGAAATATAGACGTCTTTGTCCGAGGGAATAAATTTGGGGCGCAAATAGCCATGACCCTCCGGGGTAATATCTAGTACTCCCTTAAGCTCAAGAGTCTGAATCGAACTATCTTCCAGATCGTGCAGGCGCTGGGGCTGTGGTCCAGTAGAGCTAGCGGCATTCATCTCTCCCTCTCCCGTGGTAGGCGGCGGCATGCCAATCAAATCCTCGGGATCATAACGGGCCACATTGGCATTATCGGTAGTATTGGAGTGGGCAAAAGGGGTTCTCTGAGGACGCGAAAAGCCCCGGCGCGGAAATGAGCCCGCAGGCTGGGAACCAAAATTGTTATTACGTCGGGAATTAAATCTGGGAGGCATAGCCAAATATTTGCAAATTTTTCGGAAAAAGGACAGTTGTTCCTGGGGTTAATCTAAAACTAATTATCCTCTCAATCAAATCCTTGTCAAGGGGTCACACGAAATATTCTTCCTAGAAAGGGATACACCGGCCTGCCCAACCGGTATACCCCTCTCTAGAAAGAGACTAAAATTTGAGCTTTCTAATAAACCAACCCAAGATTCCACTACCAAACAAGCCACCAAGAATAGGCATTTCTGGGCCGGTATTGGGAATAGTCTCGTAAACTACCGTGCGGACACAATCGGAACTCATGATACACTGACTCTTACCGCTGCCAGCGAGGGTGATACACGCCTCATCCCGGCAGACAGTATGGGTAGGCTTAGTTTGACAGTTGGCATCAGTGGAACAAGTATCGGATCCCGCTCCTTTTACAATCGTACAAGCTCCGCTGCGACACTCCAAATGCTCTGACTCGTCTTTTTGACAATCTTTATTACTGGCGCAGAGAACATCCCCGTCTCTTAAAGCTCCGGCAATGTACTGGCAACTCTCATTTCGACAGACGTGGTGCGCCTGACCACAGTCAGAACTACAAGACTGGGGGCCGTCGCCACTTCTGATTTGGCACTGATTGTTAATACATTCCACGTGGGTCTTCTCGGTACAATCAGTACAGTTAACAGTCACCTCTTTGACACACCGACTAACGTCAGTCACTTCGTTGCCTAGGTTGTCTTTGACAAAGCCAACCACAGTGAAAGTCCCCGGAATATTGTAAGTGTGAGTGGTCTGAGAGTTACCAGTAACGGTTTCCGTCCCGTCTCCCCAAGCAAAACGATAGGCAACAATCGACCCTCCACCGTTAGTTTGACCACTAAGATTGGCTGTCACGGTGACTGGGTCACTACCAACCGAAGGATTGAGTGACAAACTGTTACAAACTGCTGACTGGGTTTTACAAGAGTTAGGATTATTGTGATCACAACTTGTTACGCAACCTGGAGTCCCAGGATAACACTGGAAAGGGGCACATGTGTCATTGGCATCACACTTATATTTAGTCACGGTCGACTGACAGGCATAGGGATCAAAACGATCACAAGACGTCAGACAACCAGGGGTACCCGGATAACACTGGAAAGGGGCACAAGATAAATTAGTGTCACACTTATACTTGGTGACTAGATCCTGACAGGCAACCGGACTATTAACATCACAACTCGTTTCACAACCCGGAGTCCCGGGATAACACTGGAAAGGAGCACAAGAGTTATTGGCATTACACTTGTACTTGGTAACTTGGTTTTTACAAGCGTTAAGGTCGTTTCGATCACAAGACGTCGAACAACCTGGATCACCTTCGTTACAAGTAAAGGGGGCACAGGTCTGGTTGGCATTACACTTATAGTGAGTAACAACCTTTTTACACTTAGCATTACACTGGGCTTCGTTATCACCAGGACCAGGGTGTCCTCCAGTACAGGCTCCCTGGACAGAATCACACTCAAAATGGGTTTGGACCGTATTACAAATCGGGTCTCCTGGCCCACTACACTTATTAGTATTACAGTCTCCAGAAGTACATAGTTGACAGGCGTTGTTTTGACAGGTGTATTTGGGCTCCTCACAATTATTTGGTTTGAAAGCTACACCCCAAAAATCTGTTGGAGTCCTTTGTCCATTGATAGTCACAGTCATATCTACCTGAGCTGCTCCGCAATTACCCGTTCCTCCTACTGGCTGTTTCCAATTCCCGGTTTTTTTAGTATCCCCAGGAGCCACCACAATTGTCTGGGTCTCGTCTGGCTCCACCTTAGTCTCAGTACAAGTAATTACGGCCGATCCATATGCTGGCCCCGGCTTCTTACACTTCCACCTAGCTTTGACAACAACAATGGTCGCATCGCTATCATTTTCATTGGTGAAACGCAGATTCATTTCCGCCTCACTACCCTCAGCATTGGACTGAATGGGCTGCTCAATTATGACTCCGAAGTAGTTAGCCGCCCGAGAAGTAGACAGTGACAGCTGGACGAAAAGAGTCAAGAGGGCGAAGCCGATCAGAGCCAGAAGCACGCGAGGAGCAAACACTTCCCATTCTTTCCAAGTCTGGGCAATTTTATGGGCAACCTTGAAAATCTTGTCTAATACCACTCATTTGCACCACCCCAAGTATGGCTGTTAAAACCGTACTAAATAATGACCGTTAATCTAGGCTAAAGTCTTGAATTTGACCGTGAAAAACAATTTGACAATTGTCTTCTGATCCACTATCAATAGACTTATGTGTTTTTGATTTCTACTGCCTAGAAATCAAAAACCAAATTGAGCATCACTTTTCGAGACACTCAGGCTGCGGAAGTGATGCTTTTTGCGTTTTTATTATTAACTTGTGAAATTTATCTACGATTACCCGATCCACTTCGACTTCTACGAGATCTAGCGATTTGAAAACTAGAACCTAAAAATTGCTCCCTTGTAAGGAGAAGTCTTTGTGCTTCCCCCTCATTTGGCAACCTATGAATACAGTCAAGGACATTAAACACACTTCTCCTACCACTCCTAACCGTCTCAACAACCTGTACCACCTGCAAAAAGGGTCGGTTAGCCTGAATAAGATCAGCCACATCACCAAGTCCGCGAGTAGTCACAGACGTAAGAACTGAATCACCAGTTCCCCGAGGATCCGCCAGAGCCGAAAAAGTATTTCCTCCCCGCCCTCCTGCAGCACTAGCAATAGCCATATCTAGATATCTTACAAAGTTTTCCGACATAAATTTTTAAAGCGTGGTCATCGTGATGAGCTCGCTACCCCTCTGTTTTAAGAGCTTACCGACCTGTTGACTAAGAACGGCAGTTTGACTGCCCCCCTGGGACAACAACATTTTTTGCCCTAACCACCTTCGAATCTTTTTCCAAAACTTACCTTTGTAGGCCATAAACTTTTTTTAGAGACTGCCTTCTCTGTTTGGGAGTGTATAACACAAAATCAGACTTGTCAAGTCCTGTAGTTAACATCTCTCCAACTATAGGTACTACCCATAGTAATTGAAAGAAGGGAAGACTGTTAAATCAAGCTTTTTCCCTCTAGGAACTGGTTTCAGGGTCTTGGGGATAACTTGGGGATCGAAAATTTTGGAGCCCTTACTGGTTTGGTTATAACTTTTCTGGGTGTCAATACCAGTTTAGTTATGACTAAACTGGGACAGGGTGCGCAAATTGCTACTGGAGAAAATATGGGTCAGACCCAATTTTTTGGCTTCTTTAAGACGCTTGTCTTCATTTTGCACCGGGCGAACGTGGCCCAGTAAATCAAGCTCGCCAATAGCCAAGCTTTGAGGAGCTAGTGGTTTATCGCGGTAGCTAGAAATAATGGCCAGGGCAATAGCCAAATCGGCCGCCGGCTCAGTTACTGATAATCCCCCAGCCACATTG
This sequence comes from uncultured Gammaproteobacteria bacterium, assembly GCA_964641255.1. Lineage (GTDB taxonomy): Bacteria > Patescibacteriota > Microgenomatia > JAMCZE01 > JAMCZE01 > CAZXMM01. Next base: position 49,270 of record CAZXMM010000002.1, on the reverse strand, counting down.
ACGTAAATATCTTCTTTGTAAAGTGGGAGGTTTAAGTGCTTTTGTAGTATTGCGACTATCGTTAGTAACCGATTGTAACTTACCCCCGCTCCCACCCGCCTAGGGTTAGGCAGTGGGGTTGAAGTCACTAAAGCCTGAATCTCTACAAGAATGGGCCGACTACCTTCCAGCGCCACCGTGAGACAAGAACCGGATCCACTGGGCAAAGTAGTCAGATTAGTTAAATTGGCCACGTCTGCTGCTTTAAACCCCCCCTCTGTCATCTCAAACACTCCCACTTCATCTGTGGGACCAAAACGGTTTTTTTGGCTCCGCACCAACCGCAAGGGGCTAAACTTTTCCCCTTCCAGTAAGATGATAGTGTCCACTGCGTGCTCCAGCACCTTGGGCCCGGCAATTGTTCCCTCCTTAGTGACGTGGCCCACCAAAAAAAGTGGGATCCCCCGCGGCTTGACCGCCGCAATCAGCCTGGCACTGCACTCCCGCACCTGGCCCACCGTCCCCGCCATGCCAGCTAAATCCCCAGTCGTGAGGGTTTGGACTGAATCAACAATAATGAGACTGACGGTGGCCAACTGACTGACTTGTTCAGTAATAGCATCGACGTCTGTTGCTTCTAAAATGATAATCTTGTTAGAAGTGATCCCCAGTCGCTGCGCCCGAAGTTTAATCTGACTGGCACTTTCTTCTCCAGCCACGTATAAGACTGGGTCGGGCCAATTGGCAGCCAAATCTAACAGAAGAGTAGATTTGCCGATCCCCGGCTCGCCAGTGAGAAGGGTAACCATGCCAGGCACCACCCCGCCCCCCAACACCAAATCCAATTCGGTAATTCCTGTAGTCTGCCGAGTAAGCACGGTGTTGGAAATTTCAGCCAACTTAACCGGGCGACTAGTAGTAGGATTAGGCCGCTGATTTCTGACCGCCCTTGTATCCTCGAGTGTTTCCACCAAACTATTCCAAGCCTGACAGCTGGGACAGCGCCCTAAAAATGCTGGCGACTGGTAACCACACTGTTGGCAAACAAAAGTACTCGCTACCCTTTTTCCCATGAGGACATCTTAACAGATAGCAACTCTGCTAGATCTGAGATCTCTTCATTGGTCGCTAAGGAGCGTAATTTTGTAAAAGAAGCAGTGGCGTGTTACTTTATTGCGTTTCTCAGTCCAGACAGCAAAAGAACCCAATCTCTAGGAGTGAGAGTCACAACAGTAATGCTGTCCGTTGCATCTCCTATAACAAACATCACTGGTAGTTTCCCCCCTCTCGATATTAGTCGAACTTCCCCCACCCCTACAGGTAAATCTGAAAGAATATGTATTTCCTCTGAAGATTGAGAAATCCGAACAGAGCCTCCTCTGGCCCCGAAACTTTTCAAACCACAGACCAGCTTATCTTGACCATCGCGAACGTTGTAATCTACAGTATCATCCGCTCGTGCCGGCACCAAAGCGAGATTCCCCAACGTGGGACTGCCAAAGACTTCCACGCCCCGAGGGATCTGTCTTTGGGGAAAGGCTAAACTCTCAGTTTTAGAAATCATATCTGCCCTAATTATACTATAGGTGATCAAGGATGGACAAATTTAGGGAAAAATGAGAAAATCAGATTCTCATGAATACAGTAGGTACAGAAGTAAATAGTCAAAAATGTATTTGTGGTGTTTCAGGGAAACCTTGTGAATTCGCTCGTATGATCCAGAGTTCAAATAATTCACAGCAAATATCTGCGTATGTGATTAGTGCCATAACTGTATGTAATGAATTCGAAAAGTTAGTACTACTTGCTCAAAACCGGCAACAGGTAATCATGACAACAAGCGCTAATCCAACCAAGGACAATTGTTCGGGTAGTCGTTGACATTACTGCCCAATTGCGAAATACTGAGAGAGTGAATCTTTTTCGCAATCTTAAACTTCTCTTAATAGTCACTATCCTTCCCGTTATAGCCATTGCCATCGTTGGCACCACCTTTTTCTTTAAAGACCGGATTTCTTTCTTCTCCCAAGCGGCTGCCGATACAGTCGTGGAGATTACTCCCAAAACCTCCAATACAGCCGCGAAGAAAAATATTAACGTCAGTGTCCTGCTGTCGACTAAAAAACCGGTTAATAGCACAAAAATCGTCATCAAATTTGACAAGACTTATCTCAAAGTGGTGGGAGAACCAAAAATCGACGCTAAAAAACTCGGCAAGATTGTTAAAAAATCGACTGCTAAAGAAGCTAACGCTACCGGCACCATCATCGTTCAAACCAAGTTAGCCAAAAAACAAACTTTTGCGGGCGGAGTTCTTTTTACTTTTGTCCTGCGCGGAAAAGCGACCACGACTAACGCTACCAATGTTACTGTTGACCAAACCCAATCTTTCCTAAAAACGACTAAAAAGGGAGAGAACGTCATGGACGCGGCCGTAATTAAAAACGCCAACTATGTCATCCGGGCGGCCAGCAGCGCTCCCGAACCAGTCTGCGACGAACTGACAGTCAACCCCAGTTTTGGTAATTTGCCCAACCTGAGTGCTACCGCCACCATGGTGGGTATCCCGGCCACTAAAGCTAAAAATCTGGAATACATCTTTACGATTGAGGGCCAGGAATATTCGGGGGCCAAGAAAAATTTGACCCACACCTTTACTACCGCCGGCGTCTTTGAAATTAGCGGCGTGGTCAAAGACGGCAACCAAAGATCGGAAAAGTGTTCTGCCACCATCGAAGTTATTGACCCTACCCAAACTAGCCATACTGTCTGTGTCAGTAACGCCTGTACTGAAGTAGCGGGACCGGGAACTGACAGCTGTGAAGAAGTCGGAGAAAGCTGCGGCGACAGTACCAAACATAATGAATGTGTCAATAATGCCTGTACCCAAGTGGCCGGAGCTGGAACCGACCAGTGTACTCCAGTTGGTATCTCTTGTGGGGCTAATTCTCACAATATTTGTGTCAGCGACGCCTGTGTTAGTGTCCCCGGCACTGGTAGTAGTCAATGTGCTACCCCAGGGAGCGCCTGCGGTAATGCCAACAAGCATAACGAGTGCGTGAATAATGCTTGCACCGAAGTTGATGGAGCTGGAGCTGACCAGTGTGCTCCCAGCGGCAGCACTTGTGGCCTAACCGACAGTCATAACGAGTGTATTAATGATGCCTGTGTGCGGGTGGCGGGCGCTGGTAGCAATCAGTGTACAGCGATAGGTCAAAGCTGTGGTTCAAGTACCACCCACAAAGAATGTCGCAATAATAGTTGTACGGTGGTCAACGGCCCCGGCACCGACTCCTGTGCCGTCGCCGGCAGTACTTGTAGTAGTAGCCCCAGTCATAAAGCCTGTTTAAATAATGCCTGTACGGTAGTCTCAGGAATTGGTACTGACGAGTGCCAAACTCCAGGAGCTACTTGTACCCCACCCACTGCCAGGCTAATTTGTTCTAGCAATGCTTGTCAACCGTCCACCACTGCCACTACTGACGATCCACTCTGTGTCGGTAAAACCCAGGGTGCGAGTTGTGACACAACCCCTCCTCCTGCTAGTGGCTTTTTAGTTTGCGGCACCAATAATACCTGTCAGCTCTCCACCACGGCTACAGCTGATAGCCCCACTTGTGCTAACAAAGTCGCTGGAGCCACCTGTATTGAGGAAGGAAGTGGCAATAACAACGGGGGCGACACCACTGAAGAATTTTATCTGGCCTGCGTAAATAGTGCCTGTCAAAAAGTCATTGGAGTCGGTACCAACAGGGACGGTTGTATAAGGCCAAACGCTACTTGTAAAGTCGCAGCCTGTCCTGATAAAGATAATCCCAGCTGCCAAGATTGTAACGGCGACGGCGCCATCAATATGGTCGACTTTGCCTGCTTTGCCAAATACTTCAATCAGACACTCTAAAAGCGGCGCCACCCACAGTGTTTTACTCCCATAGGTGGCACCGCGATTTTTGTTAGTTTGAGCCTTGGTCTTTTTTAGGCGGAACTTCACTCCATTTCTCATCAGGTTTGACTTTTTCTGGTTTACTGGGAAAAATTTGTTTTTTTAGATTAATAAAGGCCTCCTTAGTATTTTTAGCCCTTACTATCAAACTAGGTTTTTCTTTTGACACATCTCTCACCTCCCCCAATTTTCAGAGTAAATAATCTGGCTTAGGTTTTATCTTAAAATCACCTTATTATTAACACTAACTTCATTACCCCAGGTAGGAGTCACTAAAACAGGTCTGCCAGCAAATTCAAATACTTGACCTCTGGGTCTATCAGCCAGAAGAAACCGACTTTCCCCGCCCCCATCAATGACCCTACAGCCAACAAAAAAACTCTCAACCGTAAACCTCGAATTATTGGCTGGAGCGGGGGGAGAGGTATTGGGATGTAATTGAGCCAACTTAACAGTAACCAAGACACCCTTTGCTGAGGGCAACCCCCGAGTAGAAACACTGTACCCCAAGTCTAAACCCGCCCCAGAATTTCCAGGAAAGTCAATAAGAGCTCCCCGAAATAACCTGGGCTGAGTGCATCCAAGCTCACCCTTTAACATAGTGGCAAAGCCTTCCTTCCATAAACTGGTCAGGCCCGTTCATATAGGCCATTATAGCAAATGGGTCAATCTTCAAGTCTAGTAGTAGCCAACCCCACAAGCTAGAGAATGGAGCCTTAACTGGTCTACTAACTCCACTGGCTCTGATGCGGTTCTTGTTGATAATCGGAACTTACTACTTCAGAATCGCGACGAGAGAGATCATTTTCGTTGGCAAAGATCAAACCAATAGCTCTCACTGACTCACGGGCTAAGGCTAAATTCATGGTCGCTAGATAATAGTCATTCACCGGCAGACCTAAATGTTTGAGCGCTTCCCCCAAAAACGGGGCACAGTGATCGGTAATCCAACCAACAGTCTCGAGGGTTGGATAAGCGACAGCGAGATACTCAGCGGGTAAAAACTTAATACCACTGACGTTCTCGATGGCCGCCAGTGACAAGGCTCCTATCCCTACGGATATTGCACTGTTAATGACCCCAATAGCCAGCTTTACTGCCGTCTCAGGAACACCAGCCAGTCCGTGGACGACGAAGGGTCGAAATGGCTTGGCTAAGACTTTTGGATCGAACACTACCGTAGCAAGAGGGTCAAAGAGGTGGGAAACGGGCAAAGCCACACCAAGAAGGGCTCCTGTGACACTTCTCGCCTCAGGTTTTTCGACTTCAACCCTAATTAACCACTCAGCAAAATTCACTCTATTTTTGTTTATACATGACTAGCTCTTCTGGTAAGCGAATAAGGCCCGTCCCCCGCTCTTTCTGATCAATGTAGTGGGCAATGAGGCCGATTGTTCGGGAAAGAATAAAGAAGCCATCAACACCTTCCAAAGGGAACCCTACATCCATAAGAATTGCACCAATTGCACCGTCAACATTGAGAATAAGTTTTTCATTTTTTTTGAGAAGTGCTTCCTCCAGTTTGACCGCAAAATCTAAATGAGCTGTTTGCTTCAAATTTTTTTTTGCAAATGTTTTAAGTTCAGCAACCCGACTATCGGGACGGGAACGAGAAAAAATTTTGTGACCAATGCCTGGAAAAGTATGCCAGCCCTTTGTTTTTTTTGCCCAATCTTCAAATTGCTCAACAGTAAAATCATGGTCTACCGCCTGCTTAAAAGCTTCGGCAGCCATGCCTGCAGCTCCCCCAAACCGTGGCCCAATCATTTGTACGCCCGCTGCCACCGCCTGAGGCATATACAGCCCCGCAGAGGCTGCCAAAATGGTGGCATAGGCACCAGCCACACCCGGAGAATGATCAGCGACCATGACAATAATAGTTCGAGCTAATTCTGCCTCAATTTTAGATGGCAATTTTCCAGTCCAAAGGAGCCAGACAACTTCTTCAATCGTGCGTTTATCTCTTAATAATTCAGACACTGCATGACCACGATAAGAAATCTCGTCGTTCTGATTTCGCTGAGAAACTGAGGAAACAATCAGGGGTTCAACTGGTTTTGGAAGATCTTTCATAGTCATCTCCAATACAACACTAGGATCAGTAGATAGTATGGCCAAAGAAGCACTCCGCTAAACCAGAATGGGGCACTTTTGGCCTCCTCAAGATAAAAGGGAAAAAAATCTATACACGGGTAATCGTAAATGTTTACTTCCGGACAACTAAGCGGTATCCCGGGGTAAATTTTGGCTATCGTTAGTGCCATGACCCCAGCCCCAATCGCCAAATAGGCGCCTATCCCGATAATCAAATATCTTTTAATCACAGGTTCGAATTTTCTAGGGTCTTTGCTAACTCCTCAAATTCTACCACTTCCACTCCCGCTTCTTTTAAGACTTTGACTTTATGGGCTGCTGAGCCAAAACCCGACTCTTCTTGCATCGCCCCGGCATGGCCAAATTTTTGTCCTTTGGGCATTTGTTCCAAAAATCTACCAGAAATCACCGCAACGACTTTATAGCGGGGTTTATGTAGTTTAATCCACGCTGCCGCACGTTCTTCTAAGTCTCCCCCAGCTTCGCCTGATAACACCACCACCTTAGTGGTTGGCTCGCGAGTAAAAAAGTCTAACCAGTGGACAAAATCTGTAGCAGGAAAAGCGTCGCCGCCAATTTGGAAAATACCGGATAGACCTGGGGTGTGCTGAGAAATTACCCACATTAGTTCTCCAGACATCCCTCCGGATTTGGTGATTAGACCGACCGGACCGGGTTTATCCAGTCTACATAGCTGCAGATTTTTAAAATCTCCCCCAATCTCGCCCACGCGCCCTTTGCCAGGAATGATCATTCCGAGTGACGAGGGGCCAAGAATGTTAAGGCCATATTTTTTTTGCAGTGCCACAATCTCTCTGGCATCTCTTTCAGGGACGTCTTCGGCCAAAATAACTACATTTTTTAGCTGATTAAACTTGATCACTTCTTGTACCCAGAAAAGGACATACTTCGCGTTAAAATGAATACTTACTGTATCACTGTTCGGATCATTTTTGACCGCTTCGGCTAAGGTGTGATAGGTGGGAACATCGTGCCAGGTGTCACCAGAACTGACGAGTTGAAATCTAGCCGAAGCGGACGGATTGATAAAAGCCGACACAGAAAACGGCAAATCGCAAAGATAGTCAAACTCCCCAATCCGGCTAGCCGCCTTTTTAGCAGAGTCTCCCCCGATAAGAATGGTGCGAAAAGAATTAATCATTTAGCTTAGCCACAATAGTTGTCATCCCTGTTTCTCTCCCAAATACTTGGATCTTCATGCCCGACTCTTTGACAAAGCTCTTCATTAGTTCAATCGCTTCGTCTTCCCCGGGACCACACCGCCTGATCACAATATTGAGTTTTTTGGCTTGTGGAGAAGACTTAAACCCTTCAATAATACCCCGCACATTACCTACCACCGAAGTGAAATTGGCAATCCCCGAACCAATCACTAAATTTTTAATCCCAGGCAGGGCACAGACTTGTCTGGTCAGTTCCGCCACCGCAAAATCTGGGGGATTGCCAGAAAACTCGGCATAATTGGCCAGTTTTAAGCCGTTTTTTACAATGGCATCACACAAAAATAGCGCGGCTCCTGCTCCACCAGGAAGAATAGCGGTGTCCCCGCCTCCTGGCACTTCGACCAGTTTTATTGAGCCCTTAATTTGGGCGTCAATCTCGGCAACTCTTTTTTCTCTCGGCGACTTAGTCCCACTAACCGACTCACTGGGCCAATTGGGATGGCGAAACTTGGCAGCTTCATCAAGAACAAGAACCACGCCCAGTGGTATTGCCTGATAGTCTTTGGTCACCACAATCGGATTAATTTCCAAATAGGTCGCGTCCTCCGCAGTAAAAAATAGCAGGGCGTCTTTCGTAAAATCCTGAATGAAGGAATTGGGAATAAGATCTGCCAATTTTTCTTCCGAATAGCCCGTTTCCATGAGTTCGTCTGTAGTTATAACTAGCTTTCTTACCTTCTCCCAATGGGATTCAATTTCTATGCCCCCCAGCTCTGAAAAATAGATTTCTACGCCTTCACGAACCGCTTTTAGAGCCAAATAATATTCCTTGTCATGGGGAACAAATTCCTGAACGAGAATTGAATCAAACGGCAATTGTGGCGTGCTTTTCCCAAGTAGCTCTTTGACTTTCTTCCCCACTTCTGTCCGCTTGGCAATTTCTACCAGTCCTAGTTTCTTTTTCCCCCCCACCGCCCCGTTAGCTTTTAGAACAAAATGGTCACCTTTAGGTAATCTAGCTAATCCGGAAGCGTAGGTAACAATGAACTTGGGGTGCGCAAGGCCGTGATTAGCAAATAAAGTCAGGGCAGCCGACTCGGAGAGCTTCATAAAACTAGCGATAATCTACTGGTTTGGCCGTTAGCACCGGGACTAGGGAAATACGATGTGCGGTCACATCAATTGACTCAATGGTACAACTCACGTCCTGGCCCACCTCGTAAGTGACTTCACTTGGAACTTTGGAAATATGAATCAGCCCTTCAATGCCGTCCTCCAGTCTGACAAACACACCGTAAGGAGACAGGCGGGTCACCTCACCTTTAACCTGTTGCTCCGCAGAATATTTTTGAGCCAATTTGACCCAGGGATCGGGTAGTAACTGTTTGAGGGACAAGTTTAATTTGGCGTCAGAATCGGAAATCCCCAAAACTAGAACCTCAAGCTCTTGGCCCACGCTAAACAAATCGGCTAAATTCTCCACCTTTTGCCAAGAGACCTCACTAATGTGTACCAGGCCATCAGCCCCGTTATCAAGATTAACAAAAATCCCATAAGGCATGATGGCGCTGACTTTGCCTAAATATTTAGCCCCAACATTAACTTTACCCTTAACATCAGTGAGCTTTTTCTCAAGATCCTTGGCTCCGGACACCGCTTTCTCGGAAAAAATCAGTCTGTTTTGAGCCTGATCAACCTCAATAACTTTAGCTAAGAAGACTTTACCGAGCATTTTGCCAATATCATTTTGGTACTCAGAAGAAAATTGCGAGCCAGGAACAAAGCCTTTTAAGCCTTCAAAATCCACCACAATCCCACCCTTGTTGACTTCGGTCCCCCGGACACTGACCGGATCACCACTTTTGAGGAGCTCATCAGCGTGTTGCCAACGGTATTTGCTCCCTGCTTTACGGATTGACACAACCATCTGACCCCGGTCGTTTTCGATCGAGATGACAATAGCATCAATCGGATCGCCAATTTTTAGGGTGGAGACAAAGTCTTTGATCTGCTCCCATTCTTTCTCGCCAACGATCCCCTCAGTTTTGCCGCCGAAATCAAGTAGCACCTGTTTACCAGTAATGGCCGCGACCTTGCCAGTGACACTGTCACCCTTTTTAAAACCTTTAAAGCTGTAGTTTTCCTGAGCGAGTAGCTCCTCCATCGTGGTAGCTTCAGCCACGTTTTTAGCTGCTTTTTTTACAACGGGAGTAGGTAAAGCGTCCACGCTCTCTTTAGGAGTTTTTACTTTTTTTACTTCAGAACCAACCTTAGTTTTTTCTAAAGAGCGCTTTGATGTAGTTGATGATTTTTTCAAGCATGAACACTTCCTTTCTCATTCTTTCGGACTTTTTAGCCCATAAGACCTACCTAAGTTGCTTAGTAGTAGGTAGGATTATAACCAATTGACCCAGTTGGAACAAGAGTGTAAAACCCCAACAAGATCTATTGTATAACCTCGAATTCTTTAAGAACATCGCTATCTGATCTATTAACTAGACCTTTCCGCTGAGCTCGAACCGCCAATAATCCTGGGATTTTCAAGATCGAGACAAACTGTCCCTGAAAATAGGTCCAGTTTCTATTCTTTAGGGCAACTAAAAAGTGGTAGGGGTACCAAAAAAAATGTTGCAGGAGGTGTTCCCCATCTCCGTTACTCCACACAAAATTAAACTGGTTACGGATATTTAGGATCTTTAACGCCTTGGCTGAATAGTGTCTCGCAATAGTGCCCTGCCGGTGCTCATGAACTAGAAGGGCTTGGGGTTCAAAGTCGATCGTGTATCCCGCTTTCCAAGCTAAATAGCCTAGATCGGTATCTTCCCAATAAAATGGGGCGTAAACTTGGTTAAAGCCGCCGAGTTTTAAAAAAACTTCGCGCCTAAAGACTGACGATCCGCCATCCGCCCAGGCTGAGTGTTTAGTACCCGGGGCCTCAGATTGGGTGTTAGCGCTCAATTTTTCACCCAGGCTACGAGTCGACCGGCTAGTCAGTAACCATTTCCCGTAATCGCTTCTCGTTCTAAAGTGCAGGAAAAACCCTCGGAAAAAAATGATGATACCCTGCCCGCGAATCTCGGGCTGGCCATCCTCCTCGGTTTGAGAAGCTGCTGACACGGCAAAGACCTGCGGATCGGCAAAATGTTTGAGCAGGAGAGCAAAGAAGTCGGCTCTCGCCGGAAGAGTGTCGTTTTTAAGCACAAAAACAAACTCCCCTCGGGCCTGCTTCACGGCCCGATTTACACTTGGCCCAAAACCTTCGTTTTGTTCTTTAAGAATAAATGAAATAGCGGGATAAATTTTTTGGAGTTTTCTAAGCTCAGCCACTACCCCTACCGGACTAGCATCATCACTAACAATAACTTCAAATTCCAACTTTGAGGCAGAAAGCAACTTGGTTAGTTTGGGCAAGTGCTCCTGAAGGAGCGAAATATCATCGTAGTGGGGAATAATGACAGAAATCATGTTTTCAATATTGTATATCAAAACACTTTAACTTGAAATCTTACTATAGGTCTGATACAATCAATTCATGGCTTTAACCGAAACTCTCATAAGATCTAGTAGAAAATTTATTCGCAGCTTCGTACCCGGGAGTGAATATCTTCGTCTCAGCGAATGGCAAGCGTCAAATATGTTAGACAGCCATTCCCCTAAAGGGGTTGTCGAAATGAATAAAGACCTGTCCAGAAAGGAAATTTGGGCTACCTATCGAACAGCTGCAATCATAGGTATTCTGGGCGTGGCCGCAGCAGCTTTCCCCCCGCTTGCTCTTCCATCTCTTGCTCTTGTTCTAGCTAAAGGAGTCGAGGGAACATATGTTCTAGTTAAGGGGGGAAGAATGCGCCAGCGAATCAGGTAAGGCGTTCAAAGAGTTAGGGCTTCTATATAGACTTTCACCATTGCCGGCTTCAATCTTACTAGCCAAAATAACACGCGGACAAAAGCGGCCACATCTAAAAGCGTTCCCAATAGTAGTTGCTTCCAAATTGGCTCATATTTACCGTAGAGATATTTAAGCCCGCGAAATTCCCCCAGGACCGCCCCCCTGGGTACGCCACCCTGACTACCCCGTTCGTGATGAATAAACCGCGTTACTGGGGTATAACCCACTGTCCAACCGCTCTGTTTGGCCCGCAGGCACCATTCTAAATCCTCTCCGTACATAAAAATGTTTTCGTCCAGCGGGCCAATTTGGTCAAGAGCTTGACGGCGCATAAAGAAAAAGGCGCCAGTCACCCAGTCGGGGTAGAACTCTCGGTCGTAATGAAAAACCGCTGTTTCCTCTTTTGACACGGTTGCTCCCGTCTGTTTTTTTAACTTGCCGATAACTGGCAGGTCCGCCAGAAAAGATCCCCAGGGCACCCCACCCGAGTGAGGATGATAGGAGGTAAAGACTTGGTTAATGAGGGGTAAATCGTCCAAGAAAAGGGCCCAAGACATGACTCTAAAGAGGGTGGGGGCATAACCTCCGGTTGGAGACACTTTTTGTTCACTATTTAACATTTGACACGAGGAGACAGCTACTTTCCTATGGGCTTCCATCCATAAGTATATCAGGGGCAGAGAGTTATCAATGAGTTCAGTGTCATTATTAAGGAGAAGAATATAGTCTCCTTTAGCTTCTTTAATCCCCAAATTATTGCCTCCGGCAAACCCTAAATTTTGTTTTAAGAAGATAGCTTTAACTTTAGTACCGTAGCTTTTTATGACGTCTACCACTCCGTCGGTGCTCGCGTTATCAACCACAATAATTTCGTATTCGAAGTCCCGGGTGTGTTCCAGGATGGAATCCACACACTTTTTAAAGAGCTCTTTGGCGTTGTAGGAGACAATAACGACCGATACCCGCATACCAGTGATTGTAGCAAAATGTCTACTTTAAATATTTGTCAATATTTTTCAAATGACCTTCGTAGGTAGGACTGCAGTAAATATCCCGATAAGGATCGTGCAAGTAAAAAAGGCAGTCAGTTTGATCGGGATTTAGCACCGCCTCAATAGCAGCTAGTGACGGATTAGCAATGGGGGTGGGCGGCAAAGCAGGTATTTTATAGGTATTAAACGGTGAGTCAAATTTATAGTCGTCCCGACTTACCCGACTCCACCAAGTGTTCCCTACCTTGCCCTTAGCGTATTGCACGGTAGCATCTATCTGCAGGGGCATCCCCTTTAGTAAGCGGTTCCAAATAATCCCGGCGACCAATTTTTTGTCTGTAGCTCCCGCTTCCTTTTGCACGAGAGAGGCAATCTTGAGAGCGGTGTCTAACTTGATATTTGCCGCAGCAAATTTCGGTACTAAAGGCGCCACCTGATCGTTAAAATGATAAATCATTCGCATCCCCACTTGTTCTCCACTCTCGTCAATGGGGATTAAATAGGTATCTGGGAAATACATACCCTCGGCGGTGGCTCCTGGTACTTTTTGATACGCACTAAGAAATCCCTTGGCGTCCTCTTCTCCCCACTCAAAACTTACCGCCAGCTTTTCCGCTATTTCCTCTTTCCGCAGAGTCGGGGGAATTGTGATCCACTTGAGTTGGGGTCCCCGATAAATGGCATCAATCAGCTCAAACACTCCCATCGCTTTAGACACTTTGTAGCCTCCGGCGGGAATGATTCTCTCTTTAGTACGGAATTCTCCTACCAGATTAAATACTGTTTCGCTTCTGATGAATCCTTCTTGCTTGAGTTTTTGACTAACTAGCATCAGATCGGTGTCAGTAGTAAAGCTTATCGTTTGCTCCAAGGAGTTACCCCCCCCAACTGGCGCTAGATACCAGTTACCCACACTAAAGAGCCCAACTACCCCAATAAGGAAAATCGCGACAAGAAAGACCGGACCTCTTTTTACCATACGACGATGATACCAGAACAAGGCATCAAAAAACCTGGCCGGCGCCAGGTTTGGTTTACATTAGTACGAATTGTTCTACCGGCCTCGATCTATCTTCCCAGAAAGTTTCCCATCAAGTATTGTCGACGCTGGCCCGTTTCACATCCCTGTTCGGAATGGGAAGGAGTGGTTCCAGACCGCTCAAGAGACCGACAGAACAATTCGTATTAAACTTTTAAAGAGCTTACTACTTACTCAATAAAAAGTGAACAGAAGGCGTATTTTTAACTGCAAAGAATAATCTACATTCGACCAAATTAGTACGACTCAGCTGAAACCATTACTGGCCTTACACTCGTCGCCTATCAACCTGGTAGTCTACCAGGGGTCTTCACCCCACCGAGGTGGGGATGGAATTCTTATCTTGGGGTTGGCTTGGCACTTAGATGCTTTCAGCGCTTATCCAATCCGAATATAGCTACCCAGCGATGCTCCTGACGGAACAACTGGCACACCAGGGATTCGTTCAAGCCAGTCCTCTCGTACTAGGCTCAACTCCCCTCAAAATTCCCACGGACATACTGGATAGAGTCCGAGCTGTCTTACGACGCTCTGAACCCAGCTCGCGTACCCTTTTAACCGGCGAACAGCCGGACCCTTGGGACCTTCTCCAGCCCCAGGATAGGATGAGCCGACATCGCAATATTCCAAAAAATGGAATTTTGCACTCTTCGTTTCTGAAGAGATCTGACTATATCTTCACCCTGATAATTGTCAGGGGTCAGCGTGTGATTGAGTTGATATCGATTTATTCTCAATCTCATTCTTAACAACAAGTTGCTAAGAAATCAGTCGATACGGGGTCAAACACTGTTTGTGTCGACTTCCCTCGGTATTATCCGTTACTCTCACTCTCTCAAGTGTCCAATGGGTAACTCAGGATTTCACCGATATTAGCTGAATTTACATTTCAAAAAGACTTTCTATGATAACTATTGGTACGAAATTACTTTCATATCACCCCAATGTCTTATTTAAGGTGCCAAACCACGCCGTCGCTGTGGACGCTTGGGCGAGATCAGCCTGTTATCCCCGGGGTAGCTTTTATCCGTTAAGCTCTATGCTTACCAGTAAGCATTAGCCAGATCACTAACACCGACTTTCGTCTCTGCTCGACTTGTATGTCTCGCAGTCAAGCACGCTTTTGGGTTTGCCCTATCACCTCGATTTCCATCCGAGGCTAGCGTACCTTTGTACGACTCCGTTACAATTTAGGAGTCAACCTCCCCAGTTAAACTGCCCACCAGACAATGTCCCTCGCCTGAATTTTTGACAGGAACGAGGTGAGTCTCACAATCTCTCAAGAGCGGTCTTACATTAGTGGCTTGCGCCTCCCGCCTATTGCTAGACAATGAAAAAAAGCTCAACAATGCCAAGTTGCAGTAAAGCTCCACGGGGTCTTTTTGTCCAAGTATGTCTAGGCCGCATCTTCACAGCCATTTCAATTTCGCCGGACCTATGCTCAAGACAGTCGCTATGTCGTTCTACCTTTCGTGCGGGTCGGAACTTACCCGACACAATGTGTTAATTCTGATTAATATCAGAATGTCTTTCTAGTTCCATCAAAGACTCTTAATATCGCTATTAAGTTCAGACTATATCTTCCATCTAATTTCTCAGATGTTCTAGCGTATAGTCGTTGAGGATCCGCTGTATGTCTCGCATGCGCACAATATTTTTAGTAAGGCGCACTGGAGATTTGTGTAAAAAGAATGAGCAAAGCTCAAAAACATTTTCCCTTTTACCTGTCTCAAAGTGAAATAATTTTTCTGCTGGGCGATAGTAGATATGGCCACAATCAAAATATTTTTGTAATAAATTGATAATCGCTTCTTCCCGCATGAGAACACAAAAGTATGGTTGGAGTCGGTCACCCGACTTGCGCCATCCCATTGATCCTTCAGCGTCAACTATTCCAGCAAGAAAATATCCTATTTCCTTATGATTTGCAGGAACATTAAGAAAATTCTTTCTTGGTTTAGCATCTTTCTTAATTTCTTTAAGCCTAGACCGCAACTTTTCAATCCGAATTACTTCTTTATTCAACCGCTTATTGCTATTCTGCTTTTTGGACAAAATAGCAATCGCTTGCTTTAAAAGAAGAATTTTCTCCCTTATAAGATCACCCGCGATAGGTGGATACTTATTTAGGAAGGAAAGGACAAGCTTTACTTTTTCTTTACCGCGAAATGAAAGGTTATATCCTCCCTTAATCGCGGTAATAATCCCTCTATTTTGGGCAATAACTTGATTTACCTCTTCAAGAAGATGCAAATCTGCATTACTGACAGTAATATCAGGAGTAAAGTAAAACCCCGTCCCTCCTTTTTTGTTGGTCGCTTTAATAAGGCTTATTGACCCTTCTCCTGTTAAAAAACCGGAGAAGTAATACAGTGTTTCCTGCTGATTGTCTGCGTCACTTGACACATTTTCACCCGACATAGAATAACGTTATTCTTCTTTGTCAGGTAGTGCAAGATACTGGCAGAGATTTCAGCAAATAGCTAGATTCTCCCGCCAAACGGCGGGACCCCTATCGAGGAACTTCGCTACCTTAGAACAGTTATAGTTACTGCTGGCGTTCACTAGGACTTAAACCAATAGCTGATACCTTACGGTCTTCACTACCAGTCTTAATCTACTAGCACTGGCCAGGTGTCAGCCCCTATACGTCGCCTTTCGGCTTTGCAGAGGCCTGTGTTTTAGTTAAACAGTCGCATAGCAATCAGTTGTTGCACCCCAAATAAATTGGGGACGGTATCTCCCTAGGTTACACCGAGCTGCTTTGCCGAGTTCCTTAAGCATAGTTCTTCCGATCGCCTTGGTATACTCTACCAGTCCACCTGTGTTGGTTGTTGGTACGGGAAAAAATAAGTCTCGCTACGAAATTTTTCTCGAGAGTCAAGTCTTGCCTACTCCCCTAGTTTTTGCTTTGGGTTGCATTCGTACCTCAATTAAACATAGTGAGAGATTTACTACTCACCACTATTTCAGTACTTAGATCCGCCATGTTCGATGGGCGGACTAGACTATCTCCACTCTGTCCTTCCTTAGCTGATAACGACTTACTCCTTGTACAGGAATACTAACCTGTTATCCATCGCGCTATCCCAATCGGGTCACGCTTAGGGCCGACTCACTCCATTCCGATTGACGTTGAATGGAAAACCTTAGACTTTCGGCGATTATGGTTCTCACATAATTTTAACGCTACTCATACCGGCATTCTCACTTCTCTTTCGTCCAGCAACCCTCACGAGTTACCTTCACTCTAGAAGAGAACGCTCCCCTACCACTTCGTATAAAATACAAAATCTCAAGCTTCGGTTGAAATCTTAATTCCCGATCATTTTCGGCGCGAAACTTTTATTCCAGTGAGCTGTTACGCTTTCTTTAAAGGATGGCTGCTTCTGAGCCAACCTCCTGGGTGTCTTAAAAGTCTCACATCCTTAAGACTTAGATTTCATTAGGGACCTTAGCTTTGAGTCTGGGCTGTTTCCCTTTAGAAGACGGCGCTTAGCCGTCGCCTTCTGACTGGTTGACTATAGACTCCTCGGCATTCGGAGTTTGGTTAGCCCACAGCAGCTTGCGCTACCGGGGCCATCCAGTGCTCTACCACCAAAGAGGATCATCAACCGCTATACCTATATATATTTCGGGGAGAACCAGCTATCTCCTGGTTCGTTAGGCATATAACCCCTAACCACAAGTCATCTCATGTCATTGCAACGACAACGAGTTCGGGCCTCCTTCCAACTTTCGTTGGAGCTCGCCCTGCTCATGGTTAGCTCACCAGGTTTCGGGTCTGCCAATATCCGTGGAATTTCGGCCAATTAAGCCTTGCTTTCACTACGCTTCGCGACAGAATCGCTTAGACAAAACGGACATTGAGCAACTCACCGGTTCATTCTTCAATAGGCACACAGTCACCCCCATTCCTTGCGAAATGAGCGCTCCTGTTGTTTGTTAGCCAATGGTTTCAGTTACTATTTCACTCCCCTTCCGGGGTACTTTTCACCTTTCCCTCACGGTACTAGTTCACTATCGGTCAGAAAGAATATTTAGACTTATGACGCTGGGCGTCACGAATTCTCACAGGGTGTCGTGCCCCGTGATACTTGGGATACCACTAAGCTAGCTTCACATTTCGAGTACGGGGCTATCACCCTCTTTGGCTCCCCTTTCCAGGGAATTCTTCTATACAAAGCTAATACTATGTTGTGGTCCCGCAACCCCGATTCTTGCGAATCGGTTTAGTCTCTTCCCAGTTCGCTCGCCGCTACTATGGGAATCATTATTATTTTTTATTCCTCTCCTTACTTAGATGTTTCAGTTCAGGAGGTTGCCCCCTACATACTATGTATTCATAGGTAGGTTCGCTGCTCTTCGCAACGAGGATTGCTCCATTCGGAAACGGCTGGATAATGCTTAATAGACAGCAACCCAACCATATCGGCGTCGTATAACCGTCCTTCATCGGTTCTTTCTGCCAAGGCATCCACCACTGGCATTATGAGTAGATCAATTTTTGCTGTAAAAATACTTCCTCTATGCCACACAATTAAGTGCGGCATATATTTATTTACCTTCTATTCACTTTTTAAAGAGCAAGAGAGTAAAGTCACCAATAACTAGCTTCAATTCGCCTAAACCTACTTATTGATAACTTTTTAAAGTGCCCGTTTGTACCCTAGTTTTCTTAGTTCACCTCGGATTGAGGTAATTTGCGCCATTACCGATTGATATTTGACGAATTTAGCGTAAAATTCACCTCCTTCGTCGTGCCCGGGTATCATGTCTTCTGTGTCTGTCCCGACCTCGTTCATCTGGTCATTGATGTCATTGAGCCTTGAGACCAGTCTTTGATACTCTGTGAGCAGTCGGTCAATCTTTTCTTGATTACCCATTCCTAATCACCAACTATCAGATTTTGGTGCCTAAGAACCGATAACCCTTGGTGGACCGTAGGAGAGTCGGACTCCTGACCCCTTCATTGCAAATGAAGTGCTCTACCACTGAGCTAACGGCCCGAGTGTTCTGCCTACAATCCCGCTATCTTAAAAGTGCGACCAGAATTAAAAAACCGTCCTTTCCGGACGGGTGAAGCTCTGCGAAGTAAAAACAAGCTCTTTACGGCACAAAATTCCCCAGCGGGGCAGACTTAGAATATGTTGCTTGTTTTTGCATCGAGAATTGTTCACCCGAACCGTGAACTTCTGGGATTATAAATGACGCGTGTATGGCTGTCAACGATGAATTCATCAAGGGCAACTTTGGGCTTTTTTGAAACCGGCATCCCGAGCGTCTTTTTCCGAACAAAACCATGCTTCTCCAAACGCCAGATTTAAAACTGTTTCTTTATAATGGGTACAACTAGGGAGATGGTAAAACTTTTCGTAGGTAGCGGTGTCAATATTGCCTTTGATCTGACACTGGGACTGTAAAGCATCCCGACTTATACACTGGCCCCACAAACCTAACTTGTTCTTGACTGCCTGTTTATAGGCCCGGGTCAACACCTCTCTTTGTGAGTTCTTCCGGTAATCTGGTCGCCCCCAGCCCTCTTCCATAATAATTTTGTTGATAAGCTGGTCATCGACATACACCAGCGCCAGGGTGCGACCATAAGCTTCACTGACCCCCTCTTTAAGAAGCACTGCCTTATTAAGAACCAGCTCAGAAAGCCTCTGTTTGGCTTCGCTGCCCCCACAACTTTGAGATTCGGGGCTATCTACCCCCATAAGTCGGACCCGCTTACCCGAGGTTAGTTGAAAAGTATCACCGTCAACCACCGAAGAAACAGTGTCTTCTTTAGCCCGCGCCGTTAGAAGCTGAATATTTACAAGGAGAGAAATCCCCAGCAGGATTGTCACAGTAGCAAGTAAGGGCAGCCTGGCCATAGAGTTATCTATCTAGCCAATTCTTTTTTGAAATAGTCGACCCAAGGAACGGACGCCGGATCCAAGTCTCTTAACATGGCCATATAAAAAGTAGTAAAACTAGACAGAACAAAGCCCTCTAGTACCTGGGCCAATTGGGTGGAACCGGTTAGTTTAATGACGTGAGTCTTTACTTTTTGCTGTTTCACAACATCTTTGGTCACCACGAAGCGCTTTTTAATTTTATCCGAGTAAAGGTCGGATTCAATAAACACAAATAGCCCAGTCTCATGAAGCGTAGCTGGGAACTGCAGTCCTTCCAGCAAATGATGATTGAGCTCGGGAATGACCCGAAAATCCGAAATAGTTTTAGCCGTTTCGTTGACTTGATTGCCAAAACCGTTAAGAAAACCCTGCAAAAAGCCCGCACCGATAAAAAACGGCTGAGTATCTTGTAAAATTCGAGCCAGCTGTTTGGCGGGATTTTGCCCTTCGGACACAGTAGGTAGCATGGTGGCCACTAAATTACGGGCAAAACCGAGGGCGGCCTCGACCTGAGTGTCGGAAATAGCCAGTAGCCCCAGAGATTTAAGGAGTCCCATATGTCCAAGTAGCATATATCCCCCACCCACCCGTGGCTCCCCGCAGGGATTGTAGCGATCAGAAAAAATATAGCTGGGCAGCCGTTGACTCCTTAAAAACTCGGCAACCTGACCACCTCGGGTGACTCCGGTAATTTTTGCTCCCCGATTAAGGGCGTCCCCACAGGCGTAGATAGGTTCCTCAGTAGTACCTGAGTACGAGGACAAAACCACAACACTGTTACTATGGACATAACTGGGCAAAGTGTAGTCGCTGACAATTTCGTAGGGCACGGCGATCTGGTCAAAAAACAGCGCCTTGACGGTCCTCGCCGGAAACTGCGACCCCCCCATGCCGACTACCACCACATTAAAACAGGTTTTGTACTCGAGAGGGAAATCAATTTGGGAGGATTCCCGCCAGGCCTCTTCACACTGATCAACATACTGAGCGGTTGATTCTAGTACCTGCCCGGGGTCCAATTTTTGCATCGCGGCAACATTGTCAAGTGAGGTCATAGCACTACTTTATCATGTCAGTAGATCAAGCGCTAGGATATTCTATTCCCTGATAAATTTCCTTCTTTATTCTTTGGTATAAATTTTCTGCCACCCGGCTACCCATGAATACACCGTATTGACCTAAAAAGGTAGGTTTCCCTTGAAGATAGATTTCTGATGCAACGGAAATAAATTCGTGCATAGTTCGGGCACCATAGCCCAAATGACTAGTATAGCTTTCCAAATCCGGACTAGCATTGTTATTGCGGATACCGTTATTAGGACTCAGCAAATAATCATCTCCTTTTTCCCCAAGCACTTTAGGGTTGGCCAGTAAAATAGACTCTAATCTTGATATAAAAAGATATTTACCAAACAAGTAATATAGTTCAGCGGGAACTAGTACTTGAGGGTGGATGCGAACATATTGGTGAGGGTTTTTGAATACTATCCGTCCGTTCGGCAGGTTGGTTATGTTTTTGTCCCACCAGTTCAGGTTGAGCAAATTTGTCCACGTTTCCATTGCTAAGGGGTGGGTAGTAATCTCCGATTGAAACAGTTGCCGTATCCCTAGGCCACCCCATTCCAGTTCACCACAAATTTTCGCTGCGAAACTACCAATTTCAGGTGTAGTAAGAGTATGGACGAGTTCGTGAGCCAACATAGCTGATGCTTGAGAACCAAAACCCCAAACTGCGGGCAAGCTACTACGATCAAAGACGATAGTCTGATTGTTGGGCTCGGCACATTGACACTCGGCCACTACCACTTTATTTTCCAGCAACTTTGCCGTAGGTATATCAACCAGGGCCAATAGAATTGGCTTTTTCTTGCCATCAGAATCTTCGCGCGGAGCATAAAAGTGAGAGGGAAGAATAGATAGAGATCGTCTCACTGTTTCCAATCTGGGAGCATCCCAAAAGCAAGTTGGGTATACTTCTCCCTTAAGACTTGCTGCTAGCATTCCCGTGTCTGGATTCAAAAACTGAATACCAAAACGTTGTTCTACCGAGCGTCGTAACTCTTCAACATCAGCACCAACTGTCCCAGTCGCTAGTTGTTCCCACACTGGTCTAGTTGGGGAACCTTTAATAAAAGGAAAGGCGTTGGCTACAGCTGATTCGGCCGCTGCCAACGTAGTCAGTGCAGTGCCGACAGCAAATATTTCTAAAAAGTCACGTCTCGTTTTCGTGGCAAGAGGCTGATCATGTGTAATTTTCTCATTAGTCCAAGGGTTAATAGGGCCCATCGGGTGATATTCTGAGGTGGCAAAATTTGTTCCCGAGACTTTTGGTTGTAGATCCTTACCCATAGCTCTGAATTATAGTAACCGCTTAATCCCATAGCACTTTGAGGTTGGTAACATTATTCCAGATAAAATCAAATAACTGTTTTTGCATCGCAGCAACATTGTCAAGTGAGGTCATAAATTTACTTTAGCACAAAATGTTCTTATTCAACGATCTTTTTAAAAGAGTAACCCTTTGGCAGTGTTAATTCAGCAATAATTCTATCTATTCGTGTATCAGAGTAGTAGGGGGGACTAGCGGGACAACCCGTGCCCGCATCGTCAAGTGTCTTGGCTAGAGTATTAACCTTAAAGAAGCGGTAGTTTCCTTCTGCTGGTAGAAAAACACACACCTCATTTCCTGCCAAAGCGGAGATACCCTGCAAATTGGCAAGCGCTTGAGAAAAATCAAAAACTTTTTCCATTTTTTGGGCTTTAAGATCAAAAGTAAAGATACTGGTTAAGGAAGAGAGGAACAAAGTTTGTTTATCTAAAGACAGGGCCATAGCCTTTACTTCTTTGGGCATCTCCTGCTTGGCGATAACCCCCTCTATAGCTTCGGGACTAGATACGGCCCGAGCAGTGACGTAGGTCAAATGCGTTTGGTTTCCACTAGCATCTGCACTATAGCCTGCCACCAAAAAACGGTCGCGACTATCGAGACCAATAAATTGCTCTCCTTCCTCACAGCTTCCATCAAGAGTAGCCACTGTTTGTAAAATAAACGTAGTCGTGTCCAAAAGCGAATAAGTAACGCTGCCGTAGCAGGCATCACCAAAGCCAGTGGTTACAAAAATGTGAGAACCCATTTTTTCTACATGTCCACCTTGGGGTCCTTTTATTTGTCTAACTGGTCCACGCTCTCCGACAGGAAGGTAGAATAGTCCCCCATCAGCTAGGTACCCGCCCACCGAAAAAAGTAGCCACTGATCATCTATTATTTCTAGATTTTGCACCGAACCACGGCGACCTTTTATTCCAAAAGTGGCGGCCATATCCAGATTAAAAAGCTGCGTTAGTTCGCCCGTTATCAAATTAAGGTGCCTTAACTCTGTTGCTGTTACCCAATAAAGATGGTTCTTAATAAGAGCAAATTCAGCAGAATCGCTCTCAGTAAAACGAGAGATTTCCGCTGATCCGGTTGCCAGGTTGCGCTCTAATATCCAGGTAGTGTGGGGCGGGGCTTTGCGGCTGGGCCCACTCAGGGTATTTTTAGTTAGTGTCTCTTTAGTTGAGGTAGTGACTGATTTAGGTGCCAATTTGTTTACTGCAAAGGGCCAAATAAAAAAAGAGGCCACGATAAGAAGGAAAGCAATGACTCCCAAAGTAACAAAGGTAGTAAATCCAGCCTTAGATTGGTACACGGTTATAGATTACCATAAGAAATTAGACTCTGGCTTCTCCCCACTCATTCAAAATTTTCATTTTCTCTGCATTATCCCAGATAAAATCAAACAACTGTTTTTGCATCGCGGCTAACTTGTCGTTGTAAATTTCTACGCAAAATTGATCTGCGCCAAAGAATTGATAGAGACAAAAAACATTGTTATAAATCAAACATTCAAATTGCATGTTTAACTTCTGGGGGTCGATATAGCGGACTTGCCAAAACTCTTTTGGTAGCCTGGTTACTTTGGTAAATGGTTCAATTCTTTGTCTATTACTTAGCTGGAGTGTTGTTATTCCCCGATCTGCCAACTCTTGACGAATTTTTTCAGACAGTTTTGGAGCAATAAAAGTATTCATATCTTGACCAATTTCATAAATCCGCAACTCTTTTTTGGCATTCAGTGAATTCCAGGTTACCTGTTCCAGTCCGGCCAATCCGGTGTAATAGAGCACTTTGGACGTTCCTTCCCCCTTTCCCCACAGCGTAGCTAACTGTTTAAAAGTCTCGGGAAGGTCTTCCCTCAACCTGACCGCTTCCACTTCCTTTTCCGTAACCAAAAATTTTAGCTGTTCATAGGAATTGGCCACAAACTTTTTTCCCATATCACCCAGCTGGACGGAAACTAACTTTTTAGTGATCAATTTGTCCAGAATTCTGTACACCTTCGTCCTAGCCAGGTGAAGGCTCCGGCTCATCTGGAGAGCAGTTTGTGCTCCTTTTTGACCTAAATGAAGATATATTTTCGCCTCCTCTGGCTGCAATCCGTAGTCGGCAAGCCGTTGGCAGGCGGTGTCTGTTTGGGTGGACATCAACTTGATTATACCCCCTCAAAGAGGATAATTGCCAGATGAATGCCCAAACTAAAGGCAGTCTGATTGTCCTGGCATCTAGTTTGTTCTTTGGTTCCTATGGCATCTGGGCCAAACTCATTGGTGATTCTCTAGACAACTTTGTGCAAATCTGGGCACGTAGCCTCATTATCGTCGCTATCCTACTACCTATAGGACTACTAACAAAGAGTTTGCGATGGGTTGACCACAAGGACTGGAAATGGATGGCAATTTTTACACTGTTTGGCTCTTGCGCTGTCGCCCCCTTTTTCTATGCGGTTAACACAATCGGGGTTGGCCCTTCAACACTGCTTTTTTACGCTTCCTACACCATAATATCCTATGTTTTGGGCATCCTCTTCTTCAAAGAAAAACTAACGATAGGCAAAATAGTCTCTCTGCTGCTCGCTCTAGCTGGTCTGGGACTACTTTTCGACCTGTCATTTAAAAGTGGGCTAATCTTGGGGGCAATCTGGGCCATTGTTGCTGGCAGCGGAGGCGGCATTGAAGTGGTCTTCACTAAAAAAATCTCGGGAAAATATTCCGCTTTACAAATTACTCTCCTATTGTGGATCGTTATTTTCCTTACTCATTTTGTTTTGTCACTTTTTCTGCTGTCCCCACTTCCCCAGCTAGGATTATCCCCTTCCTGGTTAGCCGTGATAGCTTATGCCTTGACATCAATTGGCGCCTTCTATTTGGTCACTGTAGGCTATAAATATGTGGAGCCTAGCATTGGCAGCATTATTGGGCTAATGGAAATAATTTTCGGGCTTGCCTTTGGGATGATCTTTTTTAGCGAACCACTCACCCTACAAATTACCCTTGGTGGAGTCGCCATTATCTTAGCTGCTCTGATCCCAAATGTTCCTG
Source organism: uncultured Gammaproteobacteria bacterium (assembly GCA_964641255.1). Classification (GTDB taxonomy): domain Bacteria; phylum Patescibacteriota; class Microgenomatia; order JAMCZE01; family JAMCZE01; genus CAZXMM01. The sequence goes on along the minus strand of CAZXMM010000002.1, from coordinate 24,832 downwards.
ATCTTTTACGAAAGCTAGCGTATAATAAGTCCCAGTCATGAAACTTAAGTCAATTAATCCTTCCAACTACCAACTTCTGGGTGAAGTGGAAGTCTCCACCCCAAAAGAGATCACAGCGAAGGTGGCTCAAAGTAGAAAAGCCCAGCCTGCCTGGTCCGCTTTGGGAGTGACGGGGAGAGTCAATTGTCTGCGTCAAGCATTCGGAGAGATCGCCGAGCGCCGAGAAGAAATTGGCCGTCTCGAAGCTTTGGAGATGGGTATGCCCATTACCGATGCCATAATTGATGTGGATGACAGCATCAATTTCGCCAAGTGGTATTTTGACAACGCGGAAAAATATCTAGCGCCCGAAATTACTTTGGAAACCGCCACGGAGATCCATCAGGTCTTCTACGAACCCCTCGGCGTGGCCGCTGTCATTATTCCTTGGAACTTTCCCCTCGCCAATCTGGTCTGGGGAGCAGTGCAAAGCCTGATTGCCGGTAACACTGTGGTTTTGAAACACTCGGAAGAGTGTCTGTTAAATGGGAAACTGTTGGAAGATATTTTAACATCCCATCTGCCGGAGGGCGTCTTTTCGGAGGTTTATGGGGCTGGGGACGTGGGCGCTGCCTTGGCCAATGAACAGATCGACATGATTGCCTTCACTGGCAGCACCAAAACCGGCAAATTTCTCTATGAGTTAGCCGGCAAAAAGTTCATCAAGGCAGTCATGGAACTCGGCGGCTCAGCTCCAGGAATTGTTTTTGCAGACGCCGATATTGACGTCGCAATTGGCACAATCTGTGCTAATCGTTTGTACAATCAAGGTCAATGCTGTGATGGGCTCAAACGATTAATTGTTGAAGAAAAAGTTTCTGAGGAAACTATTAAGAAATTAATTAAGGTCTTTGCCAGCAAAAAAATTGGCAACGCCGAAGAAAAAACAACAGAAATCGGGCCGCTCGTCGCCAAGCGTCAGCTCGACCTGCTCATAGCCCAAATGGAGGATGCCACAGCTAAGGGTGCGACAATAGTGACGGGTGGTCACTCACTTGAAAAAACCCTGGGCGGGGCATTTTTTGAACCAACCATTATTACAGGGATTACTCCATCGATGCGCGTCTGGAATGAAGAGGTGTTTGGGCCGGTTCTCCCCGTGCACACTTTTAAAACGGACGATGAAGCCATTGATTTGGCTAACAACACCTCCTATGGTTTGGGCTCCTATGTCTTTACTAAAGACTGCGCCCGGGCAGACCGACTGGCCAGGGAACTTAGAACTGGCATGGTTTCAGTCAACGGCGTAAGTTACATTAAACCATTCAATCCCTTCGGGGGTTACAAAAATTCTGGCTTTGGCCGGGAGCACGGTAAATACGGCTTTTTGGAGGGGACACAAATCAAAGTGGTAGCTAAGAATAAATAGGTCTTTTAGGCCCAGACAGTGCTAGTAAAGACCGCCACAAGAAGCAGCGTTCCCAAAATTGCACTCAAAATTAACCCCACTTTAAACCAGCCTGATGGTTGATAGTCTTTGGCCACGGGATTTAACTTTTTCAACTGCTGGTACATTTTGTAGGAATAAATCAGTTCGAATGGCGCATAAATGGTCTGAAGTAAAATTGACACCAAAACAATCGCCGGAACTAAAAACGCTCCCAGCACCAGTGGTATGAGAACTACGAGTATGGGGGGCAGTATCACAACTAGTTGCCGAATAAAGACTTGCCAACCGTACCCCCGGATGAGCCCCCTACTTTCGTAGACACTTGTTAGAATCCCTCTCTTCTCTAGGACGAGGAAAAGGCGAGCGAAGCTCATCAGAAAAAGAAGCACCACCCCGGGAATAACTAGCAGCGTCAAGCCACCAAAAAGTAGGGTTAGCATGAACACAGTGAGAAGGAAAAAGCTACCAGCCTGATCTAGGGAAATTGAAAAAATATTTTTCTCTAGTTGTTGGCCACCGTTAGCCACTTGTCTAATGAGGGCTATCGAAAACCAACCCGACAAAAAGATACCCAGATAAAAGAGTGCCTGATCGGCCACCCCCAACCAGCCAGACCCCGAGATTCCTACCAGCCCTAGGACCGGATGGAGACCGATTGCCACCAGGTAAAAAGAGGCAATCACTAAAAGACTTCGGGCCTGTTTTTGATACTGCTGGGCCGAATCTCTTAACAGGTCGGGAATGGTAGAGATTGATTGCACAACCTAATTATGAATGTTCGTTGTTACAAATGCAAGAAAAGCTCCATGACTTACAGGCTTAAAGTGGCCCAGCTGACAAGCTCTGTAAACTTGTCGATTTATACACTCCCTGTCAGTGTTCGATGGCTACAACACTAATTAGGCTTTCTGCGATTAAAACTGGATAAATGATGCGCTATAGCCAAGCCCTAAGAGAAGGCCTTCCCCCAAAACTGCCTCCAAGTTTCCTTCCCTCAAATTTTGGCCTGGGGATATATTGCAATTAATTTCTAATACTGTGATAGTTACAGTATGGTCAAAAATAAGGGAAGCATCCTCATTATTCCTCTCGCGATACTCCTAGTAATTACCACCGCTGCAGCGGTGTTTTTTTATCTGCAAAGCCAAAAACCACCCAGCACCCAGCAACCTTCAAAGAAGGAACGAGCGGATCAATCTCTTTATCCCGCAACTAATAAATACTTCACCACCCCCCTTCCCTCACTGGCGCAGCTTCGTCTTAGTGACATTCCCAATACAGCCAGTGTTAATGGAATTGGCAAGTATAAAAATAAGCTCTGGCTCGTAGTTGACGGACGGGTCATCGAATTTGATCCCAGTCGCAACGAAATCACCCACGTCAGTACCGACTTCTTTGGCTCTTGCTTTAGCAACCTAGCTATTATTGGTAATCACCTCTATTTTTCCTGTTTTGCTAACTCTGATTATTTTTCGCCGCAGACACTTTACAAAGTAAATCTTGACACGCTCCTTGTAGAAAAGACCTTTAACGCTGCTAATGGCATTCAAGGAAGTAGTAACTACACTGTTTACCCCGACGGAACTGATATTTGGCTTGCTACTTTCGAGGGAATAACGAAAATTGACAGTCAAGATAAATTTACTAACTTTGGCAAAGAAATTGGAATTTCTGCCAGCAAATTTGATGTCAGTCGGGTCCTTATTGACGAGCGTTCCATTTGGGCTTATTTTCCTGCCCACGCCTACTCCCAAGGAGGAATTGCACGTTATGATAAACAGACTCAAAAGTGGCAGGCATTTGGTCCGAGCGAACTTCGAGATTTCGACAAGTCACGTTTTGACCTTACCGGGTGGTCGTCAAAGTTTCCGGATAAAGTATTGGTCTCAAGTTATGAATCCAAAGGGCTTAGCGGTAGTGCCCCGTATGTTTGTACCCTGAAACAATTTGCTTACGAAACCAATAAATTCACTACCGTCCAGGCGGTGAGCGATTCAGACCCCAATGCCTGTCGAGAGCTCGCAGAAGATACTGGGTGGAAATTTGGACTTCCCGAGAACTGGGAGGTAGAAAATGACGATTTTTATTTGACCCAACTTGTTCACAGGGGAACAGATGGCAAAAAAACGCCCTATCTCATCGATGGCCGAGCCAGCCTGTTTATCACTCCCGTAATAAATAATGCTCGCTATATTTTGACAAACGCTACAGTAGACAAAATGGAAATCGATGACCCCTACCCGAAAATTCTATTCAAACTGGGTCAAGATATAGCCATCTCCAGAAGCACTACTGACTTTAATAGCAACGAAAATAATTTGAGCTTCTGGGTGGATGATGCAGTAAAATACGCCCTGGTTGTCAATTCAGGTTGTAATCCCATGGGAATGATGCCAACTTGCACTAACCCCAGAATTTGGCTTTTTGATCTCTCCTTCGAAAAGCTCCTTAAACTATTTACTAAGGATAACTCCCCCCTTCCCGATCCGGAAAGCCTCATGGGGCCGCTTAGTTTTAGTAAAACTCCTCAAGGTCTACAAATAGTCAATAGCAAAGGTGCGGTTCTGATCATTAACCCCCAAACCTTGGATTTAACCAAGTAGACTATTTTTCCCCTTGTGCCTTGCCCAAAATTCAGTTAATTTAATCCCTATGGATTCTGATGACCAAAAAATAATTGAGGGGGAAATTGCCACAGCTTCCACCACTAGTGCTAATGACCTAGTGACCCTAACTGGCCTCATTCAAGGCTATATTACTAACCTGGAGCGCTCCCAAGCGGAGCTATCTGCCCATAAACAGATGCTCACCGACGCTTTTGCCAATGACCCTACCTACCGGGAGCACGAAGCAGCGGTCAAAGCCGCAGCTAAGATTAGAAATGCCACCAAAATGCAGATTTTAAAGCAGCCAACTTTGCTCACTCTTGCAGAAAAAGTCAAAGACATGGCCACGACCGTTAAAGAGATGAAACAGAGCCTATCGGATTACTTGCAAGATTACGCCAAAATGACAGGATCCAGAGAATTTGAAGACAGCACTGGAGAACTGCGCCAGATTATCTACACCGCCAAACTGGTTAAACCAGAGTCTAATAAAAGAAAATAGTTATAGACGAAGGTATGAAATTGTGGGCGCTGATGGAGTCGGACCATCCACTTCTGTCTTATCAGGACAGCGTTCTACCGCTGAACTAAACGCCCTAGTCCAACGATTCTATCATCCCCACTTAGATTTTGGTATTCTTAGTTACACCTGACTATGACCCTGCCCGCTGCCTATCTAAAATTTTGTGGCCACCTCTTACTTTTTATTATCTATTCCTTTGCTCTCCCTCATCACTTGGCCACTTTTTTTGCCCCGTTTAAAAGAATGGCTCTCACCAGTAACCGCCCCGGGGTTCATTTTGACCAAATCGCTGAAGTCCTCTCCTTTAATCTAGTGTCAATTGGGATAGGGATAGTGGCGAGAACTTTGGTGATTGTCACTGGCCTGCTCCTGTTTAGCTGTGCTCTGATCACGGTCCTAATTTCTCTTCCCCTATTTTTTTGTTGCCTGCCCCTAATCGCCCTCAAAGTTCTCCTGCAAAAAACGGTGGCTAAAAGACAGTTAAAGAGGCTAGTTTTAAAAATGGCCAGTGACCCCGACCTGGCACTCAAGGAAATTTTCACTAACACTGCCCTGGGTAGATTTATTGTACGAAAGTTAGCTCTAAGCTCACAAGAAGTGCTTGAGTTAATTGGTACAACTTCTGAATTTTCTCTCCGAACTACCCCAGCATCAATTGAGGAATTTCTTTTGAGTCTGGCTAAAGATTTTGCCCCGTTTAAACAGCTGCTGGCCAAAAAACAAATCGACTATCAAGACTTTGGCCGCATCACTGACTGGCACCGGCGCTTACACACCGCTCCCCCCTCCTTCTGGGACAACAGCGAGCATTTAATGCGCATTCGGGGTATTGGTGCCACCTGGTCTTTTGGCTACACCAACGGTTTAGAAAAGTTTCAGATCAGCCAAGATTTTTCCCAGTTTACAACCCTGGTGGGCCGAGAAAAAGAGCTGACTGCCCTGTCGCAAATCCTGGCTAAAACTGCCCACAATAGCGCGGTGGTGGCAGGTGATCCTGGCATCGGCAGACACGCGATTGTCGATGAGTTTTGTCGGCGCCTTTACGAAGGACAAATTGACCAGGCTCTCAGCTCCACTAGAGTAATTTATCTCGATCTTAAAGCCGCCCTAACTGGTGGCGATCCGACAACCAGTCGGCAACAGGTCTCCACTCTCCTTGAAGAAGGCAGACAGGCGGGTAACATCATTTTGGTCATCGATGATCTAGACAAATATTTGGAAACTAAAGACGAGCGCCTAGATTTAAGTGACATTTTTACCCAGTACCTTACTAGTGGCCAGCTAAGGGTTATTGGCATCACCACACTTGACAGTTATCACCATTATCTTAGCCAAAACGCAACGCTCCAAAAAATTTTCGCCCCAGTCATTGTTGAACCGCCAGACACGGAAACAGTGTATTTGGAAATGGAGCTCTCAATTGCCCCCATTTTGGAAAAGCGGCACCGGGTGGAAATTTCCTACATTGCGATTAAAAAAGCCATTACTAACGCGGACCGCTTTCTCAGTGCCACTCCCTTCCCCGAAAAAGCCATTGATCTGATGGATGAAACCATTGTCTTTACTAAATCCCAGCATCCCCATATGAAGCTCCTGTGGGACAACGATATTGAGCTCTATCTGGCAGAAAAAATTAACATTCCCGTGGGAACTCTCAGTAAAAAGGATAAGGAAAAATTGGCCACCCTTGAGAGTACCCTCCATAAAAGAATCATTGGCCAAGACGAAGCCATTTCTGCTCTAGCTAAGGCTCTACGCCGCAGTGTTCTGGAGATTTCTGATCCCAAAAAACCCATTGGCACTTTTTTGTTCCTTGGTCCCACTGGCTCTGGAAAAACCGAAACAGCTAAAGCGCTCGCAGACCTATATTTTGGGGCGGAAACAAAACTGATCCGCTTTGACATGAGTCAGTATCAAGGAGAAGAAGGGCTAACTAAACTGATTGGCTCCAAAGAGCAAAATAGTCCGGGGCAACTCACTAGCGCCCTGGCTAGTAATCCCTTTTCGGTAATTCTCTTAGACGAAATCGAAAAAGCCCCCCCGCTGATTCTCAATCTCTTCCTCACCCTTCTTGATGAAGGCTACCTCACCGACGCTTTTAATCACCAGGTGACTGTAAGACAAGCCATCATCATTGGAACCTCAAACGCCGGTGGACTTTTTATCAAAAACCAGGTTTTGGCCGGTGTCAGCGGGCCGTCACTAGCCAAGAAGCTCCTAGAGTATGTCCAGTCTGAGAAGATTTTTTCTCCCGAGTTTCTAAACCGTTTTGACGGTGTCATTGTCTTTAAACCCCTCTCCTTTGAGGAGATTCGGGTAGTTACCGAACTACTGCTCACTAATCTCCAAAAGCGACTGGCTCAAAAACAGATCGTCTTTGACCCCTCCCCACTCCTGGTAGAAAAAATCATTAAAGAGGGCTATGACCCCGCTTTTGGCGCCAGGTCAATTAAAAGATACATTCAAGACACGGTGGAGGATGAAGTGAGTAAAAAAGTATTGAATTCGAAACAATACCACTCAGGCTAGATTACACTTCTATTTTTTCAGCTAAAAACCTTTCTCTCAAATAGTCTCTTCTCCCTAAGAGACCTGCCATAATCGCCATTTTGTCAGCTGGATCTATAGTATATTTTTCGAGTTTTTTTTCTATCCATTCAGGAGTGATTTTTTCAGAAATCTCCCTTACAGCATTTAAAATATCGCTATCATCTAGGCCAATAAAGACTTTGGCGGCGGCAGGATTGATAGCCTCATTTCTCATCGAATCAATTTCTGCAACGTCTCGACCAAAATCCTTACGATCCCCTTGGGCTGAAAAGATCATGCAACCTCCTTGGTCGATTCGATAAAAACGCTCATTACTTCGGACTACATTCTGCGCTTCTTGGTTACCTTCCCCAATAACATCCCGATTCCCCAAATAGGCATCAACAACAAAATACTTTTTAAACTCACTATCTTTCTCCAAGTCAGCAACACTACAAAGAGAAACATTGGGCAATTTCTTCGAACAAAAAGCCACCCTATCACCTAGGGTAATTATTTTTGTTTCTGCTACAGGAATACCTAGTTCACGGTAAACTTCATTTGACAGCTGTTCCACAATTACTTGCGAGGGATGAGGATACATTTTTATATACCATTGTTGGCGAGTTTCATCTTCTGCCCAAAATCCTTGATTGGAGCCCACCGCTATATTAACTTGGCGCAATTTAAATTCTGCACCATCTAATTCGTGCCCTAAAAACTGGTAGTCTTTGTTTTCCTCAGCAATGTTTAGGTTTCTGCGCACTAGGAATTCCGACATAAAAGGAGGAATTATCCCAGATTCTTGCCATAAATCTCTAGCGCGTTTTTGTTCATCGGGTTTAAGACCGTCAAGACCGTATTGACCAAGCAGCGAGACTTGCGCGGGGCGGGCAGTTGCAGATTGAGTCTTGATGTAGTTCCAATATGATTCCTCCGAGTTGAAAACCACTTCCACATACCTTTTGAAATATTCTAAAAAATGAGGTAAATCCATAGATTGATCGATGATTTGCCCTAGTGCCATCTGTATTTGCTCACTAGTGAAATTAGTAATTGATCTTGAGGTTGTCAAATCTCTCGACATAGTATTGAGAACTTGATCAAAGTTACCTGGGACAACCAACATAGGAGCCTTAAGCAGTTCATTTACAGAAAAACTATTTCGAAAGGCTCCAATGGCTCTAGCAGCCATTCCACAACCAAATTCTGTCCCCAGAAACACACTGTCATGAATGCCTAAAAAGACATTATAAGGACGAATTCTTCCCTTAACTGGGTATCCAAATGTTGTTCCTTCAGGTTGGGGTTGGTATGAATGATCGAATAAGATTTGATTTGCCTCCTCCTGATTACCGGATTTTATAACGTCAAAAAGATACTTTTGAAATCCCTCGGGATACAGAGCATTAGTTAAGGCATGAGATGAATTAATTTGATTTCCAGTTAGTGGTTCAGAAGAATAATGAGTTAATTCCTGAAATGGTAACTTTTGACTAAATTTAAAATTCCCTTCATCACCGAGTTTGGCAATCATTGCTACGTAGTTTTCCTGCAACAGTTTGCCATCATGAGCGATAAATCTTTTTATTTTCCTGATCAAATGAGGATCTGCACTTTTAAGCACTTCTCTGAATGCATTTTTATATTCAATCCGCGATATACCTCCGTAGACACTTCTAAATAAATCACCGGTACCATATTCTTCGATAATATGAGGGATTGTATGCCGCTCTGTTTCCGCCACAAAACTTTGAATGTCATAGTCTTCAGGCAAGTTCTGTCCAAAGGGGCTTGGAGACGAATCGTCTCTCTCTTGGGTGGGATCTAGTTCGTGTTCTCTCAAGAAAAAAACTAGTTCTTCAGGAGAACTAAACTCTCGTTCTATCCACAATCTGTCTTCTATTTGAGAATGTCTGTTTCTAAGTGGAACAGAAAAGTATCCTTTGGCTCCTTTGGTTTTAAAAATGACGCCATCTTGGGTTGTGAACGTTTTTTCAGCTTCTTCAGGACCTCGCTCTAAAGGTTTAAACCCTTTTCCCACACAAGTAAGAAGAAAAAAGTTTTCTACTATTAGCTTTTCGCTGGTATCAGCGAGTTCAAATCGTTCTTGTAATCGAATTTTGTCATGAGACACTTCATTACCTTCTTGTGCAGGTGATTGTGTTATTCCAAGGACATCTCCCGAGCTGGGTTCGCCATAATTATTCATCACTCTATATTAAATGAAGTTTAGAAAAATTGTTGCCTAGCCTAACCACTTGCACCATAGCTTCAAAAGCCAACAAAAAACCTCGTTAATTAAATCACCCAAGAAAAACAACAGCTTCTCAGAAGTAGTTTCCACTTACCGAATGAGTGCATCCCCCACAAACAGAAATAGTGCCGCGAGCAATAGTTCTGGAATATGTAACTCAAGCGTACACGCACCATACTCCATCCAAAAGTGAAGACAACAAAATTTTGGTATGGATTGTGAAAGATTCCTGAAGCACCTCTAAATCTGCTAAAATAGCCTGGTGGCTTGGTGGTGAAGTGGAAACACGGGAGTCTGCAAAACTTCTACTGCAGGGGTTCGATTCCCCTCCAAGCCTCAAGATTTTATTAGAGCAAAGGGCGGAATTTAATAGATGATAAAACAAGAAATTTCAGCAGTTGGCCCGAAAGTGACTAAAGAACAAGTTTGGCGAGCTCTAGGTAGCGCTCCAAAAAACACCCTCCCCGACCAACTACTTGGTGTTCCCAAAAAAAATATTGCTAATACCCTCCACCGGGCAGAACGAACCCTCTACACCGCACAGGGGCCAGCCGCTGACAGTAAACTGGCTGATTTAGGCCGAGTCAGGGGGGCTCTAGCTCTTGTCTCTTTAGCTGAAAAGGCAGCTACCAGGAAGCTTCAGCCAGACGACATGTCCCCCTACCGCAATTTCGCTCTGGCACTACTACCAAATCACCACCCGGCCAAACGCTTAGATTTTATTCTCAACCTCATGGCCGCAACTATTTTCCTCTTACCAGTAGCCCTGATTTGTCAATACTTTCTTGGTCGGGAAATTGATAAGAAGCTTTTAGAGATCGTTCCCTCTCTATTACCCCAAGCCCGGGCTGAGCTGAAAAAAATCCGGCCCACTGTCGAAAAGCTGACTCAATTTGTTAGCCCCAAAGAAGAAGCCACAGTGGAGGCTCGGAAATTTTTAGATCTAGTCCATGACAAAACCTACCAAGTTAAAGAGTCAAATCCCAAGCTTTCCCTTTCCGAAGCCGCAGCCCAGGCCCTGGTCGCAGTAGCTACCGAGCTAAAAACCCGCCCAAGGGAAATCGCTAAGAGTAGTTTCCCCCTAGTGGAACAATTTGTTGATTTGGCCGCCTTGCCCCTAGATCAGCTAGCGGCCAAAGAGAGAGACCTAGCCCTAGCCGCTCCGGAACTGATCGCGGGATTGACTAAACCATTTCGGCTTGATTGGGCTGATAAATTTGTGACTGATCTTGGTGGGTCTCTTCATCCTTGGAGACAAAACCCCTGGCTAAAACCCTTGATCGAAGCTAAGATTAGACCCTTCGCCAAAGAATTACCCCACTTGTTAACCGCTATCCTGGATATTATCCCTGCTAGTGGCCAGCAATTTTTGCAGGAATTCGATAATTTTACCCAAAAGACTAAGTAGCTAACCTACTAGCCCGCTTATATTCCGCGACTCTAAACTCTGAGCAATTACCTGCTTAGCCAGACTAGCGACTTCCTCCCTAGTCAGGGATGCATCAACTACCAGTAACCGGCCCTGCTGCCGTAGAGTCTCAATCATCGGGGCCGTTTGACTAAAGTAGGTGTGGAGACGCTTCTTGGCTTTCCCCCGGTCAGAGCGGTCCTGACGGTCAGTCGTATCCCCCAGATTCATCCGTTTTTCCGCCTCTTCTTTGGCTAGTTCAAACAACACATGGACTTCAATAATTCTCTGACCCAAGCGCCTCAGGTAATTATTATGTTTATCATTAGCCCAAAGCTGAGCCTGGGTCCGAGGGAAACCGTCATAAAAACGCAGCTTGCTGCCGGGCTTATGTCTATTTCTCTCTTCCTCCAGACGCACTACTCTAACCGTATCCGGACTATTTACTAGCCGACCACCTGCAATAGTAGCGGCCACTGAGGGGATTTTATGCCACACCCACTCATAGGCGCCACCAAGCTTGGCGTTTCTAAAGATATGCCCGGTTTGAATCTCGCTAAATGGCTGCCTGAGACTGGTTTTAAACAGTGAAAAGGCGGTACTTTTACCACAACCGGGAGGGCCGTACAAATAAACGTTGATTTGCGTCATACTTTTTTGGGCAGGAGATTTTTAACTACTAAAAACTTTTAGCCATTTGCTGATACAGGCCAGAATGGGTCTGAAAATTGGCGACCGAGACACTTAGTAGCCAACTGGAAGCAATCACTAAGGCGACTAGGCTAAGAGTGCCAATAATTAAACCCCAACGGTCTTTAACTAGCACTACATCGTCAAGGATCAGGTCGTGCCAACCCTGGCGCTGGGGGTTAAATAGGCTCCACAAAAAGCCCAGACCGCAAAAACTACCAGCCACCAAGTAACCCACGGTACTGCGAAAGAGAGCCAACCCAAAAGACAGGTAGTGACCGTGGGTAGAAATGGCCAAACCCCAAACAATTTTCCCGAGGCTACCCCCCACCCGGTGCGTGAGATAAGTATTGAGCCCCAGTAGAACCAGTGGAGCTATTAAAACTAGGGCTAGGGACAGCGCCAGATTAGCTAGAATTACCTCCAGCCTGGTCGTGGTCGAGACTAACCAGACGCCACCTAGGACACTGAGAAAACCAAGGAGGTAATCGGTCAACCAGGCGAGAAACCGGTGTAGTGGATGGGCGGGTGACTCATTTTTGGTCGTCATTTATTTTCCTCCTCGTCTGCAAGTAGTTTAGTAAAGAGTAGGTTCCAGTTGCTAAAATTAAACACCACTACCGCCGCGCGAAAAACCGTTCCGGCAATAACCGCTAAAATCAAAAGCACTGCTAAAAAGATTAGCACGGGTACTGAGGGCAGTTGAAAACCGTTTTGAAAAGATGGGATCAGGGCAATCGCCGCGGGAATGCCCAAGAAAACGGCGAGGAAAACCGTACTGAGGCAGCCTAGACTACAAGAAATTGTCATATTGATAAGGCTCATTAAAACAGTGGTTAAAAAATGGCCCCGTGACAGTGACAGTGCCCGACGCAAAGCTTGATCTGGAGAGTAGCCCTTAAGCACAATCAGTCGGTCGGCATAAATTTGCATCATCGCTAATACCAGCATGGCGATAATAAAAATTAACAGCGCGATAAAGACCACCACGGCAATTAAAAATTCCAGTCTCAGAACGGTAAACACGAGGCTGCTAAGAATAACGAGCAATAGGGCCACGCCAACAATTAGTATTGTCACCCCAAAAACTAGTAAGTTGTACAGGATCAGGGGTTTAATCGTGGCTAACCCAAAACGGCCACTGGTCCTAAGGGTCACTTCCCCCTTATTCTCCGCCTCCATTAGGCCTCCAATCAGGGCCCCTTTAGCAAAGCTTTGCGCCACCCAAGAAACCGCAATTCCTAAAATGAGTAGAAAAATTACCCCCAACCCCAGCAGTAACCAAGTAGTGGGGGGCACGGCATAAACCGCGTCTACTAGCCAGTCGTAAGACACCGCAGGGAAATTTAAATCTTTGGCCGGGTCGTCAGAGTTGAAATTTCCCAAGCCGTTAAACCCCCCGCCTCCCGAGGCTGCCCCCAAGATGAGTCCGTACACTAAGAGCCACTTATGTTTTTTGGTAAGTTCAAAGGAGCGCCGAATGATGGCACCAAAATCTATCTGTGACACAAAACTACACTTTAATTACCACAGTTTGGGCTATCTTATCATGCCAAGCTTGTTTGTCTTTATCCCAAATAGCCCAGAGATAGCCTAGATCAAAGACTACTCCCGAGATAAATTTACCGACGATTTCCCTCAGAAACGCTCGTAAGTAGCCGGGGGCATCGCTCGTGCCAATTTTGACAACTTTAATTTTTAGAAGCATTTTGCCCGGAGTTTGCCCTTTTTTACCAATGAAAAAGACTGAGTAGGCTACCACTACTACCAAAAATAATAGTTGAGAGATAACTGACAAGAGTAGTCCCCCGGTTTCAGTATACTCAGACCCAGAACTAAGGCCCACGACAGCAACAACGGGAATCATGACAGCAAAAATCGCCACTATCATGATAATGGCGTCAACAATAATTGCGGCCCAGCGCCGCCCGACAGAGGCATAGCTAACTGGGGCCAAAGTAGAAGTAGGATTTTCCATAGTTTTAGTGTATCTAATAACTGGGCTAACTGTCAATAAAAACTTTACTAGCGAACTCTAACAATTTTTTTAATAGGTGGTCAAAGGCTAGATTTATAACTAGTGCTCCTGCCCCAGAGCTTCCGTCTATTAATGGATCAGCACAACGCTACTTTTCCAAGCATTGTCGGACACTCCAGCTAACAAAAATCCCACCAAAAAGGTGGGATAGTATGTTTGACAAAAAGTTTTGACTTTTTAAAAGTGGCAGGAAACCTGGTTTTCTTTAGTCAGTAAACCAATTAAAAAAACTGAGAGTTATTTATCATCCGGTACCTCGCCAGAGGCGGGGTCTTTGAATGAAGTGAGATACCTCTTAGAAAGGAGGTGATCCAACCGCAGCTTCGGCTACGGTTACCTTGTTCATGTTAATCCCCGACTTTCGTGGGGCATGGACTATATCTTCATCCGCAAATAACAAACTTTTTCTGGATGCAATGACCCAATTGTTTTAGCGAATTTGTTATAGGATTTTACTCCTACAAAAAACCGCCAATAATTAGGATCCATCCTAACGCTTGGATTATGTACTTTGCCACAATTGATACCGAGTTCTTCTAAGTATTTCTTGGCTTCTTCTAATTCTGTCTTATTTTTTTGGCAAAAGTAGAGATAGTAACGAATACTCGAATTCTTGGCAATTCCACCTTCAGCATCAAAATATCCCCTAAGATAATCAATTTTATCCCTTTTTGAGGAAACGCTTGTGTCATTTAACAAAGATTTTGAAAACTCAACAATCCAGAGATTGCGAGTCTTTCCTTCTTTATAAGACCAAGCGCCTACTCCAAGTGAATGAATACCATTCACAAGTATTTTAGCGAAATCAATGTTCTTAGTGGCGATTCTGAAAGTAGTTTTTCTTTCAGTTGCGTCATGTAATATTCCAAGCAAATAAGCCTTTGTTATCTGTGGTGTTGGCATGTAGTCTCTACGGGGTCATCCCTTTTAATCAGGAGACTTCCCTCGGTATTACCTTGTTAGTGACTAAATTTAATCACAAGTTAGGCTCCACCGATACAGCCAAATTTTGCATCCAAATTACTTTGAAAGGTCGCGACAAAAAGCCTTTTCGGCTCCACGACTTAAGCCTCATCGCCGGCCTCACCGTCAACCCCCGCAAGCGGGGATCTTCAGGCGCTGTCGACTTTGCTGCCTTGACGGGCGGTGACTGGGATCAGAAACCTGTCCCTCCCCACTGGACGTGCGGATTTCCCGCATCCAGCGAGTCTCTTACTAAATTCCCTCAAAGCCCTAATTTCATTAATCCCAGAAGCGGTCAAATGTTGCTTATTCAGCATTAACTTTGCGACTTCGCAGAATGTTTTAAAACTGTGCTTCTTTTTTGCTTGTAAAGGAAAATCTTGAAAGAAAGGAATCACTTTTTGAGTAATATCCTTTATATTGGAAACTTTAAATTTACAATGGGGTTTCCATTTGCTGTATCTCTCATAAGAGAGATCGTAAATGTTGCCGCACTGCAAAGTTTCTCTTACTCTTTCTAAGATTTCCCTATCGTCTTTCCGAAGTTCGATCTCAAAGATGAGTCTAACTTCAAGGAGTCGATTATTCTTGTGTTTATTGAAGGTTACACAAAAGCAGCCTTCTCCATCAACAAGACCAACCAAATAATAAGGGTTTAGTTTAGAGTTCATCCCTTCGTTAAAAGTATACAACTTCTAACTACTATGGACTCAGCTGACTTCCTGTACCCAAAATTGTTCTTGTGTGTGATACAGGATCTCTCTGGGTCACTTAAGAAACACTTTCAAACATCCCAAAAGATTTTTTTGAGCATCTTCCTCTTAGTACACCTAAGAGTCGATGCATCTTTTTATATTTGGGCTGCTCTTTGTTACATCGAACCCTTCAGACCTTCTCTTACGGGATAGGTCCTGTTCTTCTACTATTGCGATGGATTCACACCATCTTGCTTCTTTAGCTGCCAGACGCCTTTAATTTGTACAAGACCCGAGAACGTATTCACGGCGCCCTGCTGATGCGCCATTACTAGCAATTCCGACTTCATGAAGGCAGGTTGCAGCCTTCAATCTGAACTGGGGCGAAATTTCTGAGATTTGCTTAGCCTCACGACTTCGCGACTCATTGTTCTTCGCCATTGTAGGGTGTGTGTAGCCCAGGACATAAGCACCGTGCTGACTTGACATCGTCCTCGCCTTCCTCCCTGGTTTTGCCAGGGCAGTTTCCTTTGAATATTTAACAAAGGATGAGGGTTGCGCTCGTTAACCCACTTAAGGGTACTCCTCACGGAACGAGCTGACGACAGCCATGCAGCAGCTTTGATACACTCTCGAGGATAACACGTTTCCGTGCTCTTGCAGTATCATGTCAAGCCCTGGTAAGGTTCTTCGCTTAGAATCGAATTAAACCACACGCTCCACTGCTTGTGCGGGTCCCCGTCAATTCCTTTGAGTTTTAAGCTTGCGCTCGTACTCCCCAGGCGGGGTGCTTAACGCGTTAGCTTGCGACACTCATCCCGCCCAAGACGCAACAATTGTTACGTTCTCGGCGGGACGAGTATCTAGCACCCATGCGTTTACGGCTAGGAATACGCAGGTCTCTAATCTGCTTCTCTCCCCTAGCTTTCGAGTCTCAGCGTCAAAGTCTTCCTAGCAACCTGCCTTCGCCATCGGTGTTCCTTTAGATATCAACGCATTTCACTGCTTCACCTAAAGTTCCAGTTGCCCCGAAAGATTTCTAGTCACTCCATCTCTTGCCCCTTCCCCCAGTTGAGCCAGGGTCTTTGAAACAAGATGCGAGAGACCGCCTACACGTCTCTTTACGCCCAATAAATCCGGATAACGCTCGCCGCCTACGTATTACCGAGACTTCTGGCACGTAGTTAGTAGCGGCTTATTCTATTGGTACCGTCAAACCTCTTGCGAGGTATTCTTTCCAATCAAAAGGAGTTTACAACCCGAGGGCCGTCATCCTCCACGCAGTGTCGCGTCGTCAGGCTTTCGCCCATTGCGAACGATTCCCCGTTGCTGCCAACCGTAGTTGTAAGGGCCGTGTCTCAGTCCCATTGTGGGGGGCCATGCTCTCACACCCCCTACCCGTCATCGCCTTGGTAAGCCTTTACCTCACCAACTAGCTGATAGGCCGCAGGCCGCTCCTTTGGCGCGCAGTTAAGCGCTTTACTCTTGCGAGACCATACAGTATTAACTCGCCTTTCGGCGAGGTATCCTATACCTAAGGGTACGTTCCCACGTGTTACTCACCCGTCCACCACTAAATTTATCCTTGCGGATAAATCCCGTTCGATTTGCATGCGTAAGGCACACTGCCAGCGTTCATCCTGAACCAGGATCAAATTCTCAAAAAAATTGCTAATTGTAAAAAATTACAACTAGATGTTTCCTACCACTTTTAAAAAAAGTCAAATAAAAATTGACTGTTCGATTCTTTAATTTCTTTTCGTCAATAGAAAAATATTAACTTGTTAAGGTGCGAGGAAGAAATGAGACTAAAAAACCCGCTGGAGCGGGTTAAAAATTTAACCATTAAGCTCGTAGCTAGGTTTTCTTCATTTCTAGACGCGATTATAATTAAATAGTATGGCTAAGTCAACGAGCTGTTAGCTGGCCTGGTCGTGACTTTTTCATTCCGCAGCTAGAGCCTGGGGTAAGCGAAGATTACGTAGAACTTCGTTTGCTGCTACAGCAAACTTAGCCGCATTGGCCACGTACTTAGACGGTCCCAATCGGTCATCTTCCTTATAACTAGTATGGCACGCAAGTTTTCCAAAATTAGCACTTACGACCAGTCGCCTTGTACCTAATTCTTTTGTTATGGCAGGAGCTTTGGGCCACCCCCCATCAGCCAATAGAACCGTTTCTCTAACCAAGTCGGCAGCTGGAGAATTTTGGTCACTTTTCAATTTATCTACCTGAACCCACAGTGGATGTTTACGCCATGTTTGTGCATCTTCTAAAAGACTTTGAATTTTTTCTGGAGAAGCATGTTTAAGTTCCCGGCCATTTGGTGTTACCCAGCGAACCTCTACAACATACCGTTGGCCGTCAAGACCTGTGATATCTGTAGTGGCTCTAATGCCCCCAAACAAAGACCCGTCGCCAATAGAAGCTGTTGCATCTGTAACCTCGGGGTCCATTGCTAAGACTGTCTCTCCGGCAGACATAACTGATTTCATTAAATCGTTAAAGGAAGGGGGTTCAGCCAGTGTTAGGGGATCACCTATTGCTGAATCATCGATCCCAGTTTCTAGTCTTGTTGGTAACATACTTTCCTATAGGTTATAGAATAATTATACCATTGGTTGTCCTAGTTGTCATTAATAAGTTGCGTTTTGGTGCCTATTATAAATTCAACTTATACCTCTTGCCCCAGGCGGCAATTTCAGTTGTATCATAACTAATCCCCTCTCTAAAGGGTAGGAGGGTAATCCTAAAATCCAACTTATCACTTGGGTTTAAGAGATCGTTTCTAAATTCCTGGGTGGCAAAAGAGAGGATTTTACCATCGGTCCCCTTAGCCCAAGCATAAACTGTAATTTCAGAAAAGGGATCACTGGCGATGTTCACCACGCTGCCGCTAACGGTAAAATACTCCACGCTACTGGGCAGCTCGGCGGAAGCAGAAGCATCAATTTGCCGCTTGGCCGTTTTTACTTCCACCGACCGGCTAGCTATTTTCATTGGCTCAAACAAGGCAGAACTGGTAGCGGAGGTCGCGTTCATGACAATTTCCAAACGGTCCGAGGTCGGAGGATTATCGACAGTTACATCATAAACACTTCTAGCTCCCGGTTCTAGGCTAAAAAACCGGTAGCCAGAGCTAAGAACGCCTACCTTTTGCCCCACTGACACCCCTTGGTCGCTAAAAAAACGGACGACCGGGCTAACACCGTCAATCACTTTGGTGCCGATGTTAGTAACCTCCCCCAGGATACGAATACCAGTCAGTTTTTGCTGTTGGTCATAGACGGGACTTAGAATGGCTGAATTAACCACCAACCTATTGTTCTGGGCTAGTTGTCCCAGTCCCCCAGATTGACCCAGGGAGACCTCCTTGGGTAAAACCAGCTCTCCATTTACGATTGTAGGCTGAGCTACCTCTCCTTTGGTTTTTTCTCCAGCAATTTGTCTGGGGAAAAGAGGAGACTCATTGACGAGAAGAAAAAGTAGTAGTCCGGTCAAAACTACCCCCCCAACAATGCTATAAAAAAGCAGCCGGGAGCGCAGTTGTAGTAGTAGTGGTGTGAGCCGGTCCATAACTAGATTCATTCTACTGCAGTTGGAGTTAAAGAAGAATAGTTTTCCTATCTTGCCTCAAGAATACTCATTGTATAGTTTAGATCAGCAAAATATTTCCACCAGTTAAGGTCAGTCCCTTGGTATTTGCCATCTTTTTTCGGAATGTGACTTAACCACCACTTGTAATAGCCGTAGGGAGTACATTCCCACTCGGTACAAGTAATATTTTTCGTTGTTGGTGGATTAGGAAGATCTGGGTACAAAGACCAGTCGTCACAAGAAGTATTTACTTCTTGGGGAGACCAATAGTAGTACTGCTCCTCCTCGTTAACGTTGGGAGGGAAATGTACATTACCGCAGTAAATTTTCCCAGGCATATCATACTGACGCAGTGAAAAGGTAGACCAGGGATTGGAATCATCACCTGGCCACGCGCCGTTACCGTAGATCTGTCTCATAGTTGACTCCAAACGGTGGCCCATGTCATGGAGCATGTAGTCAGCTCCCGAAGAAGAATCGTAGCCCATGACAGGAAGAAACTTTTGGCAAGCATCAATCTTCAGCTCTGGACCGTTTAAGAAAAATGACTGTCTGGGACCAGCCAGAAAGCTTTCCCAAAAGCCTGAATAAGGATAAGCTGACAGCCACAACTCGTCAATTTCCCCGACATTTAGCTTTTGGCAGGTATTATGCTCGGCGAGTATTTTATTGAAATTGGCCATAAAAGTTTTAGCGCTGCCGTGATCAAAACTTTGCCCGTTATCCCAGGCTGATAAGTAAGTCTCATCGTTGTACTTAAATCCATCGGTATACTCCAGGTATTCATCTAGTTTTTTGATCTCTGCTATCTGGTATTTAAGATAGCCGCCACTAACGGTCTCCATATCAGTAATTAAATTATTGATTTCCCCCTCTGGCGAAATCTCAATACCAGTCAGGTGACTACTAAGACGTTTGTTATCATAATTTTCTAGAATAGGGTCATAAATTATGACCTGAACCTTTTTAACAATTGGGGTGGGGACAGTCGCTTGTCCTTGACAAGTGTCATTTGGGAACCTACCACCTAGGCAACCCTGATCACTGGAGTTAGCGCTACTATCAATCACACAGGCGTTATTTTGACAAGTCAAATAGCCGCACGGATCATTAAGAAGATGTCCCTCACAGCGAGTGTCAGAATTGCGTCCACTTCTAGAGATGGTGCAAGCGTTGTTTTTGCAGACAAAAACTGGCTTATCTGAAGCATCACACTGCTCGGCATCGATATAGTCAAAGAAAAGTAAATCCCTGAGGTGATTTCCCTGATGGTCATCGGGGTTAGGGTTTATGATATCAATCGTGATGTCATAACACTGTCCTTTTGGTGCCTTAGCCATCATCAAATCGGAGGGCAATTTGTAATACTCCATGGCTCCAGGCTTGCGCTGGTTGAGCACCTGAGTTTGGTTGTAATAAACCTTATGGTCTTCCAACCCCTTAATCTTAATTTTCAACAGTCCTTTGCCCCCAGTATTTCCCTTAGCCAACCCCAAAGTAAATTTTTTACCAAAGAAACTAATATATCCCCTACCGCCGCCAAAAATAGCCGCGTAATATTTACCACTGGCTTTGAGGTCTTTAAAACGCCTAGTAGAGAAAAAACTATCAGATAGGATACGATTGTTTTCTTCCCAATGGACTCTTGTTACCAAAGGCGCGGCTTTAGTAACTGTAGTAGTTTGTTGCTGCACCAGACCTACGCCCACAAAGAGGCCAGCCCCGAGCAGAGCCAACGCAAGGACCACGACAATTGGGGCAAAACCCGAAGAAAATCTTGTTGCCATAGCTACTTCTGGACTATTTCACCCAAACCAACCTAAAATCATCTAGGTACACACTATAACCATTTCCAGAGAATCCCAACGAAAGGGAGGATACTGGAGCTACTGCAAAAAAACTATCACCAATTTGATTAAAATTGTAAAGATAGGAAAAATTAGACCCATCGAAATAGCTAGTCAAAGTAATCGGTGGTTGAAGCGGGATGTTATAGTACCCATTATCTGGTCCGCCTGGAACCAATAAGTAAACCCGGGGTATACCTGTGTTTCTAAAATTGAATCCATATTCACGAGTTCCTGATCCCACCAGAGAAACATCTCCCCCCTCCAGTCCTAGTTCATTTACATAGCCAGATACGGTCACGCCAACAGCATAAGGGGTAAGCCTGTTTTTTATTTTTGGAATTGCTCCTGGCTTGACTACTAGTCTGGCATCACGGGTCGGCCCGATAGTCTCTATCAAAAGTTGTCCGTTATTTATGCTTGGCTTAATAGAATTAGGACTATCATTAATCCAGTTTCTCAAGTTATTCTCGAATCTGTCCTCAAAATACTCAAACTCGACTCGCTGGACCTTAACTAATACTTTTTTACTTTCATTATTGTAATAAATTGCTCGAAGCTGGACGTAGTAGCTTTCGCCACTTTTGACTGGTAAAGCGGTAAGGGTTCGACTTGGGTTTTCGCTTACTAAGACCTTAGCCAGACTATAATCACTAATCAAATTAGTAGCATAGTCAGTAATAGGCATTTTCCGAACGGTAATCTTGTAATGGGAAAGTGTCAGTTTCCCCTCAGATTCGACCGATCTTGGGTTTTTCCACTTGGCAACCAAATCAATTTTACCCATTTCAGGATTAAGTTTAGGAACAACAGTCAATCCTAGATCTGCAGGAACAGCTGCTATAGATTCTTCAATTGCTTCACTTTGATTCCTGCCAGCATTAGAGAAAAACTGGGTTCCCTGGCTACGATTAATCACTACCACCGCCCCAGCCACGCCTAAAGCCAGCACAAATACTATGATCAAACTCAGAAGTGGGGCAAAACCACCAGTAAATTTTTTACTCACACAATTAATGTAATAGTTCACCCTAAGAAGTGCAAGGGACTTAGTTAATTTTGAGCTGCGCCGTAGCACATAGCTCATCAACGACGCTATCTTTATAGACGATTAGTCTACCATCAATTATGGTACCGGGCACTAACGCTGGGGATAATTTCACCCGATAAGCTCCTCCACTGGTCTGACCAGGAGTAATCCTATACCCACGACAAGTATAGCCTTGGTTAGTTTTTGAACAGTGGCTATCGCCGTCAATCGCAGTCAAATCTGTCGCCAGACGGTTATCTACTAATGACACGTTAGTAGTAATAGTTCCAATATTGACAACCCCGGCATACAGTACAATAGTTTGGCCCGGACCAGCGGTGGTGATTTTGTTTTCAAGATAATATTTACCGGGAATATTTTTACTATTATCCTCATAGTATTCGAGCCGGCAGGTGGTTGCTTCGACTTTTGTTTTAATCGTTTTGTCATAGTTTGCGATGTAAGCCCACCAATTATTAGCAATACCGCTAGTAAAATAGTTCGCTCGGGGTAAATGGCTAAGCCACCATTTTTTAAAAGCATAGCCATAATCAAGCCACTTATTCCGACACGTTCCTCTCTCTGGAGAAAATGGGGTGCAAGGAGAACAATCCGCCCAGGCTTCACAACTTATATTTTTAATTTCGCTACCGACTGCGGGATAAGTGAGAAAATCCTCACAATAACTTCGAACTGTAGCGGTGTTTGTCCAGTCATAATTATAAAAATTGTTCGGATCATATTCTAAAGTGTTTAGACCGCCGTGAATGTTGCCACAACCAGAGGGTAATTCCGGATCAAAACCTCGCTTGGTAAACCTGTCCCAGGGGGTAGGGTTGGCAGGATTATTGGCTGGAGGAGGACCATATTTATATGCCCACGAACCGCCAAATACATGTCTCATTGTGGCTTCTACCCGGTGGCCATATGATTCTAGGGCCATACCCAAGCCGCGCTCATAGTTAAAACCCATCAAAATTAATTTCCCCTTACAGTCTGTTCCTATTATGGGATCGGTACTACCAAAGATTGGAAAGGCGCCGGGACCCATAATCACAGCCTCTTCGTAACCTGAAAGTGGGTGGCCCCACAACCAGATTTCCTCAACCTTCCCCCTATTAAACAGATCGCATAACTTGTAAGCACTGATTAGCCAGGGGTAATCTATTTCGTTGGGGCTATGAGCTTTAGTTGGGTCATTAAGTGCAGCCAGTAGAGTTTTTTCATCGTAGCGAAAACCGTCAGTTTTCTTTTCAAAGTCGTTTACTTCCCGGCGGTAGCTAACTTCGTAATTTAGGTAGCCTCCACTCACCTCTTGGAAATCTTTGATGAGAGCCTCAGTCATTTGGTCGGGATCGTTCCAGTTTTTATATTCGACCAGGGTTTTTTGACCTTTGCTTTTTAGTTTGGGGTTAAAAATGATTACTCCTAATTTCTTTTTTACGGCTTTTCCTTGTAAGATTTTTTCTTGTAAACTTTCAGTTTCTGTACTACTGGCCCGAGAATTAAAGCTAAGCCTGTTCTGGCTCAATAAAAAAACCACAATTCCACCCCCCAATAAAAAGAGCAGGGCTATTACGGCTGTCGCTACTGACCCAGAAGTTGGTATCTTCACTTTATGATTAAGAATAGTCAGTTAGCAGTAGAAATACAAGAAAACGCTTAATTTTCCAGGAGGACGCAACGCCTCTAACATTATCTCCTAGTTATTTTGCCAGTTCGGCCTCAATGGCCGCTTTGAAGGTAGCGTAGGGCTGAGCTCCCACAATGGGTGTACTCCCTACCGCCGTTGAAGGAGTGCTATTAAAGCCGTTCTTATTAGCATCAGCGATATCTTCCTGAACCTGGGTATTATATTTTTGGCTATCTAAGCAGCTGTTAAATTGGGCTGCGTTTAGCCCCAGTGTCACGGCAAACTTTTTCAGGTTGTCCACTGAAAAAGCTCCCTGATTTTCTCCCTGTTGGTTGGTAAAGAGATAGTCATGATATTCCCAGAATTTATTCTGTTCCTTGGCACACATCGCGGCGTTGGCCGCGTCAGTCGACTCTTTACCAAGGAAAGCTAAGTTCTTAAAGACAAATTTAACCTTGCCAGTATCGATATAGTCTTTCTTAATTTGACCAAAGATGTCAGTAAAATACCGTTCACAAAATGGACACTGATAATCTGCCCACTCAACAATAGTAACTTCGGCGTTAGCGTTCCCCAGAAAAGGGTCATTAGCTGTCACCGTTGGGGTCACCACCGTGGGGGCTTCAGGCTCAGAAGGAGCGGCCGGAGCGGTAGGATTTTGAACCACCGTTGGAGTTACTCCAGGAGTTTTACCTTCCAAATACTGAATTTTAGTATACATGCCACCCATGGCCGCTCCCAAGAGAAAGATCACCATGGCGGCGAGAATAGAAACTATTGGACTATCATTTAAGAAACTGAGGTTTAGTTTGGGGAAAGATCGTTTACTACTAGTAGTAGTGCTTGCTATTGCCATAGATGTAGTCCATTCAACCATGGGCACTCAACCTTTGTCAATGGCAGAAACTAAACAGCCAGTGTTATACTAAATGGAGTTTATGAAAATAATCAGTCGCAATAAAACACTACTGTCACTAGTAATACTCCTGTTAGTAGCTATAGCAGGGCTTTTTATTGTTTACGGACTGCAGACTGGAAAAAATTTGCTGGTCAATTTCGCGGCTGGAGATAAATGGGTCAAAATTGAAAACAGTGACTCGCGTTTTAAATATTCTCATTTTGTACTGAATAAAAACGGTGGCAGCTACAAAGCTCGTGGTGGCAGCTGGCACCAAAGCATTGATACGTCTTCAAACAAATTTGCAGACAGTAAGGCCGTTCTCGATTTAAGTTCCGAAAATTTTTCTTTCGATCAAGTAAAAGTCGGTTTTTTAAGTGCCCCACGCCGCACTAAAGCTAAAGTGGTTATAGATGGTAAAAATGTTGGTACGTTTGACAGCTTTAGTAATACCGATCGACTCAATTATCAAAATAATTCCCCTTGGACTTCGCGCGTGTTACCTTGTGGCAAACACAAGATTGAAATTATCCCTTTGCCCCCGCAAACTAACAACCCGACCAGGGTTTTTCAGTTGGATTTCATCGATATTAAAAAATGCACTCCCACTGACGACCCTACTCCAGATGATGGCTTTCTCATTTGTGACAATAATGCGTGTAAGAAGTCTACTACCGCCACCGCCACTG